>QHXN01000099.1 GCA_003222975.1 Acidobacteriota bacterium | reverse complement strand
CAAGCCTACCTCGGATGAGTTCAACTGATCGTCACGGGGATGGAGGCTTCGACGGTGCGCGGCGGCAGGCACTCCTGGTCGTTGCAGGGCTGCACGCGGACGCGCGCGCGGAAGGTGTGCCGCCCCTTCGCCGCGGTCTTGTCGGCGTGCAGGGGGAGCTTGATGATGGCCCGGCCTTCATAGACGGCGAGCGGCTTCTCGCTGAAACCGAGCTTGCGAGTCAAGGCGGGCGGGTAGGCGGGCTTGCCCGGCGTGATGCCCTCCTGCGGTTCGGCCTGAACCTCCGTCGCCACGTAGAACTTGTCGGACGCGGGGTTGGCGTTGACGTGGAACCCTTCGGCGATGTCGAGCCGCACCACGGCCTCGCCCGCGCCGCCCGCCGCGAGCTGCACCTCCTCGACGTTGACGTTGACGGGCTGCGGCTGCGTGGCCGGCGCGGGCGTGGCCTGCGCCGCCGCCGGCGTCGCTGCGGGCGAGGCGGCTGCTGTCGGCGCGTTGGCCGTGTCCGGTTGATTGCCCGTGCACGCGCCCAAGAGCAGCGGCGCGCTGCCGATGACGATGGCTAGAAGAATTTTTCGGTGCATGGCATGAACTCTAGTTTTGAAAACCGGAAGTCTTAAGTGCAGCGGACGGCGGGCGCTCAAGGCCCCGGCGCGGGGCGCACTTCCGGGGCTTGCGCCTGAATCTCTCTCATAAACGCCGCGCGCCTCCGCGCCCGCCGCGCGAGGTAGCGCACGAGGAAGAAGAAGGGCAGGCCGATGAAGACCGCCAGCGGGATGAGCGCCAGCAGGACGCGTATGAGGAAGAGCGTGATGGCGGCGGCGATGTCTATGCCGTCGCCGAAGGCGCTTCGGACGCTGCGGAAGAATCCGGTGGTGCTGACGAGCGGCGAGGGCGGCTGGAGCGTGACCTTGATGGTGGAGAGGCTCGTCTGGTTTTCGAGGAAGCGGCGGCGGCCTTCGAGGCGCTCGATCTCGGTGCGCACGTTCGCCAGTTCGCGCTCCACGGTGATGGCGTCCGAGACCGCGTGAGCGCCCTTCATGATGTCGAGCAGTTGCGCTTCGAGCGCCTTCTGCGTGCGCAGGCGGGCTTCGAGGTCAATGTACTCCTCGGTCACGTCCTGCCCCGTAATTTTCTCCGCCGTGACGCGGCTGCCGGCGGCGCGGATGTCGTTGATCGTTGCGTCGAACTGAGAGGCGGGGACGCGCGCCTCCAACGTGATTACCTCGAAAGCCTTGCCGCCGTCTGTCCCGGCCTGCTGCCGCGACTCGGACGTAACGACGAAGCCGCCGCGCGCCTCCGCGATTGAGGCGACGCGCCGCATCGCCTTCGGCGGCTCTTCGGTCTCAAGCGAGAGTTCGGCGTTGCGTATGATCTTGCGCTCGACGGGTGCGTTCTGCGACTGATCGGCCTGTTGGAGCGAGACGTTCTGCACGACGGCCTGGCCCGCACCGCCGCCCTGCGGCGCTCTGGCCGCCTGGTCTTGCGTGGGCGAATTCGGGGCCGCCGCACTCGCGTTGGAAGAAGAAGCGACCTGGCGTTCTCCGGGCCGCGACGCAGCGCCGCAGCCGATCAGCGCAAGGAGCGCCAGTGTCGAGAGGGATGTTGCCGTCAGTCTCATCAATCACCTCCGGGGGATTCAGGTCATCAGAACAGCCTTTGAACGAGCGCCTCACTCGTCTCTTGCGGCAGAGCAGAACTCAATTTAACTGCGCGCTCGCAGTCACTCTTCGTCGCCTTCTTCCTCTTCCTTCGCGCCGTGGCGGTCGGGGCGCTTGATGCCGAACTTTTCGAGCCGGTATTGGAGCGTGCGGAAGGTGAGGCCGAGGAGCTTGGCGGCCTTCGTGATGTTGTAGTCGGTGCGCTCCATCGCCTGGAGGATGAGGTTGCGCTCCACATCCTCGAAGTTGACGCCCTCGGCGGGGAGCTTGAAGCCCGCGCCCTCGGCGGCGGGCCTGGTCTCCTGGCGGACTTCGAGCGGGAGGTCTTCGACCGTGATGTAGTCGGCCTCGGCGAGGAGGATCGCGCGCTCGATGGCGGATTCGAGCTGGCGGACGTTGCCGGGCCAGGCGTAGTCGAGCATCACCTTGCGCGCGTCGGGCGTGAGGCCGCGGATGAGGCGCGAGGTGTTGCGCGTGTGCTTCCTCAAGAAGAAGTCTATGAGGACGGGGATGTCCTCGCGCCGCTCGCGAAGTGGCGGCACGTCAATCGAGAGGACGTTGATGCGGTAGTAGAGGTCGTCGCGGAAGCGACCGTCCTGTACCATCGCGCGGAGGTCTCGGTTGGTGGCGGCGACGACGCGCACGTCAATCTTAATCGCCCGCGTGCCGCCGACGCGCCGAATCTCGCGCTCCTGCAAGGCGCGCAGGAGCTTCGCCTGCATCGAAACGTCCAGCTCGCCGATCTCGTCGAGGAAGAGCGTGCCCTTGTCGGCGATCTCGAACAGCCCCTTCTTCTCGGCGTGCGCGCCGGTGAACGCGCCGCGCTCGTGGCCGAACAACTCCGACTCCAGCAGGTTCTCGTTGATGGCGGCGCAGTTGACGGCCTGGAACATCTGGTCGGCTCGCGGCGACTGGTTGTGAATCGCGCGGGCGATCAACTCCTTGCCCGTGCCCGACTCGCCGCGGATGAGGACGGTCGAGTTCGAGCGCGCGACCTTGAGGATCATCTTCTTGACGGCCTCCATCTCCGACGAGGCCGAGACGATCTCCTGGTCGAGCGCGTCGAGCTTACTCAGCGCGCGGTGGATGGTTTCAAGAAGCTGTTCGCGCTCGAAGGGCTTCTCCAGGTAGTCGAACGCGCCGCGGCGCAGGGCCTCCTTCGCCGAGTCAATCGAGCCGTGGGCGGTCAGGAGGATGACGATGATCGAGGAGTCGAAGGCCAGGAGCTTCGACAGAAGCTCGATGCCGTCCATGCCCGTCATCTTGAGGTCGGTGAGCGCCAGGTCGAAGCGGTGCTCGCGAGCAATCCTCAGCGCCGCCTCGCCCGACGCGGCGGTCGTCACGTCGTAGCCCTCGCCCGACAGTATCGCCTCCAAAATCTCGCGCTGCGGTTTCTCGTCGTCAACGACCAGAATGCTTTTGCGTGCCATTAGTAACTCCAAAATGATGAATGCGGAATGATGAATGATGAATTGAAGACGAGTCGTCTTTAATCATTCAAGCCGCCTTTCATTCATCATTCCGCATTCATCATTCATCATTTCCCGCCGTTGGTAGTTCGACCGTAAACGTCGTGCCTTCGCCGGGCCTGCTGGCGACGGAGATCGAGCCGTCGTGCGCCTCGACGACCTTCTTGGCGATGGCGAGGCCGAGGCCGGTGCCCGTCTCCTTCGTCGAGAAGTACGGCTCGAAAATTTTGTCCATGTGTTCGGGGCCTATCCCGCGGCCCGTGTCGGAGACGGAGACGCGCGCCCGCCCGTCGTCGTCTGAAAGTTTGACCATCAGTCGCCCGCCGGGCGCGTCCATCGCCTGCATGCCGTTAATGATAAGATTTGTGAAGAGCGAACGTAAAGACTCGCGGTCGCCGACGACCCGTGGGGCCGCGCCGTCCGTGTCGAGTCGCACTTCGACGCCCGCGTCCGCGGCCTGCACCTCGACCATGCGGAGTGCGTCGCGCAAGGTCTCGCCGAGGTCGAGCGGCTGGAGGTTGAGGTTGGCCGGGCGCGAGTATTTCAAAAACTCCGTGATGCGCGTGTTGATGCGCGCGACCTCGGCCTTGAGTTGGAGCGTGAGCTGCTCGACCTGCGCGCGCTTCTTCGGGTCGGAGGGGGCGAGCGAGGTGCGCAGGTGGTCGAGCGTGAGATTGATGTAGTTGAGCGGGTTGCGAATCTCGTGCGCGATGGCCGAGGCCAGGCGGCCCACGACCGCCGACTGCTCGGCCTGTTTGACCTGCGACTCAAGCTCGCGCATGCGGCCCAACTGCGCGACCATCTCGTTGAAGGTCGCGGCGAGCTGCCCGATCTCGTCGCGGCGGTCGGCGGCGGGGACGCGGAAAGAGAAGTCGCCCGCGGCCACGCGCTGCGTCGCGCGCGAAAGCTCCCTGACGGGGCGCGTGAAGCTCCAGACCAGGAGGGCGGCGACCGAGGTCGCCAGCAGCAGGACGGCGAGGGTCGGGAGCAACTGCCTGGCCGTCCTCCAGACGGGTTCGGAGGCGGCGGGGCTTCTGCCGAGCACCACGACGACGTAGTTCATCCCCTCGTCGGTCTGGAGCGGGATGGCGAAGGTGCGCGGCTCGCCGGCGATGGGCTGCTGCGTCGTCGGGAGTGAAGAGACGCGCCTGAACTCCTCGGAGACCTCGCCGGCGTCAACCAGTTTCGGAAGGTGCAACTCCGAGACGTTGTAGTAGTGATAACTGCCATCGCTGACGGTCTCCGGCCTGAACCTGGGGTCGAGGCTGTCGTCAACGCGCCCGTCCTCGCGCACGACGAGCACGTTGACCACGCGCCCGGCCTGCTCCTTCAGGAAAGAGACCCTGCGCTTCTCGTCCAGCTCGTAGAGGTATTTGCCGGAGGTGATGCTCTCGTTGGCGAGGGCGATGCTCGCGGTCAGGGCCTGTTCCTGGTCGGAGATGATGACGGAGTGGCGCTGCTGTTCGAGCCGGCTCAGGTAGAGCTGCACACAGAGCGTGGCGACCAGCAGCAGCGCCATCACCAGGAGCAGCCGCGTGCGGAAGCTGTAGAAGAGTCTCGGCAGTCGCATGAAAACAGTATCCGATAGTCAGTAGTCAGTAGTCAGCCGCCCTCCGTCGAGGCGTCAGTCAGAAAGCGTCAGCGCCCGCGCCCGCGAACCTACTGACCTCTACCCACTGACTACTGGCTACTTTTTTAAAGTTGCCCTACTTCTGCAACAGATGTTATAGTCACAATGGTCTCCAGCGCAAAGCCCTCCCAGAGACCGCGAGCAAGTCTCTCCAGCCTTTTTCTTTGGTGCGCATAGAAGTTTTGAAGGTGTCTCAAGAGCTTTCACGAAAATGCTCCGGCGGGCTTCATCAACACTTCGAGTTCGGCACCGGGGCGGTCACGAGAGGCCGCCGCGAAAAAGTCGCGCAAACAAACTTTCGTTCAAAGCATCTTAGGCGTTTGACACGGCGGCCCGGCGCACCCCTTTTGCAGTTCAGTTCCGGGCGGTCGCTTCTGCTTGATTTTTAAGCGAGGAAGAGTTCGATGACCCTGAAGTTCCGTTCCCTCAGTCTAACCGCGTTCGTAATCTCCACAATCTTCTTCATCGCCGCGCCCTCGGCGCAGGCCGCGTCCAGGGCTTCCAGAAGGGCAGCCGCCAAGTCCTCGAAGCCCGCAGGTCGCCGCGGGCGCGACGAAGCTTCGTCGCGCAGGGACTCGCGAGGGTCGAGGCGCGAGCGCGCCGCGAAGGAGTCGCGCAAAGACTCGCGCAGCTTGTCGAAGCGCGAGCGGATGGCCGAGGCGCGCCGGGAGGCCGAGCGCCGTCGCCGCGAGGCCGCCGAGGCCGCGCGCCGCGCCGCCATCGCGCGGGCCATCGCCCTCGCCCGCCAGCGCGCCGCCGACCAAGCCCTCAAGGACGAGACCGCCGCCAACGTACAGAAGGACGAGACGCAGGGCGAAGACCCGGATATCCGGCGCGTCGCGCTTCAGGCGCTCGGCGACCACGCCGGAACGGTCGTCGTGATGAACCCGAAGACGGGGCAGGTCTATACGGTCGTCAACCAGGACTGGGCGCTCAGGCGCGGCTTCAAGCCGTGCTCGACCACGAAGCTCGTCACTGGCTTGGCCGGACTCACTGAGCACGTCATTGACCCTGTGCAGACGGTCAACATCGGCACGGCGAGCTACCGGCTCGACCTGACCGACGCGCTCGCCTTCTCCGACAACGGCTACTTCCAACGCGTCGGCGGGCAGGTCGGCTTCGACAGGATGATGCAGTACGCGCGCAAGCTGGGCCTGGGCCAGCAGACCGGCATCAACTTCCCCGCGGAGTCGCCGGGCCGCCTCCCCGTCTTCAAGGAGGGCTACGCCGTCAACCACATGTCTTCGCACGGCGACGACATCGAGGTGACGGCCATCCAGCTCGCCACGCTCACGTCGGCCATCGCCAACGGCGGACACCTGCTCGTCCCGCACCTGCCGCGCACGCCCGAAGAGAACCTGCGCTTCCAGCGCGTCGTCAAGCGCGACATCGAAATCCCGCAGGAGAGCGTGCAGCGCATGATCCCCGGCATGATCGGCTCGGTCGCCTACGGGTCGGGGAAGCGCGCCAACAATCCGCTTGAGACCATCGCCGGCAAGACCGGCACCTGCACCGGCCAGGGCTCCAAGCTCGGTCTGTTCACCTCTTTCGCGCCCGTACACGACCCGCAACTAGCCATCACCGTAATCACGCGCGGCTCGACCTCGGCTGGCTACCGCGACGCCTCGACCATCGCGGGCCAGGTCTACCGCGGCCTACAGAATCGCTTCGGCCCGCGCCCCGGCGCGCAGCCCATGCTCGCCAGCGACCCGCTCGTCCCGCGCCCGCACGTTGACCCGCGCAAGGCCACTGAGATCAACGGCGAGGAGAAGGACGAAGAGGACGCGACGGACGCCAGCGCCGCGACCGTGGCGGGCGGAAGCACGACGCAGCCCGGCGCTCAGGACGGCGGCGCGCAGCCCACCCTTCAGAAGACCGCCAGGACCATCGAGCGCCCTCAGACGAGCGCCCCCGCCAGGACAATTACGACCACCCCGTTCGCATTGCCCGCGCCCCAGCCGAAGACGACTCCGGGCGTCGAGCGCCCGCGCCGCGTCTCGGACAGGCCGGAGTAGTTCAAAGTTCAAGGTTCAAAGTTCAAAGTGCCGACTCGTGAGACTTCAATCTCACGGGTCGGCGCTTCACTTTTTACGCTCAACTTTGAACCTTGAACTTTGAACTTTGAACTTCTTTTCTACGGCTTGACACGGTGCGGCGGTTGGTGCAGTATCACGGCGCGAAAACCGCTCGGAACAGGACGAATGGCCTTACGTTCCCCGAGGGAACAGGCGCGGCGCGCCGGGGCGGCTACAGCGGCAACTGGCCGCCACAGCCGCGCATCTGAGATACGCGACGCCGAAAGCGCGCCCCCGAATCACATCTCCCAGAAAAAGAGTCAGCGCACGGAGGATTTGCGACCGATGAAAAACGTATTACGACTTCTGATTATCGTAGCGCTCGCGGCGGCGTTCGCACTACCGGCGCTCGCGCAGACCACGGGCGGAGGGACGGCTGCCACGTCCGCGCAGGACGCGGACGCGAAGGCGGCCCTTTATAAGAAGTTTCTCGACAACTACAAGGGCACGCCCGAACAGCAGAAGGTTGCCTACGACACCGGCAAGGAATACCTGAGCAAGTACGGCAGCGACACGTCCGCTGAGAACGCCCCGATTGTCAAGTTCATACAGAACTGGGTGACGAAGTACGAGGCGGCCACCGTCGAGTTCAACTGCACCGACGCCGTGAACAAAAACCCGACGCAAGCCTACCAAGCCTGCCAGCCGCTCTTGGCGCAGAACCCCGACAACCTGAAGGTCTATCTTATGCTCGTCGCCGCCGGCGTGAAGAACGCCACAACCGGCAACAAGAGCATGTACGGCCAGACCGTCGAGACCGCGCGCAAAGCGCTCAGCCTGATCAGCGAAGGCAAGACGGCCGACTCCTACGCGCCTTTCAACAACCAGCAGGAGGCGACCGCGGGCCTGAACTACTACATCGGCGTCTTCGGACTCGACAGCGCGCCGGGCGACGCCGCCGCCGCCCTGCTCAAGGTGGCGCAGTCCGGCAGCAGCTTCAGCAAGGAACCGAGCACCTACCAGTCGCTCGGCCTCGCGTACTACAACAACGAGTTCAAAAAGCTCGCGCAGGACTACAAGGACAAGTGCGAGGGCAAGGAGGCGACGCCGGAGTGCGACGCGCTATTCGCCAGGGTCAACCAAGTGCTCGACCGCGTGATTGACGCCTACGCGCGCGCCGTCGCCCTGAGCAACGGCAAGGCTCAGTACGCGGCGATCAACAACGCCGTGAAGCCCGCGCTGACGCTGCTCTACAAGCAGCGCCACGACAACTCGGACGCGGGGCTTAACGAACTCATCGCGAGCGTCCTGAACAAGCCGCTGCCATTGCCGGGCCAGGAGCCTGCGCCGACCGCGACGCCGTCCAGCTCTTCGGGGACGACCGGCACCGACGGCACGGGCGCGACCACGGCGCAGCCGACGGGCACTACGCCCAAGCCCGCCGCGACGCCGGCCACGAACACGAAGCCCGCGACGACTCCGACGACTAATCCGACCAAGCCGGCCAGCACTCCGCAGAAGCCGCCGGTGACGAAGGCCACCCCCGCCGCCAAGTCGGGCGCGGCGGCGATGACCTCCGGGCACTGAGGCCAAGCATCGGTCGCAAGAAGCCACGCGCGCCGGGCGCGCCCTTCGACGAAAGTCGGACGGCGCGCCCGGCCTTTTTGTTACAATCCCGCGCATGACGAATCCCGTCGGCCCCGAACCGCCAGACCCCGCCGCGCTCGAACAGACACTCGCCTACACCTTCCGCAATAGAGCCTTACTCGAACGCGCCCTCACGCACCGCTCCTGGGCACACGAAAACGTCCCGGCGGGCGAGGAGGCACGCACGCGCCTGCTCCACAACGAGGCCCTGGAGTTCGTCGGCGATTCCGTCCTCGGACTCGTCGTCGCCGACGCCCTCTTCCGCTCGCACCCAGGCGTCACGGAGGGTGAGCTTTCGCGCATGAAGCACCGGCTCGTGAGCACGCAGACGCTCGCGCGCGTCGCACGCGGACTTCAATTCGGAGAGTACCTGAGAGTCGGACGCGGCGAGGAGAAGACCGGGGGCCGGCGCAAGCGCGCCCTCTTGGCCGACACCTTCGAGGCCGTGCTCGCCGCCGTCTTCCTCGACGGCGGCTTCGACGAGGCCGTCCGCTTCGTCCGCCGCGCACTCGGCGAGGAGCTGGACGAGGCCACGCCCGAATCCGCCGCCGCCGCCGACTACAAGACGATGCTCCAGGAGCGACTTCAGGCCGAGCGCCACCTCGCGCCTCATTACGATGTGGTGGAGACGCTCGGCCCCCCGCACGCGCGCACCTTCCACGTCGAGGTCGTCTGGGGCGACGCGCGCGTCGGCGGCGAAGGCCAGACCATCAAGGCAGCCGAGACGGACGCGGCCCGCCGCGCGCTCGAACAGATGGGCGCGCCGCCGCAAGCGGAGGAGCAGTAGAAACAACTGTGCCCGCCGCCTCTCAAAATCCGTCGGGCGCGCGCGGCTCACGCGCTTGCGCCGAAGCGCGAGACGAACTCCGCCGCGGACAGGCCGGCGGCCTCCGCGAGCCTCGCGACCCACGCGTCGTCGCGGAAATCCTTCTCGCCGATCCTCACCATGTAGTCGCGCGCGACCTGGTAGCTCTCCGTGTCCACGTCAACGTATCGCTGGCGGCCACGCCCCGTCGCCGTGTCAATCACTTCGTCGAACGGCACGGCGCGGAACTCGCCGCCCTGGATCGTCATCACCGCGCCCGCGCCGCCGCGGTAGAGGTGTTTGAAGGCGGCGTAGCCGAGGTCGCGCGCGTACTCAGCGTCGTAAGGTATCGGCGGCGCGCAGCGCAGCTCGTAGCCGATGGTCTTGTCAACGAGTGTGACCTTGATGCCGCGCCGTTCGAGTCCGGCCTGCACCTCGCTCTTGACCTTTTGACCGAGGTCAATCTCGGCGACGCGTATATTCCCTTGCGCGTCGCGGTCAACGTCCTGAAGCTCCGCGACCTCCGCGGGGTCGAAGCGCTCGACCAGGGCTTCACTGAGCAGCACGACGCCGTGCAGGCTGCCTAAAGCGCGCCGCTTGATGATCGTGCCTTCGACGATGCGGCAGATGTCGGAGAGCGAGACGCGTTGGCTTCGGAACTCTTCGGGGATGATCGTGCAGGTGGCGCTCGCGGCCTTGCCGATGCCGAGCGTGAGGTGGCCTGTGGGCCGCCCCATCGTCACGCCCAAGTACCAGCGACCCGTCGTCTTCGCGTCCTCCATCAGACGCTTCACAAGCTCGACGCCGACGTGCCGCGCCGTCTCGAAGCCGAGCGTGGCGACCGAGTTCGGAATCAACAGGTCGTTGTCAATGCTCTTGGGAACCTGCGCGACGCGGATCGCGCCCTCGGTCGCGCGCTCGATTGCCGCGGAGCTGCGCACTAGGTCGTCGCCGCCGACGGTGACAAGCGCCTCGATGTTCAGCTTGCGGAGCGCGGCGACGGCGTTCTCTAAGGCCGCCGGGTCGCGCGTGATGTCCGTGCGTGATGTGCCGAGGCGGACGCCGCCGTCGAGGTGTATGCGCGACACCTCGTCAACCGTCATCTCGTGCTGCTCGTCTGTGTAGCGCTCGGCCAGCCACTCGAAGCCGTCGTGGAAGCCGACGGGCGTGCAGCCCGCCTTCCGCGCCTCGATGACGACCGCGCTGATGACGCCGTTCGTGCCCGGCGCGGGGCCGCCGCCGACGAGGATGCCGATTCTTTTAATTGCCATAAGCCCAGTGATAAGTGATGAGTGATGGGTGATGAGAAAGAGCAGCCGCAATTTCTCATCACTCATCACTTGATGTAGTGGCGTGGCCGCTCAAATATCCGAAGCGGTCGCGGAACTCGTCCGTCGTCACGTTGCCGGCGCGCGCCATCTTCTCGACCCAGAAGGGGTCGGCGAAGTCCTCCGGCTCAAGCCGGATCATGTACTCGCGCGCGACGCGGTAGCCCTCGCTCTCGACGTTGACCATGCGGACGCGCGTTCTTCCGGTGCCCGGATCGCGTATGTCTGCGAAGGGGATGGGAACCATGCGCCCGCCCTGGACGCTGACCATCGCGTCGCTGCCGCCCGACAGGAGAAAGCGGATGGCGGCGTAGCCGAGGTCGCGGCAGTAGGCGGCGTCGAACGGAATCGGGTCGGCGCAGCGCAGCTCGTAGCCGATGTTCTTGTTGATGATGGTGACGCGCAGGCCGCGCGCACTGAGTCGCCCCTGCACCTCGGCCTTCACCTTGCGAGCGAGGTCAACCTCGGCGAAGCGTATGTGGCCGTGCTCGTCGCGCTCCGCGTCCTGCAACTCGGCCAGCTCCGCCGGGTCGAGCTTTTCGATGAGACCTTCGGCGAGGACGGCCAGGCCGAACTGCCGGCCCGACGCGCGACACTTGATGATCGCGCCCTCGACGATTCGGCAGATGTCGGAGAAGGCCACGGTCTCGCGTCCGACGAACTCCTCGCCGATGACGGTGAGCGTCGCGCCCGCGGCCTTGC
The DNA here is from genome assembly GCA_003222975.1 of Acidobacteriota bacterium. GTDB lineage: Bacteria > Acidobacteriota > Blastocatellia > Pyrinomonadales > Pyrinomonadaceae > QHXN01. Next base: position 12,363 of record QHXN01000099.1, on the reverse strand, counting down.
CGATGCCGAGCGCGAGGTAGCCGGCCTTGCGGCCCATCGCGACGACGACGAACCAGCGCTTCGTGGAGCGCGCGTCCTCCAACAAATTTTGGACAAGCTCGACGCCGACGTGGCGCGCGGTCTGGTAGCCGAAGGTCGGGATGTGCGGAGGGAGCGGCAGGTCGTTGTCAATCGTCTTCGGCACGTGGACGACCTTGATCTCGTGGCCGGAGTGCTCGGCGACGAAGCTCGAAGAGCGCGCGGTGTCGTCGCCGCCGATGGTGACGAGGTGTGTGACGCCTAAGCGACGCAGCGTCCCGACGACGGCGCGCGTGGACTCCTCGGACTTGGTCGGATTGTCGCGCGCCGTGCCGAGGACGCTTCCGCCCTGTAGGTGTATGCGCGAAACGTCCTCGATTCGAAGCGGTCGGACTTTGGAAGTGTCCTCGCGCATGAGCCACTTGAAGCCGTCCTGCACGCCGAGCACCTGGAAGCCTTCGTTGATCGCCTCGATGGCGGCGGCACTGATGACGGCGTTGATGCCCGGCGCGGGGCCGCCGCCGACGAGGATCGCGAGAACGTCTTTGTTCGTCATCACAGAAATCTTCTGCCCTTTGATTGCGTTTGATGAAAGCGGAATTTTACCGGAGCGGGCAGTTTAATCAAAGGATGAAGACGGAAGACGGAAGGCGGAAGGATGAAGTGAAGGCAACTCTTACTTCCGCCTTCATCCTTACCGCCTTCAGGCCAGCGCCTCGGTGCAAACGTCGCGCATGCTGCAACCGGCGCAGCGGCGCGGGTCGTCGTGGCTGCGGTGAACCTCTTCGGCGTCGCGCGCGGCGCGCATCTCTTCGAGCAGGGCGAGCGCGTGCTCGCGCAGTTCGTCCGTGTACTCGACCCTCACCTCTCGGTCGCGGTAGCGTATGACGCCGAAGGGGACTGGCTCGCCGAGCACGTCTTCGACGAGCAGGCAGTAGGCGGCGAGCTGCGCGACGTGCGAGTCGTAAGGCCGACCGTCGGCGGGGCACGCCGTGGATTTGATCTCGACGGGGACGACTCCGCCCTCGGCCTCTATCAAATAGTCCGGCCTGCCGACGAGTCCGAGCAAAGAGGAGACGAGCGGCCTCTCCTGCCTGACCCCTTCCGCGCCGACCTCTGTGGGCGCGATGCGTCCGACGGGCCTGCCTGTGTCGCTGTAAAGGAGCGCGCCCGCGGGGAGTCCCGTCCGCCTCGCCTCGCGGCGGGCCGCCGTCGCCGCCGTCGCCGCCGCGAGGATGAGCAGGCAGAGCAGGAGTACGAGCCAGATCATCCGCGCCACCAGACGAGAAGAATCAGGACTACGACGGCGACGGCGAGGTACGCGCACGCGACCGCAAGGCCGCGCAACTGCTTGGCGCGCGCGACCCGCCGCCCGTGGCCCTCGTGCCAGCGCCGCCCCGCTTCGCGCGCGCCCGCGCCGCGCGTCGGCTCGTGCCCTTCAAGGCGCAGCCGCCACGCGCGCGCGCAGAAGACGTACTCGCCCATCCCCGACGCGCGGATCAAGCTTCGGCGCTCACGTTTGTTCATAGACGGGTGGCGGCTGGCTCGCCGCCGGAGATAGTATCCCACCGAGCCGGGTTCTCGGTAAGCCGGGCAAAAGAGAAAGACGCCCCTTCGTTTGAAGGAGCGTCCTTCGCGGCTGTTGTGGGCGAGTTACCGGTGCGACGCGGGGCCGCACGATCATTTGTGAAAGCAGAGAGAGACGCCGCCCGAAGCTTCACGCCCACGGGAATGCCGGACGCGCCGTCGTCCCCGCTCGTGCTAGACAGTTCGACGCCCGGTCAAAAGATTGATCACGAAGATGACGAGCGCCACGACGAGCAGGAGGTGAATCAGTCCACCGCCGACGTTCGCGATCAGCCCGAGGAGCCAGAGCACGAGAAGAATAACCAGAATCGTCCAAAGCATTTTTCCAACCCTCCCTGAGTTTAAGCTGCAAATTCCACCCCAACCACTTAGGTCGCACTTACGACAGGGCAACGTGTGTGCCAACTGTTCGCGGTCATCGTCGCTGGCCGGGCAATTGTTTGGGGACGCGTGATTTATTCGGGCGCGCGAGGCTGCATGCCGTTGACGGCGTAGATGTGCAGGGCCTTCGGCATGTACTGATACGCGCCACGCACGCGGGCGCGTGTTTAGTTTCGCATCAGAGCGGGTTGGTAGCAATTGATGCGGTCTGGATGAGACGGTAGGCCACTTCGGCGACTCTGCGCCCGTCCGGTCGCGGGCGGACGACCACGCGCGGTACGGCACGGCGCAGTATGGCGGCCATCTCCTCGCGCGTGCACTCGTGTACCCGGCGCGCCAGAACGTCGAGGAACGATTCGGCGTCGCAGATGAGTGAGCGCACCTCCGCGGCGGCGACGAGCGCGGCCCCGCGCCGGGCGGCCTCGGCTTCGAGGGCGGCTGACTCGGCGCGCAGTTGCGAGAGTTGGGCGGCCAGCTCATCCTCGGTGATGATGCCTTTGCGCGCGAGCGTGATCAGCCGCTCCCTCTCCCGCGCCTTGACCGCGAGCAGGCGCGATGCGTCCCGGCCCTCGGCCTTACCACTCCGCGCCTCCATCGCCGCGCGAATCTTCGACAGAACCTTGCCCGGCGAGAGCGCGATCCTCTCCACGCCCGACCACACGACTCTTTCGAGCGCCTCGGCGCGGACGTTACGGAGCCCGCAAGGGCTGACCGAGGCGTCCGAGCGCGACGTGCAGCGGTAGTAGAAGTAGCGGCGGCCCTCGCTGTTATTCTGGCAGACGCCGGCGAGCGTGCGCCCGCACAGGCCGCAGCGCGCCAGGCCGCGCAGCAGGTAGAGGTGCTTGGCGTTGCGCGAGGCGAGCCGCACGTTCTCGGCGCGCAGGCGGGCGCAGGCGTCCCACAGCCCCGCGGGGACGACCGCCGGAATCCGATAATCTTCGTAAGCGATGACCCGTTCGGGCGGCGAGTTGCGCTTCGTCCGCGTCCCCTTCGCCGTCTTCGCCTCCGACCGCCTGCGCCAGACCCCTTCGCCCTTGTAAGCCGGGTTGCGGAGGACGTAGCTCACCGTTGACTGCTTCCACACGCCATTCGTCGGGTGCGGCGCGCCCTCGGCCTGCAAGTCCCAGGAGACTTGCCACTGTGAGCGGCCCGCGGCGTAGAGCGAGAAGATTCTGAGCACCGTGGGCGCGGTCTCTTCGTCCGGCACGAGCCTCTTGACGGGCTTCCGGCGTCCGGGCGCGCGCAACGCTTCGAGCTTGAGGCCGAAGGGCACCGTCCCGCCGACGTAGCGCCCCTCCCGCGCCGCCCGCTCCTTGCCGGCGCGCATCGAGGCCAAATCTTCCTCGCGGTCGTACTGTGCGACTCCGGCGTACATGGCGCGCATGAGAGCGCGCGCGCCGGGAGCGAGCTGACCGGGCACGGGTTCACGCACCGCCTGGATGTCGAGCCTCAGTTCCTGCTCGATCTGTCGGACGGCGAGGTGAATCACGTAGGCATCCCGGCCCACTCGCTTGTGGTTGAGGCAGACGATTCCGGCGTAGTCGCCGGTGCGGAGGAGTTCGAGCACGCGCGCGCCGCCCCGCCGTTCGTGGAAGGGGATCATCCCTGACACGCCGTCGTCAGTGACCCACGCGGCGAGCGCCGTCTCTGAGGAGCGCGCGTGCGCCTCGACCTCCGCGATCTGGGTCTTGATGGTCTCGGCGTCCTTCTGCTCATCGCTACTGACGCGGGCGTATGGGATGAAAGGTCTCATAGTGGGCGGGGATGATAGTCACATCTCCTCAAATGAATCAAGGCTCATGTTCGCAACGACGCGCTCTATCTCTTCGGCGGGCAGCCCCAGGATCATCAGGAGCACGCGGGCCGTCTCCAACTCGTCGCCTTCATAGACGGCTTCGAGGTCAAGGCCGCCGCCGGAGTTCTGAGTCTTCTCGGATTGTCTCCGGGCGGCGGGGCATGAGTGCGACTGGTCACGTTTTTGTGTATATGCGAGGTCGAGAAATTGCGATTTTCCGGCAGACTTTGAGGGGTCGCGGAAAAAAGTGGTGCGTCACTTTTTGTTTTCGGCGGCTGCGCATCATGCCCGCACGCATGACAGGAGATTAGAACCGGCCCCTGGCGTTAAAGGCGTCGGAGGCGTTCAATTCTATTTCCGCCTCGTCTTCACTCTGGGGCGACGCCTCGACGCTGAATCTTATTTTCCTGACGGAAGCCACGTCCGCGATAATCGCGTAATTGTCTTTGACGGACTCGACCTGTCCAGCAATCTGCTGCACTTGCTCGGCGCTACATTCGAGCGTGAAATAGATGTCCGCCGTATAGTTTATCGCCTCCAGATTGAGATAGTATTTGTCCCCGTCTTTGACGGCATCGTCTATCTCAGTCACTAAGAGGATGGGCCTCTTGTCCTGCCTTACAATCGCTTCCTGAACGTCAAAGGCGAACACCCGACCGCGATCTCGCACCTCTTTTTCCCAATCCGGAACAGCACGGTGTTTAGAAATTAATTCGGCGAGGGCGCTGTTACTTCGGATCAAGTCGTCAATTTTATTAGACTCTTTATTTACGCGTTCCTGTCTTCTTTCTTGGGCGCTCTTTTCTTTCCCGTCTACTTGGTCGCCTATGCTTTCTAGCTTGTTATCATCGGCTTGTGACCGTTTTTCACAGGATATTGAAAGTAACAATAAAGAGGCGGCGAGTAAGGCGTAGAACAGTCTCAACATTGCGATGACACCTTCGCGTTAATAGTAGTAAGCGATTTCTCCTTCGGCTCCGCGAGCAGCTTGCGGCGGGTGTTGGTGTCACCCGCCGCTCGCTACTCATAACGTTATGAGACCTCAGCAGCGCTTCGACCTACAGGTCATCCCGCTTAATGCCCCCGGCGGCGATCCACTTCCTCACCGCCGCCGGATCGAAGCTCTTCTGCCTCTTTCCCGTCCGCACGTAAGGGAGTCCGATGCGCGTAAGGTAGTAGACCTTCTGGCACGCGCGCCTCTTCGCCTCGTCGGTCGAAACATCGAGGCCGAGCATCGCGGCGGCCTCCGGGGCGTCAACGAGCGGCTCGACGGGTGTCTCCCCGGAATTGGAGAGGTGCAACAGGAGCGAACGGAAAGGCTCAAGTTCGGCGGCCACGCACTCTTTAACTTTCTGCTCGATGATGTCGTCAATGCTCACGCTCATAAATCTTTTTCCCAACCTAAAACCGTTCTAGGTTGGGACTACAGTTCGGAAGGCCGAGCTTCAACTCGGCGTCGCAAAGACTGTAGGCGCGCGAGGCGCGCCGGGTTAACGCTTTTATCACCCGCCGCCCTTGCCGTTCTTGCCTTCGCCGATGATGCGCCCGACCGTGTTCGCGCGCCCCGCTCGTCAAGCTTCATCCTTATTACGCGGCTCGATCACCACCTCGACCGAATCCTCCGTCTCGCCCTCGAAGCGGACGCGGTGCGTGCGCTTGTTCACCTTGAAGCGGGTCGTGCGCGTCCGGCTGTCCCGCTCCATCTGCTCGACAGAGCGCTTCAACTCCTCAAGCAACTCCCTGGCGCTCTTTCCCTCGTCGCCCATGCTTCCCGCCCCTCTTCAGGCCGGCTCCTTGAAGTGCTCGCGGATTGCGGCCCGCAGCTCCGTGAAGTCTGCGCGCATGTCGTAGAACTCGGAGTGGGTCTTTTTAACCTCGCTCTCTATTCTGTCGAGGCGAATACCGACCCGCTCCTCGAAGGACGTGATGCGCTCCTCAATTCTTTTCTCGAAGCCGTCCACGCGCGCCGACAGCTTCTCGTCGAGGGCGTTGATGCGCTCAAGGACGGTTTCGATAGTCGGCTTGGTGGAGTATTTCTCGCCGATGTCTTTAGTGGGATCGCCGCTCACTTCCTGCCGCCTTTCTTCGCGCGCTTCAACGGGGCCGCGCCGTTGGTCTTCGGCTTCGGGGCAGGCCCAGGGGAAGTCTTGCGATGCTTGGCTGCTTCTAGTGCCGCCGCGTGAATCACAAGGATGTGGCCGAATTTCTCTGCCGGTAAATCTCCCTCAAGAATCATCTGCCGCACGCGGGCAGATGACACCCCCAACTTCTCCGCCGCTTCGCGTGTAGTGAAGGTTTCCTTGCTCATGGCTGGCAAGGTTATCAGAAAAGAAATACTTACGCAATTGCTATTATTTACTTGACAGTTACTTACTATATTGTTAGTATCTCTTTCAGGTTAGGAAATCAAGAGAGGGAAGGGAAACCGACCATGATTCAGATTCAACGCCGCGAACAGTTCACCCGCGCAGCCGAGAGACTGACGCGCGAGCCGCAATCAATCCGCCGCCACGAACCCCACCTCTACGAAGTCACCAATAAGGCCAAAGGCCATCAGTACCACGTCAGGATTGAGAGCAGGAACGGCCTGACGTTCGGCACCTGCACCTGCGAGGCCGGGACGCCGCACGCGGGCCGCAGAGTCCCCAAGTCTGCAAGCACCTCGCGGCGGTCGTTTTGTTCCTGCGCGCAGTTCGTGCCATGCGCCGGCGCGCCGCGTCGCACTAAGCGAGAAGGGCTAGGTGAGTGTTCGAGCACCCGCCTAGCCCCCGACTCTCAACCGAAGCTCCAACCACGACGAAGGAGAACGATTGATGCCCAAATATAGCACACCGGGTCAGGCGACACGCCACGCGCCCAACGCCGGCAGCTTCCGCAGAGGCCCCGACCCGCGCCGCCACCGCTTCACCCGCGACGAGCAGGTCGCCGGCTTCTGGGCCGCGCTCGAATCACTCACCACCCGCTACGACGACGACCGGGCGCGCACGTTCGGCAAGTTCCTCCGTAGGGAAGGGAAGTTCAGCCGATGAGCGCCGACGAGACGCGCGTCAACGAAATCCTGCGCGCCGTCCGCGCCGCTCGCTCCCGCCTCGAAGACGAGAGCCGCCCCGCGTTCGATTGGGAGGAGCGGCTTGAGACCTCGCGGCTTCTGGCCGGGGCGATCCGCCGGCTTGAAGAGATGAGAAAGGAGGAAGGGAAGGTCGTCCGACTCGACCTGTGGAAGCAGATACACGCGCGGCCAGGCGACCGCGCGAGCTGAAGAGAAACGGGCGGCGCGCGTGCTCTGAACACATGCGCCGCCCAACGGCCATCAACCGTTTCACCAAAGGAAGGAAACTAATGACAGCCAAGAAACAAACTACCACGAAGGGCGGCATGAAGGGCGAGGCCGAAGGTGGAGACAATGCCGTGGACGCCCGCGTCGCCCGCCGCCTCGCCGAGATATTCAGCCGCCCCGACGAAGACGGCGCGAGGGGAAGCTCTTCGAGGAGTTGACCGAACTCGAAGGCTCGACCCACGTCTATGCGGAGCACCCGGAAGTCGTCGCCCGCTGGTACGCCGTGGCCGTCAGGGAGGCCCGCCACCTGATCGCGTCGAAGCGGACGGACAAGCTCACGCGCGACGGCCTCAAGCGGAGTCTCGCGCGCGTGCGCGAACTCGCGGGCGCGTAAGCGGCAGGGCGGGAGTCAAAGGGCCGGGCGCATGCCATCAACACGAGCCCGGCCCACGGCCACAGTTGCAGCAACCACAGAAAGGTACGCCGACACCATGACCGCTAAGAAGAATACAGAGAAGAAGGGCGCGCAGTCCACGCCGGAAACCGACGACAAACAGATGGCGGCGCGCATCAAGGCACTCGCCGCGAACCGCACAACCCCCGCGCACGTACTGAAGCGCATTAGCCGGCTGACTGAAGTGCTCAGCGTCGAGGGATTAGATTCAATACTCGAAGACACGCCCGTCATGCTGGCCGAGCAATACAGGCAGGCCGCGCCACACGCGACCACCGGAAAGGCAAAGAAGGCAAAGGCCGAACTCGTCGCATTGGTCGAAAGGTACGCGACCGACGCCGACCTAGAACTCGACGCCTTCGCGCGCTACCTCTCCGAAGTTCTGAGGATCGCGCGCACGCACCCCGACATGCCCTCGCAGCTCTACAACGACATCGCGGGCGCTTGGAACGAGTACGTCAACACCGTGATCGCGCGCGCCAACTTGTGGGATTCGGAGGAGTACGTCCGGCTCGTCCTGGCCGAAGAGAAGCGGAAGAAGGAGGCGGGCGAGGAAGGGGTCGCGCTATGAAACAGACGAGACCGAGCAAGACCCGCCTCCGCCTCCGCCTCCTGATGCGCTACTGCCACCGCGAGCCGCGCTCGGCACGCGATGAGAAGGGAGGCGACTTAATAGTGGAACAATCGTTCCACCCGACCGGGGCGGGCCTCCTCTGCGGGCCCGCCCCCTTTTTTGGTCGGTCTATCGCGCGCGAGCTTTGCCGTCTCCCTTGAGCGATTGAGGCCCCGTTCGAGATGCCGTACTCACAAAACGGAAAAACGATTGTAGGGCGAATACGCGCGAAGCTTTGCCGCCAACCTAAAACGGTTTTAGGTTGGCGGCCCACAAGATGAGCCGCGCTCGGCACAAGAAGCGCGGGCCGTCGGCGGGCCGAGACGATTCAATTCAACCGGGGCGGGCTTCCCACGAAGAGGCCGCCCCCTTTTTGGTCGTCTTTGAGCCGGGAGTGTGTCCGCGTATAGTATTTATATTACGCGGACAGCCGCCCGTCCGGCCTCCGGCCTATGCCATGCCCGCGCTTTGCCGCCCAGGACGAGAGATTGAGGCCAGAGGCGGCCCCCAATTGCCCGGACGGCGCTCAGGTCGTCGGAAAGATGCTGAGGATATGCGTCCCGTCCTGGAAAATAATCTCCACCTTGGTGTAGCCGTCTTTACCATACGAGACGGTTAATGTCGTAATGCTGCCATGCGACAGAGCGGCCTGATTGCTCGCTTCTCCGCCCAGGGTCTTGGCGAACTGCTGCGGCGATTTAGCTTGCTCGGCGGCGGCGAGCGTCGCCTGAAAAGCGCGCTTGGCGCTGACGCTCAGCCTCTCGCCTTTGGGGGCCTTGAAGCGCGCGTTACCCATCCGCTCCGGGCCCAATGCCCTGAGCAGCGGGTAGAGCAGAGACGTAGGGATCGGCTGTGATGTTTGAGCCATGGTGTGCCTCCCGGATTGATTTGTCGAACGCAACGAGATATACGCGGCGCGATTCGAAATCGGATTACCCAACGGCACACCCGCGAACCGCCCGATGCCGAAGCCCTCTGCCACGCACGCTTTGCCGCCTGGCCCCTCGTTTTATCCCCTGAGACGGCCCGCACCATGCCCGGATTCAGCACAGGTCGAATACGCACGAAGTTATCGGCGTCACTCATAACCGTTATGAGTGACGCCCGGCTATCTGACGCGGACGAGTCTCAACATAAAACGTTATGAGTGAGGGCCCGCAATCACCCGACAAAACCCGACATCACGAACATGCGCCCGCGCCTCAAGCCGGGTTCGCGCTTCCACCGGGCGAGTGTCTGCCGCGCCTACCTTGACGGCTGAAGGGCGGCGGCGTTCTAATTCCCGCATCATGAAAAGAGCGATCCTATTCGCCGCGCTCCTGTGCCTCGCCTTCACGCAAAAGGTCGAGTGGCGTCTCGTCGGGCAGGGCAAGACGGAAAAGTTCTACGTGGACGACCAGAGGACTGAGCACGACGGGCGCGTGGTCAGGCGTTGGGAGAGGCAGGTGCCGCGCGACGACACGCCCGAGGGCAAAGAATTCCTTAAAGGCCAAGTCGCGGGGCTAGTCAAGGACGTGGGGGAGGAGAAGGCCGCGGCGCTCGCCTACACGACATCGGAGAGCGAATACGACTGCGAGAAGGGACTCGCGCGCTTCCTCCAGGTGCGCTACTTGGACTCGGAGGGGCGCATCATCTACGAAACCCCGGCAAAGAAGTTGGGCGGCTGGAAGCCACCGCCGGCGGGCTCGGTGAGCGAGGCGCTGATGAGGGACGCCTGCGAGATGCAGTAGGCCCATCACTCATAATCATTATGAGTGATGGGCGACTACCCGACGCGGCGAATCACCACCTGTAACCGTTATGAGTGAGGGCCAAAATCACCGGAAAAAACCGGCAACGACCTTTGTAGCACACGGCGGCAGGGGCGTGGCGCGCGCGATTCTAGTTTTACGGCCTCTGCCACTTCGGACGGCGTCATGAAGCACGCAAGTGCCTGAACGATAAACTGTTTATGGGCGTCCTGAAGTCGCTGCGCGGCCATAGATTTGTAAAACTACGTCAAACTAAAAGCGTGCGGCGGCGCGCCGTCGCCCTGTACGTTCACGTGGGGCATCAGGGCTTTTACGTCGAGGCCGGCGAACTGCGCATGGCGAAGTATCGAGTGTTGGCTGACGCCGAAGACCATTGCGATTTTCGCCAGGGAAATGAACTCCACATAATCGGCCTCTATCTGTTGCCTCTGCGTGTGGTTACAGACGGTGCACTTACCTGCGTGCCGACGAACTTTAGAATCCGATTTACCGCGATTCTCTGTCACTCCCTCAGCCGCTTCCGCGACCCTCCCTCGCGCGCGTTAGTGTGTATAAAGTGTAGAATAAGGTGGCGCGCGTGCGCGGCCTCCTCAAGCCTGTCGCCGAGTCCCCTTTTTTTATGTCACGGATTTCCGTAACCCCTTCATTCACACCGCGCTTATTCGCCCAATCCGTGAGCGCAAAGAGAGCGCCCTGGCGCGCCGTGCGCAAACGCCGCCCCTTTTCTTTCTCGCGCCGCACTTAGACATCTCTATAGGGTTTCTCCGGCTTCATAGGGTTTCCGTAGCACACGACACTCCCACGCGCCGGGTTGACGTGTCATAAGATCGAAACATTGTCCGATTCTCGTTGCGCTTTGCTGGAACTTAAAAGCAAGAGGGCGTGAGGGTTTAGGATACCGGCGGATTTTTGAGTGTTGCGATTTAAGTCCGATTCCGGCTTCGGCGGCAATCAGCTCGTCGCTCAACTTGTCTTCGGCGACGAGGAAGGCGGCACGCTCGCGGAGTGCGTTTTTATTGGATTCGTTGGTATCATTTAGTAACATTTCACTTATCACTCTTCTCTTTCAAGCCAAGCGTCCACGTCCGCCAGGAACAAAGCCGCGCTCGCGCTTATTGGTTTTATTGGTGAAATTTTGTGAAACCACGACCTTGCTCACTGTTGCGTTTTCTGGAAGCGCGGGCCGGGGGCGCGGTAGCACACGGCCAATTGTCAGGTTCGCGGAAGGAACTCGGCTATAAGTCGCCGGTAAGCGTCCTTGTCAATGCGCCCCTGTGAATATAGAAACCCGACCATGAAATAACCGCTCATGGGCTCGTCCGATTGCCTGCCCAAGATGTAATCGCGGGCCTGGCGCACGGACATGCGCCAGGGAGCGGGCGGGCGGGAGAAGGCTCTGTTTTTATGTCGCCGATTTCGGCGAGGTCTGATGTGCTACAGGGAGGCGGAGGAGTAGTCGTCTGTCCGATTTGGAAAGATGACTCCGCGCGCGGCTCGTCGGCTTCTACGCGCGCGCGAGGCGAGATGAGGTTTTCTGATGCGCCGTGTGCTGCATCTTCGGCTGGGAGATCGTCGGCGCGCGCCTTTTTTTTATGTCGCGAATTTCCGCCACCCCCGCGTGTGCTACGCCGCTCGGCGTCTTCTCTGGCCGCCAGCTCGCCCCGCTCGCCCGACCCGCAGTAGATCGAGCGCACGCGCCCCGAAGCGCCGCGCAGTTTGCGGTAATAGACCTTTTTCCCGTTGCGAGTCTCCCAGCCCATCAGATTATTTCCGAAGTTTTAAGCTGCAACTCATAACGTTATGAGTTGAACCAAGATGAAGGCTGATTGACTCGGCTTCGGCGCTTATTTTCCAGCGGCGAAAGATATCCTTCGTGCCGTAGAAGCGCATGACCGGACTCGGTCGGCGCGCGCAACCAGTGGAGCGGCGGCGAGGAGCGCGAGGCCGGACACGGAAGCGGCGGCGGTTCATTTACCGAAGCACTGGTAAGAGAGCTTATAGGTCGAAGCAGCCGTCAGGTTCACGCCTGCGCCCGCCGCCGTGTGATTGTCCCAGTTGAAGACCACGCTCGAAGTCGAGGCCGAGCTGATCCAGACGTTCGCGCCCACAGCCCACGATCCCGTGCCGTTCACGGCCTGCCCCTGACAGGTCGGTGTGTTCGTCCCGAAAGTGCCGGAGAAGGTGACGGTGATAGTGCCTGTAGCGCTCGGTGATGTGCCCGCCGTGACGGTGATGATTCCTGCCGTGTTCGTCGAGCCGGTGTCCACGGTGTTCGTGGGGCCAGTGCCCGTGCCCGTGGAGGAGGTGGTCACGGCGGTTCCGGCGAGCGAGATGCCGCCGAGGTGATCTACCTTGAAAGCACTTGTCACCTGCGCGCCAGCGTTCCACACGTCCACACGGAAAAGCCCGCTATTGGTCGCCCCGTCCGCCTAGAAGAGAATCTGCCCCAGGCGCGTGCTGCCGTTCAGTCCCGCGACTATTCCGGCG
>QHXN01000027.1 GCA_003222975.1 Acidobacteriota bacterium | reverse complement strand
CGGCCCGCGTAAGGCCGCCTTTCGCTTTATACCTTGTGATTCGGTCGGCTTCATCCAGCCGCCCCCGCACACCGATGCTGACGTTAGCGGCTACTTCTTAGCCTTCGTCTCTCCGCGCGCTCTCTTAATGTCTTCGACGATTCTGCGGGCGAGCTTCGGTGCCGCGCCGTTGCCGTCGAAGGCCGTGACTTTGCCGGCGGCGAGGACGATTCCCGTGCTGCGGTGTGTGAGCTTATAGGTGAACGTGTAGGTGAAGAGGGGGCGGTCAACTTCGATGAGCACGTCGGCGACGTTGCGCTTGTCCGGGCCGTCCAGAATCAACACCTGCCACGAATCCATCTCCTCGCGTTTGCGAAGGGCGTTTTGCAGTTGCACAGGCTCGAAGAAAGACGTGCCGGAGCCGACGTACACAGTGCGCGCGCGACTCAGAAGCACCCTCGGACTCGTCTTGGCGATTCTGGCCGACTCTTCAGCCGCGAGCTTCTCATCGGCGGCCTTGCGTAGCTCTTTTTCTTTAACGTCGTCTGCGACACGCTCCTCGACCGTCTGGGCGGGACGCACGGTGATAGTCACGTTCTGCTGGGTCGTCTGCGCGCGCAGGGCGGTGCGGCGTACAAACTCTGAGGGCGAACGTTGGTGCGCGCGATCAGGCGCGGCGTTCGCGGCGTGCGGCGTCGCGGCGAAGACCGCGCGGCTGGCGAAGGCGAAGAGGGCGACCGCCGCGAGCCACCCCAGAATTTCGAGAACTCTTTTCACGATGAGCATCCTCCTCGATTCTCTCCGCTCATTCTCTGTCGGTTCGACGCCAGTCCGTTCTTCGTTGGCGTTCATGTTCGCTGCTCCACGCGGGGAACAAGGGCAACGCACGTGCCGCCGATGGAAAGCGCGAAAATCGCAGAAGGGCGCGACGCGCACGGATGTCGAGCGCAGGGGCGCGGCGTCAGGTGAAAGAAAGTTTTGGCGATGGCGGCCCGCCCCTTTGTTGGAAAAGGGGGGCAATCGGGAGTTTGTTTAGCTGTAGTTGTCCGCACCCCGGAGCGTGGCGTCGTGTGAATCAATCTTGACAACGCGCGGGGCGGGCAATAGAGTCTCGCTAGTCCTTTAACGTCCGGGCGCGGCGGGGTTCTCGGTTCGGAACTTCGCGAGGCTCGCTCCCGTCGCTTCCTTCTCAGACAAACGTCACCCCGAAGAGGCCAGGGTCGAAGGCGACCGCAGACGTGTCTCGCATGCCCCTTCTCTTTTCAAACCCCCAGCGGACGCCGCCGCCGCGGCGATGCCGGCGACAGCCTCGCCCGGCACTCGCTTTAATCCCCTTGCTGCTCCTCGCGTGCCTCTTCTCCGCGCCGACGCCTTCGCGCGCGCAGTCCCGTCCACAGCCGACGACAGTCGAGCGGGAGATCATGGGCGGCGAGGTGCACACGTTCCGGCTCCTGCTCAACGCTGGACAGTTCGTGCGCGCGGTCTTCGACCAGCGCGGCGCGGACATCGTGCTCACTCTCGTCGGGCCTGACGGCGAGGAGTTGACGAGGGTTGACAGCCCCGTGGGCGAGTGGGGGCCGGAGCCTCTCTTCTTCGAGGCCGGGAAGGGCGGCTACTACACGATCCAGGTGCGCACGCGCAGGGAGTGGGCCGCGCCGGGCCGCTACGAGTTCTCGATGACGGCGCAGACGCCGACGCCGCGGGACTTGAGCCGTTTCCCCGCCGAGCGCACCTTCGCCGAAGCGACGCGCCTGCTGTCGGGCGGCGGGCCGGAAGCTCTGGAGCGGGGCGTCGAGAAGTACGAGCAGGCGCTCGCGCTCTTCCGCTCGCTCGGCGACTACCGCGGCGAGATAACGACGCTCGTGACCATCGCCTCGGTCAGGCAGGCACTGGGCGAGGGCGCGCAGGCGCTTCTCTACTACGAGGACGCGCTCGCCCTGCTTCGCACGACGAACGACACGGCTGAGGAGGCGCGTGCCGAGTCCGCAGTCGCGCTAGTGTACTTCTCGCTCGGCGACCGCGAACGCGCGCTCAACGATTTCCGACAGGCGCTCGCGCTCTTCCGCGCCGCGGGCGACAGCCGCACCGCCGCCTACACGCTCGACAACGTCGGCCACGTCTTCGACTCGCGCGGCGAGGAGCGACAGGCGCTCGACAGTTACCAACAGGCGCTCCGGCTCCTGCGCGCCGTCGGCGACAAGCGCGGCGAGGCCGTCACACTCAACGACATGGGACTCGTCTATGACGCGCTCGGCGAGAAGGCGAAGGCGCGGCAGTTCTTCAAAGAGTCTCTCTCTGTCTTCGAGGAGCAGGGCGACTGCCGCGAGATCGGCCCCGCGCTCTCGAACCTCGCAGCGGACGCGTTGGAGTCCGGCGACCGTCAGAAGGCGCTCGAATACTTGAACCACGCGCTCGCCGTCCAGCACACGGCGGGCGACCGCGAGGGCGAGGCCAAGACGCTCAACAACCTCGGCTTCGTCTATCACTCGGCAGGCGACGACCGCCGGGCGTTCGAGAGCTTCCATCGCGCGCTCGCCCTGAGCCGCGAGACCGGCAACCGCAAGGGCGAGGGCGACACGCTGAGCAACATGATGTTCGCGTGGCGCTCGGCGGGGAAGACCGCGCCCGCAATCTTCTACGGCAAGCAGGCGGTCACGGCCTACCAGGAGGTTCGCGCGACGATACCGCCGCTCGACAAGGAGGCGCAGAAGAGCTTCCTACGCCCGCGCGAGGCCGCCTACCACACGCTCGCCGACATGCTCATCGAGCAGGGCCGCCTGCCCGAAGCGCAACAGGTCGTCGGCTTCCTCAAGGACGAAGAGTATTTTCAGTTCGTCAGGCGCGACGGCGGCTCGTCAAAGACAGGGGCCGCCACGCTCACGCCCGAAGAGGCCGTCGCCGGGAAGCGCTACGAGGAGATCGCCGACCAGATCGCCACGCGGGGTCGTCGTCGCGCGGAGCTTCTGCAAAAGACGACGCGCACGCCCGACGACGACAAGCAGCTCGCGCTGCTCGACACGGAGCTGGCCGCCGCGGGCCAGGCGTTTCAGAACTTCCTCGACCAGCTCTCCACTGAACTCGGCAACACCCGGCAGGCCGCGCGCGTCGAGCAGGTGCGCGAGTCGCAGGGCTTGATGGAAGACCTGCGCGAACTCGGCTCCGGGGCGGTCGCCATCTATACGCTCGTCGGCGAAGAGAAGTACCGCGTCATCCTCGTCACGCCCGACGTGCAGGTGGCGCGCGAGTACTCGATCAGCGCCGCCGACCTGAACAAGAAGGTCGCGGCCTTCCGCGAAGCCTTGCAGAACCCCTCGTCCGACCCGCGCCCGCTCGCCCAGGAGCTGTACCGCGTCGTCGTCGGCCCCATCGCGAAAGACCTTGAGCAGGCGCACGCAGAGACTTTGATGTGGTCTCTCGACGGCGCGCTCCGCTACGTCCCCGTCGCGGCGCTCTACGACGGCGAGCACTACATGGTCGAGCGCTACCGCGACGTGGTCTTCACTCCGGCGAGCATGGCGCGCCTGAAGGACGAGCCTACGGGGCGCTGGCGCGCGCTCGGCTTCGGCGTGTCGAAGTCGCACGGCGACTTCGCGGCGCTCCCTTCGGTTCCCGAAGAGTTGCGCGGCATCATCCAGGACGCGGGCGCTGCCGGCGGAACTGTGTCGGCGGACGGCGTGCCGGGCGTGCTCCCCGGCAGGATCGCGCTCGACGAGGCGTTCAACGTCGAGTCGTTCAAGGCTGGTTTGCGCGAGCGCTTCCCGCTCGTCCACGTGGCGAGCCACTTCCAGTTTGAGCCGGGCAACGAGACGGACTCCTACCTCCTGCTCGGCGACGGCACACGCCTGTCGCTCGCGCAGATCAAGATCGCGCAGAACCTCTTCGGCGGCGTTGACCTTTTGACGCTCTCGGCCTGCAACACGGCGACGGGCGGCGCGGGCGGCGACGGCAAGGAGGTCGAGGGCTTCGGCGTGCTCGCGCAGCGCCAAGGCGCGAAGGCCGTCGTGGCTTCGCTGTGGCCCGTGGCCGACGCGAGCACGCGCCTGCTGATGGAGGAGTTCTACCGGATACGCAACTCGCAGGACGGCATGTTGAAGGCCGAGGCGCTCCGCCAGGCGCAGCTCGAACTGCTGCGCGGCGGCACGGGGCCGTCGGCGGGCGTGCCGCCCGGCAAAGGCCAGGGCGCGTCCGCCAACACCGCACGCCGCGGACTCTCCGTAGAGTCCATCGCCCAGCCCGGCGGCAAAGTCTCTTACGCGCACCCCTACTTCTGGGCGCCCTTCATCCTCATCGGCAACTGGCGTTGAAGGGAAGGCAAAAGTAAAAAGGCAAAAGAAAGAGACGGCGAGCGGGGCATCTTTCATCATCGGCGGTTAATGAGAGTGGCGCTGTTTGCCTTCACCTCTTTTGCCTTTTTACTTTTGCCTTTCCCCTGATTCTGGCAAGATAGAAGTCGAGATGACGGAGAGCAGTGACAGGCGGGCAGCGGAGGTGCTCGGCGGCGGGGCGGAGCGCGCGTCGGCTTTCGAGTTCGGTGGCGACGGCGCGCGACCACGCGCCGAGGGCGCGGCGACGCTCGGCACGGTCGTGGAGACCGTGCGGCGCATCCTGCGCGCCGACACGGCGAGCATCGCCAGCTTCTCCGTCGAAGACCGCACGATCACCTGGCTCGCGACGAGCGGCTTTCAGAGTATGCAGACGGGGGGCCGCCCCGTGGTCAACCCTCTGCGCGGCGAGTTCGCCGAGCGCGCTGCCGCCGTGCAGGACGACGAGACGATCATCGAGGTGCGCGGCCTCGCCGGAGACCTGCCCATGAGCGAGTTCCCGCTGCACAGCGCCGAGGGCGTGCGCGACCTCGCCCTCGTCCGCCTGCGCGCGCGCGGCGAGACCCTCGGCGTCCTGGCCGTCGGCCACCGCGAGCACCACCGCTTCACCGCCGAAGAGCGCCAGCAGCTCGAAGGTCTGGCCGAGATGGCCGCGCTCGCGCTCGACAACGCGCGCCTCCTGGACACGCTCGGCGCGGCCAAGCGCGTCTGGGAGCAGACCTTCGATTCCATCCCCGACGGCATCATCGTCCACGACGACCGCATGAGGGTCGTGCGCTGCAACATGGCCGCCGCCGAGACGGTGGGCCTGCACCCCTCGGACATGGCCGGCATGTCCTGCGCCGAAGCCTTCGCGCGCCTCTTCGGCGAGCGCGCCGCCGCCTACCACATGCGGCCCGGCACCGCGCGCACCACAAGCTCCTTCGAGCTACAGGCCGAAGACGGTCGCCGCTACCTCGTCGCGGTCGCGCCCGTGACGGGTCCGGAGTCAGGAGTCTGGAGTCTGGGGTCGGAGGCCGAAGGCGAAGGGCATGCACGGTCGGAAGCTAAACCGGCGGGCGCGGGCTCGCCCGCGGAAGACTCAGAGCGAAGGGCTTCGGCGCGAGGTCATCAGCAGGCGGACTCCGGATCACTGACCAACTGGAGTGTGATTACCTGGAGCGACATCACGACGCTGGCGGAGGTGCAGGAGCAGCTCGCGCGGTCGCGCCGTCTGGCGACCATCGGCCAGCTCGCGGCGGGCGTGGCGCACGAGATCAACAACCCGCTCGCGGCCATCACCACCTGCGCCGAGGCGACGCTGCGCGACCTGCGCTCCGAGGAGGAGACGGCGCGCGCGGCCCAGGAGCGCGGCTGGGCCGAGTACCTCGAAGAGATCGTCCGGCAGGCGCTCCGCTGCAAGCAGATCACGCGCGGCCTGCTCGACCTTTCGCGCCAGCGCCGCGCGCGCCGCGAGCCGGTGGAGATCAACCTCCTCGTCGAGCAGGCCGCGCGCATCTTCGAGCAGCGCGGGCGCGAGCGAGACCTCAGGCTGGAGCTGCGGCTCGACGAATCGCTCGGCGTCGTCGGAACGGACGAGGCGATGGTGCGACAGATTCTCGACAACCTGCTCGACAACGCGCTCGCCGCCGTCCACGAAGCCGGGCGCGTCCGCGTCTCGACCTTGCTCGAAGGCGAGCGCGTCTGCGTCGAGGTCTCGGACGACGGCCCCGGCATCACGCCCGACACGCTCGCCCGCGTCTTCGACCCCTTCTTCACGACCAAAGACCCTGGACGCGGCGCGGGGTTAGGACTCGCCATCTCGCTCACCTACGCCGAGGCGATGGGCGGCACGCTCACCGCCGAGTCGAAGCCGGGCGCGGGCACGCGCTTCCGCCTCTGGCTTCCGCGGCGCACTCCCGAAAAGCAGTAAAAATTTTCCTGACAGACCGCGCGCTAGCGTGTGATAAGATGCGCTCCAGACTTTCTGCCATCTTATCGCCCCGACGCTTCGGCCCCTGTCACCGCCTGTATGAGCAGAAAAATCCGCGTGATGGTTGTGGACGACGACGCCGTGCTGCGCAGGCTCCTGTCGGAGCAGATCGCGCGCATGGGCTTCGACACCGCCGCGGCGGCCTCCGGCGAGGAGGCGCTCGACTCGCTCTCGAAGAACGACTTCGACGTGGTGCTCTTGGACATTCGCATGCCGGGCCTCACCGGCCTCGACACCCTCCGCGAGGTACGCAAGCTCGAAGACGCGCCCGAAGTCATCATGCTCACCGCCGACACCTCGCTCGGCACGGGGCTGGAGGCGATGCGGCTCGGCGCTTACGACTACCTGACGAAGCCCGCCACGCTCGACGAGATCGAAACGGTCGTCCGCAAGGCCGACGAGAAGCGCCGCCTCGTCCGGCAGAACGCCTCCCTGCGTGACGCCGTGCGCCCGCCCTCGGAGGACGCGCAGCCGTCGCCCGTCTTCAGGAGTAAGGCGATGGGAGACCTGATGGCGCTCGCCGAGTCTGCGGCGCGCGCCGACTCGACCGTCGTCATCACCGGCGAGTCGGGCGTGGGCAAGGACGTGCTCGCGCGCTTCATCCACGCGAGAAGCGCGCGCTCGGACTCGCCGATGATCGCGGTCAACTGCGCGGCCCTGCCCGAACCACTCTTCGAGTCGGAATTCTTCGGGCACGAGCGCGGCGCGTTCACCGGCGCGACCGCGACGAAGCGCGGCCTGATCGAGGCCGCCGACGGCTCGACGCTCTTCCTCGATGAGGTCGGCGAGATGCCCCAGCAGACGCAGGTCAAACTCCTCCGCTTCCTCGAAGAGGGGCGCTTCCGCCGCGTCGGCTCGACGCGCGACCGCGAGTCGGACGTGCGCGTCATCGCCGCCACCAACCGCAACCTCGCCGACGACGTGAGCGCCGGGCGCTTCCGCGCAGACCTCTTCTACCGTCTCAACGTCATCTCGCTCCACGTCCCGCCCCTGCGACGCCGGCGCGAAGACATGCCCGCGCTCGTCGAACACTTCCTCTCGGTCTTCCGCGAGCGCTTCAACCGCCCCGCGCTCGACCTCTCCGACGAAGCGCGCCAGCGCCTCTACGCCCACGACTGGCCCGGCAACGTCCGCGAGCTGCGCAACGCGCTTGAACGCGCCGCCGCGCTCGCCGCCGCCGACCAGATAGAAGCCGACCAAATTCTCCCGGCAGCCGCCAAACAATCCGAGGAAGGGAAGGCCGCCACGACCGGCGGCGCGCCCGTCACGCTCGACGAGCTTGAGCGGCGGCACATCCTCCGCGTCCTCGAAGACGCGGGCGGCAACCGCGAGCGCGCCGCCGCTATCCTCGGCATCTCCTCGCGCACGCTCTACCGCAAGCTGCGCGACTACGAGACGGGCAGCGGCGGGCAGGACGCGCCTTGAGCGCGTGCGCTTGCGCGGCGGGCCGTCAGCGGCCATCGAACATCGCACGGTCGGTCAGCGTATCCTTTACGGAAACTGTTGACGGGGGCGACTTATGTTCTGTCCGAAATGTGGAGCTAACCAAAGCGACGAGCTGAGATTCTGCAAGACCTGCGGCGCGAACCTGTACGCCGTGCGCCAGGTAGTTGACACGCGCGAGGCGGACGAGAAGTTCGACTGGAGCAAGACCTGGGTCGCCGAGATGTTCCTCTCCGAAGCCGAGCGTAAGAGGCGCGCCGCAGAGCTTGAGATACAGCGCGGCATCATGCTCATCAACGGCGTGTTCGTGAGCAAGAGGCAGGCCGAGATCGCCCGGCGCGCATGGCAGTCGGGGCCGGACGCCCTCGCGAAAGGCGCGGACGCCCGCGCCCTCCGCTCCGCCGACACGTCCGAGTTCATCCCCTCCGACTTCAGCGTCACCGAAGGGACGACGAAACACCTGAGCACCCCCGCCCCGAAGCCTTCGGACACGACCGACAACTAAGCGGTCATCAACCCGCCCGACTCCGGCTGTCAGCGCTCAGCCGCGCCAACGTCCGCAAAGCTGTCCGGGTTAACGCGCTGATTGACGATGAACCGGACTTGCCGGAAGAGTGCTGAGCCGGACGAAGGGTGAGATGATTAGGCGCAAACCCACGCCGCGAAGCCGAAAGCGTTAGCCAGAACGCCATTTCCTCAAACAGAAACGCCATTCCCATTCACGGGAACGCCATTCCCACACTTCGGAATGTCATTCTCACTGATGGAAACGGCGTTCCCACGTGCCAGAACACTATTCCCACGACTCGGAACGCCATTCCCACACGCCGGAACATCATTCCCTCGCATGGGAATCACACTCCCGCCCGATGTAATGACATTCCGACCGGCGGAAATAATCTTCCCCTGTCAGAAAACTTTCTTCCCGCGCGCTGAAACTCTATCCTCCCGGTCAGCCATGACCCGCCCACGCCCGGCAACGCCAATCTCTTACCCGCTAATCCCGCGCCCACTTCAGGAAGACTCATCCTCCACCCTCGCCAGACTCCGCCGCACAATCTCCGCATTCGGCGAGCCAAGTCTCTCAAAGATACTCAGCGACTCACGAAACAGTCGCGCCGCCGCCACCTTATCGCCCTCGTCCTCCGCGAGCCTGCCCAACTGGCCTAGGGTGAGAGCGACGCCGTTCTGGTTGCCGAGCCTCTTCTTGATCTCCAGGCTCTCGTCGTAGAGGCGGCGCGCCTCTTCGAGTTCACCCTGATCCTGCGCGAGCCTGCCCAACTGGTGCAGCGTGCTGGCGACGCCGCCTTGGTTGCCGAGCCTCTTCTCGATCTCAAGGCTCTCATCGAAGAGGCGGCGCGCCTCTTCTAGTTCGCCTTGATTCTGTGCGAGCATCGCCAAGTTGTGCAGTGTGCTGGCGACGCCGCTTTGATTGTCGAGCCTCTTCTCGATCTCTAGGCTCTCGTAGTAGAGGCGGCGCGCTTCTTCCATCTCTCCACGGTCTTGCGCTATGCCTCCCAGATTGTGAAACGCAATTGCTTCGCGTGCGCCGTCATTTAAATTGCGTGAGATAGTTAAATACTCTCCGTATGCCTGCTTGGCCTCAGTCCATTCGCCAAGCACATCATGCGCCAGACCTATTTCGTTTAGAATACTTGCCCTTGCTTCTTGCTCGCGTGTGCCATTGCCTAGTTCACGATAATCGTCCAATAGTCCTTTGAGCATAACAAGCCGTTCGCGCTTGGCTCGCTCGGAAAGACTTTCAGTTACGTGTACTGCCTGACCGCTAACCTCCGCTAAAGATTGTTCAGCCGCCTCGCGTTCGGGCGCGAACTCGTAGAGGCCGCTGCGCCAGGCCCAGAAGTCGGGGGCTTTGCGGGCGATGGCGGTGAGCGCGTATTCGGGCAGCCAGAGGAGGAGCGGGTGCGGCACTTGCTGGCGGAAGAGTTCGCGGTTGAGGTTGAGCGAGGAGAGGAGCGGCGGGTAAGCCTCCCTCGAAGTGATGGAGTGCTCAAGGCCGTAGACGAAGATTGCGAGCTTGGGCTGGCTCGGCGCAAATGCTTCGCCGGTCGGTGTGGGCGCAGACGCTTCGCTCGTCGGTGCGGGCGCTTCGTTTGGCTGCATGTCCTCATCATGCGCGGCGCGCTCTTGTGCGAGGCGTTCGCGCAGGATGGGCAGGAGGTCTGTGACGGGTTCGGTCAACTCGATTTCGAGGACGCGGACTTTGAGCGGTTCGAGGAGGTCTTTGCAGAGGGCGGCGAGCCTGCGGCGCTGCGCGGGCGCGTTGCTCTTGGCGAAGCCGAGCCAGAAGCCCTCGGCATAGTCGAGCGAGCGCGCGAGGCGGCGGACGATTACGTCGTCCGGTTCGGCGGTCGTCTCAGGATTCGACGGCAGGTCTTGAACGCTCATTCAACGCTTCCCGAAAGCTCTTGAGTTTCTGCACCGCCGGGTGCACGTCGTGCCAAGGCTCTTTCTCCGTGTCCGACCCGGCCTCGTCCGGCTCGTCGGCGTATTCCAGCACGCTCTGGCTGAAGAGCATCTTCTGGTGGTCGTCGTCCTTCTTGATCTTGTTCGTTTGGTGGACGGCGACCAGCTTTTCAAAATAGTCCTCCGGGATCATGCGTGCGAACGCGGAGACGAGTTGTCCTTCGGCGCGGCGTGCGGCGGCCAGCGTGATGGGCCTCGGCTGGTTCTCGTCCTCGACGTACTCGATGCTGTTGCGCACGAGCGTCATCAGGTCGCGCGGGTGTCCGCCGCACGCCTGGCAGAAATACTCGACCGCCTCCGGCTCGCACAGCACGCCCACATCTATGCGCCTGCCGATGATGTCGCGCAGCCGCTGCACTCCCGCGGGCGACGGGCCACCGCCACTCACCTGCGGCTCATGAGATTTAATCATCGGCAACACCTGTGCGCGGTCGAAGATGCCGCCCAGGTCTCTCGCGCTCAGCCCGTACATCATCGAGATCGGCACGGTGTAAATCGTGTGACAGCGGAGCGCGCAGAGCTGGTCGCCATGTTCGATGAAGAGCGCGTCGTGCGAGGTGCGCCCGTCGCCGAGGTCTTTGCGTGTGACGCGGTCGAGGTTGTCCACGATCACGGTCACAGCCTTCTTGCCCGCCCTCTGCACTTCAACGTCGGCGCGGTTGAGGAGGTCGTTAAGCCCGCCGATTAGTTGCGGAATCTTGCTGTCAAGCCTCTGGCGAATCTGCTTCTTAATCTCGTCGCCGGTCTTGATTTGTTCCGTGAGCCTCGTCAGCACACGCCCGATGAGCGGGATGCCTTTCGGCAGAGGGAGGCCGATCTCCGCCTAGCTCGTCAACTCCTGCTCGGCCCTCTTCCACTCGCTCTGTTCGTACACGACTTCGGCGAACCACGTCTCGACGGTCTTGAGCGCGTCGCCGAGGTTGATCTCGTCATTGCTGGTCTGGGCGATGACGCGGCGGGCGACGGAGAGCAGCAGGTCTGTGTAGGTCAGGTCGTTGGCGTCGAGGTCTTCGTCCGCCGCGAAATAGACGACGTAGAACTTGTCGCCCTCCAGCCTCTCCTTCAAGCGCAGCAGTTCGGTTGACTTGCCGCAGCCGCGATGACCGGTGAAAAGCTGGTGCGTCGGCTTGTCTGAGAAAGAGATGATCCTGAACATCTTGCGCACCGTGTCCTCGTCGCCGCGCACGTCCGTGCAGTCAACGTAGCGCGGATCGCCGGGCGACAGAGGCTCGGTCGGGTTGGCGGCGTTGTAGGCGTCGCGCAAAGTTTTCGCGGGCGGCATGGGCGTGCGTCCTCGGCTTAGAGGCTCTGGGATGCCTGTAGCTCGGAAGGCATTCTAACATCTCGACGCCGAATCTCAGGAAGTATTGAAGACCGGGATATCCCGGCGCGGCGGCTGACAAAACGACAGCCCTTCGGACATTTTGTCAGCAGCGGGTGTCAGCCGGAGCTTCTGTCGCGTATGCCCGACGCCGCGCCGCCGTCCTCCTAAGTCCCTGTATCTCACAACTTGCCTTTCCCTGACTGGCCGGCGCGCGCGCGCGGTACGGGCTTTGATAAAGAGTCCGGTGCCGGGGGAGTATGCCCGGCACTAGTCCGAGAAGTTTCAACGAGCAAAGGAATCAAACGGATGGCGCGCGTGATGATTTGCGACGACGACCGTATGACGGCGGAGGGGCTGGTGGCCGCTCTGCGCGCCGCGGGCCACGAGGCCGAGGCCTGCCGCCACACGATGGACGTTCTGCGCGCGGCTGCCGAAGGGTGCTTCGACCTGATCGCCGTCAGCCTCGACATGGCCGGCTTCGGTCGCAGCGGCGCGGTCGAAGCCCTGACCGAGATCGCCCCGCTCACCTCGCTCATAGCCATCCACGACCGACCGTCCGAGATCATGCGTGCGCACGCGCACGCACGGCTCGCGGCAGTGCTCCCGCGCCCCGTCCGCGTCAAGGACTTCATGTACGCCGTCGCCTGCGCCTTGAAAGAGCCGGCGATGGCCGACCCCGCCTGAGGGAGATTCCGAAAGCCCTCTTTACCCGCAAGCGCACGGCACCACGCGCCCGACGCCGAGAGGCCTCGCGCCCACCAGACCGGAATGAATACTTGGAGGAGAAGATCAATGAAGAGACCGAATAAAAAACTGGGCATCGCCCCCGTCGTCGCGCTGTGCGTCGTCGTCGCGGGCGGCGTCGCGGCCTTCGCGCAGCGGCAGCTCGCGCCCGCCGGACGCCCCGAAGTCAAAGTCCAACTGAGCGGCTCGGTCGAGCGCGAGGGCCAGAGCCTTTCGCTCGACAAGGTCGAGAACGTCAAGCCGGGCGAAGTCCTGGACTGGCAGATCGTCTCGTCGAACGACGGCGGCGCGCCTGCGCGCGACTACAAGACCGTCGGCCACATACCCCAGGGCACAGTCCTCGTCGCGGGCAGCGCCGCGGGCGAGCAGGGTTCGACCGTCACCTACTCGATTGACGGCGGCAAGACGTTCTCGACGCAGCCGATCATCGAGGAGAAGCAGGCGGACGGCTCCGTGAAGCGTGTGCCCGCCCCCGTCTCGATGTACACAGAGGTGCGCTACGAGTGGTCGGACGCGCTCGCCGCCGGCGGCAAGCTCTCCGCCTCTTACAGGGTGCGCGTCAAGTAAGGCAGACCGCCGCGCGGTCTCGCAACAGCCGACAGAAGTTCCCGCACGGAACGGCCTACCCGGACGAGACCGCCGACAAGTCCCACCGACCACTTTGAGGAACCGAAAAGATGAACACGAGAACCAAATCCCCTATGCTCCTTCGCGCGACGCTCGCGCTCGCGGCCCTGTGCCTGTGGGCCGCGCCCGCGCTCGCGCAGACCGCCGGAGGCACGCAGATTCAGAACCGCGCCTCGGCCACCTACTCCGACGGGACGAGCAGCTACTCGGTCGTCTCCAACACCGTGACCGTCACGGTCGCAAACGTCTCCGGCCTCGCCATCACCCCCGACGTGGGCAGCGTCCCGAACGTCGTGGCCGGGCAGTCGAACGTGGACTTCACGTTCACCGTCACCAACACCGGCAACTACGCCACACAGGTGCGCTTCCTCGCCTCCGGTGCGAGCGTGCAGCTCTCCGGCCCGGCCACCGTGCAGAAGGCCGTCATTGACGTGAACAACAACGGCATTGACGCGGGCGACACCGACATCCTGGCGAACGCGTCGGACGTGCTCTCCTCCTCGATAGCCCACAACGCGACGCTCACCGTCATCGTGCGCGTCAACGTCAACGCCGGCGCGTCGGCAGGCTCGACCATCAACGTCAAGCTCGGCGACGCCGCGACTGGCGGGCCGACCTTCGACAACCAGACGGCCAACAACTCCGCCAACGAGGTGCGTACTTCCGTGCCGTCGGGCACGACCGCGCCGGTCAACGGCGAGTCGGAGGCCCGCGGCGACGCCTCCACGACCGTGGACAACGACGCGCAGCTCCGCCTGAACCTGAACGCGCCCGCCGGCCCCGTGGCGCTGGGCTCGAACATCACCTACACGTGGAGCCTCGACAACACGGGCGCGCGCTCTGCCTCCTCGCAGACGCTGACGAACGCGCCCGCCGGCTCGAACACCGGCGTCTTCGTCATCGTGCCCGTGCCCGCGCGCACCACATTCGTCTCGGTCACGCCGCCCGCGGGCGTCACCGTCCTCTACTCGACCTCGCCGCTTTCGAGCAACCCCGTCACGGCGGCCACCTGGACGACCACCGCGCCCTCGCCCCTGAGCAACACCGTGCGCGTCGCCTTCAACGTCGGCGCGTCGCTCGCCAGCGGCGCTTCGGCGACGAACATGCAGTTCGTCGTCTCCGTCAACACGGGCATTAACGCGACGAACCCGATCTACGAGATCGGCGACGCCTTCGGCAAGAACACCGTCGCAGCGAGCCTGACCGACCAGTCGGGCGACCTCGTGGTCAACAAGGGCGACGGCAACGCCGACTTCAACGAGCCGCGCTCCGGCGTTGACCCGTTGAGTGCCACGCAGGGCTTCCAGCTCCCGACGACGCTCACCCAGGCCGGAAACGTTCTCATCGGCCCCTCGGGCGCGCCCGCCGCGGTCGGCCCGACTGACAACAACGACGACTACACCAACAAGTCGGTCGCGCCCGCGGCCATCGCCGGCCTCTCGCACCTCGACACTCTC
This sequence comes from Acidobacteriota bacterium, assembly GCA_003222975.1. GTDB lineage: Bacteria > Acidobacteriota > Blastocatellia > Pyrinomonadales > Pyrinomonadaceae > QHXN01. The sequence continues at coordinate 133,495 of QHXN01000027.1, read as the reverse complement.
GGGGCGGCGGCCAGCGTGGACTTCACCAACACGGTGCAGAACACGGGCAACGCCGACGACACGTTCACGCTCACCGCGCCCACGGTGCCCGCCGGGTTCACCGTCGCCATCAGCACCAACGGCGGGACGAGCTTCACGACCGTTTCGGGCGGCGGCAGCACGACGCTGGCGGTCGCCTTCGGCAGCTCGGCCAACATCATCGTGCGCGTCACCGCGCCCGCTGGTAGCGCCGTGTTGCAGTCGGGCGGATTCAGCACCGCGATCCGCGCCACTTCCGGGATCAGCAACACCCAGAAGAACGACACGCTCGACAACCTCTACACCGGCTTCCTGAAGCTCGTGAAGAGCTTTACCGTCATCAACGGGACGACCTTTGGCGCGGCCACCGACCCCGTCCCCGGCGCGGACATCGAGTACACGGTCACCTACTCGAACGTCTCGACGGGCGGCGGCGGCGCGGGCTGCGTCAACCTCGTCGCGTCGAGCATCGTCATCAGCGAGGACGGCACGGCAGTCCCCAACAACTGGGCGGCTACAACGACGCAGATAACCAGCCCAGCCCCGTCCGACTCCAACGGCGGCACGATCACCGACGGCACAACCAACGGCGCGGTCACCGCCGCGACCACCTGGCTGAAGGACGCCGCCGGCACGCTCAACCCCGGCGTCTCGAAGGCGTTCGTCTTCCGGCGTCGGATCAACTAAAACCAGATGTCAGATGCTAGATGCTAGATGTCAGCAAAAGGCAATTACTAGCATCTAGCATCTGACATCCAGCATCCGCCTTTCGATCTTCTCCATGACTAACGCCCGCCCCCGCAGTCTCGTCTGCGCGCTCGCGCTCACGCTCCTCGCCGCCTTCACGGCGAGCGGGCGCGGCGCGGTCGCCGACGGGACTGCGGAGGCGGGCGTTACGATTTCCAACCGCGCCGAGGCGTTCTACACGGGCGCGGACGGCGCGGGCTACACGACCGTCTCCCCGACGGTCTCCGTCATTGTGCTCACGGTCGCCGCCGTCACCGTGACGCCCGACGAGACCGACCCCTCGGCCACGGTCGCGCCGGGCGAGCGCGTCGTGCGACCCTTCCGCGTCTGCAACACCGGCAACACGCCCGACTTCTACACCATCACCTCGGCGGACGTTTCTGCCCCCGCCGCGCTCGTCTCGCTCTACTTCGACACGGACGCGAGCGGAACCGTCACCGACTCAGACCGCGCGATCACGCTCGGCTCGACGATGAGTCCGCGCCTCGCGCGCGGCCAGTGCGTCGCCGTCCTCGCCGTCGTTGACACGAACGGCGGACAGCAGGGCCAGCAGCTCTCCATCCGCATCAACACGCGTTCGAGCGTCGCCGACGCCGTCAACGCAGGCGCGCAGGACGCCGGCACCATCGTCAACGCCTACGGCAAGGGCGCGCGCCTCTCCTCGCCCGACAACCCGGCGCTCCCGCCCGTCAAGCTCGTCGAAGGCAAAGAGCGCGTCACCACCGCGCCGGGCCAGACGCTCAACTACACCGTCTCCTTCCGCAACAGCGGCGACATCCCCGCCCGCAAGGTCGTCATGCGCGACGACCTGCCCGACGGCCTCGACTACGTCGCGGGCACTTTGCGTCTGAACAACCGCCCGCTCACCGACGCCGACGACGCGGACGAGGGCCTGGTCGTCGCGCGCCGCGTCGAGATTCATCTCGCGCAGGTCGCCGTCGGCGAGACGGTCGAGGTCGCCTTCCAGGCGCGCGCCGCGGCCTCGGTCGCGCACGGCACGGGCGTCGTCAACAGCGCCGCCGTCGCCGCCGACAACGCGCCCGCCGCTTCGAGCACCAACGCCACCGCGGTCGTCAACCCCTTCGGCGTCGTTTACGAGGGCCGCAGCGCGGGCACGCCCGTCGCGGGCGCGCGCGTCTCGCTGCTCGCCGACTCGAACAGTGGCTCCGGCGTCGCGCTCGACGCCAACACCGGCTCCGACCCGAACAACCAGAACGCGAACCCCTTCGCCGCGGACGCGCAGGGGCGCTGGAGCTTCGCGCTCGCGCCCGCGCAACTCGGCTCGCCGCAGACGCCCGTGCGCTACTTCCTCAACGTCACCGCGGCGGGCTTCCGCGCCCGCCTCATCGAGACGACCATCACGCCAACGTCCGACGGCACGGGCCTCTTCACGCTCGACGTGCGCTCGCTCGACGGCCAGCCCGTCGCCAAGGACGGAAGCTTTGAAGTCACCGACGGCGCGGTCGAGATTCAGAGGCTCGCCGCCTACGCCCTCAACATCCCCGTCTTCGAGAACGCGGCGCTGGAGATCACGAAGTCGGCGGATCGTCCTTCAGCCGAGGTCGGCGACACCATCACTTACCGCGTCGAGGTTCATAACGCGACCGCCGTCGCCGCCGACGACGTGACGGTCAGCGACCAGTTGCCGCCTTCGTTCCATTACGCCGAAGGGACGGCGCTCCTTCTGTCGCCGCCCGACCCGACGGCGCGCAGCCTCAACCCCGAAGTCTCTGCCGACGGCTCGCTCGTCTTCCGCCTGGGCCGCGTCCTCGCGGGCGCTCGCGCCGTCGTCACGTACCGCGTGCGCGTCGGCGCGAACGCTGTTGAGGGCGACCAGTTCAACTCCGCTTCCGCTGCGGGCACGCTCGCCACCGGCGAGCGCGTGACGACCCCCCCGGCGCGCGCGAGCGTGCGCGTCCGCAGCGGCCTCTTCTCGTCGCAGCAGGTGATCGTCGGTCGCGTTTACGTTGACGCGAACCTTAACGGCCAGTTCGACAGCGACGAGCGCGGCCTGCCCGGCGTGCGCCTCTACCTCAACAACGGCCAGTCGGTCATCACCGACTCCGAGGGCCTCTACAACTTCCCCGTCGTCAACGAGGGCACGCAGGTCGTCTCGCTCGACCCCGTGACTCTCCCGTCCGGCTACTCGCTCGTTGACACCGGTCGCCGCGACGAGAAGAGCTGGACGCGTCTGCTGCGCACACCCCTCGGCGGCGGCGCACTCCTGCGCCAGAACTTCGCGCTGCGCTCGCCCGACGGCGAGACGGGCGCGGGCGTCAACAATTCCGGTTTGAAGAACGGCTACGCTTCGGAAGCGAGCGCGAAGGCCGGGCCGGCGCGCGGCCCGCTCAGCGGCTCGCTCTTCGTCGGCGCTGACGCGACGAAGAATGATTTGGCAGCGCACGGCGCAGACGGCGCGGGCGGCGGCGCTCGGACGAACGGCGAGGGCGCGACGAAGAGCGAGGGCGCGACGAAGAATAAGACGCCGCTCGCCTCCGGCACTTACGAGATGGCGACCGACGAGACGCTGGAGCCGGTCGCGCCCGGCGACGTGCGCGTCCTCTCGCCGCAGCCGGACGAGACGGTCGCGGGCGCGGCGCTCGAAATCTCGGCGCGCACGAACGCCGCTTGGACGGTCTCGGTCGAAGTCGCGGGTCAGCGCGTGCCCGACTCGAAGATCGGCGAGAAGAGAGTTGACCACAAGAACGACCTCGCCACCTTCAACTTCGTAGGTCTCAACGTCGTCCCCGGCCCGAACCGCATCCGCGTCACGGCGGTCGGCCCCGACGGCGCTGTGGGCAAGTCGGTCGAAGTCACGGCCTACGGTCGCGGCCCGGCGAAGCGCCTTGAGATCGTGACTGACAAAGCCGAACTCTCAGCGGGCGGGCGCGACTCGACAACCGTGCGCGTGCGCGCCTTCGACCAGTGGAACCACCCGGCGGCGGACGGCTCGGTCGCCCTCGCGGTCTCTTCCGGCCACCTGCTGCGTGTTGACGACGGCTCGAAGGACGGGAGTCAGCAGGGCAGGGCCGACGACGGCAGCCGGGACAAAGCCGCAGGTAGGGGCAAGGCCGCGGACAGGGGCGACGACAAGGGACTTGAGAATCCTGAAGAGAAGAACGCGCCCGCGAGCCAGCAGATCGTGCCGCTCGTCGGCGGCGAAGGGCGCGCGTTGCTCGTCGCGGACAACGCGCCGGGAGCGTCCGAGATTCACGCGATGACCGGCGCGGTCGAGGTCAAACGTGAAATCCGCGTCACGCCCGAAGTCCGCCCGTCCATCCTCGTCGGCCTCGCCGAAGTCACCTTCGGCAGCGGCCAACCCGCGCTCTCCGGCGCGGAGTCGGGCGCGGCTGTCAGGAGCCGCCTCGCCTTCTTCTACCGCGGGCAGTTCCTCGGCTCGAACCTCCTGACGCTCGCCTACGACAGCAACCGCCCCATCAACCGCACCGCGGGCCGCGACCGCCTCTTCCAGTTCGACCCGCTGGATCGCGCCTACCCGCTCTTCGGCGACTCCTCGACGCGCTACGAGGACGCGCAAAGTAACTCGAAACTCTACGTCCGCGTTGACCACAAGCGCTCTTACTTCCTCTTCGGCGACATGGAGACGGAGAACCGCAACGCGGGCCTCGCCTCTTACACGCGCAAGCTCACCGGCGTCAAGCTCCACCTCGAGGACTCGAAGGGCGACTACGTCTCGGTGACGGGCGCACGCCCCGACACCGCTTTCGCGCGCGACACGTTTCCGGGCGACGCGCTCGGATTCGCGCACCTCTCGCACGCGGAAATCCTGCCCGGCTCGGAAACCGTAGTCATCGAAGTGCGCGACCGACGCAACCCCGAAGCGATAATCTCGCGCGAGGCCCTCATCCGCTCGGTTGACTACAACCTCGACGCCTCGACCGGCGAGATGTTCTTCCTGCGGCCCATCTCCGCGTTCGACTTCTCGTTCAACCTCGTGCAGGTCGTCGTCACCTACGAGTACCAGGCCGACGGCATGTCGCAGGCGGTTTACACGGCGCGCGCCTACAAAAATTTCGAGGGCCTCGGCCTGAAAGTAGGCCTCTCGCTCGTTGACCAGCAGCAGGGCGAGTTCGGCGCGTTCGTCCTCGGCGGCCTCGACGCGGAGAAGAAGCTGCCGCGCGGCGGGCGCGTGCGGCTTGAGTGGGCCACCTCGCGCGGTCGCGTCTCTTCGGGCGGCAACCTCTCCGGCGCAGGGATAGACGACCGCCACGACGGCAACGCCTACCGCGTCGAACTCGAACAGCCGCTCCCCTACCGCGAGACGATGCTGCGCGCCACTTACGCGCGCGCCGACGAGGGCTTCCTCAATCCGTTCGGCGCGACCGTCACGCCCGGCTCGCAGCGCGCCGACGCTTCGGTCGAGATGAAGGTGACGAAGTCGGCGCGCGCCAAGTTCTCCTTCATGGACGAGCGCAACCACACGGCGAACGTGGACAATAGCCGCGAGACGGCCTCGCTCCTCTGGACTGAGAGCTTCGGCGACCGCCTGCGCGCCACCTTCGGCTACGACTTTCGCAGCTTCAAGGACGACCTGTCGGGCCGCCAGACCGACTCGAACCTCGTCACGGTCGGGGCGGAGTACAAGGCGACCGCCAAGCTGAGCCTCTCCGCCAAGCGCGAGCAGAACCTGACTGATGCTGACCCGACCTACCCGAACCAGACCACCCTCGCGGCGACGTATCAATGGAACCAGTTCACGAAACTCTTCTTCACCGAGCGCCTGGCCTCCGCGCCCATCGTGCCCATCAGCGACACCGCCGCCACGGGCTTCGCCGCCACCACCACGCGCAACGAGACGGCGGTCGGCGTCGAGACGAAGCTCGGTCGCTTCGCCGACCTGAACTCGCGCTACCAGATCGAGAACGGCGTCAACGGCACGGACAGCTTCGCCGTCATCGGCCTGTCGAACCGCCTGCCGATCAACAAAGAACTCTCGCTCGACCTCGGCTACGAGCGCGGCTTCCACCTCGCCGGAAACGGCGCAAGCTTCAACGCCGCCCACCTCGGCTTCTCCTGGCAGCCGATTGAAAATTTCCGCACGACCGCCCGCTACGAGATGCGCGACCGCGACGGCATGGGAACGGTGCTGACGCTCGGAGCCGCCGGGCGACTCTTCGACAACGTGACCTCGCTCGGTCGCTTCCAGCTCTCGCGCACGAACTTCCAGGGGCGCGACAGCTCCGCCCTGAGCGCGACCGCCGCGCTCGCGTGGCGACCGCTCCACACCGACGCGGTCGGCCTCCTCTTCAGTTATACTCGCCGCGACATCTCGCAGCGGGGCGCGGGCACGGAGGGTGCGACGCGCGACCGCTCCGACACGCTCTCTGCGGACGGCTACTACCAGGCGACGCGCAACCTCGAACTCTACGGTCGCTTCGCGCTCAAGTTCGGCGACACGGCGTCGCCCGGTCTCGCGCGCGTCTCGACCCTGACTTACCTGATGCAGGGGCGCGGCGTCTATCGCTTCGGCAAGTACATAGACTTCGCGGGCGAGGGGCGCTGGCTCGCGCAGCCCGCGACCGCGACCGCCCGCGCCTCCTTCGGCACGGAACTGGGCTTCTGGGTGCTCTCGGACTTGCGGCTCGGCGGCGGCTACAACTGGACGGGCGTGACCGAGCCGGGCGCTTCGCCGCTCCTGGCCGCGCGCCGCGGTTTCTACTTCACCATCTCGTCGAAGCTCTCGAACCTCTTCAACCTCTTCGGCACGCCGCGCCAGAACGCGCAAAGCCAGGGCAGCGGCGCTCAGGACGGCGACACGAGCGCCGGGCGACCGAAGCACGAGGACGAATAAGCCTTGAGATTCGCCGCCGCAAAAAAAGTCTTGAGACTCGACGCCGCGCGCTTCCCCGCGGGGAAGCGCGCGGCGTGCGAGATTTCCGGCGCCCCCGCGCGCCGCCGCGTCACGCGCCTCCGCGCGCGCGCCCTGATGCTCGCGGCCTTCCTCCTCGTCTTCGGCGCGCGCACGGCCTTCGCCGCGCTGAGCGTCACGCCCTCCACCTTCAACGTCGTCGGGCTGGACAGCAATAACGTGAACTCGGGGCCGGACACGTTCCTCGTCGGCGCGCTCGTGTGCAACACGGGCGGGACGACCGTCAGCAACATCACGGGGACGTTCGTCTGGGACACCTCGAACGCCTTCATCAACCTCACGGGCCTCAACCCCGTCGCCACCGACCCGCTCGCGCCCGGCCAGTGCACGAACCTCTTCTTCAACGTCACCGTCACACGCTCGAACTCCGCCTACAACCAGACGCGGCGCTACCACATCAACGTCACCGCCACGGGCGAGCCGACCTACTCGACGCCGACGCCGCGCGAGGTTTACGTCGAGAAACTCGTCTCGCAGAACCGCAACTCGACGCAGAGCATCACGGGGCCGGGCAGCGTCGTCGTCGGCCAGACCTACACCTACACCGTCAACGCCAGCACCGCCACCGGCGGCTACGAGCAGTTGGAGAGCTTCCTCAATTTCCCCGACACGATGTTCGAAGTCCTCTCGATCAGCACGACCTACACCTCGCCGGCGGGCGCGACCAACAACAAAATCTACGCCGACGCCTGCGGCTGGGACAACAACCCCTTAAGCGCCAGCTACCGCTCTTGCATCGGCCCGGCGAACTATGCGGGCAGCAAGGCGGGCGGCACGATTGTGACCACCTACACCGTGCACGTCATCGGGAGCGGCACGGCGACGATGAACTCGCTCGTCTACGACTTCTCCGGCAGCAGCTACCACTACGGCAGTGACTACGGCTCGAACTCGCTGACAGTCACCGCGCGGACGCCGCCGAACGTCCCGCTAGTCAAGTCGGTCTCGCCGTCGGGCACGCAGCCGCCCGGCATAGACCTCACCTACACGATCAACTTCAGCAACACCGGCAACCTGGCCGCACAGCAGTTCGTCATCACCGACCCTATCCCCGCCAACACGGACTTTAAGGTCGGCTCGGTGACGACTGCGCTCGGCGGACTCTCCGGCGTGACCGTCCAATACTCGAACGACGGCGGCCTGACCTACGCCTACACTCCGGCGTCGGGCAGCGGCGGCGCGCCCGCCGGCTACGACCGCAACGTCACGCACGTCCGCTGGACGTTCACCGGCACGCTCGTCTCCGGCGGCTCCGGCAACGTCACCTTCGCCGTCCGCATACGCTGAAGAACGGGGCCGGAGGCTAAAAGTCAGGTGGGTAAATTGACCCCACCACCTCGCCAAAGCTCTCGAACCTTGGCAAAGAGGACGAGCAATTGAGAGGCACAACGACCGACGGCACGATGAAGGGCACGGCGTGTGTTGAGCGCCCGGCGTCCCGCCCCGGCCTGTGCCGCCGTGTCACACGTCCGCCCGTGCGTGCCCTCCGCGCGGTACTCCTGCTCGCGTCTGTGCTCTGGCTGGCGTCATCCCCGGCGCAGGCTCAGACGTGCGTTGCCAATCCGGGCAAGGACGGCCCCGGCGGCACGCTCGGCGGCGTCGTCAACACGTACTACCCCGGCTCGGCCACGGCCAACGCGGGCGCGACCTCCATCTCGCTCGCCGCGTCGAGCGCGGGCGGGGCCGCGACGCCCATCGCCACGGGCGACCTCCTGCTCGTCATACAGATGCAGGACGCCGGGATCAACACGTCGAACAGCAGCGCCTACGGCGCGAACAACGGGACGGGGAGCGGCTCGACCGGCCTCAACAACACCGGGCACTACGAGTACGTCGCCGCCACCAACTCCGTCAGCCTCGCCGGCGGGACGGTGACGGTACGCGGAACGGGCGCGGGAGGCGGCCTCCTGAACACCTACACCAACGCGGCTGCGAGCGGCGCGCAGGGGCAGCGCCGCTTTCAGGTCGTGCGCGTGCCGCAGTATTCGAGCGCGACGCTCGGCTCAAGTCTGACCGCCGCGACGTGGGACGGAACCTCCGGCGGCGTCCTCGTCTTCGACGTGGCGGGCGTGCTCAGCCTCGGCGGCGCGAGCGTCAGCGTAAGCGGGCTGGGCTTCCGCGGCGGCGGCGGTCGCGCGGTCGCGGGCGGAAGCAAGGGCAGCAACACCGACTACGTTAACCTCGCCACCCGAAACTTCCACGGCATGAAGGGCGAGGGCATCGCGGGCACGCCCCGCTACGTCTACGACCCGGCGAGCGGCACTGTCCTCGACACCGGCGTCGAAGGCTATCCGGGCGGCAGCAGCGCGCGCGGCGCGCCCGGCAACGCCGGCGGCGGCGGCACGGACGGCGACACCCCCGTCAACGACGAGAACTCCGGCGGCGGCGGCGGCGGCAACGGCGGCGACGGCGGGAACGGCGGCAACACCTGGAGTTCCGACCTCGCCGTCGGCGGCATCGGCGGCGACACCGTGGCGAGCGCGGCCAACCTTCTGGTGTTGGGCGGCGGCGGCGGCGCTGGCTCGCGCAACAACTCCGCGACCGTCGCCAGCAGCGGCGGCGCGGGCGGCGGCATCGTGATGATCCGCGCGGCGAGCGTCTCCGGCACTGGCACGATCAGCGCCAACGGTGCCGACGCCTACAACCTCACAGACAACGACGGCGCGGGCGGCGGCGGCGCGGGCGGCAGCGTCCTCGTCAGCGTCTCCGCGGGCAGCCTCGGCGGTCTCGCCGTCAACGCGCGCGGCGGTCGCGGCGGCAACGCTTGGAGCACGCAGACGGCGGGCACACCGTTCCCCGGCAACCGTCACGGGCCGGGCGGCGGCGGCGGCGGCGGCTTCATCGTTACCACCGGCGGCGCGAGCCTCGATGTCAGCGGCGGCGCGAACGGCACCACCACCACCACCGCCGACGCTTACGGCGCGACGCCGGGCGCGAACGGCCAAGCCCTGACGATCACAGTCACACAAGTCCCCGGCGTCAGCTCCGGCGCGCAGTGCGTCCCCGTCCTGACCGTGACCAAGACGACCAGCACGCCCACCGTCAACAACGGGGCTTCGGGGACGACCGCCACCTACACCATCGTCGTCTCGGACGCCGCCAGCCGCAACGCCGCCACGAGCCTCGCCGTCTCCGACACGCTCCCCACGAGCTTCACCTACGCCTCGACTGGCACGGTCACCTTCACGGGCGGCGCGACGCGCCCCTCGACGACCAACCCCGCGGTCGGCGACGCCGTGCCGACCTGGAGCACGTTCACCATCCCCGGCGGCGGGAGTGTCAGCATCACCTTCACGACGACCATCGCGTCGAGCGTGAGCGGCGTGCAGCAGAACCCTGCGACCGCGACCTACTTCGACCCCGCTCGCACGACCACGAACGGCACGACCACGGCCAGCTACAACCCCGCGTCTAGCACGGGCGAGGACGTGAACGTCGTCGCCCCGCCCAGCGTGCAGCTCGTCAAGGACTGTACGAGTCCCGCCAACTGCACCACGCAGCAGCAGTCGCCGGGCACAGACCTGACCTACAAAATAACTTTCACCAACAGCGGGGGCCGCGCCGCGCAGAGCTTCGTCCTCACCGACCAGATTCCGGCGAACACCGACTTCAAGGTTGGGTCTGTCTCAAACAGCCTCGGCACGACGGGCCTTACCGTCGCGGTCGCCTACTCGAACGACGGCGGCACGACCTACGCCTACACTCCGGCGTCGGGCGGCGGCGGCGCGCCCGCCGGCTACGACCGCAACGTCACGCACGTCCGCTGGACGTTCACAGGAAACCTGAGTCAGACCTCGCCCAACAACACCGGCAGCGTCTCCTTCACCACGCGCATCCGCTGAAGAAGGCAGGGGCCAGATGCTAGATGTCGGATGCTGGTAAATTGACTTCACCAGCATCCGACATCTAGCATCTAGCCTCTTTTATGTTCGACCGAAGCCTTCTAAAAATTAGCGAAGAAGTCGAGGCCGCGTTGCACGAGGGGCGCGCAGTCGTGGCGCTCGAATCCACGGTCATCGCGCACGGGCTGCCGCGCCCTTTGAACCTTGAGACGGCGCGGCGGCTCGAAAAGATCGTGCGTGAGCGCGGCGCTGTGCCCGCGACCGTGGCCGTCATCGGCGGGGTGCTCTGCGTTGGGTTGGACGACTCGCAGCTCGAACGGCTCGCCTACGGCGAAGGCGTGCGCAAGGTGAGCCGGCGCGACCTGGCCGTCGCGGTCGCGCGCCGCCTGGACGGCGCGACGACCGTCGCGGGGACGCTGTGGATCGCGGGCCGCGCCGGCCTGAAGGTCTTCGCGACGGGCGGCATCGGCGGCGTGCACCGCGGCGCTCTGCCGGACGTGAGCGCAGACCTGCCGGAGCTTGCGCGCACACCCATGACGGTCGTCTGCTCCGGCGCGAAGTCCGTGCTCGACCTTCCGGCCACGCGCGAGTGGCTTGAGACGCACGGCGTCTGCCTGGTCGGCTATGGCTGCGAAGAGATGCCCGCGTTCTACACGCGCCGCGCGGGGCTGCCCGTTGACGCGCGCGCGGACTCGGGCCGGGAGGTGGCGCAGCTCGCGCGCACGCGCGACGCGCTCGGCCTCGAAGCAGCGCTCGTCGTCTGCGTGCCCGTGCCGCCGGAGTCCGAAGTTGACGCGCGCGTGATGGAAGGGTTGCTGTCCGAGGCGCTCTCGGAAGCCGGGCGGCGGGGTGTCGGCGGGCGGGAGCTGACGCCGTTCCTTCTGGCGCACATGGGTCGCGCGAGCGGCGGCGCAACGCTCAAGGCGAACGTCGCGCTGCTCGAAGAGAACGCGCACGTCGCGTCTGAAATCGCCGTGGCCTTAAGTTCCGGCGCGGGCGCGGAAAAATGAGAACTTCGCCGCCCGCCGCGTCGTTTCTCTTCGTGGACAAGTTAGCGGGCGCTGGATTCAAACACTCAAACAGGCAGCGGCGGGCCGGGGCTTCGGAAGCGAGGAACTCGCCCCGCCGGAAGGTGAGATAATGAAAGGTCGCATTTTCTTAGTCGTCTTACTCGTCGTCGCCGCGGCGGTCGCCGGTCGCTGGGTGACGAAGTGGAGAACTCCGCACGTGAGCAAGCAGGAGGAGACGCGCCAGACCGGCAGGCTCGACGCGGGCGCGCGCGTCGAGGTGCGCGGCATCAACGGCTCGGTCGAGGTCAACACCGCCGACACAGACACGGCTGACGTGCGCGTCGTCCGCACCGCCGACGACGCCGACGACCTCGAATACAACAAGGTCATCGTCGAGCTGACGCCTTCGGGCGTCGTCGTCCACGGCGAATCGGACGGAGGCCGCGGCCTCTGGCGCTGGCTCTGGGGCGGCGGTGGGCACGTGCGTCAGGAAGTGACGCTCAGCCTGCCGCGACGCGTCGAGCTTTCGACGAAGGGCGTGAACGGCCCCGTGCGCGTCGGGGAAGTTGACGGCGCGGTCGAGGTCGAAGGCGTCAACGGGCGCGTCGAAGTGGCGCAGTCGCTCGGCCATTCCGAGATCAAGGGCGTCAACGGCGGAGTGAAGTTCGGCGTCGCGCAGCTCGGCGCGCAGGGGATGGAGGTCAAGGGCGTCAACGGCAACGTTGAGATTCGGCTCAGGGAGAATGTCAACGCCGACATCGAGGTGAAGGGGCAGAACGGCAGCCTCGCTTTGAACGTGCCGAACGTCACGATGCAGGAGCGCCAGAACGGCGTCAATATGCGCGCGCGCCTCGGGTCGGGCGGCTCGCCCATCGAGATCAAGGGCGTCAACGGCAACGTCCGCTTCGAGTCCGACGCGCCCGCGGGCGTTGTGACGACGACGAGCGCCACCACTACTTCGTCGTCCGTGCCTCCCGGCGCGGCCCCGCCGCCGCCGCCGCCCGGCCACTGAGTTCGCAAGAGACGACTGCTCGCCTGACCCGAAAGAGAGCGTCCAGGTCAACGGCCCGCGTCGAGCGCGACGCGGGCCGTTGTTTTTCTGCGCGAAGAGGCATAAAACAGGACGCGAAATCCCTGAAGCGAAGAAGGGCGGGCAAGGTGGGCGAAGACGAACGCCTCTGGGAAGTCGAGGATCAGCGCAGACGGCTCGACGAGTTGACGGCGCGCGAGGGCGAGTCGAAGGAAGCGCCGCTCAGGCGCGACGTGCGCTCGCTCGGTCGGCTGCTGGGCGAGGTGCTGAAGGAGCAGGCGGGCGCTACCCTGTTCGACGCGGTCGAGGAGTTGCGCGGCCTCACCACGGGGCAGCGCGAGGCCGCGCGCGCTGGCGACGCAGACGGGCGGGCCGATCTGATGGCGCGCGCCGAAGCGCTCGTGCGCGGCTTGAACGTCACGGAGTCGTATCATCTGACGAAGGCGTTCGCCATCTACTTCGAGCTGACGAACCTCGCCGAGACGAACCATCGCAAGCGGAGGCGTCGGGCAGCCGAAGTGACGGGCGGCGAGCCGCAGGCGGGCACGTTCCGCGGCACGCTCCAGCGCATGCGCGACGCAGGCATTACACTGGACGGCGCGCTTGAGTTCTTGCGACGCATCGAGGTCGTGCCGGTCTTCACGGCGCACCCGACTGAGGTCGCCCGCCGCACAGTCCTCTTCAAGCGCGGGCGCATCGCCGAAGAACTGGAGCGGCTCGACCGCCTGCCGCTCTCCGACCGACGCGCGCGCGAGTCCGCCGAAAGAATCTCGGCGGAGATTACGGCGCTGTGGCAGACCGACGAGGTGCGCCGCCGCCAGCCGACCGTGCGCGACGAGATCAAGATGGGCCTCGACTACTACCCCGCGTGCCTCGTCGCAACCCTGCCCGAAGTTTACGAGGAGATGGCCGACGCCTTCCGCGACGTTTACGGCTGCACTTTGCGGGCGGGCGAGCAGCCGCGCGTCGTCCGCTTCGGCTCCTGGATCGGCGGCGACCGCGACGGCAACCCCTTCGTCACGCCCAACTGTACGCGCGACGCCCTGCTGATGGCGCGCGAGGTCATCCTCGATTTCTACGCCGCCGCCGTCGCCGAGCTGCACGAACGCCTCAGCGCTTCCGCGAAGCAGGCGCGCGTCTCGGACGCGCTCGTCGCCGCGCTCGAAACTTATCAGGAGACTTTCCCGCAGGCGCGTGCGAAGGCCGACGCACGCGCCGCGCAAGAACTCTACCGACGCTTCCTCACCTTCGTCCTCCGACGCCTGCGCGCGTCGCGCGAGCCGGGCGCGGGTGCGGGCGGCTACGCGCGGGCCGCGGAGTTCGCCGACGACCTACGGCGGCTTCGCGACAGCGTCGCGGCGGGCGAGGGCGAGCGCGTCGCGCGCCTCCTGCTCGACCCCCTGCTCCGACAGGTCGGGACGTTCGGCTTTCACCTCCACACGCTCGACGTGCGCCAGCACGCTCGCGTCCACACGCGCGCCGTCGAAGAACTCGCGCGCGGCGCGCAGATTGAGGGCGGGGAGACAGGGGGACGGGGAGACGGGGAGACGGAGAGACAGGGCAACGGGGAGAAGAGGGGACAGGGTGATGAAGAGACGGGGAGGCGGGGAGACGGAGAGACGGAAGCAGGAGAACTGCTCTCCCCGTCTCCTCGTCTCCCCGTCTCCCCGTCATCAACGCTCCCGCACGCGCCTTCGCCGGAGACTGCGGCGGTGCTCGACTCTCTGCGCGCGGTCGCGGAGTTGAAGAAGGAGTTCCCGCCTGAGTCAATACGCAGCCACGTCATCAGCGGCGCGCGCGGCGCGGGCGACGTGTTCAGACTAATCTGGCTTGCGGAATCGTGCGGCGTGCACGTCGCCGCGGACGCGCGGCGCGGCGACCCAGGGCTGATGCCCGTTCCGCTCTTCGAGTCAATCGAAGACCTGCGCAACTGCCCTGAAGTTTGCCGCGCTCTCTGGACTTCCAAAGAGTACGCGCCTTATCTGGACTCGTGGGGGCGCAGGCAGGAGGTGATGCTCGGCTACTCGGACTCGAACAAGGACGGCGGGATGCTGACGAGCACCTGGGAGATTTTCAAGGCGCACCGTGCGCTGCATCGCGTGGCAAGCGAGTGCGAGGTGGAACTGCAACTCTTCCACGGGCGCGGCGGCACGGTCGGTCGCGGCGGCGGGCCGACGCACCACGCAATCGTCGCGCAACCCGCCGACGCCTTCCGCGGCCACGTCAAGATCACCGAGCAGGGCGAGGTACTCAACTGGAAATACTCCGACCCCGTGCTCGCCGAAAGAAACCTCGAACTGATGGTCGCGGCCTCGCTCGAAGCGCTGGCGCGGCCCGGCGGCGTCGAACGCGGCGACGGGTGGGAGGAGGCGCTTGAGCGAATGTCGCGCGAGGCTTTCGACTTCTACCGCCGCCACGTCGTCGAGAGCGAAGACATCGTGCCTTACTTCGAGGAGGCGACGCCCGTGCTCGACTTCGACCTCGCCAAGATCGGCTCGCGCCCGGCGCGACGCTCCGAGAGGCGCGGCCTTGGGGACCTGCGCGCCATACCCTGGGTCTTCGGCTGGATGCAGAGCCGACACGTGCTGCCCGCCTGGTTCGGCGTCGGCCACGCGCTCGAAAAATTCGTCGGGGAGAACGAGCGCGGCGACGAGCTGCTCGGCGAGATGATGCGCGGCTTCCCACTGTTTATGAACCTGATCGGCGACGTGGAGATCGGGATGGCGAAGGCCGACCTCTCAATCGCGCGCCGCTACGCCGGGCTGGTCGAAGACGAGCGTTTGCGCGAGCGCGTCTTCGCGCTCATCGCCGAAGAGTTCGAGCGCACGCGCCGCGCCGTGCTGCGCGTCAGCGGCCAGACGCGCCTGCTCGAACACAACCCCGTGCTCGCGCGCTCCATCCGCCTGCGCAACCCCTACGTTGACCCGATGAGCCTCGTCCAGATCGAGCTGCTGCGCCGCCAGCGCGCGGGCGAAGACTCGGACGAACTCGCCTACGCGCTGGCCGCCACCATCAACGGTATCTCGGCGGGGCTGAGGAACACGGGCTGACGAGGGAGCGATGAGCAGGTGGAGAAGATGGCGAGTCCGAGGCAAAGCGACTGCCTTTAATGTCCTTCCTTCTTTGACGATTCACACGGCGCTCGGCGGCTCTCGACGCCTTCCCGAAACGCACAGCGCGAACAGTAAGACCCACCCGGCGGCGCTCGCCGCGCCTGAGAGCTTCGCCAGGCGCGGCTCGCGGAAATTCAGTTCGACCGAGACCTCCTCCGCCGGAAGCGAGACGAGGAGCGCGCCGTCTTCGTCCGGTCGCGTCGGCAGAATCCCGCCCCGTTCGTCAACGGCCACCCAGCGCGGGTAGTAAAACGCACGCACGCGCGCCTCGACCGCCTGGCCCGCGGCCACGCGGAACGCGCGGCGCTCAGGCTCCCAGGTACGAATCGTGAAGGTGCGCTGCGGGATACGGAGCGGGGCGTCCGCCTTGGGCGGAACCGTTTTCGCCCACGCGGGGAGCCAGTCGGAGAGTGTCGCGGAGTCCGGCAGCGTCACGAGTTTCGCGTCGAACTCGGCGCGCGAGTAATAGTCGGCTTGTGTGACGACGAAGGACGAAGCCGAGGCGACGAGCGCGAGCATGACGCAGGCGACGGCAAGCGAGAGCGCACGCCCGTAGCCCTTGAGTTGTTCCGCCCAGACGGGGACGCTCGCCGCCACCAGCGGCGGCCCGGCCATCGAGGCGACCGCCAGCCAGCGCCAGGGGAACTGCGTCTGCTGCAAGGATGGGAGGACGGCCCAGACGGGCCTGCTGAGCGGGGTCGCGAAGAAGGTCGAGAGCAGCAGCAGCGCGGCCAGGGCCTTCACCTCCGACTTCGGCCCGACTTCACGCCAGCGTCGCGCCAGCGCCAGCGCCGGCAGGAACATCGCGAACGTCGCGACGGCGACGACGTTGACGAACAGAACCCAGACCGTCTCCGGGTAGACCTCGCGCTGGAAGAGGAAATTGCGGCTGTAGTCGGCCCAACGGCCCGGCTGCTCGAACCCGATCCTGACCCAAGACCTCTCGGCCAGCATCGTCGCCCAGTAGAAGGAGCTGCACAGAAGCCCCAGCAGCACGCCGCCCGCCAGCCTGAGCGCCGCGGTCAGCCGCGCGCCGTGCGGCAGCCGCAGCAGCGCATAGACGAGTAGCGACAACGAGCCGATGACCGTCAGCGGCAAGTGCGTCAGACAGAGGAGCGCGAAGGACGCGGCCAGGCCGGCCACGTCTCGCCGCGTGCCGCGGCGGCAAACGCGCTCGACGAAGGCGAAGGCGAAAGGAAGGACTGCGCCCGCCGCGTACTGCCCGAAGTAGGAACCCTGGTAGAAGTCGTCGAGGCGGAAGGGCACGAAGGCGTAGAGCGCCCCGGCCAGGGCCGCGTGGCGCGGCGCGAGAAAGGCGCGCGCCCAGAAGTAGATGCCGAGGCAGCCCGCCGCCGAGAGCAGCGAGAAGACGAGAAAGCTCCCCGCGTACCAGTCGCCCGCGACGCCGCGCCCGGCGGCGAGCAGGTAATAGACGAGCGGCGGGTAGAGTCGCGGGCTGAAATCGCCGAAGCCGCCGTTCGTCGAAGCGATCAGGCCGGGGTAGAGATTACCCGCGCGGATCGAGTCGTAGAAGGCCAGTGACATGCGGTAGTGGTGAGGCAGGTCGTTGCCGTAGGGGAAGCCACGGGCGGCGGCGGGTAGGATTGCGGCGACGCCCGCGCCGCAGGCGACGGCGGCGGGGGCGAAACGACGTGTCAGCTCTTTACACTTCATCGAAACGGTCGCCGCGCAGAGAGGGCGAGTCGCGGCTCATCGGGGCCGCGGGGGAGGCGCAGCGCCTTCGCCGCCTTCCGGCCCATAGAAGATGACCCACACCGTGAGGTCTTCGGTGAAGCTCTCGAAGCGGTGCACGACGCCAGCAGGCACGAAGAGAAAGTCGCCGGGCGCTACGGGGTGTCGCTCCTCGCCGTTGACGAACTCGCCGCGGCCCTCGATGACTATGTAAGCCTCGTCGCGCGTGTGCGGCTGCTGCGGGTCTGTGCCCCGCGGCGCGTAAATCTCGACCGAGAGGCTGCCGTGTTTGAGCACCTCCGCGAAGCGCACGCCGCCCGCGCCGGGCAGTCGCGCCAGAGCCTCCGCGACGCTCACCCTCCGCCGGGCGGCGTTCGTCGAAGCGTCCGGGTTCGTCTCGGTCTCCTCCGCCATCTCTTTCGGCCCGACGTTTCTCAGAAGCGGAACTTCCCCTCGCAGACGATCTCCGCGAGCTTCTTCCGCGGGCTGGGCGCTTCGCGCTCCCGCAAGCCCTCCGGCAGGTCTTCCGCCTTGCCGGGCCTGCCGACGGCGGCCATCGCCTCGACGCGGAAGCCTTCGGGGATGCGTAGCTCCGCGCGCGCGCGCTCGTAGTCGAAGCCCTGCATGCCGTGGACGACGTAGCCCTTGAGCGTGGCTTGCAGCGCCAGGTTCTCCCACGCCGCGCCGGTGTCGAACGAGTGCGTCGGGTAAGTCTCGCCGTTGAAGTCGAAGGTCGTCTTCGAGACGAACAGGAGGAGCGCGGCGGCGTCCTTCGCCCAAGCCTGGTTACCCCCGACGAGCAGGCCGAAGAATTGCGGCCAGTTCTCGGTGCCGCGCCGCGCGTAGAGGATGCGCCACGGCTGGTTGTTGTAAGACGAGGGTGCCCAGCGCGCCGCCTCGAACAGCGCCATCAACTCTCCCTCCGCCATCTCCTCGCCCGACATCGCGCGCGGCGACCAGCGGTCGAGAAAGATTTTGTCCACCGGGTAATCGGCTTCCCTTCGCTCGCTTCCCTTAATCATAGGTTCCTTCCTCGTTGTGTCTGACGCCCGGCGTCGGCGGCATGCCGCAACGTCGAGGTTGAGATTCGTATCGCACGTCCGCCGCATGCCGTTTATGGGCGCGGGGTCAGTGATCCTGCCCCGCTCTCATCCGCTCGGCCTTCTGCTCCAACTCGTTGGCCTCCTGATTCAGCCTCTCAGCCCTGACAGACGCCTCGTTCATTTTGGCCGTGACGGTGTTGGGCGGCTCATCGCTTAGTAACAACTCCGCGCGCTCCCGCATCGCGTCAAAAGCCTCCGCCCTCTTACGAGCACTCTGCGCGAAGAGGGAAAAATACTGCGAGTCATTGCGCTTCAACTTCAGCTTACTCGCCTGCTCGGCCCTGAGCGCGGCGGCGCGGAGCGCGTCCGCGCCCTCTTTGAGCAGCCCCATCTGCGCCCGCGCGACTGCGGCGACGCCCTCCCCGCCGTAACCCTTTCCACGCAGCTCCTCTTCTTTGGCGTTGAACAGTTGCAGCGAGTCGTTGGACTTCAAGGAGAGCGCGTTGATCTCCTTCACCGCGGCGTTAACTTCGTCCGGCGAGCCGGTGTAATTATAGGTCTCGTACCTCGGCTCTTCGTTCAGCTCATGCCGCTTGAGGAAGGCCCAGGCGTTGCGGTTAATCTCCGGCGCGAGGTCGTAGTACCAGTGGTCGTGCCCCTTCATAATAGTCAACTCGACGGGAAAGCCCCGGCCCTTGAGCGCGGCCTCCGTCGCCTTGACGGAGCCGAGGGGGAAGTACTGATCCCGGTCGCCGACGAAAATCGCCAGCGGCATCTGGCGCTTCGCGTAGTCTATGAAGGAAAACTCCTCTTCGCCCCGCCACGCGCCGGCGTGAACCGCCGCCGCGGCGAAATACTCCGACTCCATCATCGAGAGGTCGAGGGCGAAGACGGCCCCCGCCGAGTGCCCGAAGAGGTAAACCCGGCGCGCGTTGACGGGGTACTTCGCGCGGAGCACTTCCACCAGGTCGCGTATGAAGTCGGGGCCGTCTTCGGGCGTGCGCCACCCCTGCGGGTCGCTCGCGTCCGGCCCGGCGAGGATGAACCCCTCCGCGCCGGCCAGGTCTTTCCACTTCTCAACGAGTGAGAGGCCGTTACGCCCCGAACCGTGGAGCAGCACGACGAGCGGGGCGGGCGTCGCCGCCGACACCGAGCCGGGGACGAAGAGGTAGTAAGTCCGTTTCTTGCCGTGCGAGTCGAGAGTCTCTTTGGAAATCTTATCGGCGGCGCGCGCGTGGGCGGAGAAGAGCAGGAGGGCGAGGAAGACCCAGACGAGATTTCTGCCGTTCGTCAGCATCCCTTAACTCCTATTCAAGGTCGAGAAGGGTTCGCCATAGATGCCGCGGCCTAATCGAACAACTCGTCCACGGGCATTCTCCAGCCGGGGACGGCAGGCTCCGCTTCGGCACTTTCACCGCGCCGGTAAATCTTCGGATTGTCCGGGTCGGAGGCGCGATAGACTTTGACCGCGTCGTCGCTCAGCAAGTCAACGTCCCAGACGACCATCGTCCCGGCTGCAAAGTAATCCTTACGCTTCGACGCGATCTCGGCCTCCGCCTCCCTCCCGTAATCATTCTCACTCCTGATTTCGGCGGCGAAGGCCGGCGCGCCCTCAAGAAACTTCATCCCCGAAGGCTTGCCCACGTAGAAGGCGGCGTCGGGGCTGAAGGACTTACGGTTCGGCAGCTCTACCCTGAACCCGACGTTGTCCGGATACGCGCGCCCGCCCGCCCGGCGTTCCACGCCCCTGAGGCTGGCGTATATCGCCCCGCCCGCGCGTCCGGGCATGTCACCCGTCGGACTCATCAGGACAACTTCTCCGTTAACGATTTCGGCCTTCCCGCCATCAGGGAGTCGGTACAAATCCTCGACAGTCGCCTGGGTCTTAGTGCTCATATCCAACCCTCGCCAACCGAATCTTATCGCGTGCATCAGGAAGCGCTGAGCTACTGATTGATCGGCTGCGGGCAGTATAACACGCTCGTTTGGTGTTATCCGGTGGGCAGCCACTTAATCACGCTTTCAACGGCTTGAGACACGAGTCACAAGCTACGGGCGTGGCTTTTGGATAGGCGGAGTGGAAACCAGGCGGGATTGGTCGTTTTCAGTGAGTGTAAAAATATCGTTGTGGGCGCGGAGGGTTTTGGTTTAACCTGTGCGCCAGTATCTGTCACCTGTAGAACAGCAAGGAGTCGGACATGCCTTCAGGAAAGCGCACCGCCGCCGTCTTCGGCCTGCTGCTGCTGGCCCTCGCGGCCTTCGCCTACACGTCCACGCGGGCGTCGCAGAAGAACAAGCAGACAGTCGCGGCCCCCGCGCCGCAGAACCAGCCCCCGACCATCACGCTCGACTCGGACACGCAGATCGTCACGATCTGCCCCGACGCCGAAAGTATATCGAACACGCGCGTGCGCCTGAAGGCCACGGGCGTCAGCCCCGAAGGGAAGCCTTTGCGCTACCGCTGGGACGTTTCGGGCGGGCGGCTCGAAGGCGAGGGGACGGACGTGGTGTGGGACTTGTCGGGCGCGCAGCCCGGCGTCTATAACGCCGCCGTGACCGCCGAGAGCGGCCCGGTTGACAACCCGCTCTGCACGGCCTTCACCTCGACGAAGGTCGTCGTGCGCACCTGCCCGCCGCCGCGACCCGTCTGCCCGAACATCACGATGTCCTGCCCCGACGTGCAGCAGGCCGGCGCGCCCATCACGTTCACGGCCTCGATGAGCGGCGGCACGCCCGGCGTCTCGCCCGTCTATAACTGGAAGGTCACGGCGGGCACGATCCTTTCGGGCCAGGGCACGCAGACCATCACGGTTGACACTGCGGGCTTGGCAGGCCAGCCCATCGGCGCGACGGTCGAGGTGGCGGGCTACAACTTGGAGTGCCGCGCGTCGTGCCAGAGCAGCGTGCCCGCGCCGCCGAACCCGACCAAGTTCGACGAGATCGGCGAGATACAGCGCGACGACGAGAAGGCGCGGCTCGACGTTTTCGCCATCGAGCTTCAGAACAGCCCCGGCGCTCAAGGCTACGTCATCGCCTACGGAAGCCGTAACAAGCGCTTCGGCACGGGCCAGCAGCGCGGCGAACGCGCGAAGGACTATCTCACGCGCACGCGCGGCATAGACGCATCGCGCGTCGTCGTCGTGGACGGCGGCCAGCGCCCGACCGGCACGATGGAACTCTGGATCGTCCCGCCCGGCGCGTCGCCTCCGCGACCGAGGTGACGAAAGAAAATTTTTTGACGCCGAATATGGAAGGGCGCGCCCCCGGAATGGAGGTCGCGCCCTTCACCGTTTCAGGTATGAGAACAGGGCCGCCGGGCGGCTCTGCTCAGTGTGTCAGGTTCGATTCGAGCGTGGTGACGGCGAAGCGCGCCGGCTTAGGCTGCGGGGCGGTCGCGTCGGTCGGCGGCTCCGTGCGGCCAGCGGCGAGGGAGCGCGCGAAGATGTCCGCCGCCTCGCAGAGGAGCCGCTGGTGTCGCGCGTCGTACTCGCTGAGGGCCGCGGAGTAGAGCGCGATTGCGCCGAAGAGGACGCGGTCGGCGGCGACGGGCGCGACGGCGAGCGCGCGGTAGT
Organism: Acidobacteriota bacterium; assembly: GCA_003222975.1. GTDB lineage: Bacteria > Acidobacteriota > Blastocatellia > Pyrinomonadales > Pyrinomonadaceae > QHXN01. Next base: position 111,538 of record QHXN01000027.1, on the reverse strand, counting down.
CTGTGAAGTGCGCCGCCGCGTCTTCGGGGAGGTCGAGCTTGGGGTCGGAGTTGAAGAGGGGCTTGCGGTTGGAGAGCACCCAGCCGGTGACGCCGGAATCCTGCCGCACGGCGCGGCCTTCGAGCAGCGAGGCGTTGCGTCCCGCGGCGAGCGCGACGCGGCTCTCGCCCGTCTCCTCGTTGACGCGCACGAGCGCGCACGTGTCCGCGGGGACGACCTGTCCGAGATGCCCGACGAACGCGGCACACTTCTCCTCTTCCGTCTGGCACGCGGCGAGCGCGGCGGCGAGGTCGTAGAGGGGGCGCTCACCGGAGGCGTGCGCGGCTTCGGGCGCGTGCGGCGCGTCCTCGGCGAGTCCGGCGGCGGGCGCGACGGCGAGCGCGGCCCCGGAGAGTCGTTCCGTCGCCTCGATGCCGAAGGTCGGGGCGGGCGCGCCGCGCATCACCTCGATCTCGGCCTCGAACTCCGGCAGGTGCGCGAGGAAGGTCGCCACGACCTGCGGGTCGTAGGTCTTGCCGCTCTCTTCGAGGACGTAGTTGACGGCCTGCTCGCGCGTCATGCCGCGCCGGTAGGGGCGGTCTTCGCGCACGGCGTCGAAGCAGTCAACGACGGAAAGTATCCGCGCGGTCAAAGGGATTTCCTCGCCCCTCAAACCGTCTGGGTAGCCGTGCCCGTCCCAGCGCTCGTGGTGGTGGCGGACGACCGGCACGATGGGAAACGGGAACTCGACGCGACTTAATATCTGTGCGCCGACGACCGTGTGCAGCTTCATCTGATTGAACTCTTCGGCGGTCAGGCGGCCCGGCTTGTTGAGGATATAGTCGGGCACGGCGATCTTGCCGATGTCGTGCAGGAGCGCGCCCGCGCGCAGGGCCTCCACCTCGGCCTCCGCGCAGCCGAGCAGACGAGCCACGCCCGCGGCGTAGGTCTGCACGCGCGTGACGTGTTCGTGCGTCACCGCGTCCTTGGCGTTGATGGCGACGGCGAGCGCCTCGACCGTCTGGCGGTGCGCGGCGGCGAGCGCGTCAATGCGCGAGCGGACGGAGTCGCGGTACTGGCGGTGGAAGAGATAGATCGTGAGCAGGACGGGCGCGCCGACGACGAGGACGACGACGAAGCCCGACTGCAAGGCCAGGTACATCAGGCTCGCCGCCGTGCTCGTCGGCAGTGACATCGCGACCGCCCAGGTGAAGTTCTTGCGCCAGACCGATAAGACCGCGTCGCCGTGCCTGAGCGCGAGCAGGGTCGAGAGCAGGCCGACGTTGACGGCCAGTAGCGTGAGGCTCGCCACGAGCAGCGCGCAGGCGACCGCCGTGAAACTGTTCGAGCCGACGAAGACGTAGGTGAGCGTCGCGGCCAGCGCCGCCGCCGCCGCGCCCGCCGCGAGCGACATCATGCCCGACGAGAAGAGGTTGCTCGACAGTCGGCGGACGGTCGCGCGTGAGCTGAGGAAGCCTTCCAGCCCCGCGAGGAAGACCGCCGGGAGCACGCCGTAGCGGCAGGCCACGAGCAGCGTGAAGGCGTCCGAGAGCGTGAAGCTGACCTTCTCGGTCGTGAACTTCAGGCCCGACGGCAGGTGGAAGGTGATGGGGAACATGCCGACGATGATCGCCAGCGGCACGAGCGCGAGCAGCGTCAACTGCTCTGTCGGCTCGCGCAGCGCGGCGATGTCGGCGACCGACGCGACCCACAGGAGGAGGCCCGCGGCGGTCACGGTCGTCTGAAAGGCTCGGCTCTCGAAGTTGTCTTCTCTCTTCTCGCTCATCTGTCACCTCACAGGGGAATGGGAGAAGCTCACGCCGTGAGCTTCTCCCGTGAGGGGTCTCAAGATTGTGGATTGCGGAATTCGGATTGCGGAGTCGCTCGACTCACTTCAGGGGGCACTTCACTTTCGGGGCGCGGCTGCGGAGATTCCGCAATCCGCAATCCGAATTCCGCAATCAACTCAGCGGTGCGGGTAGAGGGGGCTTGTCGAGTTGATCCTGCTGACCGAGGTCGGCATCGCCGCCTCGCCTTGAAGGATTACTTGCTTGTCATCGAACTGCACCGAAGACGGATTGATGAGGTTGGAGGCCCACGTCGTCTCGCTCGCGTAAGTCGTGCTGTCGCGCACGCCCGTCGAGGAGACGCCGTCCGACATCAGTATACCACTTCCGAGCGTGTAGCCGTCCGACATTAGTATGCCGTCGCTCATCAGAATGCCGTCGCCCATGAGGATGCCGCTCCCCAGCGTGTAGCCATCCGACATCAGGATGCCGCTCCCAAGGGTATAGCCGCTCCCCAGGGTGTAGCCGTTCGCGAAGAGGTAGGTGCCGTCCGGCAGCATGTAGCCGTCAACCATCACCCAGCCTTGAGAGACCGTGACGCCGTCGGGCAGTTGGAAGCCGCTGGTGAGCGTCAGCCGGTCGGTGAAGGCGACGCCCTCGACCCAGATGACGCCGTTGTTGAGCGGCATCGCCTCGCCGGCAATCGGGGAGCTGAGGCCGAGCGTCGAGTAGGTCGTGTTCTTCGCCGTGATGAGGTTGTCGCCCGCGACGGCCCTGTTCGCGTCCTTGCGGATGGCCTTCGCCACGGTGAGTGCCGCGCTCGTGTTCAGTTCGCCCGCGCCCTCCGTGATGACGCGCACGAAGGAAGCCATAGTTCTGTCCGAGACCATCTGCTCGTAAACGGGGAGGCGCTCAGCCGTCCTCATCAGGACGGCCTTGACCATCGAGGGCGTGAGCGACGGGTTGGCTTCGAGCATCAGCGCGACCGAGCCGCTGACGGCGGGCGCGGCGAAGGACGTGCCGCTCATCACCTGATAAGTGCCGGTGGCGACCGGAGTATTGGTACTCGTGTTGCCGCTCACCAGCGTGCCGAGCAGTCCGCCCCCGCCCGAAGTCGTGTAGGAGTTGCTGGCCGAAGGCGACGAGGCGGCGGTCTGAGACGCGCCGAGATGGTTGCCGGGCGCGACGAGGTCGGGCTTCATCAGCCCGTCAACGAGCGTCGGCCCGCGCGAGGAGTAGGTCGCCACCACGTCGTCGGAGCGCTGGTTCGTCTGCTGCGTATTTGTCGCGCCGACGGTGATGACGCGGGGAGAGTTGGCGGGGGAGAGGATGCCGCCGTAGATGGTCTGGCCCGTTGCGTCCTTGCCCCAGTTGCCCGCCGCGACGACGACGACCAGCCCTGCGTCCACGGCTTTCGAGACGGCCTGGCACAGCGGGTCGGTCTTGTAGCTCTGCGAGGGGGCCGCGCCGAGCGAGAGGTTCATCACGCGGATGTTGTAGGCGCTCTTGTTCTTGATGACCCAGTTGATGCCGGAGATGACGTTCGACACCTGGCCGACGCCGTTGGAGTCGAGCACACGCACGTCCACGAGGTTGGCGTTCGTGGCGATGCCGCCGTAGGTCGGCGAGCCGGGGTTGTTCGCGGCGTAGTCCTCGCTCGCCTGGCCCGTCCCGGCGGCGACGCCAGCCGTGTGCGTGCCGTGGCCGTAGGCGTCCGTGGTCTTGCCCTCGCCGGTGAAGTCAATGTGCGTGAGGACGCGCGGGTACGAGGCAAGGTAGGTCTGCGAGAAGAGTCCGAGGCCGAGGGTGCCGCTCGACTGCTGCCACTTGTAGCCGGCGAACTCGGCGGAGTCGGGCGGGCTGATGCCGCTGTCGAGGATGGCGATGCCGACGCCGTTACCGCCGCCGCCCGACGCGAGCGCGTTGTTGCCGATGGGCAGGACTTTGCTCGCGCCCGTCGTCACTTCGTATTGGCTCGTGTTGTCGTAGCTGGCCGCGGTCGAGCGCACGGGCTGGTCGGACGAGACCCACGAGACTTCGTCGCGCGCGGCCAGTTCGGAGAGCTTGGCGACGGGCACGTCGGCGACGACGAGGCCGAGCGAGTCGAACTGTTCGTGCACGCGCGCGCCCGACCCTTCGGCGAGCGAGGCTGCGGAGTCAGTCGTCTGCCCGTCGGCGGCGCTGAGGATGACGCGCGCCGTCTCGCGGCTACCTTTCGGCGCGGCGTCGGAGCGCGCCAGAAGGTCGTCGGTCATCTTCTTCAGGCGCGGACGCGAAGGCGTGCGCGCCTGTGCCGGCGTGTTCGCCGACGCGTTGAGCGCGCCCGACAGGGGGGTCAAGAGAGAGAGCGCGACGAGCGCGGTCAGTGTGCGTGTTCTGAGGCTCAAATCCTTGTTACTCCTTCGCGGGGGTTCATGGTCGTCTCGTGCAGGGGCAAGCGACCTCAGAACAGGAAACAAGCGGCGTGCCGACGCCCGCGCGCCCGTAAACCGTTGACGCTAGTCGGGAGGCGTGGGCGCGAGGCGCGCCGCTTCAATCGGTCTGACCGAAACCCGTTGACAGGATTCCCGTCAAAAAGAGAAACGCCGGAGTGAGGTCTCCGGCGAGAAGGCTTACTGAAGGGCGGCCCGCGAGGCTGTAATCTACTTGCCCGGCGTCTTCACCTGGAAGGAGGCGAGGAAGCGTTCGACGTTCGCGGCGTCGTCCTGGCCCTTGAACGTGGCGGCGACGATCATGTAGGGGCGCGGGCCGACGACATAGACGCGCGACTTGAAGATCGCGTCGGCGCTCTCGGCGATGAACTCGATGCCGGGGCTGTCGCCGAGGGTGACGGGGTGCTCGGAGGTCACTTTGGCGTCGAGGCCTTTGACGAAGTTGTCGCGGTTGGCGGCCAACTCGCCCGGAATGTCGAGCCGCACGCTCGGCGCGTAGTCAACCCACCCGGCGAGGAACAGTCCCTTGTCGGACTTCTGGAGGAAGAGGTGTGTGGTGTAGGGGCCGAGCTTGGGGTCGGTCTTGGTCGCGGCGTCGTCCTTCGGCGCCTCGGGGCCGGGCATCAGGACGGAGAAGCGGCCCGCGTCGGAAGTGAACTTGATCCAGTCGCCCGCGGCGGCCTGAAGGCCGGGGGTCGGCAGCGACGCCGCGACGACGATGATGAGCGCGAAGATGTTTTTCATGGTGTTTCGGGGAAGCCTCAAGGGAGAGATGGCCTGTCGTCACGGCGAGGTGTCGTCAGGTCTGGTTTATACAACCCGCGCCGTCGCGCGGTCAACGTCTTCGGGTGGCTGAGGCTCGCATGACAGTGCGCCGTGCCCCGTTATAAAATCGCGCCAACGGAAAATCTTGCGGCGGTAGTCTTCAAAGCGGGTGAGGTCTTGGCCGAAGGTCAGTCGAGAGAGGCGAGCGCCTACGGGCGGCGAACGGGCGTGTGCCGCCACTGCGGCGCGCTCGTCGGCGCGGGCGAGCCGCGCTGCATGATGTGCGGCGGCGCGGTCGCGCCGCCCGCCGCCGAGCGCGCGCGCGGCGAACGCACCGACCCGGAGACCCTGCGCTTCCTGCGCGCGGTCATCTCTCGGCCCGCCACCTTCACCTTCGTCTTCATCGTCGCCAACGTCTTCGTCTATTTCCTGATGTGGCTTTCGGGCGGCGCGCAGGATCAGGTGCTTTTGGCCTACGGCGCGAAGCGCAACGACCTGATCCAGGCCGGGCAGTGGTGGCGCTTCGTCGCGCCGATCTTTCTGCACGTACACCTGCCGGGCCTTGGGCCGCTGCATCTTCTGGCGAACATGTACGGGCTGTTCATGCTCGGCCCTTTCGTCGAGAAGCTCTACGGGTCGGCGAAGTTCGTCGTCTTTTGGGTGTTGACGGGCGTGGCGGGCGTCGCGGCCAGCTATCTGACGGTGCGCCCCGCGCTCGCGCACGGGGCCGTCGGGCAGTTCCTCTTCAAAGCCTTCGACACACCCTCGGCGGGGGCTTCGGGCGCGCTCTTCGGGCTGGTCGGCGTGCTCTTCGTCTTCGGCCTCAAGTACCGTCACGAGCTGCCGGAAGGTTTGAAGCGCGCGTTCGGCACGGGGATGCTGCCGACGATCCTCATCAACCTCTTCATCGGCTACGTGGCGCGCGGCTTCATAGACAACGCCGCGCACCTCGGCGGCCTCGTCTCAGGGATGGCGCTGGCGCTCGCCGTCGGTTACAAGCGGCCCGGCGCGCGCGGCACAGTGCCGCTCGCCTGGCACTCGCTTCAGGCCGCCTGCCTCGCGCTCGTCGCCCTGAGCTTCCTTATGGTCGCGCGCCACTTCGACGCGCCGCCGCCGCGGCTGAAGAACATCCCGAATCGCGTGAAGACGCTCGGCAGGTCGCCCGTCGCGGCGTTCGTCGAGGCGGTGAACGACGGGCGGAACGCGCTCGTCAGATTCGAACAGGGCGACGCCGCCGCGCTCGCGCCCGCCGCCGAGAAGCTTGAGAAGACGCCCGCCTTGAGCGAGCAGGCCGACGCGCTGCGCGACGACCTCAAGGCGCTCGTCCTGCGTGCGCGCGACATCGCCGACGACAAGACGCTCCAGCCGCGAGATCGCGAGCGGCGCACGCAGCAGGTCGCCGAAGACTTCAAGTCGTGGAACGAGCGCTTCGACCAGTTGGTCGAGACGGAGGGCGACGACCTCGGCATCAAGATGCAGAAGTCGGAGCAGCCGCCGGACGAAAAGAAGTGATGAATGATGAGTGATGAACGCTGAATGCCGGGCAAGACGCCTTCCATCCATCATTCATCGCTCATCATTCATCGCTCATCATTCATCTGAACAGGAGAACATTTGGAATGGAGATTAACAAAGTCGGCGTGCTCGGCTGCGGCCTGATGGGTTCGGGGATAGCGCAGGCCGCCGCCGCCGCGGGTTGTGACGTGGTCGTCCGCGAGGTGACGGACGAGTTGTGCGAGCGCGGCTTCGCGGGGATAGAGAAGTCTTTGGCGAAGTTCGCGGAGAAGGGCGCGATCACCGCGGAGCAGCAGTCGGAGATTCGCGGGCGCATCCGCGGCACGACCGCGCTCGAAGACTTGGCTGACCGCGACATCTGTATCGAGGCCATCGTCGAGAACCTCGAAGCCAAACGCGACACCTACAACCAGCTCGACGCCGTCTGCAAGCCCGCATGCATCTTCGCCTCGAACACCTCCTCGCTCTCGATCACGGAGATGATGACGGCCACGAAGCCCGAACGGCAGACGCGCTTCGTCGGCCTGCATTTCTTCAACCCCGTCCCCGTGATGAAGCTCGTCGAGGTCGTCCGCACGATCCTGACGGACGAGCAGGTTTACGAGTCGGCGGTCGAGTTCGGCAGGCGTCTCGGCAAAGTCCCCGTGCGCGCCGGCGACCGCTCCGGCTTCATCGTCAACCGCCTGCTCGTGCCATATCTTCTCGACGCCATCCGCGCGCTCGAAGAGGGCGTGGGCAGTATCGTTGACATAGACAACGGCATGAAGCTGGGGTGCGGCCACCCGATGGGGCCGCTCACGCTCCTCGACTTCGTCGGCCTCGACACCACCTACTACATCGCCGAGATCATGTTCGAGGAGTTCCGCGAGCGCCGCTTCGCCCCGCCGCCGCTTCTGAAGCGCATGGTCAAGGCCGGCCTCTACGGTCGCAAGACGGGCCGCGGCTTCTACGACTACGCCGACCCGAAGAAGCCCGCGCCGATGAATCTGGTCTGAAGGCAAGTTCCAAGTTCCAGGTTCAAAGTTCGCGCGGCGCGCGCCGTCTTCGTGCTTTGAGCCTTGAGCGCACGTCTCGCCTTCAACTTTGAGCTTTAAACTTTGAACTTGGAACTTTCTTACGAGGAGCGCGACGCGGTCGCCTACGTCCGGCTCGAACGACCGGAGAGGCGGAACGCTCTGACAGGCGCGATGCTCGAACGCCTGTCGGAAATCTTCGCCGCGGTCGCCGTGCGGCGAGACCTGCGCGCCGTGATTTTGAGCGGCGCGGGGCCGGACTTCTGCGCGGGCACGGACATCGCCGAGCTTGGGGAGTTGGACGAGGCGGGCGCGCGGCGCAAGGCCGAGCAAGGGCAAGAGGTCTGCGACGCGATTGAACTGTGCGGCGTGCCGGTCATCGCGGCTGTGCGTGGGGCGGCGGCGGGCGGCGGCTGCGAGCTGGCGCTCGCGTGCCATCTGCGCGTCGCGGCGATGGGTGCGCGCTTCAGTCTCCCCGAAACAAAACTCGGAGTCATCCCCGCCTACGGCGGCACACGTCGCCTCGCGCGCGCCGTCGGGCGGGGCCGCGCGCTCGCAGCGATGCTCGCGGGCGAGGAGATCACGGGCGAAGAAGCGTTGCGCCTCGGCCTCGTCAACCGCGTCGTCCCGCCCGAACGACTGCCCGCGGAAGCCGAATCGCTCGCGCGCTCGGTCGCCGACACTTCCGCGCCGCTCGCCGTCCGCGCCTGCCTCGAAGCCGTCACGCGCGGCGCGCGCCTTTCGTTCGACGAAGCCCTTGAGCTGGAAGCCGAACTCTTCAGCAGTCTCTTCGCCACCGAGGACGTGCGCGAAGGCACGCGCGCCTTCCTCGAAAAACGCAAGCCCTCTTTCAGAGGACGGTGACAGGTGACGAGTGGCGAGCTAAGGCGAGCTTGGGTTAGCCTGAAATTTTCGGCGCTCGACTTCAAACTTCGGAAGACTCCAAACTTAATCTCGTCACTCGTCACTTGTCACTCGTCACTGCTTTTGTTCTATACTGCCTTCAGCTTTTACTTCCGCACGAATCGGAGAAGTCGAGGAAGACTTTGCAGCCTGTGACGCACCAGGGACGCTTGAACGCCGGGGGCTTTCGCTTCGCGCTCGTGTCGAGCCGTTGGAACGACTTCCTGACGGCGCGCCTGGTCGAGGGCGCGCTCGATGCGCTCGAACGGCTCGGCGCGGACGAGTCAGCGGTCGAGCACTTCCGCGTGCCCGGCTCGTTCGAGATTCCGCTCCTCGCGCACCGCCTCGCCGCTTCTGGCCGCTTCGACGCCGTCGTCTGCCTCGGCACGATCATCCGCGGCCAGACGCCGCACTTCGAGTACATCGCCGCCGAGGTCACGAAGGGTATCGCGCAGGCCGCCGTCTCGACCGGCGTGCCCGTGCTCTACGGCGTCGTCACGACGGACACACTGGAGCAGGCCATTGACCGCGCGGGAGTCAAGGCGGGTAACAAGGGGTTCGAGGCCGCCATGTCGGCCGTCGAAATGGTCAATCTTTATAAAGACGTGAACCGTGAACCGTAAACCGTGACGAGACGAAACCGCTTTCTTCTTGTCACGGTTTACGGTTCACGGTTCACGCGCATTTCATCATATGGGTTCAAGGCGTAAGGCGCGTGAGTGCGCCTTGCAGATGCTCTTTGCGGCTGACATCGGCGGTGCGGCGCGCCCGGACGATCTCGTGCGCGTGTACTGGGAGGAGCTGGGCGAGCCGGAGCTGGACGAGGGCGCGCGCGAGTTCGCGACCCGCCTCGTCACGGGCGCGCTCGCGCACCTCGCGGCGCTCGACGACCGCATCCGCTCGCGCGCCGAGCACTGGCGCATCTCGCGCATGGCCGTCGTTGACCGCAACATCCTGCGCATGGCCGTTTACGAGTTCCTGCACGAGCCGACGCCGCGCACCGTCGCCATCAACGAGGCGCTGGAGATCGCCCGGCGGTTTTCGACCTACGAGGCCACGCAGTTCATCAACGGCATCCTCGACGCCATCAAGCGCGACCTCGACAAGGAAAGCCCGCAGGAGAACGTCGTCAAACACCCCGACGAGGAGCCGGGCGGCGAGGGCGACGGCCAGCAGGCCGACGGCGAAAAGACGGCCTCGGCGAAATAGAAGTCCCAAGTTCAAGGTTCAAAAGTTCAAAGTTGAAGCGCCAGCGGGCGAGACTGCTCACCGGCTGGCGCTAACTTTTTGCCAAAAAAGCTTTGAACTTTGAACTTTGAACTTTAAACTTTGAACTTGGGGTATGGACGACCAACTGCTCAACGAGTTCATGGCCGAAGCCGAGGAGATCATCGAGGGACTCCACGGCGATGTCGCTTCCCTGCGCGCGCGTCGGGGCGAGGGGCGCGCGCGGCGCGAACTGGTCGGTCGAATCTTCCGGCAGGTTCACACCATCAAGGGCACGGCCTCAGCCGCCGGGCTTGAGGCTACGAGCAGGCTCGCGCACGAGTTCGAGACGCTGCTCGACGCCCTGCGCCGGGGGCGCGCGTCCCTCGACGACGCGGCGCTCGAAGCCGCGGAGGACGCCGTCGGTGCAATCGCCGCGAGCCTGAGCGCCGCCGCGAAGGGCGCGCCCGCCGTCGTGCCGCAGGAACTCGTCGGGCGGCTGCGGGGCCTCGCCGCGGCGGACTCGAACCCGGCGGCGGGCGGCCTCGACGACGGCGCGTTCGAGACGCTGCCGCGCGAGGTCGCGCGCTCGCTCGGCGAGCACGAGCGCCAGCGGCTGCGCGAGGCCGCGCGCGAGGGCGCGGCGGCTTACGTCGTCAGCGCGGACTTCGACCTCGCCACCTTCGACGAACAGTTCCGCCGCCTGAGCGACGCGCTCGGCGAGTGCGGCGAGGTCGTCTCCACCCAGCCGTTCGTCAACGCGGGCGCGACCGAACGCGTCGGCTTCCGCATCGTGTGCGCGAGCGAGCGCCCGCGCGAAGAGTTGGCCGCGCTCGCCGCGGCGTTCGGCGCGGCGCTGTTAGATGATGACCGCGAAGAGACGCCGACGCCAGTTGATGCCGTCGCGGGTGAGGGCGAGGGCGCTGAAGGGGCGGGGCCTGAGCCGTCTGCGTCTTCGCTGACGACGCTCGTGCGCGTGTCGCTCGAAGAACTCGACGACATCATCTGGTCGGCGCACCGTCTGTTCGTCGAAGCGTCGCGCGCCCTCGGCCAAACGCCCGCGGGCGAGGCGGGGCGCGAAGAGTCGGAGACGGAGGCGGCGGACATCCGCCGCCGCTTCGTCGAACTGGAGGAGCGTCTGACGGGCCTGCGCATGGTTCCCCTGCGCGCGACGCTTGAGCGCGTGGCGCGCGCGGGCCGGGCGGTGGCGCGCGCGTCGGGGAAGTCGGTCGAGTTCGAGTGCGCGGGCGGCGACGTGCGGCTCGACAAGTCGCTCGCGGATCGCGTCGCCGAGCCGCTCTTGCACCTCCTGCGCAACGCCGTGGATCACGGCATCGAGACCGCGGAGGAGCGTCGCGCGGCGGGCAAACCCGAACGCGGGCGCGTCCGCATCGAGGCCTCAGCCGAGGGGAGCCGCGTCATGCTGCTCGTCTCGGACGACGGGCGCGGCGTGGACGCGGAGCTGGTCGCGCGGGCCGCCGCCGCGGGCGGACTCGTCGCGCCGGGCGCGCGCCTGACCGACGAGCAGGCGCTGCGCCTCATCTTCCGCCCCGGCTTCTCGACGGCGGCGCGCGCGTCGCTCGTCTCGGGCCGCGGCGTCGGCCTCGAAGTGGTCGAGCGGGCGGTCGAGAAGGCGGGCGGCGAAGTCCGTGTGCGGACGGAGCGCGGGCGCGGAACCTCCTTCGAGCTGCGCCTGCCGACGACGCTCGCGCTGCTGGCCTCGCTCGTCGTGCGCGCGTCGGGCCACGACTACTGCGTTGACGCCGCGCGCGTCGTCGAGACAGGCTACGCCGAAGAAGCGGACATCACGCGCGACGGCGCGCGACGGAGCTTGCGCTGGCGCGGGCGCGACCTGCCGCTCGTCCGCCTCGGCGAGTTGTTGGGAGGGCGCGCGGGCGAAGACGGCGCGGGCGACCGGACGCGCCTCGCGTTCTTCGTCGCGCGCGCGGGCGGTCGCCGTGTTGAAGGGAGGGAGGATGAGGCCGGGCATCTCGCCATCGTCGTGGACGGCCTGGGTGCGGAGGGCCAAGTGCTCGTGCGCGGCCTCGGTCGCCACGCGACGCGCTGGCCCGGCGTCGGCGGCGCGACCGAGTTGAGCGACGGCACGGTCGCGGTCGTGCTCGACCTGCCGCGCCTGCTTGAACTGCTGTCGGGTGAAGGTAACGAAGTCCCGTAGGGACGTTTGAGAGTAGCCCAACGCTTCAGCATCGGGGGGCAATACGGGGAAAGAAACGGAGTCCCTTAGGGACGCCTGAAAGGATAATGAAAACCATCCTGTTCAGCCGTCCCTAAGGGACTCAGCTCTTTTATCGCCTCGCACCCAGCACTGAAGTGCTGGGCTGTATTCAGTCGCCCCGAAGGGGCTTTGATGACCGCGCGAATGAAGACATCCCTTGCTCGGCGAGCAAGGGATGTCTTCGTTTTGTCCGCCGCCGGGGCGACCTTTTATCTGAAGACGACGCCGACGCCGAAGCGGAAGTTGTTTTGAGTCGTGCCGCCCAGCCGGGTCGGGTTGTAGTCGAACTGAATGGCGCGTACATCAAAGCGCGGGCTGACGCGGAAGTCGAGGCCGCCGCCGATGACGGCGGAGAAGCCGGTCTCGCCGCTGCCGAGGCCGGTAATCCCCGTCACGTTGGAGGTAGCGTGCGTAAAGCCGGCGAGGGCGTGCGCGAACGGCTTGACCTTCGTCTCCGTGGCGTTGTCCTTGACCTCGACGCCGCCGACGAGCGTGTGGAGGTCGTTCCTCACGCTGACCGCGGTCGTGCCGAAGGTGTCGTCGAAGGTCTTGCGGTGGAAAGCGTAGTCGCCCTTGACGCCGAAGTAGCGGCTGAGGTTGCCGGTCGCCGCGGCCTCGAAGCCGTTGAAGCCCTCGCGGTTCTGGAGGAAGTTCTGGTTAGGGTCGTTGAAGCCCACGTCCACACGGTTGTGCGAGAAGCCGGCGTAGATGTCGTACTTGTTGTAGTCGCCGCCCGCCGTCTGCGCGGACGCAAGCGGCGCGGCGCAGGCGATGACGAGCGCCGCGAAGAATAGCTTACGCATGATCGTTTACTCCCCTTCTGATGTGTTAGAGCTGCTGACTGCGTGTGTCACTAGACGCTCGAACATCGCGCGCGGGTTGCTCGAAAAATTTTTCATGGGCCGACCGCAAAATTTTTGCGTCCGGCGGCCCCGCGACCGCGCGAGAAAATGCACGCCCGTCCATTTTTGCGGACAAGACCTGAACGCGATCCCCGCCGCGCGAGGTCTTCGAGCGAGCGTCCGTCTTCACGCCGAAAGCGCTGAAGAAACTCTCATCAGAGTTCCTTATCGGTCTGCGCATCTTTCATAAGCAAGGGCGATGCCGGAAAAGCGGGCGGGAGAAAGCGGCGCTGGAGCGCGGGCTTTGAAGAACGAGAGGGCGGCGCGGCGCAGCAACCATGCGACAGGTGACTGAGGCCTTCAGCCGCGCGTCCGAAATCATGGGCGACGAGTCTATGAATTCGGATTAGAGTTTTAGATTTGTCCGATTAAAAATTTTCGGCGGCTTAAACTTCGGGCGGTCGCCGCCTGTGCCAGTCGGTCTTGGACTGGTAGGCGACGGCGAGTTCGAGTATGACCCGCTCGCCCCAGGCCGGGCCGACGAACTGGATTCCCGTGGGGAGTCCGTTCTGTCCGAGGCCGTTCGGGACGGAGACGGCGGGCACGCCGACGAGGTTCGCAGCGCCGATGGGCGAGGAGGCCATGATGCCGGGATAAGCCTTGTCGAAAGTCTTGTCCACTGGGTACGAGACGGTCGCGCGCGAGGGCGCGACGAGCGCGTCGTACTTCTTGAACATCTGGCCCCAGGCGCGGCGCATCGGCGCGCGCATGCGCATCGCGTGCAGGTAGTCCACGGCGGTGACGAGCGAGGTCGCGAAGCCGCCCCGACGCCCTTCGGGCGAGGCCAACTCCTTCACGCGCCCCGACTCGATGAGGTCGCGGAAGGCGCTCGCGCCCTCGGCGTTGACAATCGTCCCGACCGCCGGGCCGTAGGGGAAGTCCGGCAGCTTCACGTCCATTTCCACGTCGGCGAAGGTGCGCAATACTTCGAGCGAGGCGAGAAAGTTCTTGCGCACCTCACCTTGCGCCTTCTCGTAAGAATCTTTCATCACGGCGAGGCGAAGCCGCCGCGCGCCGCGACGCGGGTTGAGTAGCTGTGCGGTCGGCGAGTAGCGCGGGAGTGTGTCGGAGGAGCGAGAGGTCGGGTCGAGCGGGTCGCGGCCCGCGATTGTCGAGAGCACGAGGCCGCAGTCGAGCGCGGAGCGGCACATCGGGCCGAGCTTGTCGAGCGTCCACGAGAGGGCCATCGCGCCGTGGCGTGAGACCGCGCCGTAAGTCGGACGCAGGCCCGACACGCCGCAGTAGGCCGAGGGCGTGATGATCGAGCCGGATGTCTCCGAGCCGATGGCGAAGGCGACGCACGCCGAGGCCGTCGCCGCGCCCGGCCCCGACGAAGAGCCGCCCGACCAGAAGCCCGTGTTCCAGGGAGTGCGGCACGCGCCCGTCCGGCTGGCGTCGGCCTGGTTGTAGCCCATGCCGCCGGCGAGTTCGATCATCGCAAGCTTTCCCAAGAGCACCGCGCCCGCCTCGCGCAGTCGCGTGACGACGGTCGCGTCGTAGTCGAAGTGCTGATCCTTATACGGCGTCGCGCCCCAGGTGGTCGGCGCTTCGCGGGTGGCGATGAGGTCTTTGACGCCGTAGGGGATGCCGTGCAGGGGGCCGCGGTAGCGACCGCGCCTGATCTCGGCCTCGGCCTCGCGCGCCTCCCTGAGCGCCGTCTCGCGCATCACGAACGCGACGGCGTTCAGGCGCTTGCCGACCTTCTCAAGTCTTTGCAGGTAGGCTTCCGTCAACTCGACGGGCGAGACGCGCCGCGTGCGAATCTGCGCGGCGAGTTCGGCGACGGGCGCGAAGAGTGTGTCGTCTGTAATCATGGCGGTCTCTTAAACGGCGTCACGCGCCGAAAACGAAGTCCGGCTCGTCGGAGTTCTGGAGCTTGAACGCGCGCAGGCGATCCGCGTTGCGGACGTTGCCTTCGAGGTCGCGCTTGACGGCGTCGAGTTGTTCCGGGCCGAGGTGCTCGCCGAAGCGCGCGCGCGCGACCTCGGCGTAAGCCTCGGCGGTGGGCGAGGGCTTCGGCGGCGGTTGCTGCGGGCTGGGTTGCGGGTTGGGCGGGGCCTTCGGCTCCGCGGTCGCGGGCGGCTTCTGCGCGCTCGCGGCGGCGGCCAGCACCGGCGCGGCGATAGCCGCCGCGGCCAGAGTCTTCGCGAACCTGCGGCGCGTCGGACGTTGCACCGCGTCTTCTTTTCTCTCTTCTCTCATCGTTCTTTCGCTCACGATTCCGAAGTAGTGGCACGGGCGAGTTCCCGGCTCGTCCCTCGTCAACGACGATTCAAACGTGGACGGACAGGACGTAAAGGATAAGACCAAAGGCTGAGAATTGAAATCGGAAATTTCAAATCTCCTATTTTTCCTGTCCATCCTTGTCACGACAATTTGCAACCGGCTACAGATGCGGCGCGTGCGCGTGCTCCTCCGCCCCAACGCACTCGGCGACGATGTCGGAGGGCGAGTTGTATTCTTCTTTGAGGAACGCCTTGACGACGCCGACCAACTCTTCGAGCCGCAGCAGCGGGATCATCTCACCCGCGCCCGCGAAGGCGCAGACGAGCGCGCGCGGGTAGGCTTCGCGCAGACGCCTGCGCTCCACGGCAGGAGTCGCGGGGTCGTCGTTCGACTCGACGATGAGCACGCGGCCCGGCCAATCATCGAGTTCGCCGGGTGCTTGAGGCTCGCCGTTGTTGAAGTCAACACTCAGCGCGAGGCGCGAGAGGAGCGCCGCCCGCGTCAGCCCGCGGTCAAAGTATTCTTCGAGGCGCAGCCTGAACTCGGCGACGCGCTCGGCCACGTCGGGCGGCGCGGGCGCGTTCAGACCTTTCGACACCTCCAGCTTGAGCAGCGCGCGCGTCAGTGGGAAGGGGAGCAGCCGCAGGAACTTTAACATCCTCCCGGCGCGCGCGCCGGCCTCGCGGTTAGGCAAAGACGCGCCGAGCAGGACGAGGTGCTCGACCTGCCTCGGTCGGCGTTTGAGAAAGGCTTGCACCAGCATGCCGCCGAACGAGCCGCCGAAGACGACCGCGCGCCCGACGTGCTCTTGGTCGAGGATAGCGCTCAGAGCATCGCACGCCTCGTCGAGCGTCCGCACGTCGGCGACCGTGGGCGCGACGGTGCGGTACTCGTCGGCGAAGCTTTCGGCGAGCCGCGCGACGGTCTCCGCGCCTCCGACCGCGCCGTGGAGCAGCAGGACGGTCTGCTCACCGCGACCGCCGGTCGCGTAGCGCCATTCGACGCCTCTGACGTTCAGGCTCTTCTCAGGCATGCGTTGGGATTGCGGAGCGGCGGATTTCGGATTGCGGATTGGAAGACGACAGGAAGCGTTTTGTTTTTCAATCCGAATTCCGCAATCCGCAATCGGCTAGGCCGTCGGCAGATGATAGTGTCTGACGATTAGCTCCGCAACTTCGGCGGGCGCGAGCGCGGTGTTGTCAACGCTCAGGCTGTCGCGTCCGGGCACGGGCGAGAAGATGTCGTAGCGGCCCGCGACCTCGCGCAGCATTTCGAGCGAGGTCATCTTGCCGACGCGCGCGCTCCGGGTGCGGCAGCCTCCGCTCGAGGACTTCGCGGTCGCAGACGAGCCGGACGAGGCACACGCGCCCGCCGCGGCCCTCTACGCCAGCGCAGACGCGCTCGACGAAGGGCGTGTCTGCGGGGCAGGCATAGACGAAGGTGAAGATTAGGGAGACGCCCTCGCGCGCCGCCTCCTCGAAGACGGCCATGCGAATCTTGCCGACGACTCTGCCGAACGGACGCGTGCCGAAGTCGAAGACCGTCTCCGCACAGTCTATGCTGACGTGGTTGTGGAAGACCTTGAACGCGGTCGCGTGCGCAAGCTCCCGCGCCACCGTCAGCTTGCCCACGCCCGGCGGGCCGTAGATGAAGATCAAGTCCATTTAAACCGCTTCTGAATCCGGCGTCGGCGGGAGACCAATCTAACTCTTCGGCGCGGCGCGGGCTGTATTCTATACCGTCGGATTGTCGCCGCGCGAGGCGTGTGCAAACGCGCGCGGTTGGTGATAGGCTATAAGGTAAATTTCAGGCGGAAGATTTCAGAGCGTGCGCCCGTCGCTTCCACGGAAGCGCGCGGGCCGTCTTGCTCAGGCGCGAGGTGAGAAGACTTTGAGCGAAGAGCGTAACAGAGGCGACCTGTCGGAGATCATCGCGGAGAATTTCGGCGCGAACGCCACCTACGTCGAGGGCCTTCTTCATCGCTACCGCAGCAACCCGTCGCTCGTTGACGAGGCGTGGCGCGCGTACTTCACGGAGCTGCTCGGCGAGTCCGCACCCGCGACAGGCGACGGCGGGCGGGCGGCGGGCGGCAACGGCGTGGCGGCTGTCGCCCGAGACGAAGTCGCGGGCGTCGAGCAGGCGACCGCGCAGTCGCAGGCGACACAGCCGACGCAGCAGGCCGCGCAGCAAGAGACGGCGGCGACGGGCGCGCAGGCTCCGACCGCGGCGGCGCGGCAACAAACCCCGCGACCCGCGGCAGCGCAGACGCGCGGCGAGGCGCAGCCGATACGCGGAGGCGCGCTCAAGATCGTCGAGAACATGGAGACCTCGCTGACCGTTCCGACGGCGACCTCGAACCGCCAAGTGCCCGTCAAAGTTCTCGAAGAGAATCGAATCATCGTCAACCAGTTCCTGAAGGAGCACAAGCGCGGCAAGGCTTCCTACACGCACTTCATCGCCTTCGCTATCTTGCGCGCGCTCGAACGCTTCCCGCAGATGAACGACGGCTACGCCGTTCTGGACGGCCAGCCGGCACGCGTCCGCCGCGCGGAAGTGAACCTCGGCGTCGCCATTGACCTGGAGAAGAAGGACGGCACGCGCACCCTGCTCGTGCCGAACATCAAGAACGCGGGCGCGCTCGGGTTCGCCGACTTCCTCGCCGCCTACAACGACGTGGTCAAGCGCGCGCGCGAAGGTAAGCTCGGCCTCCCTGATTTTCAGGACACGACCATATCCTTGACCAATCCGGGAACCATCGGCACGGTCTCTTCAAACCCGCGCCTGATGGCCGGGCAGTCGGCCATCATCGCGACCGGAGCGATTGAGTACCCGGCGGAGTACCACGCGATGACGCCGGAGGCGCTGTCTCTCTTGGGCATCAGCAAGATCGTCAATGTCTCTTCGACCTACGACCACCGCGTCATACAGGGCGCGGAGTCGGGAGCTTTTCTGGCGCACGTCCACAAGCTCCTGCTCGGCGAGGAAGATTTCTACGTGCAAATCTTCCGCGACCTCGGCATCCCCTACCAGCCGATGCGCTGGTCGAAGGACTTCAACCCGGCGCTCCTGGGCCGCTACGACGAGCGGGAGGAGGTCGAGAAGCAGGCGCGCGTCCTCGAACTCATCAACGCCTACCGCGTGCGCGGCCACCTCATCGCCGACATTGACCCCTTGAACGCGATGCCGGTGCAGTACCACCCGGAACTCGACATCGAGACTTACGGGCTGACCATCTGGGATTTGGATCGCGAGTTCATTACGGGCGGACTCGGAGGCAAGCACAGCGCGAGCCTCCGAGAGATTCTCGACATACTGCGCCGCGCCTACTGCGGCAAGGTCGGCTCGGAGTATCGCCACATCCAGAGCAAGGAGCAGAAGGTCTGGCTGCGCGAGCGCGTCCGCGTCGAGTTCGTCTACCCTGAGCCGCTGTCGCCCGAAATCAAGAAGGCTCTGCTGCTGAAGCTCGTCCGTGCCGAGCAGTTCGAGCGCTTCCTGCACACGAAGTACCTCGGCCAGAAGCGTTTCTCGCTCGAAGGCTGCGAGACGATCATCCCCTTGCTCGACCAGCTCGTCGAGCGCGCGGCGGAGAAGGGCGTCGAAGACTTCACGTTGGGGATGGCGCACCGCGGACGCCTGAACGTGCTGGCGAACGTCGTCGGCAACTTCTCCGAAAGAATATTCACCGCCTTCGAGGGATCGGTTCACCCCGACTTCCCCGCCGACGAGGGCGACGTGAAGTACCACCAGGGCGCGAAGGGCGAGCGCGAGACCGCTTCGGGTAAAAAGGTTCGCATCACGATCTCGCCGAATCCGAGCCACCTCGAATTCGTTGACCCCGTGGTCGAAGGCATGGTCAGGGCCAAGCAGGACGCGATGCAGCTCGCTGGACAGCCGCGCGAGCAGGTGATTGACTGCGCGCTGCCCGTGCTCCTGCACGGCGACGCGGCGTTCGCGGGGCAAGGGATAGTGATGGAGACGTTGCAGCTTGCCGAGCTGCACGGCTACCGCACGGGCGGGACGATTCACATCATCATCAACAACCAGATCGGCTTCACCACCTCGCCCGAGGCCAGCCGCTCGTCCATCTACTCCACGGACGTTGCGAAGATGACGCAGCTCCCAATCTTCCACATCAACGGCGACGACCCCGAAGCGGCCTTCCGCGTTTTGCGCATCGCGCTCGACTTCCGGCAGGAGTTCAACAAGGATGTCGTATTGGATGTCATCGGCTTCCGCCGCCTCGGACACAACGAGGGCGACGAGCCGAGCTACACGCAGCCTTTGATGTACGCGCGCGTGAAGGCGCATCCGGGCGTGCGCTCGCTCTACGCGCAGCGGCTCGTCTCGGAGGGCGTCGTTACGGCGGATGAAGTCGAGCAGATGTTGAAGGAGGCGACCGAGCGCTACGAGCAGGTTCACGCGCGCGCCAAAGAGATCGTCGCCGGGAAGCCGCCGATGAAGGAGTTGCCGCCGCCCGTCGCCGAAGAAGACGGCTCGGACGTTTTAGAGACTCCGGTCGGCGCGGACGTGATCCGCGACATCGCGCACAAGATCGCGGTCGTCCCCGTTGGCTTCCATATCAACCCGAAGATGGTCAGCCAGCTCGCGCGCCGCGCGAAGATGGGCGAGGGGCAGACGCCTCTGGACTGGGCGTTCGCGGAGCTGTTGGCCTTCGGCTCGCTCGGCCTCGAAGGCGTGCGCGTCCGTTTGTCGGGTCAGGATTCGGGGCGCGGCACGTTTAGTCAGCGCCACGCCGTCCTCTACGACACGCAGACCGGGCAGCCGTGGTCGCCTTTGAGCGAGATGACGGCGAAGGACGGGCGCGCGCTCGTCGAGGTCTTCGACAGCTCGCTTTCGGAGCAGGGCGTCGTCGGCTTCGAGTACGGCTACTCAGTCGTGGCGCGCGACGCGCTCGTCTGTTGGGAGGCGCAGTTCGGCGACTTCGCGAACGGCGCGCAGGTCATCATTGACACCTTCATCGCGCCCGGCGTGGACAAGTGGCAGCAGCCCTCGCGCCTCGTGCTTCTGTTGCCGCACGGCTTCGAGGGCCAGGGGCCGGAGCACTCTTCGGCGCGGTTGGAGCGCTACCTGCAACTCTGCGCCGAGAACAACATGCAGGTCTGCTACCCGACCACTCCGGCGCAGTATTTCCACCTGCTCCGGCGGCAGGTGAAGCAAAGGAGCGCGCGCCCGCTTGTCGTGATGACGCCGAAGAGTCTGCTCCGTCTCCCGGCTGCCGTATCTTCGATTGAAGAGTTGACGGCGGGCGGCTTCCGCCCCGTGATTGACGACGCGGAGGTCGAAGACCGCGGGGCCGTCCGGCGCATCGTCCTGTGCGGCGGCAAGGTCCTCTACGACCTCGCCGCGGCGCGCAAGAAGTCGAATGATGCGCGCGTCTCGATAGTCCGGCTGGAGCAGTTCTACCCGTTCCCCGAACGGCGTTTGCGCGAGGTCTTCGCCTCCTACCCGAACTCGACGCAGCTCGTCTGGTGTCAGGAGGAGCCGAAGAACATGGGCGGCTGGGCCTTCGTCGAGCCGCGTCTGATGGGACTCCTCCCCCGTTGCGAGCGCCCTTACTACGCGGGCCGCGCGGCGTCCGCCAGCCCGGCCACGGGTTCTTACACTATCCACGAGCTTGAGCAGCGAGAGCTTGTCAACCACGCGCTCACGGCGGACGCGCCCTTCATCTCCGGCGCGAGCACGAGGGAGTACGCGGGGCAGGCGGAAGGGTGAGTACCGACCGATTGCGGAGCGGCGGAATGCGGATTGTGGATTTAAAGCACGCCGTCTTCAAATCCGCAATCCGAAATCCGCCGCTCCGCAATTCTCTTGACTTCCCGCCTGCTTTGGCATAGAAGCGCCTTGCTTCCGCCGTCGTCCGGCAATCCGTTCGCAGACTTCCCGTCGTAGTTAACCCGGAAGCATGACACTTTGATCCCGGCAACCCGCCTCGTCAGAAAAGATTTTCGATTACCGAAAGGAGTCTCCCATGAAAAAAACGCTTGCCCTAGTCTCCCTCCTCGCCGCCGGCCTGGCGCTGGCCGCGTGCGCCCCCGCGCCCCCGGCCAACACCGCCGCCAACGCCAACACGAGCGCGACGCCCGCGCCGACCGCGACCGCCGCCACAGAGACCGCCGCGAAGAAAGCGCCCACAGACCTCGAACAGCTCGCGCAGCGCCTCGTCACGCAGAGCGCGGGCGTCAAAGAGGGCGACGTGGTGTTGGTCACAGGCGGCACGCAGGATCAGGAGTTGTTGGAGGACATCGCCGTCAACGTCCGCAAGGCCGGCGCTTTCCCGCTCGTCTCGATTGGCAGCGACCGCATGGCGAAGCGCATGTACGCGGACGTGCCCGAAAAGTACGACGCGCAGATGGATCAGTGGGGCATGAAGCTCGCGGACGCGGTCAACATCACTATCGGGATTGACAGCGGCCTCGCCGAGGGCCTGTTCGCCGACGCCGACCCGAAGCGTCTGGCCGCGCGCGCCAAGGCGAACGCGCCCATCGGCGACGAGTTCATCAAGCGCAACGTCCGGCAGGTCAGCATCGGCAACGGCTTCTACCCGACCGACTGGCGGGCGAAGCGCTACGGGATGAGCCTCGACGATTTGACGAAGACCTTCTGGGACGGCGTGAACACGGACTACGCGACCGTCCAGACGCGCGGCGAGCAGGTCAAGGGCGCGCTGGCCGCCGGCAACGAACTGCACATCACGAACCCGAACGGCACGGACTTGAAGCTGAAAGTTCAGGGACGGCCCGTCCTCGTCAGCGACGGCATCATCTCGCCGGAGGACGTGCAGAAGGGCGGCGCTGCCGTGTCGGTTTACTTGCCCGCGGGCGAGGTCTTCTGCGCGCCGGTCGCGGGGAGTGCCGAGGGGAAGGTCGTGCACACGCTCGACTACTACAACGGCAAGGAGGTTGACAACCTGACGCTCACCATAGCGGGCGGCAAGGTGACGGCGATGACGGGCACGGGGCCGGGCTTCGACCAGCTCAAGGCCGACTACGACGCGGCGGGCGAGGGCAAGGACGTGCTCTCCTTCGTTGACCTCGGCATCAACCCGAACGTCAAGCTCCCGGCGTCGAGCAAGCTCGGCAACTGGGTTCCCGCCGGCTCCATCACCGTCGGCGTCGGCAACAACCAGTGGGCCGGCGGCGACGACAAGTCGCCCTACGAGTACGTCATCTTCCTTCCCGGCTCGACCGTCACCCTCGACGATAAGACCATCATCGAGAGCGGCCAGTTGAAGATTTGAAAGCCGTAAACCGTAAACCGTGACAAGAGAAAGCCGCGAGATGTAAAGCCGAGCGGCGGGAGGAGAAGTTGAAATGCGCCCTCACGAAAAGCTGGACGTTTGGTGTAAGGCGATGGATTTCGTGGTGACTGTTTACAAGGCCACGGAATCCTTCCCGAAGGAAGAAAGGTTCGGCTTAACCTCACAGATCAGGCGGGCGGCGGTCTCCGTCCCGGCGAACATCGCCGAAGGCGCGGCACGCCGCTCGTCGAAAGAATTCATACACTTCATCTCAAACGCGCAAGGCTCGGCGAGCGAGCTTGAGACGGAACTACTCATCGCCCAACATCTCGGCTACCTCCGAGAGAGCGACTACTTCGAGATGCGCGAGACGCTCGACAACATCGGGCGCATGCTCATCGGCATGACTCATCACCTGGAAAAAAGCGTGAACCGTGAACCGTACACCGTGACAAGACAGAACTGGTTTTCTCTTGTCACGGTTTACGGTTCACGGTTCACGGCTTTTTCGGCTTCTGCTGCGGCGTCTCATCGTCAATGATGTCGTCCTCGATGATCTTCAGCTCGGTGCCGTACTTCTGGTAGTTGCGGAAGCGTATGTCGTTGCGGCTCTGCTCGACGCGCCCGCCCTCGGCGGCGGTCATCACGAGGACGGCGCGCGCGGGCAGGAGGTAGTCGCCCTGCCCTTGGATAGTCACCCAGTCGTAGTCAATCGCCTGGTCTGAAGCCATGACGGGGAAGTCCGCGGGCATCTCGGTCGCGGCGCGCTCGACGCGCAGGACGCGCGCCTTCTCGCGGTCAATCCAGATGCGCCCGCGCTGGCCCGCGATGACGGCGCGCTCCTTGCCGTAGCCGACTTGCAGGCGCGAGTTCTCGCGCTTGATCTCGAAGTCGAAGACGAGTGTGCGCCGCCCGCGCAAGCTCTCCTCGTCAACGAACTTGAAGTCGGTCTTGCTCGCGTCGTCGAAGAGTTCCTTGAGCTGCGTGACGAACTCGCCGGTGGAGCTGGTGCCGCCGACCGAGGTGTAGTCGCTCTGCTCGTCCGACTGCGAGGCGCTGGCGATGCCGTTGATGGCGAGCAGGCGGTACTTCTCGCCCTGGCTCTCGCGGAAGCTGACGCCGATGACGAGGCGGTCGTCCGTGACCCAGTTCTGCGTCCGCCCCGCGGCGTGCGAGCGCGTGACGAGTTGCTTGACGACGAAGTCGGGCATCTGGCCGGTGGCCTCGACGGTGGCCGCGCGCGTTTTCTGAAGTAAGTCCGCGGCCTCCGCCGACGAGGGCAGGGCCTTCGCCACCGTCGGGTTGAGGAAGCGCCGCTCGGCCTCTTCGAGCACGCGCCGCAGCTCCTCGTCGTTGCCGCTTTTGGTCGCCACGAACGAGCGCAGCCCGCTCGTCAGCGTGAAGTTGATCCCGCGCCGCCGAATCTCGCCGACGAGCTGATCCTTCAGGCCGGGCCGCGCCGGCAACTGGCGCACGACCGCCAGAAACTCCGCGTTCGTCACCGGCCCCTGTTGCGGCTGCTGCGCGCGGGCGGCGCGCGCCCCGCCGAGCGCGAGGGCGCAGAGGACGAGCGCCGCGAGGCCGCGCGTGTATTTTCCTGAGTTCATAGATGAAAGCTTTCCGCCACGGAAAATGCGTGCAGACTCTTATTGATGCCCCGGCGCGCAAAAGCGTTCGATGAGGCCGCGCAAAATCGAGACCGATTCGCGCAACTCCGAGGCGGGGACGAACTCGCCCGTGCGGTGCGCGAAGCGTATGTCGCCGGGGCCGAAGACGACCGCCTCCGCGCCCAACTCGGCCAACTGCGGCGCTTCCGTGCCGAACGAGATCGTGCCCGCCGCACGGCCCGTCGCCTCTTCGAGCGCGCGCACGAGGGGCGCGTCCGCAGGCGTCTCCATCCCGCCGTCGAGACGCGTCACGCGCAGCATGCAGTCGAAGTCTTCGTCCCCCTCGCGTAAATCTTCGACCTCGCGCCGGACGAGTTCGGCGACGAGTTCGGGCCTCTGGCCCGGCACGGGCCGCCATTCGAGGGTGAAGCGGCACACGCCCGCGATGACGTTCTTGGCCGTGCCGCCCTCGATGAGGCCGACGTTGACGGTCGTGTAAGGCGGGTCGAAGCCCGCGTGCGCGTCCCGCTTCAACTCTTCCGAGATGTGCTCGACGCGCGTGACGAGGCGCGCGGCACGCGTGATGGCCGACGCGCCCAGGGCGGGGTAAGCACTATGCCCCTCGCGCCCGCGCACCGTGACCTCGGCGAGGCAGTAGCCCTTGCCCGCGCGCATGGGCTGTAGCGATGTCGGCTCGCCCACGACGGCGTGGCGCACGCTGAAAGGCTTCGACTCCGCGAGCCTCTTCGCGCCGAGACATCCGACCTCTTCGTCCGCCGTGAGCACGAGCGCGAGCGGGCGGGCGAGGCGGCCCACGTCCGTCTCTTCGATGGCCGCGAGCGCCGCCGCGATGAAGCCCTTCGTGTCGCACGCGCCGCGCCCGTAGAGTTTACCCTCGCGCTCCGTGAGCGTCAGCGCCTCGTCCCACGCCGGGTCGAAGGGAACCGTGTCCGTGTGCCCGACGAGCGCGAGTTCCACTTCGTCCGATTCACGCGGCGCGAACGCGAGCATCTGAAACTTCTCGACGCCGCGCTCGTCCGCGTACTTAGTCACGCGCGCGCGCAAACCGGCGGCCACGGCGCGCGCCCGCGCGTAATCAATGACCGCCCCGTTCGAGTTCGACGAGCGCGAGTCTATACGGACGAGTTCGGCGAGTGTGCTTTCGACGCCCATATTCTCCACCAGCCGCTAAACGGGCCGGCAAGAAATTAACATGGGTGGACAGGATAAGCAGGATAAAGAATTTCAGATTTGAAAACTCAAATCCTGTCCACCCATGTTAATTCTTCTTACACTTCACTCCAGAGTTTGCGTTGAAGCGCCGAGAAGCGCGAGACGATTTCGTCCTGCGCGGCGTGCCTGCCGCCTTCGACGACGAGCTGGCCGCCGACCGAGACCTCGCGGACGGCTGCGCGCGAGAGCGAGAAGACGACCGCGGGCAGGAGGTCGTCGCCAGACGCCCCGGCGATTGAAGGGTCGTCCAAGTCCACGGTGAAGAAGTCCGCGGCGCTGCCGTGCGTGAACTCGCCGGCGGGCGCGCCGATGCTGCGCGCGCCGGCGCGGCTCGCGCACTCGAAGAGCCGCGCGGCGAGCGCCGAAACGCCCGGCCCGTCAGACTCCGCGCGCGCGGCGTCGTGACTGCCGCCAGGACTTTCGACACTCTCCGCGCTCGCGGGCGCGAGCACGTTGCGCTGGAGGCTCGTCAGGCGCAGGTGGTATTCGAGTTCGCGGGCGTCTTCGAGGAGGTCAATCTGCGCCTGGCTGTCCGTGCCGAGTGCGACGTGGACGCCCGCGCCGAACAGCGCGGCGGCGGGCGTGATGCCGTCGCCCAGGTTTCGCTCCGTAGTCGGGCACGCGCACACGCAGGCGCGCGCTTCGGCCAACGCGCGCACCTCTTCGGGCGTGACGTGTATCGCGTGGACGCCCGTGAAGCGCGGGCCGAGGACGCCCTCTTCGGCGAGGAGCGCGACGGGCGTGCGCCCCGTCTCCTCGACGCACGCCGAGACCTCCGCAGGCTGCTCGGCGACGTGCATGTGAAGGGGAAGCCCGCGCGCTCCGGCGAAGGCGCTGACTTCGCGCAGGTATCCGAGCGGCACGGCGCGCACGCTGTGCGGCGCGACGCCGACCCAGGCGTGCTGCGGAAGTTTACCGGCGTGCACGTCAAGGCCGTCTTCACCGGCACGCGCGTCAACGTCCTTCTCTTCGGCTCGCCCCTCAACCCCGACGCCCTTCACGCGCCCGTCGCCCGTCGCCGCGTCGCGCGCGAGGTCGCGCGCCAGCGACTCGGTGTTGCGGAGGTAAGTTTCGGCGTCCGGCTCGATGAAGCGTCTCTGCCGCTCGTCGGGGAACGTGCGGAAGCCCGCGCGCGCGTAGGCCGCTCGCAGAAGCGCGATGCGCAGCCCCGTGTCGCGCGCCGCGCGCACGACCTCTTTGGCGAGCAGGTTCGGGTCGTCGTACTCCGCGCCCGCGGGCGTGCGGTGCAAGTAGTGGAACTCTCCGACCGAAGTGATGCCGCTCAAAATCATCTCAAGAAAAGCCATGCGCGAGGCGTCGTAGATGTCTTCGGGCGTGAGCCGCGCCGAGGCCGCGTACATCATCTCGCGCCACGTCCAGAAGGAGTCGCGCGCGTGCGCGCCGCGGTACTCGGTGCGCCCGCGCAAGACGCGCTGGAAGGCGTGCGAGTGCGCGTTCACCATGCCGGGCAGCAGCGCGCGATTGCGCAGGCGAACGACGTGACCACACATGACGACCGCGCCTGCCGCGGCCTCTCGCCGCACGGCCTCGTCACGTCCCGCGAAGTCATCAAGGTGCGTCACGGCGACGACGCGACCGCCGCCGTCGCAAACGAGCGCGCGACCACGCTCGAAACGCCCGTTCACGTAGAGCAGGTCGGGCGCGAAAGTCGTGGTGTCGCCGGAAACGATTCCCTGGTCGAGAGGTGTGCCCAATGGTTTGTTGCGCCCTCGCCGCGCCTACAGTTATTAGGCGCGTCAATGCTTCTGCGCGGGCTGGCCGCCGTTCGCCTGCGACTTCTGGTTTCTGATCCACTCGTCCACGTTTCGCTCCAACACGTCGAGCGGGACTGCGCCGGAGCCGAGGACAACGTCGTGGAACTCGCGCAGGTCGAAGCGGTCGCCGAGTTGGTCGTGGGCGCGCGCGCGAAGCTCTTTGATCTTGAGCTGGCCGATCTTGTAGGCGAGCGCCTGTCCGGGGTCTGTGATGTAGCGGTCAATCTCGTTCGTCACGTCAAGCTCGGTCTTGGCGGCGTTGTCTAAGAAGTAGTCAATGGCCTTCTGCCTGTCCCACTTGTAGTAGTGCATGCCTGTGTCAACGACGAGGCGCACCGCCCGCCACATCTCATAAGTCAACTGGCCGAACTTCGAGTAGGGGTCGTCGTAGAGTCCCATGTCTTCGCCGAGAGATTCGGCGTAGAGGCCCCAGCCCTCGACGAAGGCCGTGTAGCCGCCGCCGTAGCGACGGAACTTCGGTATCTCGCCCAGCTCCATCGCGCGCGCGATCTGAAGGTGGTGGCCGGGCACGGACTCGTGTAAGGAGAGCGCCATCATCTCCCACTTGGGGCGCGTCTCCGGCTTGTAGAGGTTGACGTAATAGTAGCCGGGCCGTGAGCCGTCAGCCGCGCCCGACTGGTAGTAGGCGGTCGTCGTGTCGGGCGCGACCGCGTCGGGGATGGGCGTGACGCCGTAGGGCTGGCGCGGCAGCGTCTTGAAGACCTTGACGAGGTTCGGGTCAATGCGCTTGGCCGTGGCGCGGTAGGCTTCGAGGAGGTCTTCCGGGGTCTTGTAGTAGAACTGTTCGTCCGTGCGCAGCTTCTTGAAGAAGTCTTTGAGCGAGCCTTTAAAGCCGACCTGCTCCATGACCTTCTGCATCTCGCCGCGGATGCGCGCGACCTCCTGCAAGCCGCGCTTGTGAATCTGTTCGGGCGTCATGGTCGTAGTCGTGTAGCGGCGCGCGAGGAAAGCGTAAGCCTGCGCGCCGTCCGGCCACTGCCAGACGCCGACCTGTTCGGGCGAAGCGGGCAGGTACTCTTTCGTGAAGTAGTCTTTCAACTGCCTGTAGGCCGGAATGACGTTCTGCGCGACCGCCTCGCGCGCAGCCTGCGCGAGACGCGCTCTCTCGGCCTCGGGGATGTCGGCGGGGAACGCACGGAAAGGTTTGTAGAACGTGCTGTCTTCGGGGCGCGCGGGCGTTTGCTTGTCAATCTGCGCGGCGACGCGCTGCTCGACGACCTTCGGCCAGAGCATGTGCGCGCGCACGCCCTCGCGCATGAGCGCGATGGTCTGATCCATGTAACGGGGAAGCGCCTTCATGCGCGCGATCCAGTCCTCGTAATCCTTGACGGTCTGGAAGCGCAGCAGTTCAGTCAATTCGTCCGCGGTCTGTATGCCGCCCCGCTGGTTGATGGGCAGGAGGTAGAGTTTGAACTTGTGCCCCTCGATGTCGTTGTCGAGGTCTTTCTTGAAGAGGTCGTAGTTGAGCTGGTCGGCTGTCGAGAGCTGCGCGCGAGGGATCGTTTGCAGGCGCTTCAGGGTTTCGAGCCGGTGCTGGTATTGACGCTCGACCGATTCCAGGCTGGCGTCTTCCCAACGGTCGTTGTAGCGCCGGTCGCCGAGCGTGGACGCGAACGTCGGGTTCTCGCGCATCGTCCACTCCCACTCGTCGTCGAAGAGCTTGTGCAGTTCGCGCGTGGCCGCGTTAGCGTTCGTCATGTCGCCTCCCGTCGGCTGCTGCGTCTGCGCCAGTGCGGGCGTCGTCTGAAAGAGGATGGCGAGCGTGAGCAGGGGGAGGGCCGGGCACTTCCGTTTGGCGCGCATCTCGTTTCGAGACCTCCGTGTAGGGGTTGCCGTGTGGATAGCTCAGGAGACGGACGGGAGGATACAACAGGAGAGGAGACAGTAGCCAGTAGCCAGTAGAAAACACTCTTCGCCGAGGGCCATTCACTTTGGCGACTGCCGACGTTCAACTGACGCGAGAAGAAATCTACTGGCTACTGTCTCCTCTCTTCCCGCATCTAAACGGACGCGATGAGTGTTTCCGCCAGAGACCTGAAGACCTACACGAGTTTCGCGCGCCGCTTCGCCGGGAAGTTCGTGCGCGACCGCTTCGAGAGTCGCGCGTCCCCTTGCTGCCCGCGCCGCACAAGCCGCAACCGGCGACTTGGAGCGACGAGCGCCTGACCGTGGCGTGGCTGGGGCACGCGACGGTGCTCATAAATTTTTACGGCACGTGGCTCCTGACCGACCCCGTGCTGCGCTCGCGCGTCGGCGTGCGCGTGGGCGCGGTGACGCTCGGCCCGCGCCGACTCGTCCGGCCCGCCCTGACTTTCAAAGAACTTCCGAAGCTCGACGCCGTGCTCGTCTCACACGCGCACATGGATCACTGCGACACGGAAGCGCGGGCGGGCGCTCGTCTTCGGCGGCGACACGGCCTATACGCACGCCTTCGCGAGCCTCAAGCGCCGCGCCGCCCGCGTCTGTCTAGCCATTCTTCCCATCGGCGCTTACGACCCATACGTCCACGTCCACGCCAACCCCGAACAGGCTTGGGCCATGCGGCGCGAGATGGGCGCGGAGTACATTCTGCCGATGCACCACTCGACCTTCCGCCTGAGCCGCGAGCCGGTTGACGAGCCGCGCCGGCGCATCATCGCCGCCGCGGGCGAAGAGGGCTGGCGCGTCGCGCTGACCGAGATCGGCGAGACTTGGACGCTGCCGGAATAGAGTGAGCGCTGTTGCAACTACGGTGTTGAGTGAGAAGCGTGAGGCGCTCGGCGCAGAAGCGCATTTCACTGACCCGCTCGCTACTGCTCGCGGTTCTGTACAAACGTGCAGACTCAAAGTCGGCTGATGTCCCAGAGCTTCACGGTCTTGTCCGACGCGGCGCAGGCGAGCGTCCTGCCGTCGGGCGAGAAGGTGAGCGAGCTGACGACACCGCCCGCCTTCAAGTCTAGTTTCAGCTCGCCCGTCCGCGTGTCCCAGACCTTCAGTTCGCCGTCGGAGCCGTTGCCGCCGCAGGCCACGAGCCGCCCGTCGGGGCTGAAGGCAATCGAGTTGATGACGGAGCCGGGCGCGTAGTCAAACGTCCTCTTCGGCGCGCCGCCCGCCGCGTCCCAGAACTTCAACGCGCCGTCGTAGCCGCCCGTCGCCAGCAGTTTCCCGTCGGGCGAAAAGGCGACCGCCGTCGGCGCTTCGTGCGCCGACTTGAGTTCCTGTTTGAGCGTGCCCGCACGCACGTCCCACAGTCGGACTGTGCTGTCCACATGGCCCGCGCTCGCGAGCATCTGGCCGTCGGGCGAGAAGGCGACCGACTCTGTGATGACGCTCTGACCTTCGAGCGTGTGCAGCAACTCGCCCGTCTGCGCGTTCCAGAGCCGCACCTCGTTCGTGCCCGTCGCTAGCAGTCTCCCGTCGGCGGAGAGCGCGGCGGACGAGAGCGGGCAGTTTTGGGCTTGCACCCTGCGCGCCTCCGCGCCGAGCTTGCTGCCCTGCGTGTCGAGCAGGACGACGCCGCACTGGCCCGAACTCTCGACGTAGTTGAGCGCGACGGCGAGCCAGCGCCCGTCGGGCGAGAAGGCGACGGGGCGCGTGCTGCTGCCGAGGTCTTGCGAGGTCTCGCGCAGTTGTCCGGTCTGCGCGTCCCACAGCCTGACCGTCCGGTCTTCGCCGCCGCTCGCGACCAGTTTACCGTCCGGCGTGAAGACGACCGAATGCACTTCGCCCTCGTGCCCTGAAAGAGTCAGAACACGTCCGACGCCAGCCGCAGAGTTCGCGCCGTCCGCGCCCGAAGCTTTGTCGGACGACGCGGGGGCGGCGGGGGAAGTAGTGCCCGCGTCCGTCGCGGCTATGCCGGTCGGCTTGCGCCCGTTCGAGTCAGACTTGCGGAAGACCGTAAACATGAGCACCGCGCCGACGACTCCGACGAGGAGTAGCGCGGCGAGTCCGCCGAGCAGGAGCGGGCGCGCGTTCTTTTTCGAGGGCGCGGGCGAAGGAGTTTGCGGCGGCGTGCGCTCTTGAATCGCCGTCGGCGCGGAAGACATGTCCGTCGCGGACGGCGCGGCGGGAGGCAGAGCAATGTTCGGAGTCGCGAGGCGCGCGGTCGGTTGGCGAGTCGCCCCTTGCGTGTGCGCGGCACGCGGCTGCGGTTCGGTGCGCGAGGGCGGCATGACGACGGTCGCCGTGCTTTGACGAGACGGCTGCGGGCGCGGAGTCTTGTCGGCCTCGCGCAAGGCGCGGCGCATGGCCGGCGCGGACGAGAGACGCTGATCGCGGCGGAGCGCCATCGCCTGCCGAAGCACGGCGGCCACTTCGGGCGAGACCCCGGCGCTCAGCTCGTCGGCTGGCCGCAGAGGGTCGGGCAGGCCGTTCAAGACGGCGTCGGCGCGCGCGAGCGCGTTGGGCGGCGCGACGCCGGTCAGAAGGTGATAGAGCGTCGCGGCGAGCGAGTAGAGGTCGCTGCGCGCGTCCGTGCCCGCGCCCTGTATCTGTTCGAGCGGCGCGTAGGCCGGAGTGTAGCCGACGACGCTCGCGGCGGGCGTTAGCGGCGAGGTGTGGCTCGCGTAGCCTTTGGCGAGTCCGAAGTCGAGCAGGATCACTTGCCCGCGCTCGCCGAGCTTCATGTTCTGCGGCTTGATGTCGCGGTGTATGACGGACGGCTCGCGCGTGTGCAGGTAGTCGAGCGCGTCGAGGAGTTGGTCGGCCCACGCGAGCACCTGCGGGGCGGGGAACGAGCCGCCCTCGCGCCGCCGTCGCATCGCTTCGAGGTCTTCGCCCCCGACGTACTGCATGACGAGGAATTGGCCGTCGCCTTCGGTGAAGTGGTCGCTGACGCGCGGCAGCGCAGGGTGTTCGAGCCGCGCGAGCAGACGCGCCTCGCGCTCGAACTGGCGGCGCATCTCCTCGTCGTCGAACGAGGTTTCCTTCAAAGCGACCACGGCGTCCAGGCGCTCGTCCGAAGCCTCATAGACCGTGCCCATGCCGCCGCGCGCGAGCTGTCGGACGACGCGGTAGCGCCCTTGCAGGATCGTTCCGGGAGTGAGCATTCGCTTCGGTCGTCGGGGCTAAGTTTAAAGTTTCGTTTCGGAGGCCGCCATCTTAACCCAACTGAGCGCCGTGGCGCATGCGCGCCGGGACTGTCTCGCGCTATCATTGCAGACGAACGAGCCGCCGCGTCTTATCCGGCGCGCGGGCGCTATCTGCGGCGCGGCGGACTTCCGAAGTGAGAGGACGAACGGGATGGAGAGAGACGATTCCGACCGCGAGGGCGTGCAGACGCGCGCCATCCACGCGGGCAAGGGCGAGAACCGCACGCGCGCCGTCACCCCGCCCATCTGGCAGACGACGACCTTCGCCGCCGACTCGTCCGAGCACTTCGCCGAGATCGCGTCGGCCACGCGCCCCACAGAGTTCTACACGCGCTACGGCAACCCGACGCACAAGGAAGTCGAGGCCACCGTCGTCTCTCTGGAAGGCGGCGAGGCGGCGCTCCTCACGTCTTCGGGCATGGGCGCGATCTTCACCGCTTTGATGTCCACGCTCAGGCAGGGCGACCACGTCGTCGCGCAGACGAACCACTACGCTGGCACGACGACGCTGCTCGAAGAGATGCCGCAGCGCTTCGGCGTCGAGGTCACGCTCGTTGACCAGACGCGCGCCGAGGAGTTCGCCGAGGCGCTCAGGCCCAACACGCGCGTCATCTACGCCGAGTCGCCGACGAACCCGCTCATGCAGATCACAGACCTGCGCGCCATGGCCGAACTCGCTCGCGGGCGCGGCGTCACGACGATTGTTGACAACACCTTCGCCACGCCCGTCAACCAGCGCCCCGTGGAGTTCGGTATTGACGTTGTCGTCCACAGCGCGACCAAATACCTCGGCGGCCACTCGGACGTGACCGCCGGCTGCGTCGTCTCCTCGCGCGAATTTATAGAGCGCGCGTGGCGCTTCTCCCTGCTCGCCGGCTCCATACTGAGTCCCTTCGACGGCTGGCTCATCCTGCGCGGCCTGCGCACATTGGGCCTTCGCGTCGGGCGACACAACGCGAACGCGCTGGCGCTGGCGCGCTTCCTCGAACAGCACCCGAAGGTCGAGCGCGTCTATTATCCGGGACTCGACAGCCACCCGCAGCACGCGCTCGCGCGCACGCAGATGTCGGGATTTACGGGGATGCTCTCGGCGGAGCTGCGCGGCAATTATGAAGACGCCGAGCGCTTCATCTCCAGCTTGCGGCTCGCCACCTACGCCGCCAGCCTCGGCGGGCACGAGACGCTCGTCGTCCACCCCTCGGCCATGTGGGGCGGCTACATGACGCCGGACGAGCGCCGCGCGCGCGGCCTGAGCGACAGCCTCGTCCGCATCTCCGTCGGCCTCGAAGACGAGCGCGATCTAATCGCCGACTTCACGCGCGCGCTCGGCTCATAAAGGCCGTGAACCGTAAACCGTGACAAGTAGTTTCCGCATCGGCGTGACCCGCGGTCTCCGGCGCACGGATTTATCTCGTCACGGTTTACGGTTCACGGTTCACGGTTCTTGAGGATGAGAGAATGAGACGACTACACTACCACCTCGTTGACGTGTTCACGG
The DNA here is from genome assembly GCA_003222975.1 of Acidobacteriota bacterium. Taxonomy (GTDB): domain Bacteria; phylum Acidobacteriota; class Blastocatellia; order Pyrinomonadales; family Pyrinomonadaceae; genus QHXN01. Next base: position 78,113 of record QHXN01000027.1, on the reverse strand, counting down.
ATCGCGCGTTCGGCGGGAACCCTCTGGCCGTCATCACGAACGGTCGTGGGCTGCCGACCGAGACGATGCAGGCGGTCGCCAAAGAGTTCAATTTGTCGGAGACGACCTTCGTGCTGCCGCCCGACGACCCGCGCCACGACTGGCGCGTGCGAATATTTACGCCCGGCTCGGAGCTTCCGATGGCCGGACACCCGACCGTCGGAACCTCCTTCGTGCTCGCGCGCGAGCATCTTGTGCGGCGCGACTCGGACGAGACGAACATCGTGCTCGAAGAGGGCGTCGGCCCTGTGCCCGTGCGGATTGAGTTTAAAGGCGGCGAGCCGGTCTTCGCGGAGATGAGTCAGCCGCTCCCGCGTTTCGGCCCGCGCCTTGAAGACGCGCGCGCCGTCGCCGAGATGCTCTCGCTCGACGCGCGAGACCTTGACGCGGAACTGCCGCTCGAAGTCGTCTCCTGCGGCGTGCCGTTCCTCTACGTGCCGCTCCGAAGTCTCGACGCCGCGCGCCGCGCACGGCCCCGCGCCGAGTTGATCGAGCGCGCCGCCGTTGACGGCGTGCCGCCCGAAGTCTTCGTCTTCACGCGCGAGGTCGAACACGAAGGCTCGACCGTCCACAGCCGCATGTTCGCGCCCGGCCTCGGCATCACGGAAGACCCGGCGACCGGCGCGGCGAGCGGCCCGCTCGGCTGCTACCTCGTCCAGCACGGCCTCGTCGTGTGCGACTCCTCGGCTGAGATCGTCAGCGAGCAGGGGATCGAGATGGGCCGCCCCAGCTTCGTCAAGATCAGAATCGAACGAAGCAGGGAAAACATCACAGCCGTCAAGGTCGGAGGGCAGTGTCACTTCATGGGCGAAGGATTCATCGAAATTCCGTGAACCGTGAACCGTAAACCGTGACGAGATGAAAGCAGGTTTTGTCTCGTCACGGTTTACGGTTCACGGTTCACGGGCTTGGGAGTAAGTCATGGTCACAGCAGTCGTCCCACAAGGCCCGAAGGGCGGGCGCGTGATGGGCAACATGCGGGAGTTCAACCGCGACACGCTCGGCTTCGTCGGGCGCTGCGCGCGCGAGTTCGGCGACGTGGTGCTGACGCGCTTCCTCTACGTGCCCGCCTACTTCCTCTTCCACCCCGAACACATCGAGTACGTGCTCGCTTCGGGGAGCAAGAACTTCATCAAGCCGATATCGTTCAAGTCGCCCTTCTTCCGACGCCTCGTCGGCAACGGGCTGGTGACGAGCGAGGGCGACTTCTGGCGACGCCAGCGGCGTCTGGCGCAGCCCGCCTTCCACCGCGACCGCACGAGCGCCTACGGCGAGACGATGGTCGCCTTCACGGAGCGCGCGCTCGACTCCTGGCGCGACGGAGAGACGCTCGACGCGCACGAGGAGATGATGCGACTGACGCAGGCCATCGTCGTCAAGACGCTCTTCGGCGCGGACGTGTCGGACGAGGCCGACCGCGTGGGCCGCGCGATGCACCTTATCGTCCGGCCTTTCGCGTCGCAGGCCACGCTCAAGTGGATTCTCGACAACCGGCTGCCCACGCCCGGACACTTCCGCTTCAACCGCGCCGTGCGCGAGATTGACCGCGTCGTCTATCACATCATCGCCGGGCGTCGCGCGAGCGGGGAGGACACGGGCGACCTGCTCTCGATGCTCCTGCGCGCGCAGGACGAGGACGGCACGCAGATGACCGACCGGCAACTGCGCGATGAGGTGATGACGCTCTTCATCGCCGGCCACGAGACGACCGCGCTCACGCTCACCTGGGCCTGGTACTTGCTCGCGCAGAACCCGGAGGCCGAAAAGAAGCTGCACGCGGAACTCGAAGAGGTCTTGGGCGGGCGCGCGCCGAGCGTGGATGACTTGCCGCGCCTGCGCTACTGCGAGTGGATCGTCAAAGAGTCAATGCGCCTGTACCCGCCCGCGTGGGGCGTCGGGCGCGAGGCCGTGCGCGACTGCGAGGTCGGGGGCTACCGCATCCCCGAAGGGATGCAAATCTTCACCTTCCAGTGGGTCGTGCAACGCGACGCGCGCTGGTACGACGAGCCGGAAAGCTTCCGCCCCGAACGCTGGCGCGAGGAAGTGGCCGCGCGCCTGCCGAAGTTCGCATACTTCCCCTTCGGCGGCGGCCCGCGCCAGTGCATCGGCAACTCGTTCGCGACGATGGAGGCCGTGCTCGTCCTCTCGACAATCGCCCGGCGCTTCCGCCTGCGCCTCGCCGACAGCCACGCCGTCGAACTTCTGCCCGCGATGTCGCTCAGGCCGAAGGGCGGCGTGTGGTTGAAGCTGGAGAGGCGCTGAGGACGACGGCCTCTGCGGGGCCTAAAAATTTTGGCGTCAAATTTTTAGGGGTCGGATTTTTCGGCCAGTCGAGCTGCCGCGCGTCTCGCGCGAGCGCCTGCTCACGAGCGCGGAGCTGTCGCGCGGCGTCGCCGCCATCGTCCGCATGAACACGGAATAGAAAGCGTCGGCGCTCCGCGCGCCGAGTACCCGCCAGTGGGAAAGGATGAAGTAAAGACTATCTGCTTCCCCTTCATCCTTCCGCCTTCATCCTTCATATCGTACCCGCGGCTGTTTATCTGATAATCTTGACGATGAGCTTTTAAGATGTCAGAGGCGGGGGAATGCACATGGACTGGCGCGTGTTCGTGACGACGTTCGGGGCGATCTTCCTGGCGGAGATGGGCGACAAGACTCAGATAGCGGCGATGACGATGGCCGCCGAGACGAAGAAGCCTCTGACGGTCTTCGTCGGCGCGGCGCTCGCGCTGGCGTGCGTCTCCGCGCTCGGCGTCGCCGTCGGCGGCGCGCTCGGACACTTCCTGCCGCTCGAATGGATCAAGCGCGCTGCTGCCGTCGGCTTCATCGTCATCGGCGTGCTGATGCTGCTGGACAAGCTCTGAAAGGCGAATGGAACGTGTGCGCCGCCGCCAGAGGTCTCGCGAGAAAGACTCCGCGCGCGGACGTTGCACTTCAAGGCGTCCGGGGTTACGCTCTTGCGCGGCCAAGGCACTTCCCGCGGACGGGCTTCAGAAACCGACGATCTGACGGCTGCCTCGCGAAAGCTAATCCCTGCCAAAATTCAAGGGAAGGAAATTTTCATGTCACAGAATAGCGAACACAAGTGGGTCTATCTTTTTGAAGACGGCGACGGCCAGCAGCGCGCGCTGCTCGGCGGCAAGGGCGCGGGCCTGGCCGACATGACGCGCGCGGGCCTGCCCGTCCCGCCCGGCTTCATCGTCACGACCGAAGCCTGCAATGCCTATTATGCGAACGGCAAGAATTTTCCCGAGGGGATGTGGGAGCAGGTCATCGAGGGATTGCGCGCCGTGGAGCAGAAGACCGGCAAACGTTTCGGCGACCCCGAAAACCCCCTGCTCGTCTCGGTGCGCTCCGGCGCTCCGTTCTCGATGCCGGGCATGATGGACACAGTTCTTAACCTCGGCCTCAACGAGCAGACCGTCCAGGGACTAGCCACGCAGACCGGCGACCTGCGTTTCTCTTTGGACGCCTACCGCCGCTTCGCCACCCTTTTCGGCGAGATCGTGATGGGCGTGGCCCACGAGAAGTTCGAGCGCGTGATGGAGCGCTACAAGGCGCAGACCGAGGGAGGGCGCGACACAGACCTCAGCCCCGAACAGCTCCGCGACATCATCGCCGCGCAGAAGCAGATCATCTTCTCCGACCAGAGCGGCCTCGCCATCCCCGAAGACCCCTACGAGCAACTACGCGTCGCCATCGCCGCCGTCTTCAACTCCTGGATGGGGCGGCGCGCGTGCGACTACCGCCGCGTCAACCGTATCCCCGACGACCTCGGCACGGCGGTCAACGTGCAGGCGATGGTCTTCGGCAACATGGGCGCGGAGAGCGGCACGGGCGTCGCTTTCACGCGCAACCCCTCGACGGGGGAGAAGAAGCTCTACGGCGAGTATCTCCTGAACGCGCAGGGCGAGGACGTGGTCGCAGGCATCCGCACGCCGCAGCCCATCAGCCAACTGCAAGAAGAACTGCCCGCCGTCTACGAGCAGTTCCGAAACATCGTCGAGCTGTTGGAGCGCCACTACCACGACATGCAGGACGTGGAGTTCACAATCGAGCGCGGACGCCTCTTCATGCTCCAGACGCGCACGGGCAAGCGCACGGGCGCGGCCTCCGTCCAGGTCGCCGTGGACATGGTGCACGAAGGTTTGATTGACAAGGCGACAGCCGTGCGCCGCGTCACGCCCGAACAGCTTGACCAGCTTTTGCACCCGACCGTTGACCCGGACACCGACGCGAAGGTCGTCGCGAAAGGCTTGCCCGCCAGCCCCGGCGCGGCGCAGGGCAAAGTCGTCTTCGATCCGGACGAGGCCGAGGAGATGGCGCGCGAGGGCGAGAAGGTCGTGCTCGTCCGGCAGGAGACAAGCCCCGACGACTTCCACGGCATGGTCGCGGCGCAGGCGATTGTGACGGCGCGCGGGGGGATGACGAGCCATGCGGCTGTAGTCGCGCGCGGCATGGGCAAGTCCTGCGTGTGCGGCGCGAGCGTTTTGAACATTGATTACAGCCAGCAGCAGTTCAACGTCAACGGCATTGTCGTCCCCAAGGGCGAGTGGATCACCGTTGACGGCTCGACCGGAAGAGTCTTCCTCGGACGAGTGCCGACGATTCAGCCGACGCTCGGCGACGACTTCCGCGAGCTGATGACGTGGGCCGACGAGTTCCGGCGGCTTCGCGTGCGCGCCAACGCCGACACGCCGCGCGACGCGCAGGTGGCGCGCGACTTCGGCGCCGAGGGCGTCGGCCTGTGCCGCACCGAGCACATGTTCTTCGGCGACGAGCGACTGGCCGCAATGCGCGAGATGATTCTGGCCGACGGCGTGGGCGCGCGCGAGAAGGCGCTTGAGAGGTTACTGCCGCTCCAGCGTCGGGACTTCGTCGGCATCTTCAAGGCGATGGAGGGCCTGCCCGTCACCATCCGCCTGCTCGACCCGCCGCTCCACGAGTTCCTGCCGAACATGGAGGAGCTGCTCGGCGAACTGTCCGAGCTGAAACTCTCTTTGCAGCGCGCCGCGAGCATCCGCGACATGGACAGGACGCTCGACGAGATTGACGGCAAGCGCAAGCTCCTGCACCAGGTCGAGCGTCTGCACGAGGCCAACCCGATGCTCGGACACCGCGGCTGCCGCCTCGGACTCATCTACCCGGAGGTGACGCGCATGCAGGTGCGCGCCATCTTCGAGGCCGCCTGCGAGGTGCAGGGCGAGGGCGTCGAGGTCAAGCCCGAAATCATGGTGCCGTTGGTTTCGACCGCCGAGGAGTTGCGCAACCAGGCCGAGCTGATCCACGAGGTCGCCCGCCAGGTGACGGGCGAGCACGGCATGACCGTCTCTTACACCGTCGGCACGATGATCGAGTTGCCGCGCGCGGCCCTCACAGCCGACAAGATCGCCGAGCACGCCGACTTCTTCTCCTTCGGCACGAACGACCTGACGCAGACCACCTTCGGGTTGTCGCGCGACGACTCCGGGCGTTTCTTGTCGAAGTACGTCGAGGTGAAGATTCTGCCCGACGACCCGTTCCAGGTCTTAGACCGTGACGGCGTCGGGCAGCTCATCCGCATCGGCACGGAGCGCGGGCGCTCTGTCAAACCGGACTTGAAGGTCGGCATCTGCGGCGAGCACGGCGGCGAGCCGCGCTCGATAGCCTTCTGCCACATGATCGGCCTCGACTACGTGAGCTGTTCGCCCTTCCGCGTGCCGCTCGCGCGCCTGGCCGCCGCGCAGGCCGCGCTCGAAATGCAGGACGGCGCGGTCGCGTCTGACAAATAGCCGCGACCGGCTCAAAGGCGGAGGGGGGATTAATTTGGACTGACAGAATGTGCAGGATAAGAAGTCAAATGTAAGCTGAGCGCCGGGTCGGCCCGGATTAACCACCGCAGGCACAGAGGGCACTGAGACTGCACAGAGAAAAGAACTCTGGGAAATCTCAGTGCCCTCTGTGCCTGCGGTGGTTAAGTGTACTTCGATGACCGGTCCCGTTTAATTTGTCGCGCCGGTTACGCCTTCGTCGGCAGGACGTAAAGGACGACGGCCATGTAGTGACAGATGCTCCCGCCGAGGACGAAGAGGTGCCAGATGGCGTGGCCGTGGGGGATTCTCTCGGAGGCGAAGAAGGCGACGCCCGACGTGTAGGCGACCCCGCCCGCGACGACCCACAGGATCGCGCCCGTGGGGACGGTCGCGAGTATCGGCTTGACGGCGATGACGCACAGCCAGCCCAAGAGGACGTAAGAGGCGACGGCGACCGGCCTGTATCGGTCGCCGAACAGGACGCGGAAGAGGATGCCCGCGAGCGCCAGTCCCCACACGAGACCGAACAGCGTCCAGCCCCAGCCGCCCCGCAGCGTGACCAGCGTGAAGGGCGTGTACGTCCCCGCGATCAGGAGGTAGATGCCGCAGTGGTCAACGACCTGTAGGAGGCGCTTTCGCCGGGGCGAGCGCGCGCCGTGGTAGAGCGTCGAGGCCGTGTAGAGTATGACGAGCGACGCGCCGTAAACGCTGCCGCTCACGACCTGCAAGGCCCCGCCATACATACACGCCACGACGACTAGCGCGACCAGGCCCGCGATGCTCAGCACCAGCCCGACGCCGTGCGTGATGCAGTTCGCAACCTCCTCGACCGGCAGCCGCCCCTCACAAGCTTCGTCCATCCATCCTCCTCGACGCCCGCGCGCACGCTAAAACCTTCAACGCCGCCCCTGCCTGTCGAACAGCCACTGAACCGCCAGCAGGACGACGACGACCGCGACGAAGACCGCGGCGTGGAAGCCGTAGAAAACAAGCGAGTCCGTCTCGACGAAGGCGAAGGGCATTGACTGTTCGGGAGAGCCGGTTGGTCTGTGTCGCCCGCGACAGCCCTCAGTCAATCTGTCGCACTACAAAACCGGTTAGCAGTTTACTCCAATGTTTAGAGGAGGGCCACGCCCGACCGTCGGACGAAGGCGAAAGTAAAAGGCAAAAGGTAAAAGTTAAGAGACGAGAAACAGCGCGGCTTTCATCCAACCTCCGATGATGAGAGCCGCGCTGTTCGCCATCTTCTTTTGCCCTTTTACCTTTGCCTTTCCAAGAGTGCGTCGAGGATTCGGTCTGCCGCGTGGCCGTCCCAGAGCGGCGGGACGCGCGGCGGCGCTCCGTCGCGGCGGAGCGCGAGCGCGCTTTCGGCCTCGCGCACGATGCGCGCGGGGTCACGGCCTACGACCTTGTTCGTGCCCACCTCGACCGTGACAGGCCGCTCCGTATTCTCGCGCAGCGTCAGACAAGGGACGCCGAGCGCGGTCGTCTCCTCCTGTATGCCGCCCGAATCCGTGAGCACCAATGCCGCGCCGCTGTAGAGCCGTAGGAAGTCGAGGTAGCCGAGCGGCTCGACAAGGCGCAGACGCCCGCCGCCCTCGAACGAGCCGAGCAGTCCAAACTCCGCGAGCATCCTTCGCGTGCGCGGGTGCGCGGGGAAGACGACGGGGAGTCGCTCGCTTATCTTGGCGAGCGCGGAGACTATCCGGCTGAGCGTCGCGGGGTCGTCAACGTTAGACGGTCGGTGGAGTGTGACGACGGCGTAGTCGCGTCCCTCAACATTCAACTCCTCGCGCACCTTCGAGCGCCCTGCGAGCGCGAGATGCTTCAGGAGCGAATCAATCATCACGTTGCCGACGAGGCGGATGCGTTCGGCGGAGATGCCTTCGGCGAGGAGGTTGCGGTCGGCGTCCGCGGAGGGCGTGAGCAGGAGGTCGGCGATCTGGTCTGTGAGGACGCGATTAACCTCTTCGGGCATCGTGCGGTCGCGGCTGCGCAGGCCCGCCTCGACGTGCGCGACGGGCACACGAAGCTTCGCGCAGACGAGCGCGCACGCCAGCGTCGAGTTCACGTCGCCGACTACGACGACCCAGTCGGGCTTCTCTTCGAGCACGACCGGCTCGAAGAGTTGCATGACGGCGGCGGTCTGCTGCGCGTGGCTCCCAGACCCGACGCCGAGGTGAACGTCCGGCTCAGGCAGGCCGAGGTCGCGGAAGAAGTCGCCCGACATCCGCGCGTCGTAGTGCTGCCCCGTGTGCACGACGAGCGGCGCGAACTCCGCGGCGCGCCTCCGCATCGCCTCGACTACGGGCGCGACCTTCATGAAGTTGGGCCGCGCCCCGACGACGTTGATGACTTTGATCACTAAGCTTCCGCGCCGCGCTCAAGCCCCGGCTAAGCCGCCTCGCGCCTGAAACGGAGCTGGACGACCTGCGACTCGTCGGTGATGTCGGCGTGGGCGTACACCTCGCCCGTCTCCGCGACGAACTCGACCACGTAGCCGCCCGGATGGTGCTCGTTCTGCTCGAAGACCTCAACCACCGTCCCGACAGCGCCGCGGCGCAGACCCTTATCCGGCAAGTCCACCAGCAACGCGATCAGGTCGTTCTCTTTGATCCCCTGCATCGCCATGTCCTTTCACAGCACATAACAACTCGTCAGCCTCGGAAAGTCCGTGCCGTATTCGATAATCCACGCCGTGCGCACCAGGGCTTTGCGTCCTTCGCGCTCAATCAGGATGTCAACGAAGTGTATACCAAAAGGGGACGCGGGGCGGGCAATCGCTTCCTCCGACTGAACTGCCATCAGAATCTTTTCCCGCAGCCATTTGAGGTCGCCCGCGGTAAGACCGAGCGCGGCCTTGAAGACGCGCGCCTTATGCTTCCCAGCCTCGTGCTGTGGATTGAGGCTGTAGTCGCGCAGCTTAGCGATACTCACGACGGCGCGTTCAACATTGGGAAGCTTCATCCTGAAGCACCTTGCCGCCTTACAGCCTGACGATCCTGGCGCAACTGTCGCGGCGCAGATCGCGCGAGAGGGCGTTGCGAGTGTCAACGATGAGCTTGGAGAGCTGGCACACCTTCACGTAGTCAACCCCGCCGTGGTCCGTGACGATGACGCAGCAGTCCGCCTTCGAAAGCTCGTCGTCGGTGAGCGGCACGGACTGTAGCGGCTCGCCGCCCGCTTCGGTGTGCGCGTCGTCGAAGCGAAGCTCCGCGACGAACGGGTCGTGGTAGCGCACCTGCGCGCCCTTCGCGCGCAGGCGGTCAATGATCGAGAGGGCGGGGCTTTCCCGCACGTCGTCAATGTCTTTCTTGTAGGCGACGCCCAGGAGCAGCACGCGCGAGCCTTTCAAGCTCTTCTGCTCGTCGTTCAACCCGTCCGCGACGAGCGTGACGACGTGCTCCGGCATCCGCGAGTTGACCTCCTCGGCCAGGCCGATGAAGCGCGAATCAAACCCGTGCTGCCGCGCCTTCCACGAAAGGTAGTGCGGGTCTAAGGGGATGCAGTGGCCGCCGATGCCGGGGCCGGGGTAGAAGGGCATGAAGCCGAAGGGCTTGGTGGCCGCGGCGCGGATGACCTCCCAGGTGTCTATGCCGAGGTGGTAGCACAGACGCGCCATCTCGTTCGCCATGCCGATGTTCACCGCGCGGAAGGTGTTCTCCAGGAGCTTCGCCGCCTCCGCGACGCGCGCCGACGAGACGGCGTGCACCTCACGGACTATCTGGCCGTAGAGCGTGGCCGCCGCCTCCGTCGAGTCGTCCGTGCAGCCGCCGACCACCTTCGGGATGTTGTCGGTGTGAAACTGCGGGTTGCCGGGGTCAACGCGTTCGGGCGAGAAGGCCAGCAGGAAATCTTCGTCGAGGTGGAGTCCGCGCTCCTCGAAGATCGGCAGCAGCACCTCGTCGGTCGTCCCCGGATAGGTCGTTGATTCGAGCACGACGAGCTGGCCGCGCCTGAGCCGCTTCTGTATCTCCGAGGCGGCGGCGAGGATGTAGGAGATGTCCGGCTCCTTCGTCTTCCGCAGGGGGGTCGGGACGCAGATGATGATGGCGTCGCACGAGGACAGTTCGTCGAAGTCTGTGGTCGCGTGCAGGCGTTCGGAGGCGACCGCCTCGCGGAGCACGCCCCCGTGCACGTCGCCGATGTAAGATTCGCCGCGGTTGACGAGCGCGGCCTTCTTCGAGTCCACCTCGAAGCCGACGGCGCGAAGCCCCTTGCGCGCGAACTCCACCGCCAGCGGCAGCCCGACGTAGCCCAGCCCGATGACCCCGACGCGCGCGGCGCGCGTTTCGATGAGATGTCTGATGTCGTCCTTGATCATAGGTGGAAAGAAACGGATTCAAGATTGCAGGGCAACGAGGCGCGTCACGCGCGCTCTCCGAAGTTCCAGACTAGGCAAGTCTTCGCACGGCTGTCAAGGAAGCCCGACTTCGGCGGGCGCAGGCGTCATCCTCGGCGGGCCGTGTGCGCCGCCCCTCATTTCGATTGACAAGTCGCGGCCACACGGCCCAACATACGCCCGCTTCGTTCGCCTTCTGACGAGTTCAGTTCTCCGCCGCGTGAAAGCGAATGCCAGAGCAAGACGCAGAGCTACAGCCGGAGCGCCTGTTGAAGGGCCTGGGCCTGACGGACGCGACGATGATCGTCGTCGGCTCGATGATCGGGTCGGGGATTTTCATCACGTCGGCTGAGTCCTCAAGGCTCGTCGGCTCGCCGGGCTGGCTTTTGACGGCGTGGGCGCTCGCGGGACTCCTGACCGTGACGGGCGCGCTGTGCTGCGCGGAGCTGGCGGCGATGATGCCGCGCGCGGGCGGGCAGTACGTCTTCCTGCGCGAAGCCTACGGCCCCTCGTCGGGGTTCCTGTTCGGCTGGTCTCTCTTCCTCGTCGTGCAGACGGGGACGATTGCGGCGGTCGCGGTGGCGTTCGCGCGCTTCGCGGGGGTGCTTGTGCCGTGGGTCTCAGGCGACAACTACCTCGTTGCGCCGCTCAGGCTGTCGGGCGGCTACGCCGTCTCGCTCTCGACCGAGCAGCTCACGGCAGTCATCCTCATCGCCTTGCTCACGCTCACGAACACGCGCGGCCTCAAAACGGGTAAGCTCATCCAGAACACTTTCACCTTCACGAAGACGGCGGCACTCGCGGGCCTCATCCTCATCGGCCTCTTGCTCGGATGGAATCACGCGAGCGCGGCTTACACTTCTTCGTGGTGGACTCCGCAGGCGAACGGGTGGACGCCGCAGACGGCGCAGCCGGGGCTACAGGCGGCGGGCGCGCTCGCGCTCGTGATGATTCTGGGGCGCGCGATGACGGGGCCTCTGTTCGCACAGTCGGCCTGGAACAACGTGACCTTCATGGGGAGCGAGGTGCGCGACCCCGGAAGGAATCTGCCGCGCGCCCTGCTCGCGGGCTGCGGCCTGGTCGTCGGCCTCTACCTGCTCGCCAACGTCGCATACGTCGTGACGCTGCCGCTCCCCTTGATGCAGAGGCCGCCGAACAGCATCGCCACGGCGACGATGCAGGCGGCGCTCGGGCCGGCGGGCACGACACTGATGGCGGCGGCGATTATCATCTCGACCTTCGGCTGCGACAACGGCTTGATCCTCGCGGGCGCGCGCGTCTATTACGCGATGGCCTGCGACCGTCTGTTCTTCAAGCGCGTCTCGCGCCTGAACGCGCGCCACGTGCCGGCGGTCGCGCTCGCCGTGCAGGGCCTCTGGGCCGCGCTGCTGACGCTGCCGCGCACCGTCACGCAGACCGCGAGCGCCGGCACGGTCGCCGTCACCTACGGCAACGTTTACACGCAACTGCTCGAATACATCATCCCTGCCGACCTCGTCTTCTACACGCTGATGGTCGGCGCTGTCATCCGTCTGCGCCGCAAAGCGCCCGGCGAGCCGCGCCCCTACCGCACGCCCGGCTACCCTTTCGTGCCGGCCCTCTACATCCTTCTGGCCTCGCTCCTCACGCTCGACCTCGTCTATCTCGCCCCGCAGACCTCCGGCATCGGCTTCCTCATCGTCCTCACGGGGCTGCCCGTCTATTTCGCCTGGCAGCATAAGGCAGGAGGCAGACGGCAGGAGCAGGAGGCAGGTAAAACCATTCTTGACGAACGTGACGGGTGACACCGCCAACGCCCGCACCAGACAATCCCTGCTTCCTGCCCCTGCTGTCTGCCTCCTGTTTCACTTGACCCACTCGTCGGCGACCTTCGCCTCGACGTTGACGGGAACAGCACGGACGTACTCCTCGCCCGCCGCGCACATCGCCTCCTCGACCGTCTTCGACACCCCTTCCGCGCCTCCCGCCGCGCACTCGACGACGATCTCGTCGTGAATAACATTGACGATTGCCGCGCCCGTGCCGCGCAGGTGGTCATGCAACAGTCGGAGCGCGCGCTTGATGATGTCCGCGCTGCTGCCCTGGATAGGCGCATTTTTACCGTTGCGCTGGGCGAGCGAGGCGGCCTGCTTGTCTTCAGGGTCGAAGTTGAAGCGGAAGAGGCGGCCCGCGACCGTGCGCAGCGCGGTACGTTCGCGCACGGCCTTCTGGCCCGCCTCGCGCAGCCACGCGTCCAGCTCGCGGTAGGTCGAGAAGTAGCGGCGCAGGAGGTCTTCCGCCTCCGTCTCCTTCAGGCCCGTCAAAAGCGCGAAGCGGCGCGCGCCGATGCCGTAGACGACGCCGAAGTTGAGGCGCTTGGCGAAGTCGCGCTGCTCTTTGCTCACCGACTCGACCGGAACATTGAAGACCTGCGCGGCGGTCGTGCGATGGAGGTCTGCGCCGGAGCGGAAGGCCTCGACGAAGCCGCGATCATTGGTGAAATCGGCGAGGATGCGCAGCTCGATCTGCGAGTAGTCGGCCACGACGAGCTTGCGCCCTTCGGGCGCGCGGAAGCAGCGGCGCATGTCGAAGGCGTGCGGTATCTGCTGCACGTTCGGGTCGGTGCAGCTCATCCTCCCGGTCGGAGCGCCGATCTGGTGGAAGTGCGGGTGGATGCGGCCCGTCTCAGGGTTGACGGATTCGAGCAGCGTCTCGCCGAACTTGAGCGTCTTCTGGAGCGTGCGATATTCGAGTATGCGCCCGACGACGGGGAACTCGGCGGCGAGCGGCTCCAGCTTCCAGTTGCGCGTCGAGTCGGGGATGCGTTTGGGGTCGCCGATGACGCGGGTGAGGGCGCGCGTCAGTTGGACGTGCGAGTCGAGGTTCAAGTCAGCGCGGACGGGGCCGAAGAGCGACTGCTGCGCCGGCTCCTCGGCCAGCTCGTCCTGCAATCGCTCGTAGAGTTCGTTGCGCCGCCGCTCGATCTCTTTGAGCTTGCCGCGCCAGCACGCCTGTTCGAGATAGATGCCGGCGAGTTCGAGCGCGGCCAAAGGGACGACGCACTCGAATTCGAGCTGCGCGATGCGCGTGAGCGAGTTGGCGCGCAAAGCTCCGACGAGTTTGGCGCGCAGGGGCAGCATGAGCGCCGCGTCGCGCGCGGCGTATTCGATCTGCGCCGGGGAAAGCTCGCCGCCCCAGTCGCTCACCTGGAGGGTCTTGTCAACGGTCTTGCCAAGGTAGCGCTCGGCGACGACGGCGAGGCTGTGGCGGTCTTCCTGCTCGCCCGCGCTGACGAGCTGGCTGGCGAGCAGCGTGTCGAAGAGTCCGCCGCGCTCGACCTCGTTCTTGCCTGCGGCGCGCGAGTCGTAGTCGCCGCACAGCTCGACGCCGAGGAAGTGTCTGACCCACTTCGCGTCGAACTTCGCGTTGTGCGCGATCTTGACGGGCCGTGTTGAGGCGAGCAGACGGCGCAGGGGTTCGAGCGCTTCGGCGCGGGCCGCGTCGCCGCCGGGCGCGAGCTTGTCAAGGTCGAAAACGTAGGCGGCATCGTCCGAGGCGAGCTGTACGAGCCGCACGCGCGTGCCCTTCTTCTCGTCGAGGGGGGAGAGGGCGGTCGTCTCCGTGTCGAAGCCGATTTCGGGCCGGCGCGAAAGCGACTCACAGGCCGGCCCGACGTTGGCCTCATCGGCGATTAACTTGTAGCCCGTTTCTTCCATCGGTGTTTCGCGCCGGATTTCTTCCGTCAGTATTTCGCGCCGACGAGATAGACGACCGGCTCCCCGCCCCCGACGCGCGCCTCGTGGACAGTCCACGCGGGAAGATGATCGCGGTCGCCCGCGCGCAGCGTGTACTCCTCGCCTTCGACGACGAGCGTGAGCGCGCCGCTCAAGACCCAGTGCGACTGATCCTCGGCGTGGCTGTGCGGCGGGTAGTACGCGCCCGCGCGGTCGCTCCACTCGAAGACGCTGTACCCTTCCATCTCCAACTGCCGCCGCAGACGGCGCGCGTCGGGCGGCTCGCGCCCGCCCCAGCGTTCGACCTCGAAGCCCATCTTTCGGACACACCTCCGCGCCTGACTCGTCCCTTCGGCGTCGCGGTGACTGTTGAGGTGAGTAAGCTACCACTAAAAGACTTTGATGTCATAACGCGGACGCCGCGAGGAGACAGGCGCGAAAGGCAGAAGTCTGGGGGCCGAGAAGAATCACGCCCCGTCTTATCAGGTTTGATTTTCACCCGCCGTGGTCGCGGCGCGCTCTCTCCACTCACTTCTTCGACGGGGGCGCGGTCTTGAGCGCGGTGATAACTTTCTCGATGCGCTCAAGCTCCGCCTTCGCGTCGTCGTTGCCGTGCCCGGGCGACTCCGCCCCCGCGACCTCGCCGTAGAGTCTGGCCGACTTCTCGTAGGCGTCGAGCGCCTTCCCGGCGTCGCCCATGAGCAGATAGACCGATCCCATCTCGCTATAAGCGGCGGCCTCCTCCCGCCTGTGGTCGCCGAACTTCGACCCTCCCGCGAGGGCGGCGGCGAGGTTGAAGGCGTCGAGCGCGAGGCGGGTGTCGTTGATCCCTTTGGCGACCGAGCCGATGTGGAGGAGGTCTGCCGGGCGCGAGGAGAGTTCGGTCGCCGACTTGTCCTGCCCGTAGGCGCGCGCGTAGGTCTCGACGGCACGGCGGTAATAGCCGACGGCCTTCTCGAAAGAGCCGGGGTCTGACTCGCCCTCGTGGATTCGACCGAGGAAGGCGAGAGTGCTCGCCTCCATGGGGAGGTACAGCCGATTCCTGGCGCTGAGACGCTCAAGCTCCTCCAGCATCTGCTCGCCGAGGTGTGCGGCCACCGCGCTCTGGCCCGCGCGCTCGGAGATGTTGATGACGGCGTTGAGCGCGTCCGGCCTGTCGTACTTCCGCGAGAGCTTCTGGAAGGCGCTGATCGCCCTCTCGAAGTAGCTGTCGGCCTTCGCCCCGTCGCCGAGTTCGTAGTAAAGCCCGCCGAGCCAGACGAGCAGGCGCGCGACATCAACGTCGTCTCCTTCGGAGAGCGAGAGCAACTGCTCGAAGTGTTGCGCGGCCTGACGGCGGTAGTCGTTCACTTTCGCGGCGGCGTCGGCGCTCGAACGCATGGCGTTCGACTCCTTAAAGAGGAAGTTGCCGGCCTGATACGTCGCCTTCCTCATCCCTTCGAGCGCGGCCTTCGCGCCCGCTTCGTCGCCGCGGCTGCGCTTGTCCTCGAACGTCCGGCGGTAGAAGTCGAAGGCGCTGCGGAAGCGCTCGACGGCCTGCTGCTTGAACGAGTCTTTCGGATTTTCGCCGTCCGCGGACGATGCGTAGGTAGTCCCTACCGAAGCCTTGGGCCGGATGCCGAGGTATGGCACACGTCCTTCTATGTCACTGGGGGCGGTCGGGTCGGCGGCGCGAGTCACGCCTTCGTCGTCCGCGTCTTTCGTGAACTTCAGGAGCATCGTGCCGAGCGTGAAGAGCGTGGTCGCTGCCTTCTCCGGCGACTTGACCTTCGGGCCGGCGTAGATCGCCGCCGCGTCGTCGTAGCTCCGCCTGAATTGAGCGACCTGCTCCGCCGGGCCGTAGGCGTTCGCGAGGTCGGTGTCGCCCGCGAGGAAATTTGAATAGCCGATGGTGAAGAACATGTTGCCGAGCTGCGCCTTCGAGTCGGCGACGGCCTCCTCGTTCGCCACGTCAACGTCCTTGTAGCCGTTGATCGCTCTGCCGAGCAACTGCTCTGCGTCCGCGTAGTCGCCCCTCTGCACGAGCGCGACACCCTCGCGGAACATGTCGTTGGCGACCTTCGCCTTCCGGTTCCGCCGGGCCTCGGCTTCGGCGCGCGCCTCTTCGGCCTGGGCCTTGAGCTTTTCCTCCTCGGCGACCTTCGCCTTCTCCTGCGCGTCCCGGCGCGCGTCCTCCTCCTTCTTCTCCGCGTCCTGCGTGCCGAAGGCCGCCGACAGCGCGAACAGCGAGATGAGGACGAGGGCGTAAGTGAAGCGGCGCAGGCGCTGTGCCGCGCGGCGCTGCGACTCGGCGAACGCTTCGGCCTGCTCGCGCTCGCGGCGCTCGCGCTCAAGCTCCTCTTGCCGTCGGCGCTCGCGCTCTGTGGCGGCGGCGTCGCGTGCGGCGCGGCTCTCTTCAAGGTAGGCGAGTGCCGCGCCGAACTCCGGGTGGTAGCGCCGCCCCCACGCCGCGTTCGGGTTGTTCTTCTCGCGCCAGTCAAGCGCGATTTGCAGGCCGGGGTCTTGCAGGAGTCCTTCCTCGCCGTCGCGGTGGAGGACTGCGGCCTCGGCGAGCCGGCGGTAGATGCGCGCCGACTGCGCCTCCTCGACGACCCAGGTCTTCAGCCTCTCCCAGTTGCGGATGAGGCTCTCGTGCGAGATGTCTATGACGGTGTCGGCGTCGAGCGCCACTACCGCGGGCGGCATCAGGAACGAGCGGCCTTCGCGTCGGAAGACGGCGACGACGGATGCGACCTCGGCTTCACTAGCCTCGGCGATCTCGCAAATCTCCTTCTGGCGCGTCGGGCGTCGTATCTCGCGGTTGTCCGCGCCGCGCTCGGTGAGCGCCTTGAAGAGTATCTCGGCGGTGCGGCGGCTGCGCTCGTCGGGCAGCTCGCCCCACGCCTCGTCGGCGTGACGGGAGAGCGCGTCCGACATCGTGCCGATGGCCTCGTAGTCGGCCAGCCCGATAGGTTCTCCGTCGCGCCGGTGCGCCGACCAGTAGTCCCAGGTGCGCATGAGCGCGTGCTGGAGTATGGGCAACTGGTCGGGGTTATCGCCCACGTCGTTGAGGAGCCGGCTGACGAGCGGCTCACTCATGCGCGCGCGCGAGACGCGGACGGGGCCGACGATGGCGACGCGGCGCTCGTCGCGAGTCATGCGCGGGATGAGGTACTGGCCGTCGTTGATCGCTTCGGGCAAGCCTTGAAACTGGGCGCAGTCGCCGAGGAAGTCCGAGCGCATCGTCAGCACGACGTAGATCGAAAGCTCGCGCTGGCGCGCGGCTTCCAGGAGGAGCTTGACGAAGGCCGAGGCGTCGTCGCCGGTGCTCGACGGGGCACGCGCGGCGCGGAAGCGGAACAACTCCTCGAACTGGTCAACGACGACGAGCAGCTTCTCCGAGAGCCGCGCACGCCTCGCCGCCTCGGCGAGTCCGAGCGAGCCGCGCCTGAGCGTCGCCTCGACGACGGCCTCCGCTTCGGCGCGCGGCAGGCCGCCTCCGGCCTCCGCGAGCACGCCGTCTCCGGCGAGCACGCGCGCGAGGTTGCCCAAGGGGTCGTGGCCCGGTCGCATGACGGCGATGCGCCAGCCCGCGCCCGCGCCCGCCATCATGCCGCCGCGCAAGGCGGGCAGAAGTCCCGCGCGCACGAGCGAAGACTTGCCGCTGCCCGACGTGCCGACGACGGCGAGGAAGCGCGAGCGCTTGAGGCGCTCGATGAGCGCGTCCGACTGGCCCTCGCGCCCGAAGAAGAGGCGGTACTCTTCGGTCTCGAAGGGGCGGAGGCCGGGGAAGGGGTTGGCAATTCTTAGGGTCTCGGTCATGGCCGGTCTCCCTCGGCGGCCCGCACGGCGGCGACGAAGTCGCTGAGGTCTGCGGGGTCGAACGAGCTGAAGTTGCGTATGACGTAGGGAACCATGTGCGTGAGGAAGTCCTCCTTCTGGTCGTTGGGCGGCGAGCCGACATAGACGGCGCTGGCGCTCCAGTCGTCCTCGCGCCCGTAGCCGTAGGCCTTCTCAAGGTCTTCGAGGTTCTTGCGCACCCAAGGCTCGTCGCCGCTGCCGAAGTAGATGAGCGCGGCGTCGCACTCTCTCAGGTTCTTGCGGTGGTAGTCCATCAGCTTTTCGCCCGCGCCCTCGTCGAGCCACGTGATGACCTCGAAGTTCTCTCTGAAGAGATATTCTTTGATGGGGCGCACGAGGCCGCGGTCGCGGTTCTCGCAGATGAGATAGACCTGCTTGAGCTTCGAGCGCGCCGCGCCGCGCGCCGACCCCTTCGCCGCCGACGTGAGTTTCTCGACGACGCGCGTCTTCAGGTCTTCGACGCTCGTCTGCAAAAGCTCCGCGCCCGCCGTGACGCGGTTCTGAAGACCGGCGACGAAAGACCTCTGTCGCTCGTCCGTCACCTCCAAGGCGGGCGTCGAGAGGCCGGGCGGCATCCAGAGCAGGCGTTGGAAAGTGGAGTCCGACGCGCCGCGCTCGGCGGCCAACTCTATCTGTAGGAGGACGACCGAGCGCGCGTCGTCTTCGGGCGTCGAGCCGTAGCGCGCGCCGACGAGGTGTACGGACAGGCACGAGCGCGCGAGGTCTCGGCGGACGGCCTCGGCGAGCGCGTCCTTCGAGTCGAGCGGCAACTTCTGTTCGGGCAGAACACCGTAGCCGCGCTGCCGCAGCTCATCGCGCACGGCGTCGCGCTCCCGCGCGAGGTCGGAGGTCGCCTCGCCGAGATAGACGAGCTTCGACGCGCCCACGCCGTTCGGTGCGAGGGCGGCGGGCGTTGCAACCGTCGTGAGTGCGGCGGGCGGAGCGGGCGCGACCGCGGCTGAAGCGTCTTGCGTCGCGCCCGGCGTAACGGGAGACGACGCGGCGACGCCCGTCTGCGTCGTGACGACTCCCGGCTGTTGTGACTCCGGCTCTTGCTTGAGAGCCACGAGCATGTTCGAGATGTCCCAGGCGAGGCGGCGGAGCGCGTCCCAGTAACGCTGGTCTTTGCATGGCACAACGTCGGGGCTGAACTCGCGCGGCATGTCGCCTTCCATCTCGTAGAAGGGGTAGCCGATGAGGTCGCGCAACTGCACAGGCTCTTTGTCTCTCAGATGCGACAGCAGCAGCGGCGTCTTGACGACTTTGAAGAGGCGCGAGCGGAAGGACTCGACGCCTGCGGCGACAGGGGCTTGCGCGGCGGCGCAGAACGTCTCCAACTCCCTGCGGCACCAGTCGGAGAGGACGTAGCGCGGCGAGACTATGGGGACGAGCAGGAGTGAGCGCGAGACGCCTTCGCCGATTGCGCCGCTGAGGAGGTCGTTGCCGCGCAGGCTCCGCTCGTCGCGCCAAATCCGCGGCTTGTAGCCGAGGTAGCCGGCGACCACGCTCGGCAAACGCTCGACGAGCAGGTCAACCCAGCCCTTCACGTCGCCCGCCGGGTCTTCGTCGTCAACGTGGCCGTAGCTGATGAAGATGTCGTACTCGAAAGACATGGGTGTGCCTCCTGAAGACCTCCTCGCGCGAGATTCCTTGACTGAGGTTACGGGAGTGGCGCTCGACCGGCGAAAGGTTCGGACCAACCGCGGCGACGGACGTTCGACAGCAACGATGTATATAGCGAGAGGAGAGAGGCTGTCAACAAAGGGGTAAGGCAAAAGTAAAAAGGCAAAAGGCAAAAGATGAGGTCGCGCTGCGCGCGAGGAACTTTCTCCAGCCTTCGCCTTCTTCCTGACTTTTGCCTTTTTACTTTTGCCTTGCTCCGGGTCGCACCGCGAGCGCGAGCAGCAGCGCGGCGGTCGAGCCGACGGCGGCGCTCACGGCGAAGGCCGTGACGGGGCCGCGCCAGTCCCACAGCGCGCCCATCAGGAGGGAAGCCGGGAGCACGGTGATGCTGAAGGCGAGGTTGTAGAGTCCGAAGGCCGTGCCGCGCCGCTCCGGTTGAACGAGGTCTGCGACGAGCGCCTTCTCCGTCCCCTCGGTCAGCCCGAAGTAGATGCCGTAGATGAGGAAGAGAATCCAGGCCTCGCGCGCCGTCGAGACGAAGGCGAAGGCGAAGTAAACGGCGGCGTAGAGGAGCCAGCCCGAAACGATCAGCGTCTTGCGCCCCAATCTGTCCGAGAGGTCGCCGCCGACGACGGAGCTGCAAACCTTCGAGACGTGCAGCGCCGCCCAGAGCAGGGGGATCAAGGCCGCGCCCACGCCCGCCTGCCGCGCGCGCAGGAGCAGGAACGCGTCCGAGGAGTTCGACAGCGTGAAGAGCGCGAGGATGAAGAGGAAGCGCTTGAAGTTCGCGTCGTAGCCGCGCAGGGAGAGTCGCACGGGAGTCTGCTTCATCTCGATGCGCCCCTCTCGCCCCTTGTCGCGCACGAAGAAGACGGCGACCACGACCGCCGCCAGCGCCGGGACGGAGGCGAGCAGGAAGAGCAGGCGGTACTCGCCCGCCGTCGGCGAGTTGTTGTTCGTTGCGATGAAACTCAGTGTGTAGTAGCTGAGGAGCGGGCCGACGACCGCGCCCGCGTGATCCATCGCGCGGTGGAAGCCGAAGGCGAGTCCGCGCTCTTCGGGCGCGGCGGCGTCGGCGATCATGGCGTCGCGCGGGGCGCTGCGGACGCCCTTGCCGAAGCGGTCGGTCAGGCGGATGGCGAAGACCTGCGGCCAGGAGGTCGCCAACCCGATGAGCGGGCGCACCGCGCTCGCCAAACCGTAGCCGAAGACGACGAGACCTTTGCGCCGCCCGCGCCGGTCGCTGAAGTAGCCGGAGAAGAGTTTGAGGAAGCCGGAGAGCGACTCCGCGCCGCCCTCGATGACGCCGACGGCGAAGGGCGAAGCGCCGAGCGTGAGCGTGAGGAAGAGCGGCAGCAAGGGGTAGATGAACTCGCTCGAAGCGTCGTTCAGGAGGCTCACCAGCCCGATGGCGAGCACGTTGCGCGGCAGACGCAGGAGCCTGCGCCGCAGCGCCGCCACGCCGTTCAACTTCGCGCGCGGCTCGACCGGCCCGGCTGTCGTCTCCGTCTCCCCTGTATCCACCTAGAGACCTCTAACGCGCCGGTCGCGACTGCCGCGCCGGGGCGTTGCGGTTACGGTTCGTCTCGCGGTCGAGCGGCGAGTACCACCACCACGCGACCGCGCCCGCAAGCAGCGCCAAGATGATCGCGCCCACGACGGCCAGACGGATCGCCATCCGCAGCAGCCGCTTGAAGACGAAGAAGAAGAGCCAGAAGCCGATCAGGGCGATAACGGTGATGGCGATGATTTCCATATCTTTCAGGAGGCAGACGGCAGGGGCAGGAGGCAGTAAAAGCAACTCTCCGTCATCGGTTCTTGAGTCACGAATCCGCAACGGCCTTCAACCGCTTCCTGCCTCCTGCCCCTGCCTCCTGCCGTCTGCCTTATTGTAACTGGCGCGCACGACCGTCTTGACGTTGCCGCGGACGTTGAAGTCGCCTTCGATCTGGACTTCCACGGGGTCGCACGCCGCGACGAAGTCTTCGAGGATGACGTTGACGACGTGCTCGTGGAAAATCTTCACGTCGCGGAACGAGTTGATGTAAAGTTTCAGGCTCTTGAGTTCGACGCAGCGCTCCGCAGGGACGTACTCGATGCGAAAGGTCGCGAAGTCCGGGAAGTCGGAGAACGGGCAGACGCAGGTGAACTCCGGCAGCTCGAAGCGGATGCGTATCTCACGGCCCGCATATTCATAGGGGAAGGTGTCGAGCGGGTGGAGGTTCATCTCCTCGCGCGGCGTCGAGCGTATGTCGAGGCCCTGCTGGTTCGCGGGCGGCGGGCTGGTCTCGGTCGTCTGCATCTCGTTTACTCCTTGAACTCTTCGCCGAATCTTAACCGACCCGCGCGCGCGGCATCAACCGGAGCAATTGCGGAGCGGCGGATTGCGGATTGCGGATTAAGAAGGCAGCAGGTCTTCCAATCCGCAATCCGCAATCCGCCGCTCCACAATCGGGAGGAATCCGTTCCGCCGCCCCGCCTCGTATATCTCTGACGTGAAGCGCGCGGCGACCGCAGGCGTCACCGGCGACCCCAAGCTAACTTTCAGGAGGAGACAATGAACGTGCGACGAACGGCCTTGAGAATCATGCCCCCCGTCCTCGCCCTCGCGCTCGCGTGGGGCGGCGCTTTGCCGGCTAATGCGCGGGGCGGCCAGACGGGGAAGTCTCTGTACGAGCGGCTCGGCGGCTACAACGCCATCGCGGCGGTGGTGGACGACTTCGTCGGGCGGCTCATCACGGACAAGAAGTTCGAGCGCTTCTTCGTCGGCCACAGCACCGACTCGAAGAAGCGCATCCGCCAGCACATCGTTGACCAGTTCTGCGCGGCGGCGGGCGGCCCCTGCATCTACACCGGGCGCACGATGAAGGACTCGCACGCGGGTTTGGGCATCACGGAGGATGAGTGGAACGCGGCGGCCAAAGACCTCGTTGCCACGCTCGACAAGTTCAAGGTCGGCGAGCGCGAGAAGAAGGAGTTGCTCGACTTCGTCGGCGGCCTGAAGGGCGACATCGTAGAGAAGAAGTGAGAGCCGCGTCGAAGGCCAGGCTCTTCAGTGACGCCCGGCCTCCCGCGTGAAAAGAAAAGGCGGCGCTCCGCAAAGAGCGACCGCCTTTTCGTTTTGAGCCGAAGCGAGAGGCCGGGCGCGACCGCGCCGCCCTGTTACATGTTCGAGTTAGAGTTCGCGTTCGAGCCGGTGTTCGAGTTCTTGTTCTTGTTGCTCTTGCCCCGGTTCGAGTTCATGTTGCCGCCCGCGTTGGAGTTCATGTTGGAGTTCATGTTAGCGCCCATTCCAGCGCCGGCGTTGGCGTTCGTGGTCGTCTTCAGGTTGCCGCTCTTGCGCAGGGCCATCTTGTCGTGGATGCGCTGGATCATCTGTAGGTGATCCTGGACGACGGGCAGCGTGCGCGCGGCGAACGACTTGATGTCGGCGTCCGCGCCGCCCGCGGACTCCTTCTGGAACGCGGCCACGTCCTCCTTGTGATCCTTAATCATCATCCCGACGTACTCTTTGTCGAACTTGTCGCCGGAGAGCGCCGAGAGCTTCTGCATGTCGGCCTGGTGCTTGGCGTCGAGCGCGGTCGGCAGCGACAGACCCTTCGCCGAGGCCACCTGCATCAAGTCCTGGTTGGCCTTCGAGTGGTCGTCAACCATGCGCTGGCCGAACTGCCGCACCTCGTCGCTCGCGCCCTTCTGCGCGGCCACGCGGCCCATCTCGACCTCCGCCATGCCGCCCATCGCCGCCTCCATCGCGAACTTCGTGTCGGAAGACATCTTCGCCGAGCCGCGGGTCGCGTTCGCCTTGGCATTCGCGTTGGCGTTCGCCTTGGCGTTCGCGTTGGCACTCGTGCCGCCTTCAGTCTTGCCGGAGTTCGTGTTCTGGATGCCGCCCGTGCCCGCAGTGGCCGCGGCGGCCAAGAGCGCACAGGCCGCCAGGAGCATGAGGGCCGCGCTGAGTGTGATCTTCTTCATTGCCTTTCCCTCCTCGTCTTTTGATCCGTGGAATTGAGCGAGGGGCTGGTGAAGCGGCCCCCGAAATTTACGCGCCCGCGCCGCTGGCGCGTTCGAGCGAGCGAATGCGGTCGTGCGCCTCCTTGACCGAGGCGAACTGCCGCTCGACGATTGAGCGCACGTTGGCGGGCAGGTCTTTGCCGAGCGCGTCGCGGTAGTTCGAGACCGCCGCGTCCTCGCCGCGCTCGCACTCCGAGATGATCGCGTTGTCGTCCTTGCCCGTCACCGCCGACTTGATGTCCATCCAGCCGCGGTGGAGCGAGGCGGCGAGGCTGCCCGCGGTTTCCGGGTCGCCGCCGAGCCGACGCACCTCGTCCTGCAACTCGCCGACGAGCTTCGCACGCTGCTGCGAGTAGCTGTAAAAGAGCGACTTCAACTCCGAGTTCTTCACGCCCTCGGCGGCGGTCTGGAAGCCGTTCTGCCCGTCGCGGCAGGTCTCGATCAGGCCGTTCAGAGTCGAGATCACTTCGTCGTTACTTGCCATTATGTATTCCTCCTTGTTTGAACCCACTTGAGAGAGGGCGACTCGGCCTTCAACCGGACGCGAGGCGCGCGCCGCCCTGAGAAAAACTTTTCAATAACGCCTCCACTGCGGCGCGGGCGCGGCACGTCCGATGGCGAAGACCTTGACGAGCAGCAGCCCCGCGATGAAGCCGCCGACGTGCGCCGCGTAGGCCACGCCGCCGCCCGCCTGCGAGTCGCCGCCCAGGAGTCCGATGCCGCTAACGAACTGGAACAGGAACCACAGTCCGAGCGCGACGTAGGCCGGGACGGTCGTCAGGAAGCGGAACAGGATGACGCGCACCTGGTTGCGCGGGAAGAGGAGTATGTAGCCGCCGAGCACGCCCGAAATCGCGCCCGAAGCGCCGAGGCTCGGCACGAGCAGGCCCGCCGCGTCGCCGCTGAAGGCGACCGTCATGAAGACCTGAGCGAGCGACGCGATCACGCCGCACACGAGGTAGAAGATGAGATACCTCGCGTGTCCGAGCCTGTCCTCGATGTTGTCGCCGAAAATCCAGAGGAAGAGCATGTTGCCGAGGATGTGCGCCCAGCCGCCGTGCATGAACATCGAAGTCAGGAGCGTCAGATAGACCGAGCCGGGCGTCGGCTGCAAGCCCCGAACCTCCATCCTCTCGTGCGTCACAGGCTCCACGACGACGCGGTCGCGCGTCGTGATGTCGCGGCCCGTGACTATCTCTTCGGGGACGGTCGCCCAAGCGTAGGTGAAGCGGTCGTTCGACCCCGCGCCTTGCAGGAAAACGAAGACCAGGAGGTTGAGGGCGATGATCAGGTAGTTGACGTAAGGCGTCGTCGTGCGCTCGCTGTTGTCGTCGCCGATGGGAAGGATCATGCAGTTTGCCCTCGATTCGAGAAAAGCCGGCGGCGCGGCGCGCGCGAATGTACGCGACCGCACGGCACACTAACACCTTCGCTGAAAAGCGAGAGGCTAGCTTCCGACAGTCTTCTGGCGGAAGTTTTACGGGAGTATCAAGACTTGTTTTCGCGGGGGCGCGCAGGACAGCTTCAGTCGCCCAGCCTCGCGGCCTCGGCGAAGGCCGGCTCGCCCTCCTTCAGGTCGAGTGCGACCTCTTCGGGCGTCCCGAAGGCGCGGGCGCGTCGGTCGTCGAACTCGCCCTCCCAGCGCGCCACGACGACGGTCGCCAGGCAGTTGCCGACGACGTTGACGCACGTGCGCCCCATGTCCATCAGTTCGTCCACGCCGAAGATGACGGCGACTCCGAGGGGGCCGATATTGTTCGGCAGGAACGTTCCGAGCGTCGCCAGCAGGATGACGAGCGCAGAGCGCGGCACGCCGGCCACGCCCTTCGACGTGAGCATCAGCGTCAGCATCATCACGACCTGCTGCCCGAAGCCCATGTGCGGCACGCCCGACCCCTCGGCGGCCTGCGCGACGAAGACCGAGGCCATCGCCAGGTAGAGCGTCGTCCCGTCGAGGTTGAAGCTGTAGCCCGTCGGGATGACGAAGCCGACGATGCGCGGCGGCACGCCCAAACGCTCCATCGCCTCCATCGCTTTGGGCAGGGCGGACTCGCTGCTCGTCGTCGCGAACGCGATGGCCGCAGGCTCGCGCACGGCCTCGAAGAATTTTCGGGCGGGCACGCGCGCAAGCAGTATGACCGCGCCGAAGACCACGACGACGAAGACGGCGAGCGCCAGGTAGAGCGAGCCGATGAGCAGGCCGAGGTTCTTGAGCACGGAGAGGCCCTGCGTGGCGACGGTGTGCGCCATCGCCGCGCCGACGCCGACGGGCGCGAACAGCATCACGTAGCCTGTGAACCGAAACATGATCTGCGAGAGGCTCTCGCACGCCCGAAGTATGGGCCGACCGCGCTCGCCCATCGCCGAGACGGCCATCGCGAAGAGCACCGAGAAGGCGACGATCTGCAAAACGTCGCCGCGCACCATCGCGTCCACGACGGAGGCGGGGAAGATGTGGACGAGCGTCTGGACGAGCGTCTGCGGCTGCGTCTGCTGAATCTGCTGAACCGCCGCGCCGCCCGTCGCCGTGAGAGAGACGCCGACGCCCGGCTTCGTCAGGTTCACTACGCCCAGGCCGATGAAGAGTGCGACCGTGGTGACGACCTCGAAATAGACGAGCGCCTTCACGCCCATCCGCCCGACTTTCTTTAAGTCGCCGCCGCCCGCGATGCCGACCACCAGCGTCGAGAAGACGAGCGGCGCGATGACCGACTTGATGAGGTTCAGGAAGATGTCGCGCAGGAAGAAGACGGCGTTGCCCCAGTCGGGCCGGACGTATCCGAGCACGCCGCCCGCCAACAGCCCGACCAGAATCCACCCCGTCAGCGACAGACGCCACCACGGCCTGCGCCGCGTCTCCCCGACCGCCGTTTTGTTTTCGCCAGCCATAATCAAAGGCCGTGAACCGTGAACCGTAAACCGTGACAAGAGAAGCCCTGTCTTTTCCTTGTCACGGTTTACGGTTCACGGTTCACGACTTCTTCACCTCCCCCATTTCAGCTTGTTCCGCAGAACGTCGAAGTAGTTGCGCGTGTGCGCTTGAATGAGGTTGAAGGTGGTGCGGCTCTTGCTCACGACGACGCGGTCTCCGTATTCGAGCGGCACGCCGACCTGACCGTCGAGCGTGAGCGCGACCTCCTCGCGCGGCGTCTTCAGGACAAGCTCGAACTCCACGTCGTCGGGGACGACGAGCGGGCGGTTCGAGAGCGTGTGCGGGCAGATGGGCGTAATCACGACGGCGTTCATCGAGGGGTAGATGACGGGGCCGCCCGCCGAGAGGTTGTAGGCCGTCGAACCGGTGGGCGTCGAGATGATGAGGCCGTCGGCGCGGAAGCAGTTGACGAACTTTTTGTCCACCCACGTCTCGATCTCGATGATGCGGGCGAGCGCCGACTTCGAGATGACCACGTCGTTAAGCACGCGGTCGTGCATCAGCCGCTCGCCCGCGCGGTAAACGTCCGCCGCGAGCATGAGACGGCGGTCAATCGTGTACGCGCCCGCGAGGACGGAGTCGAGCGCGGGGAGCATGTCCTCGACGGTGAACTCGGCCAGATAGCCGAGCGTGCCGAAGTTGACGCCGAGGACGGGCGTCTCGGCGTCGCCGACCATGCGCGCGGTGGCAATCATCGTCCCGTCGCCGCCGAGCACGACCAAGAGGTCGGTGCCGCGTACAAGCTCGGCGTGCTCCAAAGTCTCGACGGCGCAGCCGGTCTCCTTCTCGATGCGCTCGCGCTCCGTGCGGGGGCCGCCCGCCAGCGCGAGGCCGCGCGCGCCGCACCACTCGGCCAAAAGGCAGATGGTCTTCAGCGCCTCCGGCTGATTCGGCTTGACGAGGACGCCAACGCGTCGGACGGCGAGTTTCTCCATAGATTGCGGGAGCCGGAGCGCGGAAACGAACCCGGCGAAACGGTCTTGAGAGAATGCCTCCCGCGCGCGCGCGGCGCAGGGAGACCGCGAAGCCTTGAATGAAAGCGAAAACTTGGGCGGATGATAGACGCGCCCGCGGCGGGGGGTCAAGCTAAATGATGAATGCGGAATGATGAATGATGAATAGGAAACAGCTTGCCTTCAATTCATCATTCATCATTCCGCATTCATCATTTCTTACTGTGTTCCAGCGTGCGCGTGGTGTGTTCGGTGACGCTGGAGAAGGGCGCGTCGGGCAGTGCGCTGACGCGGGACGGGCCGAGTTCGCCTGTCGCCGCGTGGCGCGCGGGCGTGAGAGGCGCGGCGCTCGGCCTCGTCGTGCCCGTGAGCAGGCGCATCCAGAAGCGCGTCAGCATGAAGACGCTGCCGAGGACGGTCAGCGAGCCGAAAAGCATGATGAAGACACAGGCGACTGCCGGGATGAAGTGGACGAGGTCGCTCATCACGCCGAACAAGATAGCCAGGCCGATGATGACGAGCAGAGTCATCGTCACGCCGACGGCCCAGATCGTGCCGGGCGCGAGGACGGGACGGATTTCCTGCGTGCCGTTCAACGCCGGAGGATTCAGATTGCCGCCGCAGCGTTTGCAGTAGTTCAACCCTTGAGTTGATTCCGTGCCGCAGTGTGGGCAGTACATAAGACCTCCGTTGGTTGCGTTTGATTGGGCCGATGCCTGACGGCGAAGGCCACCAGCGCCCGTCCGAACTTACGCGCGCAGGACGGGCAAAGTTCTGTTTTTGAGCGGCGCGCGTTGTTGCCGCCCGCCGTAGCCGCGCGGCGCGCTGCCGTCGTCGTGCCCGTGCGCGCGCCGCGACTCCCACACGCGCGCGAGGCGTTGCAACTCCGCGCCGTCCGCTTCCGGGTCAACCAGCGTGAGCCAGATGGGCAGGGGGAGCCACGCCCACGCCGCGCCGTACACCTCCGCGTTCAACTGCTCGACGCGCCGCTCCTCACGCCACTGCAAAGAGAGTGGCGGAACGTCGGCCCATTCGTCGTAGCACGCGTGTTGGATGCACGGCGCGGGCTTCGCGCGGCGGTGGACGAGGCAGCCCGCGCCCTTCACGAAGAGCGGGCACGCGAAGGTCTGCGCTTCACTAAAGCCTGCCGCGCTCAAGCGGTATCTCTCGACCGCTTCTCTCGCGCGGCTGTAAACGGCGTGCCTCTCGTCCTCCGTCAGCCGCGGCGTCCGCCGGATGGTCTCGCGAATCGCGACGGCTTCCAGGCGCGTGATGTGGACGTTGACGAAGTGTGCGTCCGTGCAGCACACGCCCGGCGTCGGGCACGCGCGGCAGTCGCGCGCGCGGCGCTCGAAGTTAAACTTGACGTGAGTCTGAAAGGCGGCCTTGCCGCGCTGAAGTCGCGCCAGCGCCCCCGCCTCCGTTAGCTTCCTCATCAACTTTGCACCCGCTTCGCGACTTTGCGTGGGGCTTATTCTCACGCAAAGTCGCAAAGGGAACTAAGACTTCTCGTACAGCGCCAGGAACTCGCGGTTGCCGTCCGCGCCCGTGACGGGCGACTCGGTGACGCCGCCGACGGCGAGGCCGAGCGCGAGCGCGCAGGCGTTAACTTCGGCGACGACGCGCGCGTGCTGCGCCGGGTCGCGGACGACGCCGCCCTTGCCTACTTCGCCGCGGCCCACCTCGAACTGCGGCTTGACGAGGACGACGACTCGCCCGCCGTCTTTCAGGAGCGGCACGAGCGCGGGCAGGATTTTCGTCGCCGAGATGAACGACACGTCCATCGTGATGAGGTCGAAGCGCTCGGCGAAGTCCTCCGATTTGAGGTGGCGCGCATTGACGCCTTCGCGCACCTCGACGCGCGGGTCTGTGCGCAGAGGCCAGGCGATCTGGTTGTGCCCCACGTCTAGGGCGACGACGCGGCGCGCGCCGTGCTGCAAGAGGCAGTCCGTGAAGCCGCCCGTCGAAGCGCCCACGTCGAGACACGTGAGGCCGCGCGCGTCAACGCCGAACTCTCCGAGCGCCTTCTCAAGCTTCAGCGCGCCGCGCCCGACGTAGCGCGCCGCCGGGTCTTCCGAGCCGCGCACCCTGAGCGGCGCGTCCGGCGGATAAGTCTCCGAGGGCTTCTCCACGCGTTGCTCGCCGACGAGCACGAGGCCCGCCATCACCAGCGCCTGCGCGCGCGTCCGCGAAGGCGCGAGGCCCCGCTCCACCAGCAGCCTGTCCACACGCTCGCGCCTCATAAGAAAACTTTAAGGGGAAAAGGGGAAGGAGGTTAGCTTCTCCCTTTCCCCTCTTCCCCTTTTCCCTCTTCCCCCTCTTTTACTGCGGCTGTCCCTCGAAGATTCCGCGGATGCTGTCAACGGAGTGTGACCGTTCGCGTCGCGCGTGGTCGCGTTCCGAGGCGCGGCGAGGGCGTTCGAAGATCGAGTCCACGCGGTGCGGCTTTCTGTCGCCGGACGCCGCGTCCGTCTCGGACGACGAGGGCTGCCGGTCTGGGTCGGCGCGGCGTCCGAGCCGCTGAACTTCTTCGTCGTGCTCGCCCTTCTTGCCGTGCTTGCGCGCGCCGCCGCGCACGTCCTCGACAGACGAGTCGCGCACGTCGGCGGCAGGACTCTGTCCGGTCTCCTTCGCGCCGGCGTTGTCTTCGACTTTTGATTCGTCCGCGGCCTGCGACGCGCTCTCGCCCGCCGCGGCGTCTTGCTGCCCGGCGGGTGCAGTCGAGTCGCCGGAAGCCTCAGCCGTCGGCGCGGGCTGAGGGGCGGCCTGCGCGGGCTGAGTGATTTCCGCGGGCGCGTTCGCGCGTTCGGGCGCGTTGGCCGCGGGCGACGGGTTCGAAGACGAGCGCGATTGGTAAAAGTGCAAACCCGCGCCGCCGAGGACGCCGCCGACGAGCGCCGAGACGAAGGCGAGCGCGAGCACACGCGGGCGGCGCGGCGGCGTATGAGCCGGCGGGGCTTCGAGCGGCGTTGCGTGCGCGCCCTGTCCGACGGCGTCGAGCGGCACGACGCGACGCGCCACAAGCGTCTCTTCTTCGTCGAAGCGCGGCGAGACGAGCGTCTCTTCTTCGTCGGCAACCATGAACTGCTGGGCTTCTTTTATCTTCATCTCAGGACGGCGACCTCCGATCCGCCGTGCGCCTTGAGCGCCCTTTCGAGAGCTTTAGGGGGCGGCGGGCCGGACGTTGTAGCCGACACTCTGATGCAGTTTACCTGCGGCCCTGCTGCCCTCTAAAAGTTATAAATCGGTTGCGGCGGCTTCGTGGCGGAGGCATGACTGTGAAGGAGAGCGTGTAGTGTGTGCCGCAGAAACGCCCTCCCTCACGGTCGGGCTACTGTCTCAGGCTCGCACGCTAACGCTCGCGGTACTGATCTTAAATGGACTCGCTCTGCCAGGCGGCGAGGCAGCGCGCGAGTCTTTGGGCGAAAGGCTGAGGTTGCCAGCGCGGGGCGAGCGCGCGCAGCGCGCTCGTGTCGGCGCGCCAGTGCTGCGGGTCTCCGGCGCGCGCGCGGCCTCGGCAGCGAACCTCTTTGCCGGGCGCGACCAGCGCGCGCACCCGTTCGGCGAGTTCGACGACGCGCGTCTCCTCGCCGCTCGCCATGTTGACGACGGCGAAGCGCCCGCCGTCGCGCCCGCGCGCGAAGCCTTCGGCGAGTTCGAGCATCGCCGCCGAGGCGTCCTCGACGTGCAGGTAGTCGCGCGTCTCCTCGCCCGTGCCTTCGAGCCAGACTACGGGAGCGTCGGACGCGAACTGCCGGTACAACTCCCACACGAGCAGGCGGCGTTGCGCCTCGCCGAAGACGGAGAAGAGTCGGCAGACGACGACGCGCAAACGGAAGCACTCGGCGTACTCTCGCGCGAGCAGCTCACACGCGGCCTTGTGGAAGCCGTAGGGCGAGATGGGGCGCGGCGCGGCGTCCTCGCGCGCGGGCAACTCCGACGTGTCGCCATAGACGGCGGCGCTCGAAGGGAAGATGATGAGCGGGCGCGCGCCGGAGCGGCGCACGGAGTCGAGCACGTTGGCCCATGTGAGGACAGCCGCGCGCAGGTCGTCGAGCGGCGTCCTCAAAGACGCGCCGACGGAGGCCGTGCCCGCCGCGTGGAGCAGTAAGTCCGGCGCGAACGTGCCGACCGTGTCGGAGAGGTCGGAGCTGGACACGTCGGCCTGCGCGTAAGCGCCCGGCCAGCCGACGCCGGGCTGGCTCGCGCGCCCCACGCCGAGCACTTCGTGACCGGCGCGCGCGGCGAAGCGACCGAAGCTCCCGCCCAGAAAACCGCTGCTGCCTGTGATGAGGATTCTCACGGCTCAATGAAAAGAGTAAGAGGGGAAAGGTGAAAGGGGGAGAGGGAAAGGCACAACGCGCGCGTCACGCCGGGGCGGAATTGCCGACGCGCTCTTCTCCCTTTACCCCCTTGCCCTTTTCTCCTCTTCCCCCTTTCTCTATCACCTCTTTAACCGAATCGTTGATGACCTTGCCGATACTCGCGGGCGAGAAGTGTCTGCCGACGTGGGCGTGGCCGTTGTCGGAGAGGCGCTGCCAGAGTCCTTCGTCGCGGTAGGCGCGGACGACCGCGGCGGCGAACTCGGAGGGCGAGTCGGCGATTAAGACCTCGTGTTCGTTGCGCAGGCTCATGCCCTCCGCGCCGATTGTGGTCGTGACGACGGGCAGGCCGTAGGCGAGCGCCTCGCCGATCTTGCCCTTGACGCCCGCGCCGAAGCGGACGGGCGCGACGAAGACGCGCGAGCGCGCAAACACGGGTTCGATGTCCGGCACGTGGCCGAGCAGCCGCGCGCCCTCCGACGCGTAGGCGGCGAACTCCGGCGGCGCGTTATCGCCGACGAGCAGCAGTTCGACGCCCGGCAGAGACTCCCTGACCGTGGGGAGGACTTCGCGCACGAAGAAGTGGACGGCGTCCGTGTTCGGGCGGTGGAGGAAGTTGCCGACGAAGAGCAGGTGCTCGCGACCGCCGAAGGACAGGCCGCGGCGGTGCGTCTCGTGAATCGTCGGGACGACGACCGAGGGCACGCCGGGCGCTTCGCGCCCCATGACCTCTTTGTCGGCTGAAGAGTTGCACCAGATGAGGTCTGAGGCTCGCGCGAGCCGCGTCTCGACACGGCGGTACGCCGCGGCCTCGCGCGCGGTCTGCGGGTCGCCGGTAAGCTCCGCCTCGCGCGCGTAGCGTATGAAGTGTGCGTCAACCATGTCGAAGACGACGCGGACGCGCGGGTCGGCGCGGCGGATGGGTTTCAAAAGCGCCTCGGCCACCGCGGGGCGGCTGATGACGGCGGCGCGGAAACGCCTCCGCTTCAAGAGGCGTCGGAAGTCGAGCGCGCTCGCCGTCTCGACGCCCTCCTTCCACAAAAGCTTTTCGTATTCGGGCCAGACCTGCTTGCTCGCGGTGACGAAAACGGGGTGATACCACTCCGAGAGCGCGCGCAGGATGAAGAGCATGCGCGCGCTGCCGGCGTCGCGGTCGGGCGTAGGTATCCGGTCGTCGAAGACGGCGACCTGCGCGGCCCACTTGCGGTTGGCCGCGCGCTCGGCCCGCGAAGGGTCTTCCCCGTAGTGCTCGCGCGCGAGCACGCCCTGCCACTTCTCGTAGAACTTCTCGCGGTTGATGACCTGGTAGTGCTTGAAACCCGTGCGCGTGTCGCGCCCGGCGGTCGCGCCCTCGTAGTGTATGAGGCGCGAGAGCGGCTGATAGACGACGCGGTAGCCGAGCGAGCGGACGCCCATGCAGAGGTCTGCGTCCTCGTAGTAGGCCGGGGCGTAGCGGCGGTCGAAGCCGCCGAGCCGTTCGAACAGCTCTCGGCGGACGAGGAGCGACGCGCCGGAGCAGTAGTCAACCTCGCGCGCGAAGGTGAAGCGGCGGTCTTCGGGCGAGCGTCCCCAGCCGTAGTGGAACGCCTCGCCGTTCGACCAGAGGATCGCGCCCGCCTCCTGAACCCTTCCGTCCGGGTAAAGAAACAGCGAGCCGACCGCGCCCGCGCGTGGGTCGCGCTCGGCGGTCTCGACAAGCGCGGCGAGCCAGCCGGGCAGGACGACGGTGTCGTTGTTGAGGAAGACGAGGAAGCGACCGCGCGCTATGCCAGCGCCCTGGTTGCAGGCGTCAACGAAGCCGCGGTTGATTTCGTTTTCGATGACGCGCACGAGGCCGCCGAAGTGCGAGAGGACTTCGCGCGTCTCGTCGGTCGAGGCGTTGTTGACGACGATGACCTCTGTGTCGTCGGAGTTGACTTCGCGCAGCAGAGAGCGGAGGCACTGGAAGGTGAACTCGACCTTGTTGAAGACGGGGATGACGACGGACGTGTTGATCGTTCTTCCGTCGTCCCCGCCTGTCCTTCTTTCGCCCGTCTGCCCCGCGGCGGCGCGCGCGAGGAAGAGGAAATCGGTCGCGCCCCAAGGCTCGACGTGCGGCGCGCGCGGGCGCATCTTCACGTCCCACGCCTGGCGGAGGTCGAGTCCGTTGGCGGCGGCGCTCTCGCCGAGGCGTTCGGCGAAGTTGTAGGCGCGCGCGCCGAGCCGGAGCGCCGCGCCGAGCGTGCCGAAGACGAGGCGCTTGAGCCGCAGCTTGAGCCACAGCGGGAGTTTTTCGCGTAGAGTGTGCTTCAAGTCAGACGAATTAGACGGATTAGCCACAGAGGCGCAGGGAAAGCAAAAGACAAGAGGCAAAAATCAAAAGTGAAGATGACGAACGGCGCGGCTCTCGTCTCCCACTTTTACCCTTTGCCTCTTGCCTTTTGCCTTCATCTTTTCACTCGGCGCTCGTCGTCCATTCGAGCAGGGGCCGCACGACGCCGGGCATCGGCCCGACGTAGTCGCCGCGCGCCGAGCCTTCGCCCGGCCCGTCCACCACCTGGAAGGCCACGGCGTTCTTCTCGCGCGCGTGCAGGATTGTAGACGGAAAGTGCGACATTATCGAGACGTGAGCGATGAGACTCCCTTCGGAGAGCATGTTTCCGGGCAGGCGGACGGCGCTCGTGTAGCGCCCGCGCGGTCGCTCGCGCCTGCTCCACTCCGCGCCCGTGTCGTGCGTGCTGAAGACGCGCGTGCCCTCCTCGTTGTGCAGCTCGACGACGGGGACGAGCGCGTGCCCCTCTTCGAGCACGTCGTAAGTGACCTCGACGCGGACGGGGCGGCGTATGTCCGCCGCCGCCACGGTCTCGCCCCGCTCGTCGCACACGCGCACGCGGCGCAGGCGCACGACCGAGTCGCCCGGCGCTTCCCCGCCCTCGTCCCACTCGCGCACCGCCCCGGCCTTCCAGCCCGAAGTGAGGTAGTGGTTGACGACCTCCTGCGTCGCGCCGTCGGCGACGACACGGCCCCGCTCTAACAGCACGGCGCGCTTGCACAGGCGCGTCACCGCGGGCATGTTGTGCGAGACGAAGAAGATCGTGCGCCCCTGGCGTCTTATGTCGCGCATCTTGTCGAGGCACTTCTGCTGGAACGCCGCGTCGCCGACGGCAAGCACCTCGTCCATGATGAGGATTTCGGGTTCGAGGTGCGCGGCCACGGAGAAGGCGAGGCGGACGTACATCCCCGAAGAGTAGAACTTGACGGGCGTCTCGATGAACTTCTCGATCTCGGAGAAGGCGACGATCTCGTCGAACTTGCGCGCGATCTCCGCCCGCTTCATCCCCAGCACCGCGCCGTTGAGATAGACGTTCTCGCGCCCCGTCAGGTCGGGGTGGAAGCCCGTGCCGACTTCGAGCAGAGAGCCGACGCGCCCGTACATTTCGACCTCCCCCGCGGTGGGCCGCGTGACGCGCGAGAGGATTTTCAGGAGCGTAGATTTGCCCGCGCCGTTGTGCCCGATGATGCCGACCAGCTCGCCTTTGCGGACTTCGAGGCTGACCCCGCTCAAGGCCCAGAGCGTCTGATGCCGGCTGCCCTCGCGGCGGCGCAGGCGCTTGAGCGGCGCGGCCAGCGCATGGCCGACGACCTCGCGCAGCGTGAACTCGTAGCCGGGCAGCAGCCCGCCGATGCGGTAGCGCTTGCTGACGTTCTCGATCCTGACGACGGGCTTCATCAATTCAAAGAAGGGGTAAAAGGGTAAAAGGGTAAAAGGGGAAGAGGGGAAGAGGGTAAAAGGAGAAAGGAAGAAGGAAGGCCGCGGCGGTCTCATTCCCTTTTAACCTTTTACCCTTTTACCCCCTTCCCCCTGGTTTCAAATCACGTCGGCGAAGGTATCCTCCAGCCGGCGGAAGACGTAATAGGCGCATGCGAGCAGCGCGGCGGCGAAGCCAGCGGAGACGGCGACGTGCGGCCAGTCGAACGGGAGTCCGGCGAGCGCGGCGCGGAAGCCTTCGAGGACTCCGGTCATCGGGTTCGCGGCGAGAATCCAGCGCCAGCCCGGCGGCACGATCCCGGTCGGGTAGATGACCGGCGAGGCGAACATCCAGACCTGTAGGATGAAGGGGAGCACGTGGCGCAGGTCGCGGTACTTGACCGTGAGCGCCGACGCCAGCATCCCCGCGCCGAGCGCCATCGCCGTCGCGAGCAGCACGAAGGCCGGCAGTAGCAGCACGCCCCAGTTGACGTGCACGCGGTAGTAGGCGGCGAGCGCGGCGAGTAGGAGCGAGCCGACGGCCATGTCCACCAGCCCCGCCGCGACCGCCGCCGCCGGGATGAAGGCGCGCGGGAAATAGACCTTCGTCACCAGGCTCGTGTTGCTGATGAGGCTGTTGGTTCCGCTCGTCACCGCGGTCGAGAAGAACGCCCAGACGAGCAGCCCCGAATAGGCGAAGAGCGGGTAGGGCAGCTCCCCCGTGTCGAGCCGCGCGAACCTGTTGAAGACGAGCGTGAAGATGAGCATCATCATCAAGGGCTGGACGATGACCCACGCCACGCCGATGAGCGTCTGCTTGTAGCGCACCTTGATGTCGCGCCAGGCGAGGAAGTAGAGAAGCTCGCGGTAGGCCCAGATGTCCGCGAGGTTGAGCTGCACGCCCGACTCCTCAGACCTGACGAGGACGTGCGGCACGCCGGAGAACGTCGCCTCCTCCGGTTGTACAGCCTCACCCCGCGCCGCCTCGCCGCGCACGGTCGCCTGCGCGGCGGGCGCGTTGAAACTTCCTTCCGTGGTCTCGCTCGTCTTCAGGCTCATCGGCATCCGTCGTCCGCGCCGCTCGAACGGGCCGACCCCGGCGCGCGCAGCAATCAAAGCAGACTGGTCAGTCTAGCCACCCGCAACTTGAAGCGTCAACAGCGCCGCCGTCCGGATTTCCCATCACGCGGCGTTTCCAATAAACTCCGCGGCATGTTTGTGACCCCGCGGCGCGCGCTGCTCTGGACGATTCTGGCAATCGTGGCGTGTTCGCCCGCCGCCGTCGGCGCGCTCCCGCTCTTCCCCGCCGCGCTCCTGCCCGCCGCGCTCTTCGCCTTCGCGGTTTACGTCTTCAGCTTCGCGTCGTCGCCGCGCCCCGCGCAGGCGGCGCTCGTCCTCCTCTCGGTCTGCTTCGCCGTAACTTGCTTCGACCTCGCCGCGCGGGCGTGGCTTTACTACATCTCGGATGACAGGCCGAAAGAACTCTCCGCGCACCGCTGGCCGCCGCTGCCGGAAGTTTACAGGTTCACGCCGAACCTTCGATTCGCCGGCACGACACACGGCGATCTCTCGGCGGTGGCGATGTGCAAGGACTGGCGCGAGCACCGCCCCGTCGCCTTCGTCACCGACGAGCACGGCTTTCGCAACGACCCGCGCGGCGCGCCGGCGCGACCGCCCGACCTCGTCGTGCTCGGCGACTCGTTCTGCGTCGGCGACGGCACGACCCAGGAGGACGTTTTTAGCAACGTGCTCGCGCGCGAGCGCAGCCTGGGCGTCTATAACCTCTGCATGGACGGGGCGGGGCCGTGGCAGGAGTACGTCAACCTTCTCGTCGAGGGCGAGCGTTTGAGGGCGCGCGAGGGCGCGGTCTTGCTGTGGGTCTTGTTCGAGGGCAATGACCTCGAAGACCCCTACTTTCCGCAACTCGAAAGGTCGCAGCTCCCGTGGCAGTCCGCGCCCGAACACCTGCTCTACTCGTTCAAGGAGTTCAGGTATCGCTCGCCGCTTCGCCGCTTGCTCTTCGTGAAGCCGGACGAGGCGCTGAGCGACAGGGCCGTCGAGCGGACGTTCCTCGACGGGCGGCGCGTGCTTTTCTCCGACGCCTACGCGAAGCGCAGGCGTCGCACTGCCGAGGATGTCATGGGGCACCCGAACTTCGGGATGCTGAAAGCCATAACCGGGGCGATGAGGCGTCTGGCGGACGGGCGGCATCTGACGGTCGTCGTGGCGCTCGTGCCGAGCAAGGAAGAGGTCTATTCGTGGGCGCTCGACGGCGCGCCGCCGTGGACTTCTTCGGAAGAGCCTTCGGGCTTCTCCGTCGTGATGCGCGAGTTGTGCGAGCGCCAGGGCTTTCGCTTCCTCGACCTGAAGCCGGCGCTGGTGGAGGCTTCGCGCCGCGCCTACGAGGAGACGGGCGCGCTACTCTGGTGGCGCGACGACACGCACTGGAACGGGGCGGGGCAGCGCGTCGCCGCCGCGGCCATCTACGAACAACTGCTCCGCGACCTCTCGTCCCTGGACGAAGGCAAAGGGCAAGAGGCAGGCGGCGAAGGCAAAAGGCAAGAGGCAAAAGGCAAAAATCAAAACTAAGACTCTTCGCGCGCGACGCGTCCGCACCTTTGCCTGTTGCCTCTTGCACTTTGCCTTTTGGCTTCATCATCGCCTTCATAAAGCACGCGTCGCTTGAACACGCTCGCCACGGTTTGTAAACTTGCCGCCGATGAGTGCCGCGCAAAAACTGAAGCGGGGACTGCCCGCCGGCCTGCGCCGCCGCCTCGGCGCGCTGCGCAGGCGCTTGAGGGCGATGCCCGTCAGGACTCACGTGCAGAAGCAGGAACTCCTTGAAGACCCCGCGCTCGGCGGGCGCGAACGCGAACTGCTGCGCGCTGTCGAAGCGCGCGTCTTCTTCAACGACGGCATGTACGCGGGCGACGGCGCGCACTACTTCCGCGTCGGCCTCGACGCCCTGCGCCTCGTCGAAGGGGCGCTGGCCTCTTCGGGCCTCAAGGAAGTGCGGCGCGTCCTCGACCTGCCCTGCGGCGGCGGGCGCGTGCTGCGCTTTTTAGCCGTCCGCTTCCCCCGCGCCGAGTTCGTCGCGTGCGACTTGCAGCGCGACATGGCCGACTTCTGCGCGCAGCAGTTCGGCGCGCGCGCCGCCTACTCGAAGGACGACCTCGGCGGACTCTCCTTCGCCGCGCCGTTCGACCTCGTCTGGTGCGGCTCGCTCGCCACACACCTCGACGCGGCGGGCATCCGCGCGCTGCTCCGCCTCTTCCGCCGAAGCCTCGCGCCCGGCGGCCTCGCCGTCTTCACCACGCACGGCGAGCGCGTCGTCCGAAGGATGCTCGCGGGCGAGTTCGACTACGCGATAGCGAAAGAGAGAATCCCTTCAATCGTCGGCTCGTACCGCGAGACCGGCTACGGCTTCACAAATTACCCGGACGTGAGCGCCTACGGCGTCGCGCCCGACGCGGGCTACGGCGTCTCGCTGACTTCGCCCGATTGGGTGCGCGCCGAGGCGGCGCGCGTCGGGGGCCTGCGCGAAGTCTTCTTCGAGCCGCACGGCTGGGACGACCACCAGGACGTTTTCGGGTTCGTCAGTCAAGACTGAGAGCCGGCAGCATGGGCATCACGCGCAAAATCAAACGTGCGCTGCGCGGCGAGGTGGGCGTGCGCGCGGCCTCGCTTGAGGCGGGAAGGCGCGTCGCCGCGTCGTTGCGGCGGCGGCGTGAGCGCGCGCTTCTGAGCAGACAGGCCGTGCGCGGCGCGCAGCCGGAGGAGCGCGTCCCGCAACTCTCGCCCGCCTTCGCGCGGATGATCGGCGCGGAACTGCTCGCGCACTTCCGCGGGCGCGCAACGCCGCGCTTCTTTGAAGGATTCGACGCGGCGCGAGAAGGCTTTGATACGGCGGGCGGCGACGGCGGGCCGTCTGCCGGGGAATTCGCGGCGTTGACGGATGAGAGAGTCGCGGTATTAACGGAGGAGGCGCGCGAGGTGGTTGCGCACCGCTGGCCGCTGCTCGGCTACGGGAAGTTTGACTTCGGCGCGGAGATTGACTGGCTGCGCGAGCCTGTGTCGGGCGCGCGCTGGCCGCTTCTCTTTCACGGCGACGTGGCGCTCGTGCGCGGCGACGGCTCGGACGTGCGCGTCCTGTGGGAGCTGAACCGGCTCGGCCACCTGCTCGCGCTCGCACGCGCTTACGCGCTCGCGGGCGACGAGAGGCTAGCCGAAGAGTTCTTCGCGCAGGTCGAGGGCTGGCGCGTGCAGAACCCCGCGGGCTTCGGGCCGAACTGGGCGTGCGCGATGGAGGTGTCCTTGCGCGCGTTGAACCTGCTCGCGTGCTTTCAACTGCTGCGGCGCTCGCCCGCGATGGATGAGCGGCGTCTGTTGATGCTCCTCGCGCTCTTCGACGCGCACGGGCGTCACGTCCGGCGCAATCTTGAGTTCTCCTACATCGCCACGGGCAACCACTACCTCTCGGACGTGACGGGCCTGCTCTGGCTCGGCCTGCTCTTGCCGGAGCTGCGCGACGCCGCGGCGTGGCGCGCGTTCGGCCTGCGCGAGCTGCTGCGCGAGATGGACAAGCAGGTCTTGCCGGACGGCGCGGACTGCGAGGCCTCGACCGGCTACCACCGCTTCGTCACGGAACTCTTCCTCTACTCCTTCATCCTCTGCCGCGCGAACTCGGTTGAGATCGAGGAACGCTATCGGCGACGGCTCCGCGCGATGCTCGAATACGTGCGCGCGTACCTTCGGCCAGACGGGCGCGCGCCGCTCGTCGGCGACGCGGACGGCGGGCGTGCGCTGCCGCTCGCGCGCCGCGCGGCGGACGAGCACACGTACCTTCTCGGCGTCGGCGCGTCGCTCTTCGGCGAGCCGCGCTTCAAGGTCGAAGGGGAAGCGCCGGAGGAAGTCTTCTGGCTGCTCGGCGCGGAAGGCGTTCGAGCTTACGAGGAGTTGGAGACGGCGGGCGCTCAGGCGGCGACTTCGGCTGTGTTCGAGCGCGCGGGCGCGTGCGTGCTGCGCGAAGGCGACTTGTACCTGCTTTTGAGCGCGAGCGGCGCGGGGCTGTCGGGGCGCGGCGCACACGGCCACAACGACGCGCTCTCAATCGAGGTCTCCGCACGCGGCGTGAGCTTCCTCGGCGACCCCGCCACATACGCCTACACCTCCGACCCGCGCGCGCGCCAACTCTTCCGCTCGACCACCTACCACTCGACCGTCGGAGTGGACGGCGCGGAGCAGAACACCATCGCCGAAGACAAGCCCTTCATCATCGGCGACGAGTCGCGCCCGCGCGTCCTTCGCTGGGAGTCGAACGCGGCGCGCGACCTCGCCGTCGCCGAGCACCACGGCTACGAGAGACTGCCCGCCGGGCCGGTCACGCACCGCCGCGCCGTCACTTTCGACAAGCGCGAGGGCTACTGGCTGATTGAAGACTCGCTAACGGGTTCGGGCGAGCACGACTTCAAGTTCATCTTTCACGCCGCGCCGGGGCGCGCGGCGCGTCTGCTCGACGATTCGACGGCGGAGGTTCGCGACGCAGCGACGGGCGCGCGACTTTTCATCGTCTCACTCGACTCGCTGGCGGGCGTCGCGCTCGAACCGCGCTGGTCTTCGCGCGAATACGGCTCGAAGGTCGAAACGGTCGCCGCCTGCTGGACTCTGCGCGCGCGCGCGCCGCTCAACGTCCGCTGGCTGCTCGTGCCCGTCGGCACTGGCGAAGACGTGGCCGCGCGTTTAGAGTTGATCGCGCGGCTGAGGGCAGGTCGTTAAGCTGAACTTTATGTGCGGCATCTGCGGAGTCTGGGAGTACGGGGCGGCTGAGGGGCGCGTCCGTGTCGAGCTGGTCGAGCGCATGCGCGACCGCATGACGCACCGCGGGCCGGACGACGCAGGCACGCAAATCCTCGACGGCGGGCGTCTGGGCTTAGGCTTCCGCCGCCTCTCGATCATAGACCTCTCGCGCGCGGGCAACCAGCCGATGCGCGGGTGCGAGGGTCGCGGCGCGTGGCTCGTCTTCAACGGCGAGATTTACAACCACGAGACCTTGCGCCGCGGACTCGAAGGGCGCGGCCACGCCTACAGGTCGCGCACCGACAGCGAGACGATACTCCACCTCTACGAAGAGCGCGGCCTCGACTTCGTCGAAGAGATCGAAGGCGACTTCGCCGTCGCGCTGTGGGATGCGGAACGCGAACGGCTCGTGCTCGCGCGCGACCGCGTCGGCGTCAAGCCGCTCTACTTCTACCAGCGAGACGGTCGTCTCCTCTTCGCCTCCGAGATCAAAGCCATCCTCGCGCACCCGTCCGTCACCGCCGAGGTGGACGAGGACGCGCTCTACCACTACCTCTCTTTCCTGACGACACCCGCGCCGCAAACGCTCTTTCGCGGCGTACATAAAATTCCAGCCGGCCACTTGCTCGTCTGCTCGCGCGACGGCGGAGTCGAGATCACGCGCTACTGGGACGCGCTGCCGCCCGCGTCCGTCGGGCGAGAAGGCGACGGCGCGCGCGCGCCCGGCGAGGCAGAGCACCGCGCGGAGATTCTTCGTTTGCTGCGCGAGTCAATCAAGAAGCGCATGATGGCGGACGTGCCCTTCGGCGTCTTCCTTTCGGGCGGCGTGGACTCTTCGGCCAACGTCGCGCTGATGGCCGAGCAGATGTCGCGCCCCGTCGAGACCTTCACCGTCGCCTACAAAGACCACGAAGAGCTGAACGAACTCGAAGCGGCGCGCGAGACGGCGCGACGCTTCGGCGCGAACCACCACGAAGTTGTCATCGGCGTCGAGGAGATGCGCGCCTTCCTCCCCGAACTGGTCTTCCACCAGGACGAGCCTCTCGCCGACCCCGTCTGCGTGCCGCTCTACCACGTCTCGAAACTCGCGCGCGAGTCGGGCACGGTGGTCGTGCAGGTCGGCGAAGGTGCGGACGAGCTGTTCAGCGGCTACGACAAATATGTGAAGTACCTTCGACTCTACGAACGCTTCTGGCGTCACGCCGAGCGTGCGCCGCTCCTCGCCCGCCGCGCCGCCAGCCTGTTCGCGCGCCCGCTCGTCGGGGCGGCGACGAGGAACGCGGAGGCCGCCGAGCTGGTCAGGCGTCTCGGCGCGGACGAGGCGCTATTTTGGGGGGCCGCCATCGTCTTCGACGAGACGTTGAAGTCGCAACTCGCCTCGCCGCGGATGAGCGCGCGCTGGGACGATCTCTCTTCTTACGATGTGGTGCGCGAAGACCTGGAGCGCATCGGGCGCGCGCGCCCCGCGGCGGACTTCCTCGCGCGCATGACTTACCTCGAATTGAAGCTGCGCCTGCCGGAGCTTCTGCTGATGCGCGTTGACAAGATGACGATGGCGACCTCGGTCGAGGCGCGCGTGCCGTTCTTAGACCATCACCTCGTCGAGTACGCGTCGGGCGTCCCGCGCGAGC
This sequence comes from Acidobacteriota bacterium, assembly GCA_003222975.1. Taxonomy (GTDB): domain Bacteria; phylum Acidobacteriota; class Blastocatellia; order Pyrinomonadales; family Pyrinomonadaceae; genus QHXN01. The sequence goes on along the minus strand of QHXN01000027.1, from coordinate 35,392 downwards.
TGAAGGTGGAGGGCGCGAGCGGCAAGCACGTCCTCAAGCGCGCGCTCGAATCGGTGCTGCCGCGTGACGTACTCTACCGACGCAAGCGGGGTTTTGGCGCGCCGGTCGAGGCCTGGTTCCGCGGGCCTTCGGGCGGCTGGCTGGCAGAACGCTTGATGAACTCGACCCTACGCCGCCGAGACTTCTTCGACTACTCGTTCGTCGCGCGCCTCCTCGAAGAGCACCGGCGCGGCGCGCGCGACTGGGGCTTTCACCTCTGGGCACTTTTAAATCTGAGTCTCTGGTACGAGCGCTGGATCGAGCGCGGCTGACTGTGTTCTTGTAAAGCGTCAAACTCGTAGCGTGCCGTAAAGACGTGCGGCGCGCTCGCGCGTCCGACGCCTGCGCCAACGCGTCAGAGAATAAGGCGCGAGGAGTCGCAGCGCGACGCGCGCGAGCGCCGCGGTCGAGGGCGCGCCGCCGAAACCCCGGCGCAGAAACCGAAGCGCCTGCGCCTTGTCGCCGAGGCGCAGGAGGTCTTCCGCGCCCGCGAAGTTGAGCGCACGCTGGTAGCGCCGTAGCTCTTCGGCGCTCAAGCCGAGTTCGTCGGCGACGTTCGCTTGCGCTTCGAGTCGCGCCTCGATCATCCAGACGAAGTCGCGGCTCGTGTTCGACGTGTGCCGCCGCCACGCGGAGAGAGCGCGCGGGTCGAAGGCAAACTCGCCCCCGGCGCTCAGGCGCAGGTAAAGCTCGTAGTCTTCGAGCCGCGCACGCTCGTTCCAGCCGTGCCGCTCAAGCGGCGCGCGCCGATACAGCACGGTCGGACTCATCGGAGCGATTGTTCGTTCGAGCAGCATCGCGCGCGCGTCGCCGTCACTATAGTCGGCCCAGTCCGACGTGCAGTCAACAACCTCGCCGCGCTCGTCAATCAGAAAGGCGTGGCCGTAGGCGAGCACGGCGCGCTCTCTTTCTTCGAGCAGCGCGACGCGGGCGGCGAGGAAGCCGGGCAGCCACAGGTCGTCCGAGCCGAGGTATGCGAAGTAAGGCCCGCGCGTCTTCGACAGCCCCTCGTTGAGCGTGGCGCACAGGCCGCGGTTCTCGCGCGCGATCAGCTCGCAAGTGAAGGGGCAGTCCTTCAGCAGCTTCTCGACGACGCGCGGCGAGTCGTCCGCCGAGCCGTCGTCAATGACAAGCAGCTCCGCGGGCTGTAGAGTCTGGCGGAAGACGGAGCGCAGCGCCGCCGCGACGAACGGCGCGTGGTTGTAAGACGGCACGACGACCGAGACGCGCGCCGCATCTGATAGTCCCGCCGACGAAACTTGAGAAGGATGCTGTTGAGCCATCAGTTGACTCCAGACTCCGACCCGGCATGAGCAAAAAGGTCGTCCTCTTAGGCCCACACCCGCCGCCCTACGGCGGGGTCTCAATTTACACCAGCACGCTCTTCGAGTTCCTCAAAAACCGCGACCTGTGCCTCTGGACTTACGGCGACGAAGAGTTGCGCGGGCCGCAGGTACGCTTCATGCGGGACAAGCGCCGGGAGCTTGTCCCGCTCGTCTTGCGCGAAGGCCGCGGCGCGCGCATCGCCGACTGCACACACTTCCTCGTCGAGTATCCGAGCGCGCTCGTTCCCCTCTGGTTAATTCTAAAACGACTGCTCCGGTTCGAGTGGATAAAGATTGTGCACGACGGGTCGCTCCCTTCGCGCCACGGGCGCTTCAACCCCGTGCGCCGGGCACTCTTCCGCCTCGCGGTCGGGGGCGTCACGGAGTTCGTCGCCGTCGGAGAAGAGTTGGAGCGCTGGCTGCGCGAAGAGTTGCGCGTCAAACAGAAGGTCTCGCTCGTCAAGAGTCTTCTGCCCGTCCCGCACCTCGGCGCAGAAGTCGTCTTGCCCGCCGACGCGGAGGCGGCGCTCGCGTCTTACCTGCGCCGCGGAAAAAAAGTCTGCTCCGTCGGGGCCTTCATTCCCGACTACGGCTTCCTGCACGTGGCCGAGGCCGTCGAACGCCTGCGCCGCGAGGCGTGCGAGGACATCGGCCTCCTCCTGCTCGACGGCGACTTCGCCGCGGACGAGCGGTACAGGGCGGAAGTCCTGCGCGACAGGGAGTGGATTGTTGTTTTAAAGAACGTGGCGCACCCCAACGTGTTCGAGATTTTCAGGCGCAGCGACGCGTTCGTCCGCGCGTTCGGACTCGAAAGCTACGGGCTTTCACGCGTCGAGGCGATCTGGTGCGGGCTGGCGGTCGTGGCGACCCGCGCGGGCGAGACGCGCGGCATGCTGCTCTACGACTTCGGCGACGTTGACGGGCTGACCGCGCAACTTAAACGCGCCCTCTCCGGCGGGCGCGGGCGGGAGATGCGCGAGTGGGCCGCACGCTATCAGCAGGAGGCCGAGGAGAATTTGAGGGCCATCACGGAGAAACTGTTCAATGAAGTGATAAGTGATAAGTGATAAGAAAGAGCCTTGGCCTTTCTCTTATCACTCATCACTCAACACTTATCACTTCCGTTCTATTACTTCTTCCTTCTCACGTCGGCCAACTTACGCCGTGCCGCGCGCGCGATGGTGTAAAGAGCCGCCGCCGCGAGCACGAAAAGAAAGTAGTGGATGGCGAGGACGTAGCGATACTCGGTGTGGAGCGCCGACTGCACGCATAAATAATAGAGTGGGACGGCGAGCAGGGCGGCGAGCGCGCGAAAGTTTCGCGCACGCGCGAGGAGGAAGATGCCGGCGAGGGCGAGCGGCAGCGCGATGGCCGTGATGAAAAGCTCCTGCGCGGCGCGCAGGGCGAGGCGGGGCGCGCGCGTCCAGCCTTCGGAGACGGGCGCGGTCGAGGTGAGCGGCGTCCGCTCAAGCCTGAGCATTGAGGCGGCGCGGCGTGCCAACACGGACGCGAACCAGAGCGGGCGAGAGCGAATCACCGCCAGACCCCGCGACGTGCGCGCGCGGTCGCGCTCGAACCCGTCGGGGGTGAAAAGGGAATCGGCGTATTCCGGCCTGCCGTAAGTTGCGGCCTCCTGCTTTATGAGTTCGATGTCCGTGTCCGGCAGCCCGAACTTTCTCTCCGTGTCGTAGTCCGCCAGCCCCTCGACGAGCGTCTGGCCCGCGCCGAGCGAGACGGGAACGAAGTGGCCGAAGACGACCGCGTTGCGAATCGTCAGCGGCGCGACGGCGAGGACGGCCCCGCCGACGAGCGCCAGCGCCGCGCGCGTTCGTCGCCCGCGCACGAACAGGAGCGGCACGAGCAGCAGGAGGAACGGCGCGAGCAGGAGCGCGTTCGCGCGCAGCCAGCACGAGACGCCGACGAGCGCCCCCGCGGCGAAAGTTTTAACGAGGCCGCGCCCCTCGCGCGCGCGTAAGAGGAGCAGGACGGCGAGCAGGACGGGTAGCACCGCGAGCGTGTCTGGAAGGAGCAGGACACAGTTCCAGCAGAACTGCGGCGCGAGCGCGGCCAACAGGCCCGCGATGACTCCGACGCCGCAGGGTAGCAACTCCGCCGCGATGAGAAGGACGAGCGCCGCCGCGAGCGAGTCGCAGACGGCCTGGAAGATTTGCGCCGCCGCGTCCCGTTCGCCGAAGGCGCTGTAGATGAGCGCCAGAAGAACGGGGTAGCCGGGCGGGTGTCCGAGCAGGTCGGGGTCGCTCGTCGTCGAAGTGGGATCGAAGAAGGACGACGCGCCGTTCTGTCGGAGAAGTCTCGCGAGGTGCTTGTAGTTGTTCGTGACCGCGGTCTGAACCTCCGCGGCCTCAAAGCGCACGTCGTGCCAGCACAGGAGTCTGACGCCGAAAGCGACGAGGAAGACGACGGCTAAGGCGACGGTCCTGCGTCGCCCATCTTTCGACCGGCCCTGAGAAAAATCTTCCCCGGAATTTCGCGGGGCGTGTGTGGGAGATTCCATTTCGGCTCTCGACCGAGTGCTGATTTGCCGGCGCGGGCGCTATTATACAAACGACGGCGCGGTGAACCTCCGTCCGATTATATCAGCCTGAAGCGGTCGGCAAGTGGCGGGCGTTGGCAGATGGTCTCCTGCGAGTTCTCCTTCGCGTGGCGAGCGCAGCCTCGAACCACGGAGAGGAACTTTTGCCGCGGCGCGTGTCCCACACGGGATGGAAGTTGACATGCTGCCGGATTGACGGTATTAAAACTTATCCCGGCGCGCCGCTCGGGCAGCCGGGCAGCCGACCCAACAAACAAGGGCAAGAGCAGGTAAGATGAAAACCCTCGCCAGCGAGCGGCGGCACCGGCTGCGCCGCCAAGCAGAACTCGGAGTCCACCTCCTGACCAGCATGGCGCTGCTCGACGTGGGGGTCGTTGAAAACGGCGAGTCGCGCGGGCTGTCTTTCCTCGGCACGACGCGCGACATCAGCGTCGAAGGTCTGTGTCTCGTCCTGCCCAGCGTGCGCGTTGACGAGCGGTACTTCGCGGATGAAATCCGACAATTCGATGTCGTGCTCAACCTGCCGACCGCTTCCGTCAGGGTGCAGGCCAGCCCCGTGTACTGCCGTCGTCTGGCTGAGAGAGAGCCGGAGGAGGGATATCTCATCGGCATGCGGTTCCTGGAGATGAGCGAGCACGAGCGCGCCCACCTCGTCACGTACCTGTGCAAGCTGTAGCCGGCCTCAAGGGCTTTGGCCGAGCGTCTCCCTCACCTTCCGCAAAAGCGCGTCCGGCATGAACGGCTTCTCCAGGAAAGGCGTGTCCGGGTCTAACACGCCGTGATGCACGATGGCCTCGTCCGTGTACCCGGACATGTAAAGCGCCCGCGTCGCCGGGGACAGGGCCGTCACGCGCTCGACGAGTTCCCGCCCGCTCATCAGGGGCATCACCACGTCGGTCAGCACCAGGTGGACGGGGCCGCCGGACTCGGCCAGCAGTCGCAGCGCCTCCTCCCCGTTGACGGCCTCCAGAACCTTATAGCCGCTCTCCTGTAGGATGGCGCGGGCCAGAGTCCTGACCATCCCCTCGTCCTCGACCAGTAAGATGGTCTCCGTCCCTTTCAGCAATTCGCCCCGCGCCGCGGGGGACTCCTCCCGTTCGGCCCCCTCGTCGGCCAGCGGCAGGTAGACCTTGAAGGTGGTGCCGGTGTTCACTTCGCTGTAAACCTCTATGTCGCCGCCCGACTGCTTGACGATGCCGTAGACGGTCGAGAGGCCGAGGCCCGTCCCCTTGCCGATCTCTTTCGTCGTGAAGAACGGCTCGAAGATGCGCGCTCTGGTCTCGGCGTCCATCCCCACGCCGGTGTCGGAGACGGCCAGCCTGACGTACCGCCCGGGGCGCAGCGAGACGTGCGTGTAGGCGTAGTCGTCGCTGATCTCGACGGTGGCCGTCTCGATGGTTATTTTCCCGCCGCGCGGCATCGCGTCCCTGGCGTTCACCACGAGATTCATGACCACTTGCTCGATCTGCCCGGGGTCGGCGTTGATGCGCCCGCCATCGGGCCTGAGCACCGTGACCATCTCGATGTTCTCGCCGATTAACCGCCGCAGCATTTTGCAGATGCCCGTCACCAGCGAGTTCAGGTCTAAGAGCCTGGGCTGTAGTATCTGCTTACGGCTGAAAGCGAGCAGTTGACGGGTCAGCGACGTGGCGCGCTCGGCGGCCTTCTTTATCTCCTCGGTCTTGGAGCGCATCGGGTCGCCGCCAGCGAAGCCCCTGAGCATGAGGTCGGCGTAGCCGTTGATGACCGTCAGAAGGTTGTTGAAGTCGTGCGCGATGCCTCCGGCCAACTGACCGACGGCCTCCAGTTTCTGCGCCTGGCGTAGCTGCCCCTCCCTCTCCCGGAGCGCCGCCTCGGCGCGCTTGCGTTCGGTTACGTCGCGCGCGATGCCCTGCGCGCCCACGATCTCGCCGCCCTTGTGGACGGGCCGGCTGTTGATTTCCAAGGGGACTCTCCGCCCGTCTTTGGCGACGACCACCATGTCGTAAATGGCAAGCCCGCCCCCCTTGATCGTGGCGGAAAGCATCTGGCGCGCCCGCTGCAAACACTCCGGCGCGACGATGTCGGTGATGTTCATTTTCGCGGCCTCGTCGCGGGTGTACCCGGTGATCCGCTCGCCCGCCTTGTTGAGCGAGGTGAAGCGCCCGTCGAGGTCGTGCGTGTAGATGATGTCCCTGGCGTTCTCCACCATGTCGCGGTAGCGCTCCTCCGTCTCGCGCAGCGCGCGCTCCGTCTCGCTCAGCTCGACGAGCCGCCCGACTTTCGCGAGCAGGTGTCCCGGATCGAAGGGCGCTTCGAGGTAGTCGAACGCGCCGCTCTGCAACCCCTCCACGATGGTCGCCGTGTCCTTGCGCAGCGCGCTCACCAGCAGGACGGGGGTCACGCCCAGTTCCTCGTGGTCGCGTAACATGCGGCACAGCTCGATGCCGTCAGCGCGCGGCATCGAGACATCGCTGACCACGAGGTCGGGGCGCTCCCGCTGCGCGACCTCAAACCCTTCGCGCCCGTCGCGCGCCGTCAGGACACGGTAGCCGGCCTGACTCAGTAGGGTGGTCATCATCTGAAGGCGGTCGGGCGTATCGTCAACCGCCAGGACGGTGTTCGAGCCGCCGTGCGGGCCGGTATTAAGTCCGCCGGATTCATCATTCTTCACCCACGTCTCAAGGCTCTGCATAACGCACCTCCACTGGTCGAATCGGACATAGCGTTGAGGCCAAGCCGAAAAAATACCTATGGGGCAAGCGCGTATGTTTCGCCGCGTGAGGGAACTGGTCGCCGCGGCTGCGGTGAAAATCGGCTTTTTCGCCGATTACAGTGCACAGAGGCCACTTGAGGAATTCTTTAGGTCGCAAAAATTCTGCGCGTAAAGTCAGGGGGGCGGCCTCTGAGGCAGTGGCCCCGGCGTTCCCGGCCCCGCCGGTTCAGGCCGCCACGGGCCAAGTTCGAGAAGCGTTTTGGTAGTGCAGTACAGCCGGATCGCCTCTCGTGCGCACGCTCTCCCGCGCGTGTTAATATGCGAATAATACATTTTGTATACCACTTTGTACCTCTAAGCAGATTATGCACCTCTAGGCAGATAAAAGTCAGCATCAATCTTAAAAGCACAGAAAGTTGACAGTTTTCACAGGAAAAAGTTTAGTCTGTTTTGGCGGCGAGGACTGGTGGTACCACCACCCGCACTCGAAGAACCACCTGATGCGGCGGTTCGCGCGCGCCGGGAACCGCGTCGTCTTCGTGAACTCGATCTCGATGGGGCTGCCCGGCCTGACGAACAAGGACTTGCTGCCGCGCGTCGCGCGCAAGCTGCGCTCCTACGCGAGGCTCGCGCGCACGACCCCCGAAGGCATCACGGTCGTCTCGCCCGCCGCACTACCTTTCTACGGGAGCCGCGCCGCGCGCGCCGCCAACCGGCGTCTGCTCGCCGCGCAGGTCGGGCGGCTCGCGCGCCGCCGCGGCCTCACGCGACCGATCCTCTGGATAGCCATCCCGACCGCGGCGGAGATGATTGGGCGTCTGGACGAGTCACTGGTCGTCTACCACGTGTCGGACAAGTACGACGAGAACTCGATGGATCACTCGACCGACCCGGCGGCAATCCGACGCCTGCACAAGCACGCGATTGACGCGGCGGACATCATCTTTTATTCGGGGCGCAAACTGTTTGAAGAAGCTGAGCGCGGGCGCGGGCGTTCCTTCCTTCTCGAACAGGCCGTTGACTTCGAGCACTGGTCGCGCGTCTCGGAAGGCCGCCTCGAAGTCGCCGCGGAGGTGGCGCGCATCCCGCGCCCGCGGCTCGGCTACTTCGGCGCGATAGAGCCTTGGCTCATTGACCAGGAGTTAATCAAACGGGCCGCGCGCGAGCGCCCCGCGTGGCAGTGGGTCTTCGTCGGCAACAAGTCGCGCGGCGTCGAGATCGAACGCCTGCCGAACACGCACTTCCTGCCGGCAGTCGCTTACGACGAGCTGCCGCGCTACGCCGCAGGGTTTGATGTGTGCGTGCTGCCGTGGGAAACTGAGCGCGCGTTCACGAGCTACGGGTCGGCCATCAAGGTGCGCGAGTACCTCGCCACGGGCAAGCCCGTCGTCATCTCGCCGCTCCCCGAATACGAGCCGATGCGAGATGTTCTGCGCATCGCGCGCAGCCGAGAAGACTTCTTCCGCCTCATCGCCGACGCGCTCGAAGAGTCAGACCCGGAGGCCGCGCGAGCGCGACAGCGGGCGGTCGCGGGCGGCACCTGGGACGCGCGCGCCGAGTGGGTGAGCGGCCTCATCGAAGAAGCGCTGGCGCGACGCGAGCGCGAACTCAAGTCGAGGGGATGAAACAGCTTCTGCAAAACCTGAAGACGGGCGAGGGCGTGGTGGCGGACGTACCCGCGCCGGTCGCGCAGCGCGGGCGCGTACTCGTGCGCGCCGCCAGCTCGCTCGTCAGCGCGGGGACGGAGCGCGCGTTCGTCGAGCTGGGGCGCAAGGGCCTCGTGGGGAAGGCGAGGGAGCGGCCCGACCTCGTCCGCAAGGTCGTCGAGAAAGTCAGAAGCGAGGGGCTGCTGTACACGCTCCAGGCCGTGCGCGAGAAGCTGGACGAGTCGCACGCGCTCGGCTACAGCGCGGCAGGAATTGTGGTTGAAGTCGGCGAGGGCGTGAAGGGTTTTAGCGCGGGCGAGCGCGTGGCCTGCGCGGGCACGGGCTACGCCGCGCACGCAGAGCTTCTGTCCGTGCCGCAGAACCTCTGCGCGCGCCTGCCCGAAGGCGTTGACTTCGAGAGTGCGGCTTTCGCCACACTCGGGGCGGTCGCGCTTCAGGGCGTGCGACTCGCCGCGCCGACGCTGGGCGAGTCGGTCGTCGTCATCGGCCTCGGACTCCTGGGCCAGCTCGCCGCGCAGCTTCTGAAGGCGAACGGCTGCCGCGTCTTCGGCGTTGACCTCGACGAATCTAAGGTCGAGCTGGCGAAACGGCTCGGCGCGGACGATGGCTGCGTCTCGAATGAGGGCGTGAGGGATGCGATCACGCGCTGGTCGCGCGGGCGCGGCGCGGACGCGGTCGTCATCACAGCGGCGACGCAGTCGGACGAACCAGTGCAACTCGCGGGCGAGGTCTCGCGTTTGAAGGGGCGCGTCGTCGCCGTCGGACTCGTCGGCATGAACGTCCCGCGCCAGATTTACTTCGAGCGCGAGCTGACGCTGCGCGTCTCGATGTCCTACGGGCCGGGGCGCTACGATCCCGAATACGAGGAGCGCGGCCACGACTACCCGCTGCCTTACGTCCGTTGGACTGAGGGGCGCAACCTCGAAGCCTTCCTCGAACTCGTCGCCGCGGGGCGAGTGCAAACAGCGCCGCTCGTCACGCACCGCTTCCCCGTCGAGGAAGGCGACCGCGCCTACAAACTGATTTCGGGCGAGACCAGTGAGCCGTACCTCGCCGTCGTCATCAACTACGACACCACGCGCGAGCTTGAGCGGCACGTCGCGAACAAGAGTTCAAAGTTCAAAGTTCAAAGTTCAAAGTTGGAAGACCGGAGTTCGGAGTCCGTGCGCGTGAAGGCCGTGCGCGTGCGTGTGGGACTCGTCGGCGCGGGCAACTACGCGCGCCGTATGCTCCTGCCGCACCTCAAGGCGGGCGGCGTCGAGTTTGTCTCCGTCGCGACCGCATCGGGCGTGACGGCGCACGACGTTGGACAGAGGTACGGCTTCGCGCGCTTCGTCTCCGGCGCTGATGAAGTGATAGCGGACGAGGGCGTGAACCTCGTCGTCATCGCCACGCGCCACGACTCGCATGCGGAGCTGACGCGGCGCGCGCTCGCGCGCGACCTCGACGTGTTCGTCGAAAAGCCGCTGGCACTCGACGACGAAGAGCTTGACGCGGTGCTCGAAGCGTCTGCGCGTTCGAGCGGGCGGCTGACGGTCGGCTTCAACCGCCGCTTCTCGCCGCACGCGCGCGCGGCCCGCGAGTTCTTCGCAGACCGCCGCGCGCCGCTCTCGATTCTCTACCGCGTGAACGCGGGCCGCGTCCCGCGCTCCGACTGGACGCAAGACCCGCGCGAGGGCGGCGGGCGGATCGTCGGACAGGTCTGTCACTTCGTGGACTTCATGCACTTCCTGACCGGCTCTCGCGTAGAGCGCGTCTACGCCGAAGCCGTGTCGTCCGACGACGAGCAGGCCGTTGATGACGACTCGGTCTTCGTCACGCTCAAGTTCGCTGACGGCTCGAACGGCACAATCGCCCATCTCGCCGAGGGCGACCGCGCGCTACAGAAAGAGCGCGTCGAAATTTTCGGGGGCGGAAGGAGTTTCGTCATCGAAGACTTCCGTAGCGCCATCAGCTACCGCGACGGGCGTGAGAAAGTGACACGCTTGCGCGCGCAGGACAAAGGCCAGCGCGAAGAGGTGCGCGCCGTCTGCGCCGCGCTCCTCGAAGGCGCACCCGCGCCCATCCCCCTCGCGGAACTCGCGGCCACCACGCGCGCCACCTTCCGCATTATTGATTCGCTGCGGACGGGAGAGCCGAAGAACGTAAACCGTGAACCGTAAACCGTGACAAGAAGGTTGAGATTTGTAACGGCTCTCGGTTCCCTCCACTTCGTCTTTTAACTTGTCACGGTTTACGGTTCACGGTTTACGTCTTTTAAGTATGTGCGGGATTGCCGGATTAATTAGCGTAGAGCCTGAGCGGCGCGTCGGCGCGATGCTGAAGGCGATTGAGCATCGCGGGCGCGACGACGAGGGCGTGTGGACTTCACCGTCGGTTGACGAGGAAGGGCGGCGCGTCTCGTTCGGCCACAGGCGTCTGGCAATTATTGACACGAGCAGCGCGGGCCACCAGCCGATGCTCTCGGCGGACGGGCGCTTCGTCGTCACCTTCAACGGAGAGATTTATAATTACCGCGAGCTGCGCCGCCGCCTCGAATCGCTCGGACGCCGGTTCCGCACGGACACGGACACGGAAGTCCTGCTGGAAGCCTTCGCGGAGTGGGGAACGAATTGCCTCACGCGCCTCAACGGCATGTTCGCCTTCGCCGTCTGGGACGAGCGCGAGCGCACGCTCACGCTCGCGCGCGACCGCCTCGGCATCAAGCCGCTCTTCTACGCCGCGCCGAAGGGCGTGGACGGAAAAAGTCAGTCGTTCGTCTTCGCGTCGGAGGCGAAGGCCATTCTCGCGTCGGGCCTCGTCCGCGCGGAGTTGGACGCGGAGGCGCTCAACCAGCAGCTCACCTTCCTTTGGACGCCCGACCCACACACGCTCTTCCGCGGCGTGTGGCGTCTGCCGCCCGCGCACCTGCTCACCTGGCGCGACGGCGAGACGACTGTGCGCGTGTGGTGGGTCGTTTCGTTCGACGAGGTGGAGGAAGGGCGCGGCGAGGAGTGGTGGCGCGTGCGCGTGCTCGAATCCCTGGAGGGCGTGGTCGGGGTGGAGATGGTGGCGGACGTGCCGCTCGGCTCGTTCCTGTCGGGCGGCGTTGACTCGTCGGTCGTCACGGCGTTGATGAAGCGGCACAGCGGGGGCCGCCGCGTCTCGACCTACACCATCGGCATCGAGGACGAAGACCTGCGCTACGACATCATTCCGAGCGACGTGCCGTGGGCGCGCAAGGTCGGGGAGCGACTCGACACGGACTACCACGAGGTCATGCTCAAGCCGGACGTGACGGCGCTCCTGCCGCTGCTCGTCCGCCATCTGGAAATGCCCGTGATAGACATGGCGATTTCGAGCTACCTCGTCTCGCTCAAGGCGCGCGAGACCTTGACGGTGATGCTGTCTGGCATGGGCGGCGACGAGGTGTTCGCCGGCTACCCTCGCCAGTTGGCGATGAGTTTGGCGGGCGCGCTCGACCCCGTGCCTTCCAGCTTGCGCCGCCCGGCGATGCGTGCCGTCGCGGGCGCACTGCCCGGAGGCATGCCGGGCCGCCTGACCGCGCCGCTCCGCAACGCGAAGAAGTTCGCGCGCAGCGCCGCGCTCGACTTCGAGTCGCGCTACCTCGGCTTCGGCACGTACTTCACGGACGAGGCGAAACAGAGACTCTACAGCGACGAGATGCGCGAGGCGACGGCGGACAAGGACGCGTACTACCTGCACCGGCGCTACTTCGAGCGCTGTTCTAAAGCCGCGCCGCTCAACCGCCTGCTCTACGTTGACATGAAGACTTTCCTGCCGTGCCTGAACCTCGACTACACGGACAGGACTTCGATGGCGGCGACTCTGGAAGTGCGCGTGCCGCTCCTCAATCACGAACTGGTCGAGCTTGCGGCGCGCATGCCGCCGCGCCTGAAGCTGCGCGGCTTGAGAAGGAAGTACATACTGAAGCGCGCCGCCGAACAATTGCTCCCGCGCGAGGTGGTGTGGCGCAAGAAGGCGGGCTTCGGCGCGCCGATACGCGCGTGGCTGCGCGGCCCTTTGCGCCCGCTCGTTGACGAGTTGCTATCGGAGGAGGTAGTCAGGCGGCGCGGCCTCTTCCGCCCCGCCGAGGTGCGGCGCGTCGTCGAGTCGAACCTTTCGGGGCGCGAAGACTACAACCTGCAAGTCCTGCAACTGCTGACGCTCGAAATGTGGCAGCGCATTTTTCTGGATGGGCAGGAAGGAAAGTGATAAGTGATGAGTGATAAGGGATGAGAAAAAACCCGGCTCGACTTCTTATCATTCATCACTCATCACCCTCTGACAACGATGCGCCGACTCATTTCTCGCGTCCTTCTCGTCGCCGCCAGCATCCTCTTCGCGCTCGTCGCCGGTGAAGTGGTGTCCCGTTTGCTGGGGACGCCGCGCGCGGCTGTGAGCGGGTGGCGTGCGGCGGACGTGGGCGCGCCGGAGAAAAATCAACTCGGCTATCGCGGGCAGCGCGTCGAGTATGACGATGAGGATTTCGTCGTCGTGCTCGTCGGCGACTCGCAGGTGGAGGCGAAGGCGTGCTCGTTCGAGTGGATGCCGGAGCGGCGCTTGCAGTCCTACCTGAACTCGCCGGGCCGCAGGGTCAAGGTCTTCTCGGTCGGCGCGAGCGGGTACGGGCAGGATCAGGAGCTTCTGGCGCTGCGGGAGTATTTCGAGAAGTACAGGGCCGACCTCGTCGTCCTCTGGGAGACGCCCCTGAACGACATCTGGAACAACGTCTTCCCGACGAGCTGGCCCGCCGACGGAACGTCGAAGCCGACCTTCTGGCTTGAGCAGGGGAGTTTGCGCGGGCCGAGCGAAGGCATCGGCCAGCCGATTGTCGAGACGCCGCGGCTCAAGCTGACGCTCATGCTGCGAAAGAATTTCCGCTGGTCGAGAGACAAGCTTTGGGAGACGCGTTACCCTGCGGCCTACCAGCCGCTCACGGCGTTCGACGGGCCGGTCAAAGACGACTGGCAAGGCTGGTGGAACACGAACGGGCGCGGCATGCGCGACGAGAACCTCGCCACGGAGAAGACGCACCTCGCGATGTTCCTCACGCCGCGCAGCCCGCGCATGCAGTACGGGCTTGACCTCACGCGCGCCCTGATGCGCGAGATGAGCGAGCTGGCCTCTTCACGCGGCGCGCGCTTCGTCGCCTTCGCCGTCAGCAACCCCGAAAGCGAGGAGGAGCGGCACGGCGAGGGCGTGCACGCGCTGAACGGGAAGTTTTACAGCAGCTCGCTCGCGCAGTACCGAGAGAACCTGAACTACTGGAACGCCGGTTTCGACTTCCGCGTCGTGCCGGTCACGCTCCAGCCGTCGAAGGTCGGCCCCGAAAATCCGCACCTGAACGAGCACGCGACCGACCAGGTGATGGGAGACCTGGCGCAGGACTTGGAAGCTTACGTCAACGCCAGACGTTGAGCGCGCCGCCCGACCGCCGCGCACCCTGGAGATGAAGAAAAAACAGGCCCGCCACGAAGGGCATTCAAAACACGACGCCGCGTCGCGCCGCGAAGGACGTTCGCTCGCGTCGCTATTGGACGCGCGCCTCGTCGGCTTGATGCTGGCGGTCAAGGCGCTCGTCCTTCTCTTCGGCGCGCAGGCTTACATCATCTCGTCGAACAAGAGCCTCGCGTCCCTCTACGACTGGCTCTCCATCTGGAACCGCTGGGATGCGCCGCACTACCTCGACATCGCGCGCGCGGGCTATGTCGCCGAAGGGCTGGAGGCGCGCTGGATAGTCTTCTACCCGCTCTACCCGTGGCTCGTGCGCGCGTGCGCCTTCGTCCTTCAGGACGAACTCGTCAGCGCCTTCTTCGTCTCGGCGGTCGCGTCGCTCGCGGCGGGCCTCCTGCTCTACAGGCTGGCCGAGCTGGACGAGCAGGACACGACAGCGCGCGCCTCCGTCTTCTTCATGTTCGTCTTCCCGACGAGCTACTTCCTGCACATCGGCTACACCGAAAGCCTCTTCATCACGCTCTCGGTCGGCGCGTTTCTCGCGGCGCGCGTGCGCCGCTGGTGGCTCGCCGGACTGCTCGGCGCGTTGGCCGCGGCGGCGCGCGTCAACGGCCTTCTGCTCATCCCGGCGCTCGCGTTCGAGGCGCTCGAAGAGTACCGAAGCGAGGGGCGGCGCTGGCGCTGGGAGTGGCTCTGGGTCGCCGCCGTCGGCTTAGGCTTCGGCGTCTATCTGCTCATCAACTGGAAGGTGTTCGGCCACCCGTTCGAGTTCCTGAACAAGCAGGAGCAGTACTGGTCGAAGTCTCTGACATGGCCGTGGGTCGGCATCAACGAGGCCTGGAATTCGATCTGGGGGCGCGGGCCTTCGGAGGCGCAGATGGTCGGCTGGCAGGAGTTCTTCTTCGTCCTGCTGGGGCTGGCGCTGACGGTCTGGTCTTGGCTGCGACTGCGCACGTCTTACGCCGTCTGGATGACCTGCAACTGGCTTCTCTGGACGAGCACGAAGTTCGTCTTGAGCGTCCCGCGCTACACGCTCGTCATGTTCCCCGCTTTCATCCTACTCGCGCGCGCGGCCACGTCGCGTCCGGTCTGGAACGTCGTCATCACGGTCTGGTCGCTCCTGTTCCTCGCGCTCTTCGCCGCGCGCTTCGTCCAGGGCTACTGGGCATTCTAAAAAATTTCGATTGAACGCCGGGGCGCGTTGGAGCAGAATTCGGCGCGAAGTGCATCGAGGCCGGGGGCAACCACGACGGACACTCTCGCCCTGCCGTGCGTGTAAAGGCTATTTACACGCGCGCAAAGGTCATTTACATGAATGACAAGGAGGTTTACACGAATGACAACGAGCCTCGCACGCGCGCGAATTGACTTGTCATCGCCGTCAAGAGACTTGTCGTGTCATACAATGAGGGTGTCGAGGCCGGCAATCAACATTCATTCGGGACGGAGAACAGGAGTGACGCGCACAATAAAACAGAGCGGCAAGCGAAAAAGATTCTTCAAGGCATTGTTCTACTGTGCCCTCCCGCTGCTGGCCGCGTGCCAGCGTGACGGCACGACGCCGCACGCGGACGTGAACGTCGCGGCGACGCCCGCCGCGACTAAAGGAGTAGAGAACGGGACGAAAGGAGGAGAGAGGATGACACTCAAGCTCACCAGCACGGCCTTCGAGGAAGGCGGCATGATCCCGGCGCAGTACACCTGCGACGGCCCGAACGTCTCGCCGCCGCTCGCCTGGTCTAACCTGCCCGAAGGCGCGAAGACACTCGCACTCATCTGTGACGACCCCGACGCCCCGCGCGGCACATGGGTTCACTGGGTCGTCTATCAAATCCCCGCGACCGAGCACAGCCTCGCCGAGAACGTCCCCGCCCGCGACATGCTCGACAACGGCGCGCGCCAGGGCGCGAACGACTTCAAGAAGACTGCTTACGGCGGCCCCTGCCCGCCCAACGGCACGCACCGCTACTTCTTCAAACTCTACGCCCTCGACGCCGCGCTCGACCTGCCCCCAGGCGCGACCAAAGACCAACTCCTCAAGGCGGCGGAAGGCCACGTCCTCGCCCAGGGCCAACTCATGGGCCTTTACACACGGCGGTAGCAACGTCGCCGGGTCGCGTTGCTTGGCGGCGGCGCGCGCGGCATGTTAATTTCCTTCGTTTCGTGCGGCATGTGAAATGCCCCTGTGCGGCCCGCGTCGGTTTGCTGTTGAGCGCGCGGCCACGGTGTCCAACTGTCGGCGAAGTCTTTCATGGTTGACGTGCGGCCAAATTTAAAAGAGCGCGTGCGCGCGTTCTGGCAGGAGCACCCATGCGGCACGAAGTTCGCCGACGCGGAGGTCGGGTCGCGGCGCTTCTTCGAGGCCGTCGAGGAGCACCGCTACCGGACGGAGTGGCACATCCCGGAGGCAGCGGGCTTTGATAAAGCGAAGGGCCTGCGCGTCCTGGAGATCGGGTGCGGGCTGGGGACGGACGGGGCGCGTTTCGCGCGCGCGGGCGCGACCTACACGGGAGTGGATTTGACGGAGGCGGCGGTAAGCTTAGCCCGCCGCCGCTTCGAGCTTGAAGGTTTGCCGGGCGAGTTCCGCGTGGCCGACGCCGAGGCGTTGGAGTTTAAAGACGAGTCTTTCGACCTCGTCTATACGCACGGCGTCCTGCACCACACGCCGGACGCGCGCGCGGCGGTGCGCGAGATTCATCGCGTGCTCGCCCCTTCGGGGCGCGCGGTCGTGATGCTCTACCACCGCGACTCTTACAACTACCGCGTGAACATCGGCGTGCTCCGACGCGTCGGCGCGCGGCTCTTGAGGACGGAGACGGGCCTCTCGCTGGCGCACCGTCTGACGGGCGAGCCGGTCGAGAGTTTGCGCGAGCATGCGGCGCGGCTCAGGGAGGACGCGGGGCAGTACCTTTCGGCGGGCGAGTTTCTGAGCCGGAACACGGACGGGGCAGGGAACCCCTTGACTCGCGTTTACTCGCGGCGCGAGGCGCGCGAGCTGTTCAAGGATTTCGCGCGGGTGGAGTTCGCCGTGCACTTTCTCAACAAGCGCTGGCTGCCCGTCGTCGGCCCCGTGCTACCGCGGCGGCTTGAGGCGCGGCTCGCGTCGCGCTGGGGTTGGCACTTGTGGATTTACGCGTTCAAGGGAGAAGAGGAGAAATGATGAATGCGGAATGATGAATGATGAATGAAGAAAAGCGCGCTTTTCTTCATTCATCATTCATCATTCCGCGTTCATCACTTGCTTTATGAGGAATGTTCTGGTCACGGGCGGCGCGGGCTTCATCGGCTCGCATCTGGTCGAGCGGCTGCTCGGCGAGGGGCGCTGGCGCGTCCACGTGGTTGACGACTTCAACGACTTCTACGACCCGGCACTCAAGCGCCGCAACGTCGCGCCGCACCTCTCGCGCGAAGACTTCCGCCTCCACGAGGCCGACATACGCGACCGCGCCGCGCTCGAACGCGTCTTCCGCGAGGCGGCGTTCGACTGCGTAGTCCACCTCGCGGCGCGCGCGGGCGTGCGACCGTCGCTGCGAGAGCCTGCCCTCTACGCCGAGACGAACGTCGCCGGCACGCTCAACCTGCTTGAGCTTGCGCGCTGGTCAGGCGTCCGGCAGTTCGTCTTCGGTTCGTCCTCGTCCGTTTACGGCGAGAACGAAAAGGTTCCGTTCTCAGAGGACGACCCCGTCTCCAAGCCCATCAGCCCTTACGCGGCGACGAAGGCGGCGGGCGAGCTTCTCTGCCACACGTACTCGCACCTCTTCGGCCTGCGTGTGGTATGCCTTCGCTTCTTCACCGTCTATGGCGCGCGCCAGCGCCCCGACCTCGCCATCCACAAATTCGCGCGGCTCATCTCGGAGGGCAGGCCCATCCCCGTCTTCGGCGACGGCACGACGCGGCGCGACTACACCTACATTGACGACATCATCGCGGGCGTGCGCGCAGCGATGGACTACGAGGCGACGAATTACGAAGTGATCAACCTCGGCGAGTCGCGCACGGTGAGCTTAAGCGAGCTAATCGGCCTGCTCGAAAAGGAGTTGGGCCGCGACGCGCGTATAGACCGACAGCCCTTGCAGCCCGGCGACGTGCCGCAGACCTTCGCCGACACGCGGAAGGCGCGGGCGTTGCTCGGCTACGACCCGCGGACGCCGATTGAGGAAGGCGTCCGCCGTTTCGTCGAGTGGTTCAAAAGGAATGATGAATGATGAATGCGGAGTGATGAATGATACAATCGGCTTCCGTAAATTCATCATTCATCACTCCGCATTCATCATTTCGGGATTGTTATGAAGATTTACGACGAAGAAGAGACCGTCATCAGCCGCCGGGCGAGAGTGGCCGAGGAGCCGACCGTCGAGGGCGCGGCGGTCGGGGCGGGCGTCGCGCCGGAGCTTTCGGTCTTCCTGCCCGTCCTGAACGAGGAGCCGAACCTCAAGCCGCTGCACTTGAAGATTGACGAGGCGCTCGCCGTGCTCGGTCGCACCGCCGAGATCATCTACGTGGACGACGGCTCGACCGACGGCGGCCTCGAAGTC
This sequence comes from Acidobacteriota bacterium, assembly GCA_003222975.1. Lineage (GTDB taxonomy): Bacteria > Acidobacteriota > Blastocatellia > Pyrinomonadales > Pyrinomonadaceae > QHXN01. The sequence goes on along the minus strand of QHXN01000027.1, from coordinate 17,120 downwards.
TTGCGCTCGCTCGCCGCGCTCGACCCGCGCGTGCGCGTCATCGCACTCCGCCGCAACTACGGGCAGACCGCCGCGATGGCCGCCGGCATTGACGCCGCGCGCGGCCAGGTGCTGATCCCGATGGACGCAGACCTCCAGAACGACCCGGCGGACATCGGGCGTCTGCTCGCCAAGCTCGAAGAGGGCTTCGACGTGGTGTCGGGCTGGCGCAAGGAGCGGCAGGACAGGATGGTCTCGCGCAGGATACCCTCGATGATCGCCAACTGGATCATCTCATTTATCGGCGGCGTCAAGCTCCACGATTACGGCTGCTCTCTGAAAGCCTACCGCCGCGAGTTCCTTAAAGAAGTAAAACTCTACGGCGAGATGCACCGCTTCATCCCGATCTACGCCGCCTGGGTCGGAGCGCGCGTCACAGAGATTCCGGTCAGCCATTACAAGCGGACGATGGGCCGCTCGAAGTACGGGCTGACGCGCACCTTCAAGGTGATGCTCGACCTGATGACAATCAAGTTCATGGCCTCGTACCACACGAAGCCCATCTACATCTTCGGCATGTTCGGCTTCTCGTCGTTCATCATCTCGGTCATTGCGGGCATGTGGGCGCTCATACGCAAGCTCGGCGGCGAGTCGTTCATCCGCAACCCCCTGCTCGTCATCGCCATCGTCATGTTCGCCGTCGGCGTGCAGTTCATCCTCATGGGCCTCCTGGCCGAGATGCTGGTGCGTACCTACCACGAGTCGCAGGCCAAGCCCGTTTACGCCGTGCGCGAGCGCATCGGGTTCGCGGACGAGTCATGATCGCAACGAGCGCTGCCGTAGCCCCAATTCGCAATGCCGATTCGTCCGCGCGTGCCGCCGTGTTGTATCTTGGCGGCGATGCGCGAGGAGTTCGAGACGGTCTATGAGAGGTTGCGCGCGTGGTGCCGCGCGCGCGGCTACGCGGGGCACGACCCCTTCGACGCGCTCAATAGCAGGCTCTTTCAGGCCACGCCGCTCCGCCGCTCGCGCCTCGCGCGCCTCGCCTGGACGCAGACCTTCAAACGCTCGCCCGTCAACCTCCGCAAACTCGCGCGCGTCCCCGAAGAAAGAAACCCGAAGGGCACGGCGCTGTTCGCGCTCGCCGAACTCTCGCGCCTGCGCGCGACCGCGAGCAAGGAGCACGAGCGCGAGGCGCGCGCGCTGCTCGACGAACTGCTCGCCGCGCGCATCGAGACCGCGGGCGGCGCGGCCTGGGGCTACAACTTCGACTGGCAGGGCCGAGCCTTCCACGCGCCGCGCGGCACGCCCGCGGTCGTGCCGACGGCCTTCGCCGCCCGCGCGCTCGCCGAGGCCGTCGCCGCGCTCGACACACCTGGCGAAGAGGGCACGGTCTCCGAAGACGTTTGGAAGTATCTGACGGCGGCGTGCCGCGCATGCCAGTTCATCCTCAAAGACCTGAACCGCGGCGACGAGACCAACGACGAAGTCTGCTTCAGCTACACGCCGCTCGACCGCACGCGTGTCTTCAACGCCTCCTTGCTCGCGGGCGAGGCGCTGGCGTCGGTCGGCGCGATCACCGGCCCGAAGGAGTGGACGGACTACGCGTTGCGCGCCGCGCGCTACGTCGTCCGACGCCAGCACGACGACGGCTCGTGGGCCTACGGCGCTGACTCGTATCAATCCTGGGCCGACAACTTCCACACGGCCTTCGTGCTGACCTCGCTCGCGCGCATACTCCGGGCCTGCGAGAGTGAACTTGAAAAGGACGCGGCCACGCGCGAAGAAATCCGCCGGGCGGTCGCGCGCGGCTACGCGTTCTGGCGCGAGCGATTCTTTCTTGCGGACGGTTGGCCGAAATACTACCATCGGGCGGCGCACCCCGCGGACGCGCACTCCGCCGGGGCCGCCGTCGTCGCGCTCGTCGAGCTGCGAGAGCTTGAGCCGTCCGCGCTCGAACTCGCCGCGCGCGTCGCCCGCTGGGCCGTCGGCGAGTTGTTCGACCGGCGCGGCTTCTTCTACTACCAGAAGCGGCGGCTCTACACCGTCCGCACGCCCTACATGCGCTGGTCGCAGGCGTGGATGATGTACGCGCTGGCGAGACTTTTAGAAGAAGGGGTAAAAGGTGAAAAGGGGAAAGGGGAAAGAGGTTAAAACCGCGCCGGAGGAGAGTCGTCCCTTTTACCCTCTTCGCCTTTTACCCTTTTACCCCTTGCTCGCCGATGCGCATCTGGATTGACTTGGCGAACTCGCCGCACGTGCCTTTCTTCCGCGCGCTGGCGGCGGAGTTCCGGGGGCGCGGGCATGAGGTGGAGGCGACGGCGAGGGAGTTCGCGCAGACCGTCGAGCTGGCCGAGGCCGCGGGGTTCGCGCCCGCGGTCGTGGGCCGACACGGCGGCGGGAAATTGTCGGGGAAGGCCGGCAGTCTCGTGGGGCGCGCTGCGGGTCTGGCGCGCTGGGCGCGCGGTCGCGGGTTCGACCTCGCCGTCGGTCACAACTCCTACTCGCAAGTCCTGGCGGCGCGCCTCCTCGGCCTTCGCGCCGTGACGCTGATGGACTACGAGCACCAGCCCGCGAACCACCTCGCCTTCCGCCTGGCGTCGCGCGTCGTCGTCCCGCGCGCGTTCCCCGCGGAGGCTCTGCGTCGCTGCGGCGCGCGCGCCTCGAAGGTGCGGCGCTACGCGGGGCTTAAGGAGGACGTTTACCTCGCGGACTTCGAGCCGGACGCGCAGTTCGCCGCCTCCTTGCGCGAGCGGTTCGGCGTTGACGCCGAGCGCGACACACTCGTCGTCGTCCGCCCGCCCGCGCGCGAGGCGCTCTATCATCGCTTCGAGAACGAGCTGTTCGATGAACTGCTAGCGCGCCTCGTCGCCGCGCCGCGCGTCAAGGTTATGCTGCTCGCGCGGAGCGAGGAACAACGTGAGAGCTTGGTCGCGCGCTTCGCGTCGGAGAACTTCATCGCCCCGCGCGCGGCGCTCGACGGTGCGAACCTCGTCGCCTCGGCAGACCTCGTCGTCAGCGCGGGCGGCACGATGAACCGCGAGGCCGCCGCGCTCGGCGTCCCGGCGGCGACCGTCTATGCGGGACGCTGGGCTGCCGTTGACGAACAACTTGTCCGCGAAGGCCGCCTCAAGCGAATCGCCACGCGCGAGGATTTGGAGGGCCTGCGCGTCGAGAAGAAGAAAGCCGCGCGCCCGCGCCGCGCAAAGGGCGTGCGCGCGGAGGTGGCGGAATTGATACTCTCGTAAACCGTGAACCGTAAACCGTGACAAGTAAAAGCGTGAAAATTGAAAGGCACAAGATGGAGAAGGCGCTGGCCCACTTGTCACGGTTTACGGTTCACGGTTTACGGCTTTTATGAGGGCCGAGCGTTCCGAAAAGCTGCGGGTGAGTGCGAATGAGGTGCGCGCGAAGGCGCGCGCGCCGCGTTGGGTCGTGCCCGCGGTGAAGGCGGCGCTCGTCGTGGCGGACGCGTGCGTGGCAGTCGCGTCGTTCGCGGCGGCTTACGTGTTGCGCGAAGGCGGGGGCGTGCTGGCGGGACTCGGCGCGCGGGGCGTGGTGTGGCAGCCGCGTTTCGAGCCTTACGCGGCGCTGCTATGGTTCGTCGTCGTGGTGCGCCTGATCTCGTCCGCTTACTACGACCTCTACCGGCTGCGCGGCGAGTTCTCCTACCTCGACGAGTGCGTGCGCGTTTTCCGCGCGACGGCGGTCGGCTCGCTCCTCGTCGTGGCATGGGCGTTCCTCTACCGCGGCGGGTTCGAGTTCCGTGCCTTCTCATACGCGCGCGGCGTCTTCGTCCTCGACTTCCTGCTCGCGCTCGGCGCGTACACGCTCCTTCGGCTCGCGGCGCGCGGCGCGCAGAGCGCCGTCCGTCGGCGCGAGGTGAATCTGATCCCGACGCTCGTCGTCGGGCGCGGCGCGGAGGCGGCGCTGTGCGTGCGCGAGATGAGGGCGCGGCGCGAGCTGGGATACCGCGTCATCGGCGTCGTCGAGACCGCGCCGCACGCCGACGACGCGCCGCGGGAGTTCGAGGGCGTGCCTATCGTCGCAAACCTCTCTACCCTGCCCGAAGCCATACGCGAGACCGGCGCGAACGAGGTCATCATCACCGACCCGAACGTGTCGGGCGACCTCCTGTTCGACGTGATGATGCGCGTCGGGCGCAGGCGCGGCGTCGAGTTCCGCGTCGCGCCGAGCCTCTTCAACTGCCTGCCGCGCAAGACCGGGGTCGAGCAGATCGGCGTGATGCCCTTCATCACGCTCTTCCGCGAGCCGCTGGGGCCGGGCGCACGCCTGCTGAAGCGCGCTTCGGACATCGTCGTTGCCTCGCTCGCTCTTGTCCTGCTCGCGCCCGTGTGGCTCGTCGTCGCCGTGCTCATCAAGCTCGACTCGCACGGCCCCGTCCTCTACGCGCAGGAGCGCGTCGGGATGGACGGGCGCATCTTCCTCTTCCTCAAGTTCCGCACGATGCACGCCGACGCCGACGACCGCGAGCACCGCGAGTACCAGCACCGCTATATCAAGGGGCAGCCCGACACGAACATGGGCGACAGCCTCCGGCCCGTCTATAAGCTGCACACAGACCCGCGCGTCACGCGCACGGGGCGCGCCCTGCGGCGCGCGAGCCTCGACGAGTTGCCGCAGCTCTTGAACGTGCTGCGCGGCGACATGAGCGTCGTCGGCCCGCGCCCGCCCATCCCCTACGAGGTCGAAGCCTACGACCTCTGGCATCGCAAGCGGCTCGACATGAAGCCGGGGATGACGGGGCTGTGGCAGGTGTCGGGCCGCAACCGCCTCTCGTTCGACGAGATGGTCAGGCTCGACCTCTTCTACATCGAGAACTGGTCGCTCTGGCTCGACCTCAAGATCATGCTGCGCACGCTGCCCGTGCTCCTGCGCGGCGAGGCTTACTGAACGGGGATGAAGGATGAAAAGATAGTGACGGGGGAAAAGGGGAAGAGGGGAAAGGGAGAAAAGGAGACTTCTTCCCCTCTTCCCCTCTTCCCCTCTTCCCCTCTTCCCCGCAGGCTATCTTCCTTCGCCGTCTGGCTCGAACGCGCGACGGTCGCGTGCCTGTTCCTGTTCGCCGTGGCCGCGCCGCACTCGATTGCGGCGGCGCAGACGGCCTGGCTCCTGGGGCTTCTGTTCTGGGTCGCGCGCCTCTGCTTTCGCCCGCGCCCGAAGACCTACCGCACGCCGGTTGACGCGTGGCTGCTCGGCTTCTTCGTCCTCACCTTCCTGACGGCGCTCACCTCCTACGACCCCGACGTGTCCATCGGCAAGCTCCGCGCGGCGAGCCTCTTCACAATCGTTTATCTCGCGGCGGAGAACGTCCGCGACCGACGGTGCTTGCGCGCGCTCGCGCTCACGCTCGTCGCCTCGTGCGCGCTCGGATTAGTCCACACGTTCGGCGTCTTCGCCGCGGGGCACGGCGTGAAGGTGCGTGCGCTCTCGGCAGACAGTCCGCTGCGCGCGGCGGGCGTCGAGGAGGGCGACACGATACTCTCGGTTGACGGCGCTCCCGTGAACAAGCCCGAAGACCTGGAGCGGGGCATCAAGACCGAGCGGCCTTCCCTCGACAAGGCGTATCACTGGTCGGACGGGACGAAGGCCTGCGCCTGGGACGAGAGAGCGGCGTGCGTGCGCGTCTATCGCGCCGAGGTGATACCCGCCTTCAACGTCGCGCGCGACGCGTTGCCCGCGGGCGACACGCCGGAGGCGCGGCTCGGCATACTCAGTTGGTCGCGCGGGCGCGACGAGCGCGCGAGCGGGTTCTACGGTCAGTACCAGACCTACTCCGAGGTTTTGCAGCTCATCGCCTCGCTCGCGCTCGGACTGCTCGTCGCGCTACGGCGCAAACGGAGCTTGAAGGGCGCGCTCCTGGCCGCGGCGCTCGCCGGGATGTGCGGCGCGCTGCTTTTGACGTTGACGCGCGCTTCATGGGCGGGCTTCTTTTTGTCGGCGCTGACCGTCGTGCTCGTCGGCGCGAGCCGTCGGACACTCGTCATCACAGCGGGCGCGGCGCTGCCGCTCGTGCTCGCGGGACTGTTCGTGCTTCAACAGAAGCGGCAGGTCGGCTTCATAGACACGCGGGATCAGTCAACCTCCTGGCGTCTGATGGTCTGGCGCGACGGCGCGCGCATTCTCGTAAGCAAGCCGCGTCACCTGCTCGTCGGCGTCGGCATGGACTCGTTGAAGCGGCACTGGCGCGAGTGGGGCATGTTCGACCAGGGCCGCCAGCCGTGGGGTCACCTTCATTCGACGCCGCTGCAAATCGCCTTCGAGCGCGGCGTCCCCGTGCTGCTCGTGTGGATGGCGTGGCTCTTCGTCTACGGGCGCATGCTCTGGCGTCTGGCGCGGCGCGGTGCGGTCGAGAACTGGGTCGAGCGGGGGCTGGCGCTCGGCGCGCTCGGCGGGCTGGTCGGCTTTGTGGCGGGCGGCCTGGTGCACTACAATTTCGGCGACTCCGAGGTGGTGATGGTCTTCTACTTCTTGATGGGCCTCACGCTCGTCGCCGAAAGGGTCAACCGCCTCCCCGCCGACGTGCAAGAGGGCCGAATGCCGCGCGTTCCACCCGACAGATAGAGGTTCGAGGAAGCGTAAGCGAACCGCGCAGGCCGCCGCGGCGTATGAGAGTTCGTTTGAGGGAAGAGAACGAAGATGAAGAAACTTGCCGGACTGCTCGCCTTCGCCGTCGCCCTCGCGGGCGCAGTTGTGCTCACGAAGTATTACTCTTCGCCGCGCCCCGCGCCGCCGCAACCTGCACCCGCGGCGGCGAAGCCCGCGCCCGCCGCGGACACGCAGGCGAACTCCCCCGTTACGTTCAAGCCGCAGCTCGTCATGCTCGACTTCGCCGCCAAAAAGAGTCACGTCACACTCAACCTTGAGCGCGACCCGGCGCGGCCCGCGCCCGAAACGGTCTGGGTGTGGGCCTACTTCTTCACGCCGGACGCGCCGGGCCACTACTGCGCGGGCGACCCCGTCGAGGTGCGCCAGCCGTTTGTCTCCGGCGGCCACGCCAGCGTCAACGTCGAAGCCTCCTTCGCCGACTGCCCCGCGCCGCGCACGCCTTCGTCCACCTTCTACGCACGCATCAACGTCTCCACGGAGTCGGCTTTCGCCGCACGCCTCGGCGAGCCGCGCATCAGCTACGACATCTCGCAGGCCGCGCCCGTCGTCGTCGAGGGCGCGCAGCCGAAGAAGCGCTGAACCGGCGCGGAAAATCGAGCCTTAAAATAAGCAGCAAGTCCGTGCCTCCGTCCCCGTTCAGACGGTGACAGCCGCCCGATACGCGGCTCGAATTTTCTGACGGAGGAAAAGTATGAGTCACGAAGAACAACGGACGACGCTCGCCGGCCCGAACCGTCTCGCCGCGCCGCGCCGCACATCAACTCGTCCTCTCTTCCTGTTAGTTCTCGCGGCCCTCGCCCTGCTCGCCTCTTCCTGCGCGACCGCCGAAAGGGATGACGCGGACGCGGCGAAGGCGCGCGAAACGCAGACCGCCGAGCAGTCAGCCTCTCCGAACTCGGCCACGGCGAACGCTAAGATGAGCATGTCGAACGCGAACGTCAGCGTGATTACGAGCGGCGCAGCTACGCAGTCCGCGCCGCAGGAGCAGGAGGAATCCGCGCGCGGCGAGTCTTACGCCAAAATTGACGAGAACCCTTTTCTCGAAGCAGCGCGCGCGCCGCTCTCGACCTTCTCGATTGACGTTGACACGGCCTCCTACAGCAACACGCGCCGCTTCCTGAGCGAGGGCCGCCTGCCACCGAAGGATGCCGTCCGCATCGAGGAGTTGATTAACTATTTCAATTACGACTACCCACAGCCTTCGGGCAGCGCGCCCTTCTCCGTCACGGCGGAGGTCGCGGACTGCCCCTGGAACGCGCGGCACAAGCTCGTGCACATCGGCCTTCAGGGCCGGAGGGTTTCGACCGAAGACATGCCGCCCGCCAACCTCGTCTTCCTCATAGACGTTTCCGGCTCGATGAACGAGCCGCGGAAACTCCCACTCGTCAAGTCGTCCCTGCGAACGCTCGCCGAGCAGTTGAGCGCGCGCGACCGCGTCGCCATCGTCGTCTATGCGGGGACGAGCGGACTCGTCCTGCCCTCGACGCCCGGCGACCGCAAGGGCGAGATCATCGCGGCCATTGACCGCCTCGAAGCGGGCGGCTCCACGAACGGCGGCGAAGGCATCCAACTCGCTTACCGCGTCGCGCAGGACAATTTCATACGCGGCGGCACGAACCGCGTCATCCTCTCGACGGACGGCGACTTCAACGTCGGCGTGACGGGCGACGACGCGCTCGTCCGCCTCATCGAGGAGAAGCGGAAGAGCGGCATCTTCCTTTCGGTGCTCGGCGTCGGCACGGGCAACCTCAACGACTCGATGATGGAGAAGCTGGCCGACCGCGGCAACGGCAACTACGCCTACATTGACACCGATGCGGAGGCGCGCAAGGCGCTCGGCGAGCAGGTCGGCGGCACGCTCCTGACGATTGCGAAGGACGTGAAGATACAGGTCGAGTTCAACCCGCGCGCGGTCTCAGGCTATCGCCTCATCGGCTACGAGAATCGCCTGCTCGCCGACCGCGACTTCAACGACGACCGCAAGGACGCGGGCGAGATCGGCGCAGGCCACACCGTCACGGCGCTCTACGAAATAGTCCCCGCCGGGCAGAAAGTTGAGAACCCCGGCGTTGACGCGCTGAAGTACCAGCAGCCCGCGCGCGACGCGCAGGACGCGCCGCAGGGCACGGGTGAGCTGTTGACGATCAAGCTTCGCTACAAGGAGCCGAACGCGGACGCGAGCAAGCTCCTGAGCGTCGGCGTTGCGGACAACAACGCGAGCTACCGGAACGCCTCCGAGAACTTCAGGTTCGCCTCGGCGGTCGCCGAGTTCGGCCTGCTCCTGCGCGGCTCGCCCTATAAGGGTCAGTCCAGTTACGAAGGCACGTCAGAGCTGGCGCGCGCCTCGGCGGGCGCAGACCTGCACGGCTACCGCACGGAGTTCGTCCGCCTCGTCGAGAGGGCCAGGTCTCTGTCGGAAAGCTCGTCAGGCGGATAGGCGCACGAAGCGCCACGCGGTTGGTGGTTCAGGTCAGTACCGCTTGCAGCAGACGGTACTGACCTGCTTTCGTCTGCGCCTGTGCTCACTTCAGCCCGTCAACCAGATACAGGTCGCTGAGCAGGCGGAAGTAGGTGTAGGCGTAGGCGCGACCGTCGGGCGTGACGCGCGGCGGCGTCAGGAAGAGAAGTCCAGTGGTGTCTGCGGGCGAGACTTCGCGCCACAGTTCGCGGCGACCCGTCGCCGGCTCCACGCGATAAACCCTGGCGGGGATGCCCGTCTGCGCGACGTAGAGCGAGCGCCCGTCGTCGCCGAAGCCGATGACGAAGTCGCCCGATTCGACGCCGCGCAGCGCCTGCGGCTCGCCGCCGTCCAAGGGGTAGAGCGCGGGCGGCGCTTTATCCTCCCGGTCGGCGGCGACGACGAACTTACCGTCCGGCGAGACGACGTGGCCGACGACGCCTTCGGGCGTGACGGGGCGCGCTTGATTGGTCGCCAGGTCGTAGAGGTAACAACGCGCCGTGCGCTCCGGCTCATGCCCGATGAGCAGCAGACGCTGGGCGTCGGGGAACCACGCGGCGGACTCCGAGTAAGTGACCGCGCCGCCCGGAAGCTGACGCGCCTCGCCCGCGCCGGTGGGGAACAGAACGAGTCGCGGCGGCGTGGTGAAGCGCTGGCGCGCGAGCGCCCAGCGCCCGTCGGGCGAGAGCGCGAGCGCGTGGCCGTCGCCGAGTCGGACTGCCGGGCTGCCGTCGGTCTGGCGTATGTAAACTTCGGCGTCCGCGCCGCCGCCGCTGTTCTCCTCGTCGAAAAGAAGCATGCCCCCGTCTGCGGAGACGGCGCGCAGGAACGAGCCGTCGAGCCAGGACATCTCACGCTCCACGTCCGCGCCGGGAGCGCGCGCGATCATGCCGATGCGCCCGTCCTCGCGCGCGACCAGCGCCCGCCCGTCGCGCGACACGTCGTAGAGGCTGAGCCGACCGGCGGCGCTCGCCAGCTCGCGCTCGCGCCCGCCGAGGTCAATCGCGTAGAGCGAGTTGCCGAGGTCTCCGCCCGCCGCCGTGTACCAGAGTTCGTCGCCGCCGGGCGACCAGTTGAGGCCGTTGACGCTGACGTAGGTGCGCGAGAGCGTCTGCTTACGCCCGCCGAGGTCAACGAGCGCGACCGCGCCGCGGTCGTCGAAGCGCTCGACCGGGTGTTCGAGGAAAGCGACCTGGTCGCCGCGCGGCGAGACGCGCACGTGGCTGAGCCAGCCCGGCGCGCCCAAGGAGTAGAGCACGTGTCCAATCGGGTATTCGAGACGGCACACGCCCTCGACCCAGTGGACGACGGCCAGTTCGCGCCCGTCGGGCGACCAGTCAGCGTCCGAGACGTTCTGCAAGACCTCGCGCGGCGCGCCGCCTTCGAGCGGCATTCGGGCCAACGTGCCGCTCGTGCTGAAGCTCACTTGGGCCTTGAGCAGCACGGCCATCTCGCCCTGGCGAGAGATCGAGAGCAGGAGCGCGTCGTCGAGGCCGAGCGCGCGCGACTCCGGGCTTTCGGGGCGCGTCGTGAAGAGCGCGCTCGGTCGCCCCTCCCAGAGCGCGCTGTAGATGATCGTCTGAGCGTCAGGCGTGAAGCGCGCCGAGGCGACCAGGCCGCGCCTGAAGGTGAGCTGCTGGAAGGCCGGCGGCGACTTCAGCCAGAGCCGACGGCCCCACAACAGCCCGCCGCCGACGCCTATGAGCAGCGCCGCGACCGCCGCCAGCGCGACGAGCACGCGCCGCTTCCGCAGAACTTCGATGAGCCTCGCCCGCCGGGTTTTCGCGGCTGGCAGGAGCAGCCTCGCGGTCTCTGCCCCGACCGGCTCGGCCTCCTGCTCCTCCTGCTCGATGACGACGCTCGTCAGCGTGTGCTTCTCGATTAAAGTCTCAGCGGCCCCCGCGCCGTTTCCGCCGACCGCGTCATCGCCCGCGGGCAGCTCGCTGACGGGCGCGACGAAGCGGTAGCCGCGCCGCGCGACCGTCCTGATGTAAGGGTTGTCCTTGCCGCCGCCTCCGAGCGCCTCGCGCAGCACCGAGATGTTGTTGGCGAGGTTCGCCTCCTCGACGAAGGTGTCGGGCCAGATTTCCTTCAGCAACTCGTCCTTCGTCAGGACGCGCCCGCAGTTGCGCACCAAGACAAGCAGCGTCTCGAACTCCTTCGGCGTGAGGTGGACGTGCTCGCCGCCGCGCAGGAGCTGGCGCTCCTCGGCGTCAACCCGATAGGAGTCAAAGACGTAAGCGCTGTGCTTCCTCTCCTCCATCGCCTCTTATAACTCGCTTAGAACTTCCTTAACCCGATCCTGAAATTTTCTTAGCGCGGCCTTAAGACGCCGCGCCGTGCGGCGGGGTAATGTCCGCCGCGACGCTGAAGCTCGGCGGTTCCGGTCTGGCAGGGCGTGGGCGCGGGCGGCGCGCCGATTCTATTGCAAGGCCGAACCCGCAGGCAACAAGTACGCGCGTCCGGCGGGGGCCGCGAATCTATTTACGCGCGGGCGCACGCCGCCGGATGCCTTGAGGGAGGCGAGCGTGGCGAAGAGAAGGACGACCAGGGTCTTCATCGAGACGCACGAGTTCTGGCTCGTGCGTCGCCCCGAACAACTTCGGCGCGCGTGGTGTGCGGGCTGCGGCGGGGAGGTCGGACATCTCGCGGCTGAGCAGGCGGTTCGCGCCGTCGGCATTACCTTGCGCGCCCTCTGCCGGATGGTCGAGGCCGGCGCGCTCCACTCGACCGAGACGCCCGACGGCTCGCTGCTCGTCTGCGTCAACAGCTTAATGGAACAGACTTCAAAAGGAGATTGACCACGATGCGAAAAATTCTGCTCTCAATGCTCTTCATCTCGGCCTGCGCGGGCGGAGCCGCGGCGCAAGGCGCGGGCGATTACAACAAGGTCGAGTTCTATGGCGGCTACTCGCACGCGCGGGTCGGGCCGAATTCGGGGACGCAGACCGTCACCGAGGGCGGGCAGTCGTTCACCTTCGAGCCTTGCACACCCGACGGCGCGGCCATCCTCGGCTCGGACTTCCAGCGCAACATCTGCGACCGGCGCGGCTTCAACGGCTTCGACGCCTCCGTCGCCTACAACCTGTCGCGCTACTTCGGCATCAAGGCGAACGTCACCGGCCACTTCAAGACCGAGACCTTCGTTGACCACTTCGCCGACAGCGGCGGACACACCGACACGAACCGGGTCACAGACCGCACCTGGCAGTTCCTCGCCGGCGTCCAGGTGAAGGACAACCGCGCCGAGGGGAAGAGGCTCAAGCCCTTCGCGCACGCCCTCTTCGGCGCGGCGCGGCAGTCCTCGCACGACGTTCAGACCTCGACCGGCGGCACAAACTTCACGCTCGACGACCGTCCCACGAGCTTCGCCATGAAGCTCGGCGGCGGACTCGACGTGCGCCTCAGCCGGCGCGTTGACCTGCGCGTCTTCGAGTTCGACTACAACCCCGTTTTCGCGCGCGACCGCGACATGCCCGGCAACGCCGCGTTCACGCTCCGCGTGGCGGGCCGACGCTCCGACACCTACACCTTCGGCGTCGGCATCGCCTTCCACTGAACCGATTGCGGAGCGGCGGATTTCGGATTGCGGATCGAGGCAAGCTGCCTTTAAATCCGCAATCCGAAATCCGCCGCTCCGCAATCCATCGCCCCGCCCTAAGTCGCTCATTTCATTTGCCGTGCCCGTTCCTTGACACCCCTCGCGCGCGCCGCTATCATCCTTGTTTTCGGCTGGGGCTGGCCGACGCGTCTGTGTAGTTATGTTCGAGTCTCTTTCAGACAAGCTGAAGCGTGCGCTGAAGAATCTGCGCGGCGAGGGCGTGCTCACGCCCGCGCACGTGGACGCCGCGCTGCGCGAAATCCGGCTGGCGCTCTTAGAAGCCGACGTAAATTACAAGGTCGCGAAGGACTTCATCGCGGCGGTCAAGGAGAAGGCCGAGGGTCAGCAGGTCTGGCAGGAGCTGAAGCCCTCGGAGCAGGTCGTCAAGATCGTTTACGACGAGCTGGTTGAACTCCTGGGCGGCACTTCGTCGCGGCTCGTCTTCACGAAGACGACGCCGAACGTCGTGATGATCGTCGGCCTGCAAGGTTCGGGCAAGACCACCTCGACCGGCAAGATCGCGATGTGGCTCGCGCAGAATCAGCAGCGCAAGCCGCTCCTGGTCTCGACGGACGTGAACCGCCCGGCGGCGCGCGAGCAACTTAAAATCATCGCGAAGGCGACCGCCCAGTCAATCTTTGAAAAGCCGGAGTCGAACGACGCGGTCGAACTCGCGCGCGAGGCTTACCGTGAAGCGCAGCAGAAGGGCTACGACACGCTTCTGATTGACACCGCCGGGCGACTCCACATTGACGACGAGTTGATGGAAGAACTCGTCCAGATCAAGGGCGAAACAAAGCCGGTCGAGATTCTGTTCGTCGCCGACGCGATGACGGGGCAGGACGCGGTTCGCTCCGCCGAGGAGTTCCACCGAAGGGTCGGCACGACGGGCGTCGTTCTGACGAAGATGGACGGCGACGCGCGCGGCGGCGCGGCGCTCTCGATCAAGCAGGTGACGGGACAGCCCGTGAAGTTCGTCGGCGTCGGCGAAAAATACGACGCGCTTGAGCCGTTCTACCCCGACCGCATCGCGCAGCGCATCCTCGGCATGGGCGACGTGCTCTCCTTGATCGAGGAGGTGCAGTCGAAGGTCAGCCAGGACGAGGCCGAGGCGCAGTTAGAGAAGCTTCAGAAGAACAAGTTCACTTTGGACGACTTCCGCGGCCAGCTTCGACAGGTCAAGCGGCTCGGCTCGTTCTCGAAGATCATGAAGCTTTTGCCCGACCAACTCTTGGGCGGCATCGGAATGCCGCAGTTGGACGAAGAGCAGTCGGCGGAGATGGAGCGGCAACTCAAGCGCACCGAGGCGATCATTGACTCGATGACGCGGGAGGAGCGCGGCGACCACCGGATACTTAACGCGAGCCGCCGCCGCCGCGTCGCGCGCGGCTCCGGCACGTCAGTGTCGGAGGTCAACCAGCTCGTCAAGCAGTACGTCGAGATGCGGCAGATGATGCAGCAGCTCTCGCGTTCGGGGATGTTCGGCGGCGGGGGCGGAGGCGGCGGCATCAAGGGCAGGCTGATGCGCCGCGCCGCAGGGATGATGGGCATGCCCGACGTGAGCGGCATGATGGGCGACGGCAGCGACGCCGGACTCCCGGCTGGCTTGCCGGCAGCACCCGGACACAGGAAGAAGAAGAAGCCGCGGCACAAGAAACGAAAGTAAGCAGGAGGCAGGGGCAGGAGGCAGTATAAAGACAAATGCTTTTCTACTGCCTCCTGCCCTTGCCCCCTGCTTACTTGCTTTTGGAGGTTGAATGTTAGCAATCAGACTGATGCGCATGGGCGCGAAGAAAAGCCCTTCGTACCGCGTGGTGGTGAAGGAGAAGCTGTCGAAGCGCGACGGCGCTTACGTCGAGAACGTCGGGTTCTACAACCCGACGCGCGAGCCTGCGGAGGTTCGGCTCAAGATGGATCGCGTCAACTACTGGATCGGGCGCGGCGCGCAGCCGACCGACACCGTCCGGCAGTTGATCCGCCAACAGTCGAGGGCCGAGGCCGCCGCGCAGCCGGAAGCCTAGTCCATAAGTTCAAAGTTCCAAGTTCAAGGTTCAAAGTTGAGAACTTTGGCCTTCAACTTTGAACCTTGAACTTGGAACTTTGAACCCGTGATGAAAGAGGCCGTCGAGTTAATCCTGAAGAAGCTCGTGCGCGAGGCCGACGCGGTTGACGTGCGCGAGATCGAGCGCGACCGCTCCACGACCGTGATCGAAGTCCGCGTGGCGCAGACGGACGTGGGCAAGGTCATCGGGCGTCAGGGGCGCACGGTGAAGGCCCTGCGCTCGCTGCTCCACGCGGCGGGCCAGAAGCACAACCGGCGCTACGTCCTCGACATCGTCGAAGAATGAGCGGCGCGGGCGAGCGGGCCGGCAGCGAAGCGTCCGGCGTCGAAGACCTGGGCGCGGTCGAGTTGGTCGCCGTCGCGCGAGTCGCGAAGGTGCGCGGCCTCAAAGGCGAGGTCGCCGCCGACATCCTGACCGACTTCCCCGAACGCTTCGACCGGCTCGGAGAGTTGATCGCGGTCTTCCACGGCGGCGAGCGCCGGCGGCTCACGCTCGAAGGCCACTGGCTCCACGGCGACCGCGTCGTCCTGAAGTTCAAAGGCTTCGACACGCCGGAAGAGGCCGCCGCGCTCGCGGGCTGCGAGTTGGCCGTGCCGGAATCCGACGCGGTCGAACTCGAAGAGGGCGCGTTCTACGACTGGCAGCTCGAAGGGTGTCGCGTCGAGACGGTCGGGGGCAGGCAGTTGGGCACCGTTAGCGAGGTGCTCCACACGGGCGGCGAAGCGCCCGTCCTCGTCATATGCGACGAGCGCGGCAAAGAGAACCTCGTCCCGCTCGCCGAGAGCATCTGCGTCGGGATAGACATCGCGGGAGAGCTTATCCGCGTGGACGCGCCGGAAGGACTCTTGGAGACGTAAACCGTGAACCGTAAACCGTGACGAGAGATTCATCTCGCCACGGTTCGCGGCCTCCGACGCGCGGCTTTTCTTGTCACGGTTTACGGTTCACGGTTTACGCGTGCTTCGCTTTGACATCATCACGATCTTCCCCGAATTCTTTCGCGGGGTGTTCGACTTCGGCATCGTGCGGCGTGCGCGCGCGGGCGGCCTGGTCGAGACGGCGGCGCACGACCTGCGCACGTGGACGCACGACCGGCACAAGGTCGTTGACGACCGACCTTTCGGCGGCGGCGACGGGATGGTCTTGAAGCCCGAACCCGTCTTTGAGGCCGTGGAATCTTTGGCGGGCGCGGGCGACGCGCAAAGTTTGCGCGAGGCCGGCAAACGCGTCGTGCTGCTCTCGCCGCAGGGACGCGTGCTGACGCAAGAACTGGCGGCGGAGTTCGCCGCCGTCGAGCACGTCGTCGTCATCTGCGGGCGCTACGAAGGCGTGGACGAGCGCGTGGCCGAACGGTTGGCGACGGACGAAGTCTCCATCGGCGACTACGTTCTGTCGGGCGGCGAGCCGGCGGCGGTCGTGCTGGTGGACGCGGTCACGCGCCTCCTGCCGGGCGCGCTGGGGAGCGAGACTTCGGCGGTCAACGAGTCTTTCTCCGCGGGGCTGCTCGATTTTCCGAACTACACGCGGCCCGTCGAGTTCCGGGGCGCGCGCGTGCCGGAAGTCCTTCTGAGCGGCCACCACGCGGAGGTCGCACGCTGGCGTCGCCGCGCGGCGCTCGCGAAGACGCGACGCAACCGCCCAGACCTCTTCGCGCATCTCCCGCTCGACGACGAGGAGCGCGCCACGTCCACCGGGCAAGAGGAAGAGGGGAATTTTTGATTTTAGATTTTTGATTTGCGATTTGAGAGCCGTCGGCGCTCGGCTTCGGCTGAGGACAAAAAGCTGAGTGCTGATCGCTGAAGGCTGAGTGCTTTAAATCGCAAATCAAAAATCTAAAATCGCAAATCAGCTTGAGGTGACATCATGAACCGCTTGGATAGTGTTGAGAAGGCGCAGTTGCGAACGGACATCCCCGACTTCGGGCCGGGCGACACGGTGCGCGTGCACGTGCGCATCAAGGAGTCGGAGACCAAGGAGCGCCTCCAGGCGTTCGAGGGCGTTTGCATCGCGCGCAAGGGCGACGGCGCGCGCGAGACCTTCACGGTTCGCAAGACGAGCTTCGGCGTCGGCGTCGAGCGCATCTTCCCCGTGCACGGCCCCGTCATCGGGCGCGTCGAGCTGGTGCGCCGCGGGCGCGTCCGCCGCGCGAAGCTCTACTACCTGCGCTCCTTGCGCGGCAAGGCCGCACGCATCCGCGAGCGCGACACGCGCCAGGCCACGACCGGCGGCAGCGGCCAGGCCCAGGGCGCTTCCGCCTCGAACAAGAGCAAGTGAGGGTAATGATGAATGCGGAATGATGAGTGATGAATTGAAGACGGCTTGCCTTTAAATTCATCATTCATCATTCCGCATTCATCATTTCAGTTATGGCTCTGCGGAAGCGGCAATC
>QHXN01000098.1 GCA_003222975.1 Acidobacteriota bacterium | reverse complement strand
CCCCAGTTGTAATCCCTATCTGGCCTTCTCGGCGATGCTGTTGGCGGGGTTGGACGGCATCCAGAACCGGATTGATCCAGGGGAGCCTTTGGACAAGGACATCTACGATCTAAGTCCGGAGCAGTTGAAGGGGGTGCCCTCTTTGCCCGGCTCGTTGGACGAGTCGTTGAGCGCTTTGGAGGCGGATCACGAGTTCCTGCTCAAAGGCGACGTGTTCACGCCGCGTTTGATCGAGCGGTGGGTCGGGTACAAGCGGGAGAAGGAAATCCAGCCGCTGCGGATGCGCCCGCACCCGCTGGAGTTCAGCATGTACTTCGACATCTAGGCTAATGATGAATGCGGAATGATGAATTAAAGCAAGAACGGGCGGACAAATTCATCATTCCGCATTCCGCATTCATCGTTTCATTTATGACCGTCTAAAAATAACTAATTATACAAACCGGCAGGAAGGTTGTAGATTGAGCGCGCCACGCACTACCTCGCGGGATTGGTCGGCACTTCGTTGGCAGGCGGCCTATCTCGCTCGAAGGCGATTAATGTTGCTCTCGTCTCTTTCAGTCGAGTACATCCGGTCAGCTTCCCGGCGCGGCCCGGCGTTCCCCGCTGCCTTTATGGCGCGCGTGCCTACGTCGGTCAGCACGATTAGCGTCGGTAAACTTCCGACCTGATGGCTTGTCAACGAAACCTTAACGCACTCGACAGGCCATCAACGCGAAAAGGGTTGATGGCCTTTTTCGTAAGCGCGTCTGCGCGGCGGCGCGGGAATGTTTGAAGCGATGGGCCAGGACGGCGCACACGAGTTTGGACGTACAGGAGGCGGCGGCGAACACGCGCGCCGCAAGTCAGGCTGGGCGCACGACGAGAGCGAGCACGACGCCTGCGCCATCATCGCCAACGTCAAGAAGGACGGGCTGGCCTCGCACGGCAACGTCAAGCGCACGCTCGAAGCGCTCGTCCGCATGGGCCACCGCACCGGCGAGATCGAGGGCGAGGGCGACGGCGCGGGCCTCCAGACCGACATCCCGCGCGAGCGCTGGGCCAAACGGCTCGAAGCCACGGGCTTGCGCGGCAAGCTCTCCGCGCGCTCGCAGTTCGTCGTCGCGCACCTGATGATCCCGCACGAGCACCGCCGCGAGGCGGAGGAGATAAAGCGGCGCGCACTCGAACTCTTTGAAGAGGCCGTCCTCGAAGTGCTCGTCTCAGAGCCGGCGCGCGTGCGCCCCGACGCGCTCGGCCCTCTGGCGCGCGCCACCGAGCCGGAGTTCTGGCAGGTCGCCGCCCTGCCGCGCACGGCGCGCGGGCTGGAAGACCGCCGTATCTTCCACCTTACGCTGCGGCTCGAACGGGAGCTGCCCGTCCACGTCGCCTCGCTCAGCCCCAACAGCGTGATCTACAAAGTGCGCGGCGACGCAGAGACCCTGCGCCGCTACTTCCCTGAGCTTTCGCACCCCGACTTCAAGTCGGCCATCACGCTCGGACACGGGCGCTACTCGACCAACACCGACTCCCGCGCCGAGCGCGCGCAGATGTTTTCCACCCTCGGCCACAACGGCGAGATCAACTCGATTGACCGGCTGGGCCGAGAGGCGCGCTCGCTCGGCATCCAGTTGCCCGCACGCGCGAGCGACTCGCAGGTGCTTGACCGCGTCGTCGAGAGCTTCATGTTCGACTACGACCTGAGCCTGATGAACGCACTGGAGATCGCCTTCCCGCCCGTCTGGAGCGAGATCGCGCGCTTCCCCCAGGAGTTGCAGCAGCTCTACCGCTACTGGCGTCGGGCGTTCGGCGCGCTCGCCCAAGGCCCGGCGGCCATCATCGCGCGGCAGGCGGACGAGATCGTCTTCAGTTCCGACGCGCTGGGCCTTCGTCCGCTCTGGTGCGGCGAGACGGAGAAAGAGTTCTTCGCCTCCTCGGAGAAGGGCGTCGTGCCGCTCGAACAGATGGTGCGCGACCCGCGCCCGCTCGCCCCCGGCGAGAAGATGGGTTTCCTCTTGAGGCGCGGCGACGGCGTCGAGGTCTTCGAGTACCACGAGCTGCAAAGCCGAGCGCTCGAAGACGTGAGCGGACGCATCCCCCTCGCCCGACTCAATGGCCTCACGCACTGGCTCGACTCGCGCAAGGTGGAAGGCGGAAGGACGAAGGCAGACGGGGAGAGCGGGGGACGGGGTGAGGCGGAGACAGTGTGTGTGGAGTGTCAAGACCCTCTCCCCGTCTCCCCTTCGCCCGATCTCCCCGTCCGCTCATCCCGCATCCTTCATCCTTCATCCTTAAGTGAGCGGCGGCTCGTCGCGTTCGGCTGGAACAAACTCGACGAGGGCGACATACGCGAGATGGCAGCGTCAGGCAAAGAGCCAATCAGCGGCCTGGGCTGGGACGGCCCGCTCGCCGCGCTCTCGAAGCAGCGCAAGAACGTCTCGGACTACTTCCACGAGCGCGTGGCCGTGGTGACGAACCCCTCGATTGATCGCGAGCGCGAGGCCGACCACTTCTCGACGCGCGTCTTCCTGGGCGCGCGCCCCTCGCTCGCCCGCCCCGCGGAGAGCGAGCAGATCGAGTTGCGCTCGCCGCTCCTGCTCGGAGGCGTCGCGGGAGACGAGGGGACGCACGACGCGGTCGCGCGCGAGACGAATCACCGCACGCTCTCTGAAGTGCTCGCACACTGCGCCGAGGCGTGCGCAGGCGCGAGAAGTCAGAACTTAAACGACGCCGGAAGTTCGGACGCAGACGCGGCAAGTCAGAGCGCGGACGCGCAGGGCGCTCACGGCCCTCTGCGCCGCGCGACGATTGACACGACTTACGACGAGGGCAAGACGCTCGCACAGGCTTTGACGCGCCTTGAGGAAGAGGCTGCGCGGCTGGTTCGAGAGTCCAAGTCGTCCGTCCTCGTCCTCGACGACGCGCGCGCTTTTCGAGGCGCGCGTCTTGGGATTGACCCGCACCTCGCGCTCGCCGCCGCGGACGCGTGCCTGCGCGCCGAGCGCGACCGGGAGGGCGTGAGCCTGCGCCGCCACACGGGGCTAGTGCTGCGCTCCGCGGCCCTGCGCAACGTGCACGACCTTGTCTTCGCCCTGGGCTGCGGCGCTGACGCCGTCGTCCCTTACGCGCTTTACGAGGTGGCATTGAAGGGAGCAGCAGACGGCGAGGAGCGCCGAAGGCTTCTGCGCAACTGCGTCATGGCCCTCCATGTCGGCGTCGAGAAAGTCCTCTCGACGATGGGCATACACGAGTTGGACGGCTACGGTCGCCTCTTCGCATCGGTCGGCCTCGCGCCCGAAGTGGCCGACTACTTCGGCGTCGCGAACTACTGCGGCTCCGACGCCGCCGGACTATCGCTCCGCCGCCTGGACGCGGACGCGCGCGAGCGTTTGAAGGTCGCAAACGGCACGACCGAGATGGAAGCGCCGAAGAAGAGGCCGCCCGTCTTGCAGGGCGAGTTCCGCGAGCAGCCTTCCATCTGGAACGTCGCGGGGCGCGTCGCGCGCGGCGAGAAGCCTTACGAAGAGTTTGCGGCGCGCCTGCGCGAGATCGAAGAGACCAGGCCGGTCGCGCTCCGCCAGTTGCTCGAAATCCGTTCCGCCGGGCGGGGCGGCTCAGTCTCTCCCCAGCGCGGAGAAGTGGACACGCGCGCCGGTCGCCACGGCGCGCCGTTCTACTTCTCCGCCATGAGCTTCGGCTCGCAGGGCGAGACCTCCTTCCGCGCCTACGCCGAAGCCGCCAAGCGTCTCGACATCGTCTGCATCAACGGCGAGGGCGGCGAGATACCGGACATGCTCGGACGCTACCGCGAGCACCGCGGCCAGCAGGTCGCCTCCGGGCGCTTCGGCGTCAACGCGCGCTTCCTCAACTCGTGCGACCTCATCGAGATAAAGATCGGGCAGGGCGCGAAGCCCGGCGAGGGCGGACTGCTTCCGGGCTTTAAAGTGACTGCGCGCATCGCCGAGACGCGCCACACGCCCGCGGGCATTGACCTCATCTCGCCCTCAAACAATCACGACATCTACTCCATCGAAGACCTCGCGCAGGTCGTCGAGGAGTTGAAGACCGCGAACCCGCGCGCTTCGATCTCCGTGAAAATCCCTTCTGTCCCGCACCTCGGCCCGATTGCGACCGGCATCGCCAAGGCGCGCGCCGACATCATCGCCATCAGTGGCTACGACGGAGGCACGGGCGCGGCGCGCAAACACTCTCTGCGCCACACGGGCCTGCCCGTCGAGATCGGTTTGCGCGAGGCGCACCGCGCGCTCGTGCGCTCCGGCCTCCGGCAGAACGTCGAGCTGTGGGCCGACGGCGGCGTCAAATCCGGCCGCGACGTTGTGAAGCTGTTGCTGCTCGGCGCTGACCGCGTGGGCTTCGGCACGATGGCGATGGCGGCAATCGGCTGCACCAGTTGCCGCGAGTGCAACACGGGCACGTGCCACGTCGGCATCACGAGCCAACTGAAGGACGCCGACGAGGCTCTGGCCGCCGGGCAGAAGCACTTCACGCCGCGCGAGTACGAGCGCGCGGTCGAACACCTCGTGCGCTTCTTCTCCGGGGTGAGGGAGGAGATCAAGCGCGAGACGGCGCGCGCCGGGTTGGGCAGCACGCGCGAACTTGTGGGCCGCGTCGAACTGCTCGAACAGGCGCGCGCCTCTGACCGCCTCGACCTCGCCTGGCTTTTGCAGCCCGGCGAGCCTTGCCCGCTCTGCGCGAGCGCGCAGGAGCCGCACGTCGGTCGCGCGCGCCGCTCGCTCACGTCGCTGACGCGCATGATCTCCCACTCGCTCGTCGAACTCGCCGCAGTCGGCAAAGAGGTCGTCTACTTCGACGACGCCTACGCTTCGAGCGGCGACCGGGCGCTGGGCACGCACCTCGCGGGCACGCTCGTCCGCGCGCGCTTCGACAACGGCCACAGCCACTTCAACAACGGCGACGGCCTGGGCAACAACGGCAGCGTCGGCCTGCACAACAACGGCGGCAGTAACGGCAGCTCGAACGGCAACGGCGGCAGCCCGAACGGCGACGGTAAAGGCCACGCGCGGCGCATCCGTCGCGCCGTGCTCAACTTCCTTGAAGGAAGCGTGCCGGGCAACGGCCTCGGCGCGTTCAACGCCGACGGCGTGGACATCATCGTCCACGGCGGCGTGCAGGACGGCGCGGCCAAGGGCGCTTCGGGCGGGCGCATCGTCATCCTCAAGGGCGTCAACCACGACGGCGTGCTGGTGGACGGCGCGGTCGGCAAGTGCTTCGCCTACGGCGCGCAGGCCGGACTCCTCATCGTGCAGGGCGACGCCGACTCGCGCGCAGGCATCCGCCTCTCCGGCGCAGACCTCGTCATCGGCGGTCGCCCGCGCGGCCCCTTACGCGACGAACTCGGAAACGTCGCCGCGCGCGCCAACGTCAAGGGCTTCGCCTTCGAGTACATGACTTCGGGGCGCGGCCTCGTGCTCGGCGACCCAGGCCCCTGGCTCTGCTCCGGCATGACGGGCGGCCTCGTTTATCTGTTGATTGACGAAGAACTCGGACTGACTGCGGACGCGCTCCGCCGCCGGCTCGCCACCGGCGCGCAGGTGCGCCTTGAAGCCGTCACTGAAGCGGACGAAGAGAACTTGACCGAGTTGCTCGGCCACTACCACGCGGCGCTCGCCGAAGGCTTGCAGCATGGGGAGGCCGAAGAGGTCGGCGCGCTCGCACGCGACTGGCGACGCAGGTTCGTCAAAGTCGTCCCCGCGTCCGCGAAGAAGCCTTTGCCGGCGGCGAAGGCATTTTAGATTTTGGATTTTTGATTTGCGATTGGAAGGACTTCAACGCCCGAACCGGGCCGACAAATCAAAAATCAAAAATTGCAAATCAAAAATTGACAAAACCATGATCGCACAACAGCACATCAATCCGGCCACAGCCGCCTCGTCTCTACCGGAGTCAATCACTGTGGGCGAGAGCTTGCCGCGCGGCGCCGAGATTCTGATCGAGGCTCTGCTGCACGAGGGCGTTGACTCGATCTTCGGCTATCCGGGCGGCGCGGTGCTCCACATCTACGACGAGCTTTGGCGCTACCGCGACTCGATCACGCACTACCTCGTCCGGCACGAGCAGGGCGCGGTGCACATGGCCGAAGGCTATGCGCGCTCTTCCGGTAGGGTCGGCGTCGCGCTCGTCACTTCGGGGCCGGGCGCGACCAACGCCGTCACCGGCATCGCCAACGCCTACATGGACTCGACGCCCATCGTCGTCATCACGGGTCAAGTGCCTTTGCCGCTCATCGGCACCGACGCCTTTCAGGAGGTTGACACCGTTGGCATCACGCGCCCCTGCGTCAAGCACAACTACCTTGTGCGCGACGTGCGCGACCTGGCGGGCGTGGTGCACGAGGCGTTCTTCCTCGCGCGTTCGGGCAGGCCCGGCCCCGTCGTCATAGACATTCCGAAGGACGTTTCAGCGGCGCGCTCGTCTTACTCGCGCCTGAGTCACATCGCCTTCCCCTGTCGAGAGAAGAGGACAAAGCCAGACCCGCGTGCGATCAGCCGCGCGGCAGACGCTTGTATGCGCTCCGAGCGCCCCGTGCTCTACGTCGGCGGCGGCATCGTCAACTCCGGCGCGGCGGATGAACTGCTCGCGTTCGCCGAAAGCTTGCGACTGCCCGTCACGCCGACGCTCATGGGCTTGGGCGGCTTCCCCTCGGCGCACCCGCTCTGCCTGGGAATGCTCGGCATGCACGGCACTTACGCCGCGAACATGGCGGTCGCCGAGAGCGACCTGCTCGTCGCCGTCGGCGTGCGCTTCGACGACCGAGTGACAGGCAAGCTCGCCACCTTCGCGCCGCACGCGCGCGTCATCCACATAGACATTGACCCGGCCAACATCGGCAAGAACGTCGCGCCCGCGCTCGCCATCGCGGCGGACGCGCGCGAGGCGCTCGCCGCCCTGCGTGAAGAAGTCGGCGCGCGCGCAAGCGCCGAAACGGGTGCGAGCATCGCGCGCCGCGAGCTGTGGTGGGAGCGCATACGCGCCTGGCAGCGCGAGCAGCCTCTCCGCTTCGACGGCTCCGGCGAACACATCAAGCCGCAGACGGTCATCCGCGAGCTGCACCGCCTGACCGAAGGGCGCGCCATCATCACGACCGACGTGGGCCAGCACCAGATGTGGGCGGCGCAGTTCTACCCGTTCACGCGCCCGCGCCAGTGGATCACGAGCGGGGGCCTGGGCACGATGGGCTTCGGGCTGCCCGCGGCCATCGGCGCGCAGCTCGCCTTCCGCGACCAACTGGTCGTCGCCGTGGTCGGCGACGGCGGCTTCCAGATGACCAACCAGGAGCTTGCGACCGCCGTGCAGTACGAACTGCCGGTCAAGGTTCTAATCATGAACAACGGCTACCTCGGCATGGTTCGCCAGTGGCAGGAGATGTTCTACGAACGCGCCTACTCGGAGGTGGACATCTCGGTCGCGCCCGACTTCGTCAAGCTGGCCGAAGCCTACGGCGCGCGCGGCCTCCGCGCTGCGCGCCCCGAAGAGCTGCCCTCGGTGCTCGCCGACGGACTCGCACACAAGGGCGTCGCCGTCATAGACGTTCTGGTCTCGAAGGAGGAGAACGTCTTCCCCATCGTGCCCGCCGGGTCGAACTCGCGGGACATGATTTTTCAGAGCGAAGGAGTCTGAGGAAGTGATGAATGCGGAATGATGAATGATGAGTGAAAGGCGCGTTGTCTTTCATCACTCAAGCCGTCTTTCATTCCGCATTCCGCATTCCTCATTTGGCTTTATGCGACACACGCTTTCCATCATCGTGGCCGACCAGCCGGGCGAATTGTCGCGCATCGTCGGACTGTTCAGCGCGCGCGGCTTCAACATCGAGACGATCTCGGTGGGCGGGACGCTCGACCCCGAATGGTCGCGCGTCACCATCGTCACGAGCGGCGACGACCGGACGATTGAGCAGATCGTCAAACAGTGCGAACGGCTCGCACGCGTGCGCGAGGTGCGCGACGTGACCAGCCAGCCGCACATCGAGCGCGAGATGGCGCTCATTGACGTGACGGCCTCGCCGGGCGCGGCCCGCCAGGAGGTCTTGAGCCTCGTCTCGGTCTTCCGCGCCAAAGTCGTGGACATCTCGCACACGCGCATGGTCATCGAGGCTTCGGGGAACCGCGAGAAGGTCGAGGCGTTCGTCGAGATGCTCCGCCCGCTCGGCATCAACGACATCACGCGCACCGGTCGCGTCGCCATCGGTCGCCTGTCGAACGGAGAAGAGGATGAACAGCCGTTAGCTGTTGGCTGTTAGCTATTAGCTGTTAGCTCTCGCGCTTGGCACTGGACGAACGGCGGAACGAAGGCCGACCGCTGACTGGAGTTAAAAGCGGAAAGCTAACAGCTAACAGCTAACAGCCAACAGCTTTAAGAAAGGACTGAAGAGATGAAGGTTTATTATGACAAGGACGCCGACTTGAGCGCGCTGCGCGAAAGACGCATCGCCGTCGTCGGCTACGGCAGCCAGGGGTTCGCGCAGTCGAACAACCTGAAGGATTCGGGCTGCGACGTGACCGTGGGCCTCAAGCCCGACAGCCCTTCGCGCGCGAAGGCGGAGCGTGCGGGCCTGAAGGTTCTGCCCGTCGCCGAGGCCGCCGCCGAATCGGACATCGTGATGATGCTCGTGCCCGACGAGGTCGCTTCGGACGTTTACGCGCGCGAGGTGGCCGAGTCAATGACGCCGGGCAAGTACCTCGCCTTCTCGCACGGCTTCTCGATCCACTACGGCTTCATCAAGCCGCCGGAGGACGTGAACGTCCTGATGGTCGCGCCGAAAGGGCCGGGCCACCTCGTCCGCTCCGAGTACGTGCGCGGCGCGGGCGTGCCGTGCCTCCTGGCCGTCAGTCAAGACCCGACGGGCGACACGCGCCGTCTCGGCCTCGCCTACGCCTCGGCCATCGGCGGCGGGCGCGCAGGCGTTATCGAGACGAACTTCCGAGAGGAGACCGAGACCGATCTGTTCGGCGAGCAGGCCGTTTTGTGCGGCGGCCTCACGTCGCTCATCAAGGCCGGCTTCGAGACGCTGGTCGAGGCGGGCTACGCGCCGGAGATGGCCTACTTCGAGTGCCTGCACGAGATGAAGCTCATCGTTGACCTCATCTACGAGGGCGGCATCAGTGAGATGCGCTACTCGGTCTCGAACACCGCCCAGTACGGCGACATGACGCGCGGGCCTTCGGTCGTCAACGACGAGACGAAGCGGCGCATGCGCGGCCTGCTCGCAGAGATTCAGTCGGGCGCGTTCGCGCGCGAGTGGATGAAGGAGAACCGCAGCGGCAAGGAGCGCTTCCGCCGTCTGGAGAGCGAAACCAGCGAGCGCCAGATCGAGCGCGTGGGCCGCAGGCTTCGCGAGATGATGCCGTGGCTCGCCGCCGACCGGCTCGTTGACGAGTCGTCGAACTGAAAAGAGAGCCATTAACTATTAGCTGTTAGCTTCCAGTTCATCTCGCTCTCTTCACAGTTTGCCCCGTTCGCGGTGGGCGGCCTCCTGAAGATTTCAAAGCTAACAGCTAACAGCTAACGGCTAATAGCTATCCAGATGAGCGACAACTTGAGGAGCAGGGCGATCACGCGCGGCGTCGAGCGGACGCCGAACCGGGCGATGCTGCGCGCAGTGGGTTTTGGCGACGGCGATTTCGAGAAGCCGATCATCGGCGTGGCGAACGGCTACAGCACCATCACGCCGTGCAACATGGGCCTGAACGTGCTGGCCGAGCGCGCCGTCGCCGCGCTCCGCGAGGCAGGCACGATGCCGCAGGTCTTCGGCACGATCACGGTGAGCGACGGCATCTCGATGGGCACGGAGGGAATGAAGTACAGCCTCGTGTCGCGCGAGGTGATCGCGGACTCCATCGAGACCGTGTGCCAGGCTCAGAGCGTGGACGGCCTGCTCGCCGTGGGGGGCTGCGACAAGAACATGCCGGGCGCTTTGATCGCGATTGCGCGCATGAACATCCCCTCGATCTTCGTCTATGGCGGCACGATCAGGGCCGGGCATTACGGCGGGCAAGACCTGACTATCGTGAGCGCGTTCGAGGCCGTCGGACAGTTCTGCGCGCACAGGATAGGCGAGAAGGAGTTGCTGGAGATCGAGCGGCGCGCGTGCCCCGGCGCGGGTTCGTGCGGCGGGATGTTCACGGCCAACACGATGTCTTCGGCCATCGAAGCGTTGGGCCTGAGCCTTCCTTACTCTTCGACGATGGCCGCCGAAGACGAGGAGAAGGCCGAGAGCGCGGCCCGCTCGGCGGAAGTCTTAGCCGGGGCGGTGCGCCGCCGTGTTCTACCACGGGACATTCTCACGCGGAAGGCTTTCGAGAACGCGATTGCCGTTGTTATGGCGGTGGGCGGCTCGACGAACGCGGTGCTGCACCTGCTCGCCATCGCGCACGCCGCGGAAGTTCCCCTGTCGCTCGACGACTTCGAGGAGGTGCGCGCGCGCGTCCCCGTCCTCTGCGACCTGAAGCCTTCGGGCCGCTACGTCGCCACAGACCTGCACAAGGCCGGCGGCATCCCGCAGGTGATGAAGATGCTGCTCGCGAACGGATTGCTTCACGGCGACGCGCTGACAATCACCGGAGCGACCGTCTCCGAAGTGCTCGCCGACGTGCCCGCGGAGCCTCGGCGCGACCAGGACGTGATACGCCCCTTCAACAAGCCCCTGTACGAGCAAGGACACCTCGCCATCCTCAAAGGCAATCTCGCCGCCGAGGGCGCAGTCGCGAAGATCAGCGGCGTCAAGAGTCCGAAGATCACCGGCCCGGCGCGCGTCTTCGACTCGGAGGAGAAGTGCCTTGAGGCGATCCTCGGCGGCTCGATTGTGCCCGGCGACGTGGTCGTCATACGCTACGAAGGGCCGGTGGGCGGCCCCGGCATGCGCGAGATGCTCGCGCCCACTTCGGCAATCATCGGTGCGGGCCTCGGCGACGCCGTGGCGCTCATCACGGACGGGCGCTTCTCCGGCGGCACATACGGCATGGTCGTCGGCCACATCGCGCCGGAGGCCGCGACGGGCGGCACGATTGCGCTTGTCGAAGAAGGCGATCTCGTAACAGTTGACGCGGAGTCGCGCCTGTTGCAACTTAACGTCGCCGATGAAGAGCTTGCGCGACGGCGCGCGGCGTGGCGGCAGCCTGCGGCCCGCTACACGCGCGGCGTGCTGGCGAAGTACGCGCGGCTCGTGTCGTCGAGCAGCACGGGCGCGGTGACGGATCAAAATTTGACATGACGATAGGCGAGCGGTCAGTACCGCCTCCGGCAGCGGCAAGTACTTCAAGGACTGGCCCGCCTACGGTAATGGTCTGTACTTTATGAATACTACGGGTGAAAATTTGCGGGTTATGAAATTCGGCGGCACGTCGGTGGGCGACGCGACGCGCATACGCGGGGCGGCGAAGATCGTTGCCGACGCAGCACGGCACGGCGGGGTCGTGGCCGTCGTCTCGGCGATGAGCGGCGTGACCAACCGCCTGGTCGAGGCGGCGCTGGCCTCGGCGGAAGGCTGCGGGCGCGCGGGCGTCGAGCTGCGTGAGTCTCTGCGCGCTCAGCACGCGGCGGCCATCGAGGCTTTGATTTCGGACGAGGCGGAGCGCGCGCGTCTGACGGCGGACGTGGAGCAGATCGCGGGCGACGCGGCGACACTCTGCCGGGGGACGGCGATGCTGCGCGAGCTGACGCCGCGCGCGCTCGACGCGATTTCGAGCGTGGGCGAGCGACTGTCGGCGCGTCTGATGGCCGGCGCGCTCAAAGAGTTGGGGTTGCGAAGTGTGGCGGTCGAGGCGACGGAGGTTATAGTCACCGACGACGAGCACGGGCAGGCCGAGCCTCTGATGGACGAGACGCGCGAGCGCGCAACGAAGCGTCTGCTGCCGCTTCTGGCCGAAGGCGTCGTGCCGGTCGTGACCGGCTTCATCGGCGCGTCGCGCGGGGGCACACTGACGACGCTCGGTCGCGGCGGCTCGGACTACTCGGCGACCATCCTCGGCGCGGCGCTCGAAGCCGCGGAGATAATCATCTGGACTGACGTTGACGGCGTGCTGACCGCCGACCCGCGCCTCGTCAGCGACGCGCGCACCATCAACGACATCTCCTACGCGGAGGCGGCGGAGCTGGCCTACTTCGGCGCGAAGGTTCTTCACCCGAAGACGCTGCGGCCCGTGGCCGACGCCGCCATCCCCGTTTGGATTCGCAACAGCTTCGAGCCTGAGAAGGGCGGCACGAAGATCACGCCCGCAGGTCATCCTTCGCTGAGCGGCGTGAAGGCGATCACGGCCATCTCGGACGTGAGCCTGATCACGGTGGGCGGGCGCGGCATCGTGGACGTGCCCGGCGTCGCGGCAAAAACTTTCACGGCGGCGGCAAGCGTCCGCGCCAACGTCCTGATGATCTCGCAAGCCTCTTCGCAGAACGACATCTGCTTCATCGTCAACGCGGGCGACGCGGCGCGCACGGTCGAGGCTTTGCGCCGCGCCTTCGCCTCCGACCTCGCGCACCACCAGGTCGAGCACATCAACGTGGACTCAGGCGTCGCGGTCGTCGCGGCTGTGGGCGAGCGTATGCGCGGGACGCCGGGGATCGCGGGCCGGCTGTTCAGCGCCCTGGGCCGACGCGGCGTCAACATCGTCGCCATCGCGCAGGGGTCTTCCGAGTACAACGTCTCTTTCGTCGTCGCGGCGGGCGCGATGCGCGACGCGGTGACGGCCATCCATCACGAGTTCAACCTGCACCGACGCGACTCCCGCTTCGACGCCGAGACGCGCTCGCTTGTCGAGGTATGAATCAATCCGTGCCAGCAGAGGGGACTGCCGCCGCGCGTGCGTCGCAGCGCTGCGCCGAGCCGGAGTGCGGCGCGCAGTACCGTCTCGACGAGCGGCTCTACGTCTGCCCGCGCTGCGGCGGCCTGCTGGATGTCGAGATTGAACGTGAGGGCTTGAGTAGGGCCGACGAACTGCGCGCCGTGTGGCGGGCGCGGCTCTCATCATTCGACGCGCGCGACCACAGCGGCGTGTGGCGCTACCGCGAGCTTCTGCCCTTCGACCGGGACGCGCCCGTCGTCACGCTCGCCGAAGGGAACACGCCGCTCTATGACGCGCCGCGCTCGGCACGCTACTGCCGCCTCGACGCGCTCAAACTCAAGCACCAGGGCTGCAACCCGACCGGCTCTTTCAAAGACACGGGGATGACGACAGCCGTCACGCAAGGACTCGTCCTCGGCGTGCGCACGGTCGTCTGCGCGAGCACGGGGAACACCGCCGCGAGCCTCGCGGCCTACGCCGCGCGCGCTAGTTTGCTGTGCGCCATCCTCGTCCCGCGCGGGCAGGTGAGCCACGCGAAGCTCGCCCAGAGTCTCGACTACGGCGCGCGCGTCCTCGAACTCGAAGGCAACTTTGACGACGCGATGCGCGCCGTCCGCGAGCTTGCCGAAGACGAGGCCATCTACCTCGTCAACTCCATCAACCCGTTCCGCATCGAGGGGCAGAAGACGGTCGCCTTCGAGTTGACTGAACAACTCGCGTGGGGCGTCCCCGACCATGTCGTCGTGCCGGGCGGCAACCTCGGCAACAGCTCCGCGCTCGGCAAGGGGTTCAAGGAGCTGCTCGACCTCGGCCTGATAGACCGTCTGCCGCGCCTGAGCGTCGTGCAGGCGGAGGGCGCGGCTCCGTTCGCGCGCATGTTCGCGCGCGGCGACCGGGCCACGCCCGACGAAGGTCTCGCGCCGGACGAGGTGCTTGAGGATTCGTTCCGCCCGGTCGAGCGCCCGCAGACGCTCGCGACGGCGATCAAGATCGGCGCTCCCGTCTCCTGGAAGAAGGCTCTGCGTGCGGTGCGCTGGACGGGCGGGCGCGTGCAGAGTGTGAGCGAGCAGGAGATCGCGGACGCCAAAGCCATCATCGGGCGCGACGGAATCGGCTGTGAGCCGGCTTCGGCGACGACCGTGGCGGGCATCAAACGTCTCGTCGCCGGGGGCTTCATCCGACCGGACGAGTCGGTCGTCGCCGTGCTGACCGGCCACGTCCTGAAAGACGCCGATTACGTCATCAACTACCACCGCGAGACGCTCCACACGCGCGACCGCTCGCCCGACAAGACGAAGGAGGAGCGCCGCATCAAAGGGACTTTCGCCAACTCGCCCGTCCGCGTGAAGGCGACGAGGGGAGCGATCCTCGAACAACTCAGCCGCGCGGGGCACGAAGAGTTTTCCGCGGGAGGTCTCGACTGCGTGGATGAAGCGTGAGGACATTACACTCGGCAACGACGACGCGCGCGCCGCTGTCAACGACGCGCGCGACGACGCGCCGCGCCGCGGGCATTCTGTGGAAGTGCGCGTGCCCGCCTCAACGTCGAACCTCGGCGCGGGCTTCGACTGCTTCGGCCTCGCCCTTCGACTTTACCTGAGAGTCCGCGCCACCGTCGTGCCGGAGACCTCCGACCCTTGCCGCGTTCGCAGCACGGGCGAGGGCCGCGGCACAGTTCTGCCGAACGACGAAGAGAATCTTATCTTCCGCGCGATGTGCCTGGCGGCGGAGCGCGAGGGCCTGAGCCTGCCGCACGTGCGCCTCGCCGTGCGCAACGAAATCCCGCTCGGTCGGGGACTGGGCAGCAGCGCGGCGGCCATCGTCGCAGGTCTTTCGCTCTGCGCCGCGCTCTGCGGGCGTGAGCTGCCGGACGCGACGTTGCTGCGCTACGCGGCGGAGCTTGAGGGACACGCCGACAACGTCGCGGCGTCGCTGCTCGGCGGCTGGGTGACGGCCTGCGTCCGTGAAGACGGCGGGGTGTTGGCCGTCAAGCGCCGCTGGCCGCAAGACATCAAGGTCGTCGTCGTCTCGCCGCACGACTCTCTCGACACGGAGCGTGCGCGCGCGGCGCTGCCCCGCGAGGTCAGGCGCTCGGACGCCGTGCACAACATTCAGCGCGCGGCACTGTTTTGCGCGGCGATAGAAGCGCGCGCCGACGAACTTTTGTGGGAGGCGATGCAGGATCGTTTGCACCAGCAGCACCGCGAGCACCTCGTCCCCGGCCTCGCCGACGCGCTCGCCACACCGCGCCGGCCCGGCCTCCTCGGACTCGCGCTGAGCGGCGCAGGGCCGAGCGTCCTCGCCCTCGCGCGCGACAACTTCGACGAGATCGGCGAGGCAGTCGCGAGCGGCTTCCGCGGGTCGGGCGTCGAGGCGACCGTGCGGCTGCTTGAGGTTGACGAAGAAGGGCGGCGCACGCGGGAATGTGCTCCGCTCCCGGCGACCATCGGCTAGTTGTCTAAGCTGTTACCGGTAACTTTGGCAATGTAGCACGCGACCTATCAGTGCCGTCAACAGTTCTCCTTCAAGTGTCGAGAGCAGCGCGCTCGCGCTCGGCGGCGCGCCGTGAAACTTTGGTGGCGCAAAAGCGG
>QHXN01000144.1 GCA_003222975.1 Acidobacteriota bacterium | reverse complement strand
GCTTGGCGATGGTCATTCCCGCCGAATTGCTGCAAGTCAACTATGCCGCAGAGCTACGCCGCTTTCTGAGCACCTACTACAATAAGCTTACAATTATCACGTTTAAAAAACTCGTCTTTGAGGGCATCCAGCAAGAGGTCGTCTTGCTGCTAGGCGAGCGCAACGGCGGCGGGCACAAGGGGATTAGAACGGTAGAGCTTGAAAGTGTGAGTGACCTGGCTTCATACGAGCATACGGATTTCGTCAACGGCGAATTGAAGCCGATGGATCACTCGACCGAGAAGTGGACTCAATACTTTTTGAGCAAGGGGGAAATAAGACTGCTGCGCGCGCTCAGGGCTAACCCCGAACTGATCGAGGCGGGCAAAGTTATTGACGTAGATGTCGGCATCGTCACCGGTCAGAATCAGTTCTTCGTTCTCAGTGATGAGCAGATAAGAGAGCGCCGCTTGGAGGGCCACACGCTGCGAATCGTCAGCAGGTCAGGCCACCTCAAAGGCATCATTTTCTCCGATAATGATTGGCGCGCGAATGCGGAAAGCAACCTTCCCGCATACTTGCTCGACCTGCCCGACGTACCCTTTGACGAACTACCGAAAGCGGCTAGGGACTACGTTTCCGTCGGCGAAGAGGAAAAGTTAAATGCGGGCTATAAGTGTCGGATTCGCAATCGCTGGTACGTCGTGCCGTCCGTATGGACGCCCGACGCATTTATGCTTCGGCAGGTGCATGCTTATCCCAAAATCATCGTCAACAGGGCGGACACGACCTGCACGGACACGATTCATCGCGTGAGGCTTCTTAACGGCACGAAGGGTGACGTAATAGCGGCTGCATTCCTGAACTCTCTCACGTTCGCCTTCTCGGAAGTCATCGGCAGAAGCTACGGCGGCGGCGTACTCGAATTGGAACCCAACGAAGCCGAGAAGCTGCCGCTGCCGCTTAAAGGGGCCGGGAAGCTCGGCCTCAGACAGATTCATAAACTCCTGGTCGGCAATGATATTGAGAGCGTGCTCGACATAACCGACAAAGTGCTTTTGATTGATGGCCTCGGTTTGAGTGAAAGAGATGCGAAAACGTTACGCGGGATATGGCGAAGACTGAGAGACCGCAGGATCAACAGAAAGCACACGCGCAAGAGCATGGTGGTATGAGCGGCGACCCTAACCGCGCCTACAGACCGGGCTGCACTATCGAACTCACTGGCAAGGTCAGGACACGGTCGACATCGAAGCAGTCAACATCGTCCGCGCGCCTTGAGGCTTTCGGTTGAGTTAATGGTTGCCACACGAAAATAAGTCAGCGTGTCCTCTCGTAGAAAGTCACTTTCAAATCGTCTTCGAGCCGGCGCGTGTCATACGCGCTGAAGCCTTCGAGGAAGCCCGCGGGCATGAACGTGTCCGCGCCCTCGACCGCGAGCGGAACCTCCGTGACGACCCAGCGCTCGATCTCTTCGAGAAACGCCCCGAACACCTGCGCGCCGCCGATGACGAAGAGGTCACACTTCAAATAATTCTTTAGCGAGAGTGCCGACTGTCTGTCCCTTAGCCACACGACCGACTCGCGCGGCTCCGTGTCGGCGCGCCGCGTCAGCACGACGTTCAGGCGACCGGGCAGGGGCTTCTTCAAAGTCAGCCAAGTCCTATAGCCCATCAAGCAGGCGTTGCCCGTCGTCTGCTGTTTGAAGAACTTCAGGTCGGCGGAGTAGTGCCACGGCAAGTGGCCGCCCTTGCCGATGGCCCCGTTCCGGTCAACCGCCACGATGCCGATGATCGCCATCCCTCACAACCTCAGTTAAGAAGCCACAGAGACACGGAGGCACAGAGATAAGTTTTAAGTTTCAGCTCTGAGATAAAAATCCTCTGCGCCTCCCTATCTCTGTGGCAATAACCGCCGCTTGCTTAGACCGCGACGGGCGCTTCGATCTTGCCGTGCGACTTGTAGCCGACGAGGTTCAGGTGCTCGTAGCGGAACGAGAGCAGACCTTCAAGGCCGCGAAGCATCCCGTCCTCGTCGCGGACTTCGAGGCGCGGCAGCAGCAAAGGCTCGCGCGACAGAAGCTCCTCGACCTGCTTCAAATGATTCCTGTAGATGTGCAGGTCGCCGAACGTGTGTATGAACTCGCCCGCGTCCAACTCGCAGACGTGCGCGACCATG
Organism: Acidobacteriota bacterium; assembly: GCA_003222975.1. Lineage (GTDB taxonomy): Bacteria > Acidobacteriota > Blastocatellia > Pyrinomonadales > Pyrinomonadaceae > QHXN01. The sequence goes on along the minus strand of QHXN01000144.1, from coordinate 2,908 downwards.
TGCGTCAGGAGCGCGTAGGAGCTGATATTGAAGGGCACGCCGAGGAAGGCGTCCGCCGAGCGCTGGTAGAGCTGGCAGTGGAGCGTGCGCCCGTGCTCGACCTTGAATTGAAAGAGCGTGTGGCAGGGCGGCAGGTCAACTTGGTCGGCGACGCGCGGGTCCCAGCCCGTGACGATGAGGCGGCGCGAGTTCGGGTTGTGCCGAATCTCGTGTACGAGCCGCGCGATCTGATCCACGCCGTCACGCGCGGGGTAGTGGCCGCCGAACGAGCGCCAGAGGTAGCCGTAGATGGGGCCGAGGTCGCCCGCCTCGCGCCCGAAGCGTGCGGTGTGCTCCGCGTCCGCCCACTCCTTCCAGATGTCCACACCTTTCGCGCGCAAGGTCGCCTCGTTCGTGTCGCCGGAGAGGAACCAGCGCAGTTCTTCGAAGACCCAGCGGAAGGGGACGCGCTTCGTCGTGACTAGGGGGAAGCCCTCGCGCAGGTCGTAGCGCGTCTGGTGGCCGAAGTAAGACAGTGTGCCGACGCCCGTGCGGTCGTTGTGCTCCGCGCCGCGTTCGAGGACGGTCTTGAGAAGCTCGTGATACTGTTTCATCGGCCCGCGGTTTTATCTTCCGTCAGTTTCGGGTTTACCTTCCGTCAGTTCGCCGCCGCGGCTTCTTAGCGCAGGAGGAACTGCAAAGAGTCTTCGGGCGCGAGGTCGCGCGGCCCCTCGCCTTTGAGGAAGAGGCGAGCGGGCTTGCCGCCGACAAGCCCAACACTAGCGCCTTCGACTCTCAGCATCGTCCCCTCACGCAGGCCGACGACGCGGACGCCGGGGTTGGCGTGGACGAACTCGGCGAGGCGCTCGTCGCGCGTCTCGCCCTTGTGGTTAGGAAGCTGCTCGTCGGTGTAGTGCGGGTTGATCTGGAAAGGCACGAGGCCGAGCGCGCGGAAAGATGGCGGCTCGACGACGGGCATGTCGTTCGTGGTCTTAATCGTCGGGCACGCGACGTTCGAGCCGGCGCTCCAGCCGACGTATGGCGCGCCCCGTTCGACGCGCGCCCTTATCGCCTCGACGACGCCCGCCTCGTAAAGTCCGCGCAAAAGGTGGAAGGTGTTGCCGCCGCCGACGGCGATTGCCTCGGCGCGCCCGACCATCCCCGGCGCGTCTTTCGCCTCGTGGATGGATTCGACCTCGTAGCCCAGCGCGCCGAAGCGCAGACGCACGCGCGCCGCATATTCGTCGTAAGTCCTGACGACCGCCGCGAACGGAACGAAGAGGACGCGGCGAACGTCAGCGCCGAGGAAGTCTCTGACCGCGCCGCGCGCGAACTCGTTCGGCTCGTCGCCGACGAGTTCCGAGCCGTTGCTGAGAAGGAGTAGCCTTTTGTTCGACATCGGAGTTCCGAAACTCAATTTCGACGAGGCCGTAGATATTAACACCCGGCGGAAGAGCGCGAACAGTGCCACGGGGCGTCGTCCGCGCCGGCGCTCCCGGCGGTGAGCCGCGCCCGGTCGCCCGCGCGGGCTTGACAGGTTTGCTACAGTGGACTGTAGAGGAAAATCTCTTTCAGGCGAGGGCTTCAAAAGGAGGGCATATGGCCGCAAAGCAATGCGCGCACCTCGATCAGATTCGCGAGGTGACGCCGAGCGCCGAAGGGTGCGAGGAGTGTCTGAAGACGGGTGACGAGTGGGTGCACCTGCGCCTGTGCCGGAGCTGCGGGCACGTCGGCTGCTGCGACAGCTCGAAGAACAGGCACGCGACGAAACACTTCCGCGCTTCGGGCCACCCCGTCATCAGCTCGTTCGAGCCGGGCGAGGACTGGAGTTGGTGCTACGTTGACGAACTGTTTCTCTGATTACGAAAAGGAGTGAAGCGATGATTACAAGGCGACCCGCGGACGAGCGCGGACAAACGCGCACCGACTGGCTCGACAGCCGCCACACGTTCTCATTCAACCGCTACTACGACCCGCGCTTCGTGGGCTTCCGCGACCTGCTCGTCATCAACGAGGACTTCGTCGCCCCGTCCAAGGGCTTCGGCACGCACTCGCACCGCGACATGGAGATCATCACCTACGTCGTCGAAGGCGCGCTCCAGCACAAGGACAGCATGGGCAACACCTCGGTTATACGACCCGGCGAGGTGCAGCGCATGAGCGCGGGCACGGGCGTCATGCACAGCGAGTACAACCCCTCGGCGGACTCACCCGTGCACCTCCTGCAAATCTGGATCACGCCGGAGCGCGAGGGGATGCGTCCGAGCTACGAGCAGCGCGAATTCCCAGACGCGGGGAGGCGGGGCCGCCTGCGCCTGATCGCGTCGCGCGCGGGGCGCGACGGCTCAGTCACCGTGCATCAGGACGCCGAGGTCTATGACGCGACGCTGCGCGAAGGCGAAGAGGTGGCTTACGAGCTGCGGGCCGGGAGGCATGCGTGGGTGCAGTTGGTCAGCGGCTTCTTGAGACTCAACGACGTTGAGTTGAAGTCGGGCGACGGCGCGGCTGTCGGCGAAGAGGCGCGACTCTTGATCCGCGCGGGCGAGCCGTCAGAAATCCTTCTGTTCGACCTGGCATAAGCAAGAGCCAGAACGTCAGGGAGATCGTCCGTCTACGAACAAATGAAAAGCGCCCTGACGGCTTGTCGCTTCCGTCAGGGCGCTCGCTTTCCAACTAATAAGTGCCTGCTTTCTTCGGCTCACGCTATGCGCGCAGCCCTCACGACTCTGCGCCTCGATTTTTTCCCGGTCGTCAAGAGCATACGGAGTTTCATCCTGGCCTTGTGGAGCTGCGACTTCGATGTCCCCACCGAACAGCCCAACAATCTCGCCACCTCCTCGTGCTCGTGCCCCTCCACATCGTGCAGCACAAACACCGCCCGATAACCGGGCGGCAACTGCGAGACCGCCTTATCCAAAGCGATCCTGTC
>QHXN01000026.1 GCA_003222975.1 Acidobacteriota bacterium | reverse complement strand
CGATTACGCTCGGCGCGCTCGCCCGTGTGACGCCGACAACTGAGACGAGCATCGGCCCGTCGGTTCCCGCCGAGGGCGCGCCGCCGGGCGACACCGCCGCGAGCGAGGCGGAGATGAGCGACGTGGCGGCGTGAGACGTGCGATGAAGTGCTTTAAGCTCGCGGCTATCGGCCCGGACGCTCGCGTGTCTCCTGTTCACGCCGGGCGCACCGCCACAGAAGTAGCATGAAAAAGGTGTTTTAATACTAGCTTTCTTGTCCATACCACAACTCGCATTCTCACAGCCGAAGCGAGTAGGGACGTTCCGGTTCGTTCAGCGGAAGGGTAAGCACGTAGCCGAGGTCATGTTCGAGACGAGAAAGTTCGAGCCTAAAAAACACTGGATAACTCGGAACGCCGATTGTCTGGTAATGGTTGACGGGCGCGTGCCTCTCGGAACGGATTGCAGCATGCCGGTCGTTGAAATCGCATCCATGAGGTTTTACTTTGACGGCAAAGAAGTCCCGGTGACGAAACACCTCTTTACGGATTGCTACAATCCAGACCTTGCCGACTACCCCGCGGAGAACTTTGCGATCAGGTTCAGCGATGACATGCAGGGCGTCTTCGTCTTCATGTCCGGCAGCGATGGGGCAGGGAGCTATCAAGTCATCTGGACGCTCAGAAAAGACGGTCGCCATTCGTGATTCTCCGGGGCGTGCGGAGATTGCGGCTTCATAGATTTCAGGAGCGGCTTTTTTAAGTGGCAGTAACTTCAAACAGAAGCGCCAATGCAGCAGTAGCCTACGTCCACCGTCTCATTGGCGCGCCGCGCACCGCGCACGGGCTGGCGCACGTGTGCGTGTGCGCGCTCGTCTTCCTTTCGTGGTCGCTGCCGTGGGGCTTGAGCGAGCGGGCGCGCGTGCCCGCCGCGGCGCGCATGAGCGAAGACGAGACGGACGCGGCGTTGCAGCGCGCCGCACAGTCTGCGCTCGGCGGTCGCGAAGGAACGGTGTTGGTGTTGGACGCGCAGACGGGGCGCGTGCGCGCGGTCGTCAACCCGCGCGTCGCATTCGAGGAGGCGACGCCGCCCGGCTCCGCGATCAAGCCCTTCACGATGCTCACGGCCTTGCGCGCGGGCACGCTCGACGAAGAGTCGCGCTCGTTCTGCCGCGGTCACTACGAACACGAAGGCTTCCGTGTCACTTGCTCGCACCCGCGCTATAAAACCGCGTTCGGCCCGGCGCAGGCGCTCGCCAACTCGTGCAACTACTTCTTCGCGCGCACAGCCGAAGCGCTCGACGGCGACCTCTACGCGCGGACGCTGCGCGGCTTCGGCTTCGGCGCGCAGACGCGCGGCGGCGGCGACTCGGAGTCGGCGGGACAACTCCCGCGCGCGACGCCCGGCGTCCCCGAAATGCTCGGCGACAGCGAGCAGTTGCGCGTCACGCCCGCGCAGCTCGCGACGGCCTACGCCGCGCTCTTCAACGGAGGCCGCCTGCTCGTGCCGCAGCGCGCGCGCGCCGAAGGCTTCACGCCGCGCGTGCGCGCGACGCTCGACATCGCGCCCGCCGAGCGCGCGTTGATTCTCGCGGGAGCGCGCGGCGCGGTCGCCTACGGCACGGCCTCGCGCGCGGGCCTGGCGACGCTGCCCGCCCTCTACGTCTTCGGCAAGACCGGAACCTCGACGCCGCAGGACGGCTGGCGCGCTCAAGGGTGGTTCGTCGGCTTCGCCGCCGACAAGAGTTCGAGTGAAGGCGTGGGCCTAATGTCGAGCGCAGGCATGGGACAAAGTTCAGGCGACGATAAAGCGCCGCCGGAGCGCGTGCGCCTCGCCGTCCTCGTCTTCCTCAAGCGCTCGCGCGGCGCGGAGGCCGCCGACCTTGCGCGCCCCGTCTTCGAGGCTTACGCGCGCCTCTCGCAGAGAATAGGTGAGGGGGAGACGGAGGGATGGGGAGACGGGGAGATTAGGAGACGGGGTGGCGGGGAGACGGGGGGGAGGGGAGATGAAGAGCAAGAAAGTATCGCGTCTCTTAATCAACCAATCGCCCCGTCTCCAGGTCTCCCCGTCCCCCCGTCTGACGTGCGCGTGCGTGTGCGGCTGTCGCGCGCGGACGCGACCCTGTCGCTCCCGCTCGACGACTACGTCTTCGGCGTGCTCGCCGCCGAGGGGAGCGTCGAGACCGAGCCGGAGGCGCTGAAGGCCCTGGCCGTCATCGCGCGCACATACGCGCTCAAGAATCTGCGCCGCCACGCGCGCGACGGCTTCGACCTCTGCGACACGACGCACTGCCAGCGCTTCATGCCCGTCGGCGACGAGGACGCGCGACCGGAATTCTACGAACTCGTCCGCCGCGCCGTGCGTGAGACGGCGGGCGAGGTCTTGCGCGACTCAAGAGGCGGCGTCGCCGAAAGCTACTTCAGCGCCGCCTGCGGCGGGCGCACGGCTGACATCTCGAAGCTCTGGGGCGAGCGCGCCGCGCCCTCTTACCTGCGCGGCGTGCGCGACGACTTCTGCGCGGGCGCGGGCCAGACATGGACGGACGTGATTCCTTCGGCGCAACTGCTCAGAGCTTTGCGCGCCGACGGGCGCAGCGACGTGGGCGCGCGGCTCGACTCGGTGCGCGTCCTGCGCCGCGACGAGACGGGCCGCGCGGAAACGATCGCGCTCGAAGGCGAGCGGCGGCGCGTCCTTCGCGGCTGGGACTTCAAGATCATCGTCGGTCGCACGCTCGGCTGGAACGTCTTGAAGAGTTCGCGCTTTGATGTCGTGCGCGCGGGCTCGGCCTACGTCTTCCGCGGCACGGGCTTCGGCCACGGCCTCGGCCTGTGCCAGGCGGGCGCGCACGTGATGGCCGCGCGCGGCTCTTCCTACCGACAAATCCTCGGACAGTATTTTCCGGGAACGAGCGTCGGCGACGCCGCGGGCGCGAGGCGACCTCACGCGGAGACGGATTCGTCGCCCGGCGAAATGAAAGATGAGAGAAGCGCTTTCGGAGACGGCTCGACGGCTTTCACCGCGGCGAAAGCCGAAACGGTCGCTGCCCCGTTCGACGCGCGGGCGGGCGACGAAGCGGGCGGGGCGTCGTTCGGCGCGAGGGCTTCGTCGGTAGTCGTCTTCCGCAACGCTTCTTTCGATTACGACTTGAGACCGGGGAGCGTCGCGCGCGGCTTTGTGAACGGCCCGCCGCCGCGGCTGTCGCTTTCGAGCGAGCACTTCCGCGTGAGCTACCCGGCGCGCGTCGCGCGGCGCGAGGTCGAGTCGGCATTGCGAACGCTCGAAGCGGCGCACGCGGACTTGTCGCGCCGCCTGGATAACGCCTCGCTCGTCGGCGGTGTGCCGACCGTCGAGGTGTTCATACACGAGACGACGGGCGACTTCGTCGGCTCGACGGGGCAGCCCGCGTGGGTCGCCGCCTCGACCGAGGGCCGACGCATAGAGCTTCAGCCGCTCGACGTGCTGCGGCGGCGCGGCGTGCTCGCGACGACGTTCCGCCACGAGTTCGTCCACGCGGCGCTCGAAGCGCTGGGCCGCGGGCACGCGCCGCGCTGGCTCGTCGAGGGCTTGGCGATCTACGTCGCGGGCGAGGGGCCGCAGCTCGCGCGCAACGCGCCGCGGCAGAAAATCTCGCCCGACGAACTCGAACAGAAGCTCGCACGCCCCGGCTCACCACAGGAGATGCGCGCCCTCTACGCCGCGGCCTACAGGGAAGTGAGCGAACTCATCCGGCGCGAAGGCGAGGCGAGCGTGTGGCGGCGTGCGACGCAATGAGACTATGGTCGCGGCAGGGTTGCGCCGCGGCCCGCGCGTCGGGGTTTGCTTCCGTTCCGGCGGGGCGGGATAATCCCGGCGGCACTCATTCTTCGATCATGGAAGTCGCAATCCGCACGCAGTCCCAGACCGACAGGCCGAACCACTTCGCCCGATACGCCTTCGGCGTGACGGCGCTCACGCTCGCGGTCATCCTCTGGGGCGCTTACGTGCGCGCGTCGCGTTCGGGCGACGGCTGCGGCGCGCACTGGCCCCTGTGCAACGGCACGGTGGCGCTCCCGCAGGCCGGCGAGACCAAGACGATGGTCGAGTTCGCGCACCGCGCGACGAGTGGTCTGGACGGGCTGGCAATCGTCCTGCTCGTCGTGTGGGCGTTCAGGAAGTACCCGCGCGGCCACGCCGTCCGCGCCGGCGCGTGCGCGTGCGCCGCCTTCTTCGTGACCGAGTCGCTCATCGGCGCGGGGCTTGTGCTCCTGGGTCTTGTGGCGAACAACGCGTCGCTCGCACGCGCCGCATACCTCTCGGTTCATCTCGTAAACACCTTCGCGCTGCTCGCGTCGCTGGCGTTGACGGCGTGGTGGGCCTCCGTCGGCGCGACGGCGCGGGCGCGGCTGCGTGAGTTCCTGCGAGGGCGTGCGGGGGCCGCGCTTGCCGGGGCGCTCGCTCTGGGCGTGAGCGGCGCGGTCGCTGCGCTCGGCGCGACGCTGTTCCCTGAAAGCGCGCCGTCGGAACTCGCGGGTCGCCACGTGACGCCGCAGGCGCAACTCCTCTTCAGCCTGCGCCATTACAAGCTGCACCCACTCCTCGCCGCGCTGGTCGGCGGCTATCTCATCTACTTCGCGGTTTCTCTCTTCAAGTCGCGGCGCGACGCCTGGGTGCGGCGCTGGTCGGCGGCGGTAATCACTTTGGTGCTCGCGCAGCTCGGCGTCGGCTTGGTGAACGCGGCGCTGCTCGCGCCCGTCCGGTTGCAGATCGTCCACCTCCTGCTCGCAGACCTCCTGTGGCTCGCGCTCGTCCTCCTCTCCGCGTCGAGCCTCGCGCAGACGGAGACGCCGTCGGAGGACTTCGAGCGGGCGAGACTCGGCGCGACGTTGGAAATCTAAAGCCCCGCGGTTCTGTTCACCAGCGCACGTCGTAGCGCGCTAACCCTGCGCGCCAGCAGCCTGCGCCGAGGACGGGGATACCGCCGTCGAAGGCGAGCGGCGAGTCGTGCGGGCGTCGGACGCGGTAGGCGTGGCCTGTGGGCGAGGCGACGTTGAGGACGACGCGCTCAGGCTCGAAGGCGGCGACCGTGGCCGCGCGCCAGTCCGCGCGGCAGCGCAGGACGAGTCGCGCGCCGACGGGCAGCGAGCCGAGCGTCGGTTCCTCGACCTCGGTCGCTGAAGTCGAGAGGCCGCCGGGCGTGGCGTCGTGCGCCACTGCGTCCGGCGGCCTCCTGGAGGTCATGCCCACCTTCATTCTTAAACTTCGAGCGGCGAGTCTTCAAAGGGCAGGTCGGACTGCGCGGGCTTCTCGCGGCACACGGCGTAGCAGCGTAGCGCGAGCAACATGATGACGAGCGAGACGGCGATCCAGAAGACGGCCCAGAAGATCGAAGTCGAAAGCGGCCAGAGCCAAGCGGGGAAGATGTTCGCCATGTTGCCCGCGTCGGTCGGCGCGTCCGAGCTGACCGAAAGCAGGAAGAGGTTGCGCAGGTCGTAGAGCGCGCCGAGCACACACTGCACGGCGAGGAAGCTGACGAGGAAGTTGGCGACGGGGCGGCTCGCGTACCTTGCGGCGGCGAGCAGGCCCGCGGCGATGAGCACGCCCGAAACGACAGTGAACGGGCTGAACGAGAGGTTGGTGAGCGGCACGAGGAAGCCGAAGACCACCGTCAGAGCCGCGATGACGACAGCCGAGCCGACGAGCACGACGCGCGCCTTGACGCGGCGGCGCACGAGCCAGAGCAGCAGCGCGCCGAAGCCGATGGCGGTGAGGTAGCCCGCGCTCGAAATGAGCATCTGCGAGAAGTAGCTGCCCCGCGGCGTCAGCGTCTCGGTCAGGCCGCTCGTGTCGAACGAGACGCTCAGGCTCTGGACGGAGTTGCCCGTCAGCACGGCGGCGAGCGCGTGCCCACCCTCGTGTATGAAGGTGACGAAGAGCTTAAACGGGTAGGCCAGAACCCACGCATAGGGGACGAACCAGAGGGCGAGGCCGAGCGCCGCCGCCGCCAAAAGCGCCTTGGCCTGCGGGCGCGCGTCGTGTGCGATCTTGTATCTCATCTGTAAATCTCCGCTCCGGGCGTGTGCTTCGTTCACGTCAAGTGATACGCCATTGTACGACGAAGCGTTCCGGTATTCAATAAGCAGTTAAATATCATCCGTTTACATCTCGCGCGCGCCCTCGAAGGGTGCGAGCTGAGTGCGAAGCAGCTTCGATTCGGGGCCGTCCGCCGCCTGCTGCTGGATCGCGGGCAGGGCGTCAACATACTCGTCCTGGGTGAACTCGACCGAGACGTGCCCGAGGCGCTCCGAAAGAGCCTTGAGGTTGTCGCCGGAGAGAACCGAGAGCGTCGCGTGTGACCGCCTCAGGGTGTAGAGCGAGCGTCCCTCGCAGGACAGCCCGGCGCGCTTGCAGGCCGAGAAGAATCGCCGCGTCAGGTTGGCACGGTTCAAAGGCTGGCCGAGCGTGACTTTCGGCGGCGCGAAGTATTCGCCGCGCTCGACAGAAGACGCGACCGATAGCGCCGGGCGAAGACCTCGCGCGTGAGGGGGTCGTGCGCCAGCGCTTCAAAGCCGCGCGCGGATTCCTCGTCGAGCGCGCCCGACTCGACCATGACGGCGATGTGCTCGCGCACCTCCGTCTCGCCGGGCACCTCTTCGGGCGGTGGGGCATGAGTGCGACCAGTCACGTTTTTGTGTACCTGCGAGGTCGAAGTCGTAGCCGCAGGCTTCGACGTAGCAGCGCAGCGCGAGTATTCCGTTGGCATGGTGGATGCGAGCCGGCTCATCCTGCTTCCTGCGCCACCGCTCCGACGAGGCGGCGCGCGCGGGCGCGCTCTCGTCCTCGCGCCTGACCTCGACGGCCAGCTCCGAGACGGCGCGCGCCGCGCGCTCCCTCCTCTCTCGGAGGCTGCTCATGGCTGCACCTCCGCCGCCTTCAGCCCCGACGCTTCGAGCGCGCGCACGTAGCCGCCCGCCTCCGGCTCGTCCACGGTAACGGCCCGCAGTTCCGGCCACACCTCGCGCAGTTGACGCGCGACCATGAAAGGGTTTAGCCCGTTCGCCGCGGCGACGCTGAGCACGCCGCCTCGGCGAGAGGTCCGGCGAGTAAGCGGGCAGCCTCAAGACCGGATTTTAGTCCGGTTTGAGGAGGGTATCACCTTCGATTTTAGAAACAAGGGGCGAGCTCTCGACAACGAGGCCCGCCCCTCTCTTTTTCGTCGCCACCTTGCGGGGCGTAGTTATCACCTGCTTGATAATATCGGGATACCAGGTATTATCCTGCGAACAGTATGCGCAAATACCCGATTAAAGCTAACCCGAAGGTGTACGCTGTGGTCTTCGGCATCATGATTCTTGCCGGTCTGGTCTTGTGTCCAATGTTGGTCTATCGCTGGCGCGATAGTGTGAGGAGTGAAGCGCAGTACAAGATCGCTCCTCCGTGCACCAGCTCTGAGCAGAGCGGATGCCGGCGCGAGATAGAGTCAGTCGTCAAGGGTACGCATTACAATTACGGTCGCTATACCACAACTCATTACGTGTCTCTGTTGATGCCAAGCTCTGACCTTAACGGTGACATACCCGTCTGGTGGGAAACGGATCATAGCCTCTACAGTCTGCTGAAGCCGGGAGACAGAGTGACGGCGGAAGAGTGGGAAGGCCAAATCGTGGCGATACGCGGCGCGACGGGCAGCACACTGCGAACGGAATATGATCCAGCATTTAAACGCGAGGGATTTGTCACCTCTCTGGTCGTCGTTCCGTTGGTGACGATCTTGATTATTTTCATCGAGTACAAGCTGGTTCGCAGCACCAGGAAAGAGAGCCTTAATCGGAACTGACAGGTTGGCGTTCGGGCGTCTTTTATAGCTACAGCCATTATACCTTCCGGGTAGGGGACACGGCGGGACTATCCACGGGGCTTGGGCCAGAATAGTTTCGGTAATAATCCTGGCGGTTTTCGCGTGGGTTCTTGTATGGGTGTTAAGAGACAGAAGGAAGCGGCGAGTGTGAGGGCGAAAGTTATACGCTCAAGAGTCCATTAGATACACGGGGAAGACTTCGAGCGGACAGTCGGAGAAAGCTTGAGGGATGAAGCCGATGCCCCACCGTCCCATCGTAATCTTGATCGCGCTGTTCTTCGCCGTCGGCGTGCCCGTAATCTACTTCGTCGCCAAGGCGCGGGCGGCGGCGTCGCTCGACAGGCTTCTCGCCGAACGGTTTTCCCCGCGACCGTGCCCGTTCGCCGATGTCGTCGTGCCGTCCGGCGGGAGCGTCCGCTTTCACTCGGCCTACGACGACGCGCGGGGCAGCGGGTTTGTACTCGTCCTCGGGCACTGGGCGCGGGGCAGCGTGCGAGTCGGCGCGGCGATGACAGACGTGAATCAGCGCGTCGCCGGGTTATTCAGGGCGGGCGACACGGCTTGGCTGGAGCGACTGCGCGGCGGGCCTGATCTCCTCGTCGCCGCGACGGTCGAAGGCGGGGCGCTCGCGGTTTGGAAGGGGCTGCCGTCGCGCCGCTGCGTGCTCGCGCACCTTGCCAGCGTTGGCGTAAGTTAAAGGAGACGGGATAAATGGACGCCAGTCTCGTGGAAGCCTGGGACGAGCCGGAAAAGCTGCCGGACATGCGCGAGTGGTTAACAGAGCCGAGGAGCGAGGCGGCGCAGGCGCAGTATGCCTTTATCATTTTGAAAAAGCATTTCGCCCGCGCCGGATTGCCCGTTAGGGAAATTTATACTCCGACGAGTTGGTTTAATTTTGGCTGGGTGTTGTATAGCAACATTGGCGCGTTCGTGCGTGAGGGGCAACATTCGCCGTTGTTGAAAAACTTATTGGTCGAACTCGTTGATTTTTGCGCGGCCATTCCCGACGACTCATCTGCTCACCGCCTGTTTCAAATACTTGGAAAATTCATTGACAACGATTTGACGTATCGCCGAATCGAGCCGCTTTTGCCCGTTAAGGCGTTGGCAAAAATGGGCGAGATGCACGAGATGCTCGATGAGGCGCACCAAAGATATATGCGTCAACTGGATGAATCAGGATACTAAAGCAGGCGAGCGTGGTCGGGTGAGTTAAGCTGATAGCGGCGGCCCCTAACAAGGGGATGAACCGGACTCGCAGAAAGCATGTCTCTCATCTTCAATCGCTCGTGCGCGCCGATTATCCGGGCGTCAGGTGGCAGGAGGTCACGGCCCAATGGAGAAGAGCGAGCGGATCCGCTGCCGCGTGGCCGCCTGCCGCGAGGCGGCGGCTGATGGCAAGGAGTGGAGTTTCTACCTGATCAATGATGGCGACGCCCCCCTCGATTCGGCGGCGCTATACCGAGTCAGCTTCGAGTGGGGCGACTTCGGGAACAGCTATGCCGCCGACGTGCGCGTCAACGGCCTCGCCCCCGGCGCGCACGTGCTAATCTGGCGGGACGACGGCGAGTTCCGCACGGAGCTGTCGTTGCTCGTGCGCGCGGGCGGGCGCGAGGTGCGGCTGTCGTTCGAGTTCCCCAAGCTCTACCTGCAAAAAAACCTGAAGCTCGTGGGCGGAGTGGGCAAGCGCGGGTGGGAGGAGGCCGCCGAAGGCTGAAACGGCCCGAGGGGGAAGGGCGCCACCTAACAACGGCCCGCTGCCGACGCCACCTCTAGCCCCTTTCCACACCCGCGCTCGTGCCGCACAGGACGAGAGATTCACCCCCAAGACGGCCCCGCAAGCATACCCGGATTCAATACAGGACATTTAAACGCGAAGCCTGCTATTGACTTCCGACAGTCGCGGACTTACCTTACAGCCCATCAAGAGGGCGCTTCTCACTTTGGCATGTCTCGCCGACTTGCCTCCACAAATCTTTATAAACTCTCTGGGGAACGCGAGCAGATGAACGGCGTAAAGAAGTGGCCGCAGCAGTCCCGAACTCAGCAGCACAAACCGGGCCAGCGCTCGGCTCAGCCGCACACGCCGCCCGTCGTGCAACCGAAGGCCGCGGCCCCGCAGGTGAAGAGGACGCCGACAGCGCCGCCCGTCTATCGGCCACAGCCTACGCCGAAGGTCTTACAGAGAAAGCCGGTGACGGTACAGCCACGGCCATCCGGCGCGATGAAGAGTGCGCCCCCCGCCCCTCCCGTGTACCGCCCGCAGGCGGCGCCGAAGGTCTTGCAGACGAAAGAGGCCAGAGGTGCTGGGGCCAGAGCGGCGACGCCGCGGATCGCGCCCATCGTCCACAACCAAGGGAGCCGTCCACCGGTCGTGCAAAGACACGACCAGCCCGGCGTCACGCGCGAAGTCGCGGCGGGGCGGCAGGCTTCGCAGGGCGTTCCTGCCGCCGGCGTCGGCGTGGTCCAGTGTAGGTTCGACAGGCCGAAGATAGGAAGAATCACGATGCTGTGGGACAAACAGAAACAAAGGCTCCACGGCCTGCCGGACGGCGGCTCCGGGCAATGGGAAGCTGCCGTGGAGGAGGCCACCGACATCACGACTCTGGAAGCCATAGTCAGTCGGATACTCGGTGAGCGTGAAAAAAAGCGGACGGAGGCCGAGCAGTCTAGAAAGAAGGAGAGCCAGGAGCGTCACGAAAAGCACCTTGCGGAGCAACAGGCGATTGCCGAAAGGGTGAAGGCGGAGAAGGAGGAGCGGGAAAGAATCGCCGAGGAGCACAGGCAGACAGTACTCAGAGAGATACGGGAGGCGGAGGAACGAAGGGTCGCCATCGAACTGGAGGAGCGCCTGGCACGTCAACAGCCCAAGGAGAGGCGGCGGCTGGAGTCGCTCGCGCGTCTGCTCGAAAGCCCGGATAACGTCTGCGTCGCGGTCGTGAAGGTTGCCGACACGTTGTATGCGGCGACCAACAAAGGGGTACTGTCCCCACTCAAATACGCGGTGGATGCGCTCGGCGTCACCAACGTCGGCGGGGTGACCGGGTACAAGGGGGAGCGGGAGCGGGAGCGGGACGCACGGAAGGTGGCACACTACATCACCGAAGGCGGACTGACCGGCGCGCAGATTACCGGGATACAGCAGGTGGGGACAGCCCTCTCCGACAACGTGCACGCGGAAATGAAGATTTTGAATTGGCTGGTCGGCCAGGGCAAGACCGGCACTTACGAGATCTGCGTGTCCAAACTGTGCTGCGCCAACTGTCGGATAGCGATAGACGAATGGAACGCCAGCGGAAAGCAGCCGAGGCTCAACTCGCCAGGGTCGCACGGCAACTACTTCGTCGGATGGCAGCTTCCCCCCTGCATCAAGCCCAAGTCCACCTTGGGTAAAAGCATCCTCGGCAAGATCAGGGCGCAGGAGTCCGACGTGGACGTGGAGGATTACCGGGGGAGATCGCGGGTGCGCGAAGTTCCTTCGCAGCGCGAGAGGAGTGTAAGCCCTCCGGCTTCATCCTCGAAGGTCGCCGAGTACGCGTGAGAGTTGTCGCCTAGGGGTGGCGCGGGAGCTTGAGCGCACGCCCGGCAGTCTTTCCCCGACGCCCGACATGAACCTCTCCTCGCGCATCGTCAAGGGGACGTGGCCGGCGAACGTCGCGTCAGAGGTCGAAGGCAGGAAGAGTCCCGAATCCTGCATCAGCTTGAAGTCGGGCCGAGACATGATCGAGCGCGTGAAGCTCTTGTACGCGTCCTCGGAAGCGAACGCCTTCACTTGCTCGGCAATCGCATCCTTCAAAAAGGTCGGGCGCGCGAGCACTTGAGGGACGCCCTGACGGAACGGGCCGTGAAGGGCGAAGGACGACTTGAGAGACTTCGGCAGGTTAATGACATCGGAGGCCGCGTCAGCGGGCGTGGCCGCGCCGTCCCCGGCATCGGCAGGCTCGGCGATGTCGCTCAACGAGAGCGGCGGCCCGTCGAAGCGCCCTTCTGAAGTGCGCGGCTGCAACGTCGAGTGATGGAGGCGGTACACGTCGCCGTTGCGCACGTAACCGGCGGGAGTTCCATCCCCGAACGGTCGAACGTCTCAGCGTCGAGCGGAGCGCCGCGGCTCACACCTTCACGGAGCGCGGCGTGCTCCTCCGGCGCGAGAGGCTTCGGCTCCGGCTCGCGTGGGAAGCAGGCGAGCACGTCACGCACGGCAGCGAGTTGAAGCCGCGCCTGCGCCAGCACCAGCGGGTCGCGCGACCAGCTAATTTGTGCCTCGCGTTCGAGCCCCCGCCGCACCGCAGGGCAGACCGAAACGCTGTACGACGAAGCGTTCAGGAAAAAAAGCTATTTGAAATCGCCGGGCGGTACGACGTTGCCGTTCGAAGTGCCGCTCTGGGCGCGCGGCTCAAAAGTGAAGCCTCAGCGAGCCTGAGAAGAAGCGCGGGGGCGAGAACTGCACGGGCGTGAACTCGCTCTCCTTCGCGATGCGGTAAACACGATCCGCAGCGTTCTCGACGTTGAACTGGAGGCCGAGGCCGTGCCGCTCCCTGCGGAACATCTCGACGCCGAAGTAGAGATTCGCGACGAGGTGTTCGGGCAGGCGCACGAGGGCCGCGTCGCCTTTCTCGTCGAGCAAGGTGGCGGGCGTGCCGCTCCCGTATTCGAGCGCGCCCGAAGCGAAGAAGCCGCTCCGCCGCTCGCGCCAGGTGAGGCCGGCGACGGCGGTGTGAATCTGGTCGAAGGCGGCGGGGCCGCGCTCGCCCGGCGCGGCGTCAGCTTCGATTGTGAAGCCGCCGGAGGCGGGCGCGGTCTGGAAGGCGCGCTGCGCCGTGTAGCTGAAGTAGCCCGAAAGACCGAGCCGCTCGATCTCGGCGAGCTGCGCCGAAAACTCGACGCCGTATGCCTTGCCGCGCGCAAACGTGGTCGGCAGGAAGACGCGGACGTTGGCGAGTTCGGTGTTCTCGAAAGAGTTCTCGTCCGCGCGCCAGAAGGCCGTGAGGCGGACGACCAGGCGGTCGCGGACGGAGCGGCTCGCGCCCGCCTCGAAGTGGTTGCTGCGCGAGACGCGCGGCGGCTGCCCACGGAAGCCGAGCCGCGCCGAGAGCAGAAGGTTCTCAATGGGCGGCGGCGAGAAGAAGCGGTTGTACGCGGCGTGCAGCACCGTGCGCCCGCCGTCGAGCGCGTAGGCCAAGTTCACGCGCGGGCTGAACGCACGGTCGCTCGTGACGAGACTGTACTGGTCGTAGCGAAGGCCGAGGTTGGCCGTAAAGTTTTTGAAGGGCCGGTACTGATCCTGAAAATAGGCGCTCGCCTGCCCGCCCGTCTCGCGCCCTCGGAACTCGAACGCCTCAACGTCAAACTCATTCTCGCGCGGGTCGAACGAGAAGTCTTCGCGCAGCCGGAGCAGCGTCAGGTCAACGCCCGCCTTGATGGCGTGGCGCGGGCCGAGGAAGAGCGAGTAGTCGCTCTTCGCGCCGAGCGTCACGTCGTTGCGTGAGCCTCCGGCCTGAATCGAGAGAGGGTCTGACGTGGGCAAGAGCCGCGCGCCCGCGAAGCGCTCGTAGAGCGACGTGGAGAGGAGTGACGAAGTGTTGAAGGTGTGATCCCAGGAGAGGATGACTGTCTGCTCGCGGTTGCGCTGGGTGAAGTCGCGCCCGCGCTGCTCGTCCAACGCGGTGTTGGGCATCTGGAAGTTCGTGCCGTCGCCCGTGAGCAAGAGTCGGAGAGAGTCTGCGGGCGACGGGCGGTAGTCGAGCTGTAAGAAGCTGCGCGCGCCGCGGCCCGTGTCGTGGAGCGCCACAGGCTCCGGCGTGTTCAGGAAGCGCGCGCTCTCGAAGCCCTGGACGTAAAAGAAGTAGCCGAAGCGCCGCGTGTGGTCGCCGTAGGACGCGGCGACGTTATCGCGCAGGCGCGCGCCCGCGCCGAGCGTGAGCGTGCCGTGTCCGCCCGCGTCGAAGCCTGAGCGCGTGACGATGTCGAGTATGCCGCCGAAGCGGTTGCCGAACTCCGCGGGGAAGCCGCCCGTGATGACGTTCATTGACTGCACGACATCAGCCGACAGCCCCGGCGTGAAGAGTTGGTGCGGGTTGTCGTAGAAGGAGACGCCGTTGACGAAGGTGTTCAGCGAAAGCTCGTTGCCGCGCAGGTGGACGAGGTTGTCGTGGCCGGCGACGGCGCTCGAAACGAAGGGCGTGATGGCGTCGGTCAACTGCGCGCGCCGCGCCGCGGGGAGCAGTTCGAGCTGCCCCGTCTCAATCGTCCTGACGGTCGCGGCCTCCGTCTCGTCGAGCAGTCGGGGCCGCGCGCGGACGGTCACACGTTCGTTGATGCCCGCGAGCGGCGTCATCTCGAAGTCAACCTGCCGCGCCTCGCGCGGCGCGAGCGTGAGCGTCATGGCCTGCGCGTAGAAGGCGTCGGCGGACACGCGCACGGTGTAACGCGCGGGACTCAGGCCCGCGAACGAGAAACGACCGTCGGCGTCGGTGGTCGTCTCCAAAGCGGCGGGCAGCACGTCGCCTTCCAGCTTCAACGAAATGGCTTTCAAAGGCGCGTGCGTGCGCTTATCCGTCACCGTGCCGCTGATCCTCTGCTGCGCGGCACAGTGGACGGAAGCGGCGAGGCACGCGAGCAGCAGCAGGGCGAGATTGAATCGGGATGAGCGCAACGGGAACCTCCTTGATTACTCTCGTCTCTTCCACGCGCCGGACTTGCCGCCCGTCTTCTCTTCAAGGCGAACGTCCGTGATGCGGATGCCTTTCTCGACGGCCTTGCACATGTCATAGACGGTGAGGGCGGCGACCGCGGCGGCGGTGAGCGCCTCCATCTCGACGCCGGTCTGCGCGCTGGTCGCGGCCTCGGCCTCGATGTGGACGCCATCATCGCGTAGCTCGGCGCGCACGTCAACGTGCGTGAGCGGCAGGGGGTGGCACAGGGGGATGAGTTCCGACGTGCGCTTGGCAGCCATGATGCCGGCGATGCGCGCCGTCTCCAGCGGGTCGCCCTTCGGCGTGCGGCGCGCGCGCACGGCCTCGACCGTTCCGGGCGACATCAAGACGCGCGCGCTGGCGACGGCCCGCCGAGCGGTCGCCCCCTTCGCGCTCGTGTCCACCATCGCGACACGGCCCTGCTCGTCAACGTGCGATAGGTCGCCCATACGACTCACCTCTGCCCTTTAAGATGGCGATCAAAAAAATCCGACGCCGCGTGGTAGGCCGCGAGCCAGTGGCGGTGGAGGAGGAAGTCGTGCACCTCGTCGGGGAAGACTAGCTGCTCGAACTCGACGTTCTGCTCGCGAAGCCGCCGCGCGAGGTCAACCATCTGGCTGAAGGAGACGTTGCGGTCGTCGTCGCCCTGTATGAGCAGCACGGGCGAGCGCCACTTCGAGACCGAAGCGACGGGCGAGGATTCGAGCGCGGTCTTCTGCGCGTCGCGGTTGCCGTAGTCAATCCACGAAGCGCCCGAAATGCGCTGCGACCAGTCGTGTACGCCGTGCAGGTCAACGCCCGCGGCGAAGAGTTCGGAGTCGCGCGCCAGTCCCAAAGCCGTCAGGTATCCGCCGTAAGAGCCGCCCCACAGTCCGACGGCACGCCCGTCTATGTCGTCGCGGCTGCGGAGGTACTTGGCGGCGGCGACGATGTCTTGATACTCGGACGCCCCGCGCGCGCCGCGCTTCGGGGCCATGCGGAACGCGCGACCGTAGCCGATGCCGCTGCGGTAGTTCACGGAGAGCACCGCGTAGCCGCGGCTCGCGAGGTACTGATTGAGGCCGTAGGCGTTGTGATAGTAGTAGAGGTAGTGCCACCCCAGGAGCATCTGGCGAATCGGCCCGCCGTGCATGAAGACGACCGCGGGCAGCTTCACGCCAGGTCTCGCGTCCGGCGGCAGGAAGAGCTGTCCGTGAATCTCCTCGCCGTCCGACGATTTGAAGACTACCTGCCGCGGCACGACCAGTTTTGCAGAAGGGAAGTCGCGCGGGAGCGCCTGCGCGGCGAGCAGGCGAGGAGTGCCGCCCGCGAGCGGCAACGCGTAAGGCATCGCGGGCGTGCGCGCGTCCGAGCCGAAATAGACGAGGTGCTGGGCGTCGCCCGTGACCGCCGGACTCCACTCGATCTTTTCGCCGGACGTTATTGCCACCTCTGGCCCGCCCGCTACGCGGACGCGCCAGAGGTGGCGTCGGTCTATATCTCCGCAGTTCGAGGAGAAGACGATTGTGCGGCGGTCGGGCGTGTAAGTGATGTGCTCAACCTCGCACGCGCCGGGCGTGAGCGGCTCAGCCGCGCCGCCCTCCGCCGGAACCGTGTAGAGGTGCATCCAGCCGTCCTGCTCCGAGGCGAAGACGAGGCGTCCATCCGCGGCCCACTGGAGAAGGTTCTCGCCCGCGGGCGGCATCGAGTCGTTCTGCCCCTTGCCGCTGCGCCAGACTTCACGCGCGCGCCCGCCGTCGAGGTCTGCGACCATGACGGCCCAGGGGTCGGGCGCGTCGTCGAGGAAGACGACGGGCTGGTTGCCGAGCGCGGGGCGGCGCACGAAGGCGACGCGTCTGCCGTCGGGCGAGAAGCGCGGGGCGGAGTCGCGGTCAACCGTGGGCGCGAGGAAGTTGATCGTCCTCGTGGCGGTGTCGAAGACTCCGACGAAGCTGTGGTCGCCGCGACCACTCACGAAGGCGAGCTGCTTCCCGTCGGGCGACCAGTGCGGCGAGCCGTTCGAGCCGCGCGCGTTGAAGAGTTGACGGGCCTCGCCGCCGCGCGGTTCGGCGAGCGAGGCCGTCCAGAGCTGTTCGCCCTTCGAGAAGACTACCTGCGGCCCGGCGGGCGACGGCGCGGGGCTGCTGCCCTCGCCGAGCGTCCTGACCTGGCCCGTCGTCCAGTTGGCGGCCAACACCTGCTGCTTCACGCCCGCCGCGTCGCTCGTCGGGTTCGGGTACTCGCCCGCGCGGTTCTTGTCGCCGCCGCGCACGAAGACGACCCAGTTGCCGTCGGCGCTGAAACTGAGGTCGGTCAACTCCTGCCCGTCGTCTTTGTCGTAGTGCGTCAACTGCCGCGCCTGGAACTGTGGCCCTTCGGCGACCCAGACGTTGCGCCGCCCCTCCGCGTCGAAGACCCACGTGACACGCTCGCCTCGGCGCGCGGCAGCGAGTTCGGAAGGGAAGGGCGAGCCGAGCACCTGTTCGAGCGTGAAGCCCGCGCCCTGGCGCGCGGAGGCGACCGGGCAGACCGAGAGAAAGAGGGCGAAAAGCGCGACGAGCGGTCGTGTGTTTTTCATCTTAACCCTTCGGCGAAGAAGAGGTCGGTGATCGTTCGGACGGGCGGCATTGTATTTGAGTTCGGAGGCTCACGCCAGAGTCTTAGACGCGCGCACGCGCCGCGACCTTGCGAACGTGCGCGCGGCGGCGCGTCAACCGGGAAGTCGCACGACGCGCGCGACGCTTCCGGCCTCCAACGTCTTCACGCCCGCGGGCACGATAAGGAGCGCCGTAGCGCGCGCGAAGGCGACGAAGTCGGAAGAGCCTCCCCACTTCAAAGGTTGCGCGAGGAGTCGGCCCGCTTCGTCCGTCGAGAGGGCCGCGGGCAGGTAACTCGTGCGCTCCGCAGCGCCCTTCACCGCGCGCGCGAGCACGGCGGTCTCTTCTTCGAGCGCGGGCGAGAGCGCGGCCTGCATCGCGCGCAGGGCCGTGCGGGCGAAGAGGTTGAAGGTGACGCTGACGGAGACGGGGTTGCCGGGCAGGCCGAAAACGAGCGTCTGCCGCTCGCCGGGCAGGCGCGCGAAGACCGTCGGCTTGCCGGGGCGCAGGGCGACGCGCTCGAAGAAGATTTCGGCATCGAGCGCGTGAAGTGCCGACTTTGTGAAGTCGTAGCGGCCCATCGAGACGCCGCCCGAAAGGACGAGCACGTCGGAGCGCGCCGCCGCTTCCGCGATCTCGCGTCGGAGTAGTTCGGGGTCGTCGCCCGCGAAGGGGAGGCGCTCGACCTGAGCGCCCGCGAGTTGCGCGTAGGCTGCGAGCGAGTAGCTGTTCGAGTCGCGTATTTGATCCTCGCCCGGCCTCTCTCTGACGGGGACGAGTTCCGTGCCCGTCGCCAGCACCGACACGCGCGGGCGACGCCGCACAGAAACCTGCGCGCAGCCGAACGACGCGAGCACGGCCATGCGCGCCGCGCTCACCTCTTCGCCCGCACGGAGCACGCGCTCGCCCGCGCGTATCTCGCTCCCGCGCGGGACGTAGAACTGCCCCGGCTCGGTCGCGCGCCCGACCTCTACGACCGCGCCGTCTTCCAGTTCGCGCGTCAACTCGACCTGCTCGACGCCGTCCGCGCCCGCCGGCAATGGCGCTCCCGTCATGATCCGAACGGCCTCGCCCTTCTCGATTACGCCGCGCCAGCCGCGTCCCGCCGCCGCCTCGCCCACGACGCGCAGGCGCGCGGGCACCTCGCGCACGTCCTCGGAGCGCACGGCGTAGCCGTCCATCTGCGCGCGGTCGAAGGGCGGGAGGTCGCAGTCCGCGAAAACGTCTTCGGCGAGCACGCGACCCATGGCGTCCGCCAGCGCGACGCTTTCGGCGGGGAGCCTGGCCGTCCGCTCCAGAACGACGCGCACGGCTTGCGCGACTGAGATCATTTCCGTCGAATCCATTGACTCATTCCACGGCGGGCCTTCCGCCATTCCGGGTTCAAGTTTTTTTCGTTGCCAAGCGCGACGCCTATTCTATATCATGCTGAAGGTCGGTTATCGCTCTCCCGACTGATCAATACCCGCCCGAAAACGAAAATCACTTACAGGAGAAAAGACCCCAAGTGCTTAGAAGTAATCTCAAGAGAATCACCCTGCTCGCCTTCGCGCTCGTCATCGTGAGTTCCGCTGCCGGCTACGCTCACGCCCGTTTCGACTACACCTTCAAGGTGCACAACAAAGGCAAGAACAAGATCGTCAAGCTCATGGCGTCCGAAGACGGAAAGAGCTACGGCAACTTCGACATCGGCGACGGCATAGACCCCGGCGAGACGGCCACGCTGGTGTGGAGCAAGACGACCGACGACAAGAGCTGCGAGTGGCTCTTCAAGGCCGCTTTCGACGACGGCGAAGAGTCAGCGCCGGTCAAGTTCGACTTCTGCGAGAAAGACCTCTTGCTGGAGATTCAATAACGACCGCCGGAGCTACCCCCGACCCGTCTGCTCTCAAGAGAAAGCCCCTACCGATGAAAAGGTAGGGGCTTTCTGCTGTTCTGGTGACTTCTTTAGGCTCGACCGCCGGGGGCTTCAGTCAAAGACTCTCCGAGCCTGACCTCGATTCTGGCATGTCAAATGCCACAAAGGCATTTCAGCAGGGTAACGCGAATGTATTTCGCGTTCCATGGTGCCTTTCGCCCCGCCACTATTTCCACGGGTCAGGTAATTCGCCCCGGCCAGTCGTCATCCGATTCAGGTTCGCGGCGAGTAAGGCTAGACGCCCGGTTCGAGCGGTCGAATGGCGGAATGAGATCGGCATCGCCGGGGTGCCTTTAGTGCTGTTGACCTCGTTCGGGCAGCGCGGGGACGGCCCGAAGGCCCGCGACGCCGGCCTCGCGGCCTACCTCACGAAGCCCGTGCGCCAGTCCCAGTTGTTCGACTGCCTGACGGGCGTGATGGGCCACGCGCCGGCCACGCGAGGGCCGGGCGTCTCGCCTCCGACGGGCCGCGGGAGTCACTTACCGGACACGACTTGAACAAGGCAAAGGTGATGTCAAATGAAGCCCGAAGAACTGGCGAGGGTGCTCGGCAGACTGTTGGCGGGCGTCGGCCAGAGTTCGGAGGTCGGCGGCGCGACGCCCCAAGAGGCTTCGCCGCCCGTGGACGTGGAGCGGCTGCACCCGCAGACGGTGAGTTGAATTGAGAGGGGATGAAAAAATGTTGACGCCAATCGCACGGCCTACATCGCAGCGCATACTCGTGGCCGACGACGACCCGGTCGTCCGCCTCCTGGTGACCTCCATCCTTAAAAGCGGAGGCTACACGCCGGTCGTGGTTGAAGACGGGCGCGAGGCGTACCGCGTCCTCCGGTCGGACTCCGACTTCAAGGCGGCGATCTTCGACATGATGATGCCGCACCTCGAAGGCGTGGACATCATCCGCCACATGAGGACGGAACGGCGGCTGATGCGCATCCCCGTCATGCTGATCACCTCCGAGCGCGACCTCAAGCTGATGGCCGAGAGCTTCGCCGCCGGGGCTACGATCTTTCTGCCGAAGCCCTTCACTACGGGGCAACTGCAACTCATGCTCCGAATGCTCCTCGACAAAAGTGACGGGGCCGACGCGCGTCCCCGCCGGGTTGAAAACAGTCCTTGCCAGACGCGAGCCGAATTGAGGAGGGCATGATGTCCATCATCCGGGTTGACGCAGACAGAAGCACGCACTGGGAGTTGGTGTCGCCGGCGCACGCGGGCGCTGATGCGGCGGCGCTTGGTGCAGTTGACGTGGCGGTGCTCGACGGCTTCGCAGCGTTGCAGGCCGAGGGCGAGCCTGACTTGATCGTCGAGTTGATTGACCTGTACCTCGAAGACGCGCCGCGCAAGGTGGCCTCCATGCTGGAGGCCGTCGCGCTGGCGGACGAGGGGGCGCTCGGGCGCGCGGCGCACAGCCTCAAGGGGAGCAGCGCCAGCCTTGGGGCCGGCCAAGTGGCGGCGCTGTGCGGAGAGCTGGAGCGAACGGGCGACGACGGCTCGTTCGAGTGGGCCGGGGCGCTCCTCGCCCGGATGGGTCAGGAGTTGGAGCGCGCGCGGCGGGTCTTCGCAGCCGAGCGGCAAAAGAGATTGTGAGTGAGGGCGTCGGCCTCCCCGCAGGCGCTCGAACCGGATCGTGGAGGACAGGCAGTATGCGTATCTTGATAGCGGAAGACGACGCCGTCTCCCGCCGGGCGCTCGAAGCGAAGCTCAACAGGTGGGGCCACGAAGTGACCGTCACCTCCGACGGCGCGGAGGCCTGGGACGTGCTCCGGCGTGACGGCGCGCCGCTTTTAGCCATCCTCGACGTGGAGATGCCGTGCATGGGCGGCATCGAAGTCTGCCGGAGGGTACGGGAGACGCCGCGCAGCGTCTCGCCGTACCTGATCCTGCTCACCGCCAGGAGCGGCAAAGAGGGCGTGGTGCTCGGGCTGGAGGCCGGGGCGAACGATTACGTCGCCAAGCCGTTCGACCCGGCGGAGCTGCGCGCGCGCGTCAACGCGGGCTTGCAGATGCTGGGGCTGCAAATAAACCTGGCCGAGCGCGTGAGAGAGTTGGAGGAGGCCCTCTCGCAGGTCAAACAGCTCCAGGGGTTGCTGCCCATCTGCTCTTACTGTAAGTCAATCAGAGACGACAGCAACTACTGGCAGCGGGTCGAGAGCTACATCGGCAAGCACAGTGATGTGCAGTTCAGTCACAGCATCTGCCCCGACTGTTATGAGCAGGTGGTACAGCCGCAGCTCGACGAGATGAAGCGCAAGCAGGAGAGCGAGCAATCAGGCGTGAGGCTGAGTGATTGAGGGGCCGCGGAGTTTTCTTAGTTCTAAGACATCCCCGGCGCAGTTCTGATCGGCTTCGGGGCTGGAAGAAAAAGCCGAAAGCCTTGCCGCCGCCCCGCTGTTCCGGGCGCGCGAAGACGGGGTTGAGCGCCGGTACACGCGGACGTAATCAACGAGCATCGTTTGGGGGAAGGCGGTCGCCGGGTCGGGGTCGCCCGGCCAAGCGCCGCCCACGGCCAGGTTGAGGATGATGAAGAACGGGTGGTCGAAGACCCACTTGGAGCCAGCGGGCAGGTCGGCGGGCGTGCGCGTCTCGTAGAGCGCGCCGTCAACGTACCAGCGCACGGCGTTCGGCTCCCACTCGACGGCGAACGTGTGGAAGTCGTCCGCGAAGAGTTTACCCGCCGGGAGCGTGTAAGGCGCGCCGATGCCGCCCGCGCCCGAATAGCCCGGCCCGTGCATCGTGCCGTGGACGAACGAAGGCTCGCGCCCGATGTTCTCCATCACGTCTATCTCGCCGCAACGCGGCCAGCCGACCTTATCAATGTCCGCGCCGAGTAGCCAGAAGGCGGGCCACACGCCCTGGCCGCGCGGGACGCGTATGCGCGCCTCGAAGCGCCCGAAGACTTGCGCGAACTTCTCTTTAGTGACGAGCCGTGCGGAGGTGTAGCGGCACGGCCCGTACCAGCACTCGAAGCCGCCGGGCGGCGTCAACGCGGCGGCCTTGATGACGAGCGACCCTTTGCCGTCGAGCTGAGCGTTCGCCGCGCCGCCGGTGTAATACTCAAGCTCACGGTTGCCCCACCCCGCGCCGCCCGTCTCGTGCGCCCACTTCTTCTCGTCCGCCGCCGCGCCCTTCGCGCCGCCGAACTCGTCGCGCCAGACTAGCTCCCACTTCTGCGCGCGCGCGGGCGCGTAGTGCGCGAGAGACAACAAGGCCGCGACGGCGAGCGCGAAGGCTATGAGCGGCTTGTTATTCATCGCGCAACCTTAGCCTCGCCGAGCGCCGCCGGTTGTTAGCCCCGTCGGGTTTGGCCGCAGTCGCGGCGCGCGCACGAGCGCTATGAGAGAGCATTAAAGTAATTGTTCCGCCCTCCTACTGAAGAGTGAACTTCGCCGTCAGGCCGCCGACCAAGACCTCGAAGTCGCCCGGCTCAATCGCGGGCCTGTTGTCCGCGCCGACGAACGAGAGGTCTTCGCCGCGCAAGCGGAACGTGATGGTGCGGCTCTGTCCCGGCTCAAGATAGACTTTAGCGAAGCGCCGGACGCGCTTGCCCGGCGGCGAGAGCGAGGCGACGAGGTCGCGCACGTAGAGGATGACGCTCTCTTGGCCCGCGCGCCGCCCCGTGTTCGTCAACGTCACGCTGACGGGCATCTCGCCGTTCGCCCTCATCGTGGGCTGCCCCGTGCGCAGGTCGCTGTAGGCGAAGGTCGTGTAGCTCAGGCCCTGGCCGAACTCGAACTGCGGGCGGGTGGCGAGGTTGCCGAACGACGTGTCCGCGTCCTCGAACGTCTTGCGGTCGTAGTTGAAAAGGTTATTGACCGAGCGCGGGTACGTGAAGGGGAGGCGGCCTCCGGGGTTGAAATCGCCGAAGAGCACGTCGGCCACGGCCTGCCCGCCCTCGTTCGAGGGGTTGTAGGCCATCAGTATCGCGCGCGCGCCGTCGGCGATGCGGTTGATGACGCGCGGTCGGCCTTCGACGAGGACGAGCACCACGGGCTTGCCCGTCGCCTCGATTGCCTCGGCGAGTTTCAACTGCGGCTCGCCCAGAGTCAGGTCGGTGATGTTGCCGGGCGTCTCGGCGTAAGAGCCTTCGCCGAGACAGAGGACGACCACGTCGGCGTCGCGCGCCGCGCGTGCGGCGGCGGCGATGTCAACCTCTTCGTCGGTGAGCGTCGGCGTGCCGTTCGACGGCGAGCCAGACGGGCGCACGAGCCGCGTGCCGGGCACGTAGGTCACGTTCGACGCGCCGACTCGCTCCTCGACGGCGCGCCGAATGGTCAGGCGGTCTTTCGGGTAGAGCGACTCCTCCGACCCTTGCCAGACGTAAGTCCACCCGTTGTTGAGCGCGACGAGCGAGTCGGCGGTCGGGCCTGTGACGAGCACCTTGCGATTCTTATCGAGCGGAAGAAGGTTGTCGTCGTTCTTCAGGAGCGTCATGGACTCGCGCGCCGCCTGCAATGAGAGCTGCCTCGACGCGGGCAGGCCGATGCGCGACTTGAGCGAAGCGTCGGGCATGGCGTTATCGAACAAGCCCAGCTCGAACTTGACGAGCAGGATGCGCCGGACGGCCTCGTCCACGCGCGACTGCGGAACCGCGCCCTCTTTGACGAGCTGCACAAGGATGTCTGCGAAGCTGTAGTCCGAGGGAACCATGCTCATGTCAATGCCGGCCATGACGGCCATGCGCGTCGCGTCGCGCTCATTCGCGGCGACCTTCCACTGCGTGACCAGTTTCTTGATGTCCTCCCAGTCGGAGACGACGAAGCCACGGAAGCCGAGTTCGCCGCGCAGTATGTCTGTGAGGACGTGATGATTTACGTGGCCGGGCGTGCCGTTGATCTCCGCGGAGTTGACCATGACGGTGTGCGCGCCGGCCCTGACGGCCTCGGCGAAGGTGGGCAGGAAGTATTCGCGCAGGTAGTTCTCAGGAATCCAGGCGGACGTGCGGTCACGCCCGCTCAAAGGGAAGCTGTAGCCCAGGTAGTGCTTCAGGCTCACGGCGACGTGACTGTTGGAGGAAACGTCTTCGCCCTCGACGCCGCGGACGAAGGCCGCGCCCATGACTTTGGCGAGGTACGGGTCTTCGCCGAAGGTCTCGTAGAAGCGCGGCCAAAGGGGTTGACGACCGATGTCGAGCACGGGCGAGAACGTCCAGGGGATGCCGGCGGCGCGCGTCTCCAACGCGGTGACTTCGCCGAGACGGCGCATCAGCTCAGGGTTCCACGTCGCGGCCATGCCGGTCTCCTGCGGGTAGAGCGTCGTGCCTTGCACGTAGTTCGCGCCGTGGATCGAGTCAATGCCGTAGAGGACGGGAATCCGTAGGCGCGTCCGCTGCGCGGCCTCCTGAATCTGGCGGATGATCTCTTGCCAGCGGTCGGCGGTGAGCGCCTGCCCGTTGACGTTCAGGATCGAGCCGACGCCGTACTTGACGACCGCCCGTTCGAGCTTGGCCGGGTCTATCTGAATCGTCTGGTCGCCGCCCGTCGAGACCATGCCGATCTCCAACTGCGTCATCTGGCCGACCTTCTCTTCGAGCGTCATCTGCCGGACGAGCGCCTCGACGCGGCTCGCGTAGTCGCGAGCGGGACGCCGCGCGTGCGTGGCCGACTGCAAGAAGCCGTCGCTGTCTTCTGTGGCAGCGGAGGCAGCCGGGCCTAAGTCCTGCGCGAGCGCGGAGCTTTGTTGCAGGAGCGGGCAAAAGGTCTGCGCAAGGAGCAGTAATGACAGGGCAAAGGCTCTGGTTCTCATCTACGGGTCGTCCTTCGGGAAGAATGGGTTGAAGCGGCGAGCCATTCTCTTCCATCCGTGACTTTTGTTCAAGCAGAATTTAGCGCGGTGGCGCGAACCTCCGCGGGCCTGATGGAAATGCGTGATAAAGAACGCGGGACGATGAACGACGAACTGAAGGTCGGCTTGCCGTCAGTTCGTCGTTCATCGTCCCGCGTTCTTCATTAAAAAATGCCGGCTCGCCGAGTTGTCAGAACGAGAGCCGCGCACCGAGCTGCACCTCACGGCCCGGAGTGGCCGCCTCGGTGATGGTGCCGAACTGCGGCGTGTTCACGAAGCGGTTGGGCGTGCCGAGGTTGGTGTGGTTCAGGGCGTTGAAGAACTCGGCGCGGAACTGGAAGCGCATCTTCTCCGACAGCGAGAACTCGCGCTGCAAGGCGAGGTCGAGCGTCTGCAAGCCCGGCCCGTAAACGGTGTTTCGGCCTACGTCCCCGAAGGTGAAGGCGGCGGGCGTGGAGAAAGCCGCGGGGTTGAACCACGCGTCAGCCGTGCGCGTGCCGGGGCCGAAGATGGGCTGGCCCGTGTAGTTGGCGCGGATGGGGTTCTCGCCCAGGAGCGTCCCTGAGTTGGCCGTGTCGCCGAACACCGAGATGGTCAGAGGGTAGCCGCTCTGCGCCTGGAAGAGTGCCGAGAGGTGCCAGTCGCGCGTGACCGCGCCGACGAACCCCGACTCTCTAAGCGCGGGCAGGTCGTAAACCGCGCTCAGTGCGAAGCGGTGGCGTATGTCGCAGGCAGGGCCTTTCTCCAAAGAGAGGTCGCTGTTGTTCTGCGGGATGGCCGACTCGAACATCGGGGAGCGGAAGTCGGGCGCGTCCGAGAGGCTCTTGGCGAAGGTGTAGTTAGCCAGCAGCGTCCAGCCCCGCGAGAAGCGGCGGCGGACGTTTAAGTAGCCGGCGTCGTACCAGCTCTGCGCGGAGTTCTCAAGCAGGTTGATGCCGCTGACGGGGAATGTAGTGCTGGCGACCGTGACGCTGTCGGGCAGAACCACGCCCGGCAGAAAGCTCAAGCTCGTGAAGGGGCGGCGCGGGCCGATTGAGCCGGGGCCGGGCGGCGCGTTGTTGATGAGGTGCGAGCGTTGCAGGTGGACGCCGTGCGAGCCGAGGTAGCCGAGTTCGAGCGTGGTCGCGGCCCCGAGACTCTTCTCGACGGACAGGCTCCACTGCTCGATGTACTGCGGCGGCGCGTGCGGGTCGAAGGCGGCGAAGCTGACGGTCGTGCGTCCGAGCACGGGCTGGCCGAAGTCGAAGTGCGTCGAGACTATCCCTGCGGCGGGCGTGAAATTGTCGCTCTGCTGCGTTTCGGGGAAGACGTAAGGGACGTTGTGGCGCTGGTTGCACCAGGTGTTCATGTCAACGGGCGTGTAGAAGATGCCGAAGGCCCCGTGGAGCACAAGCCCCAGGCGCGGGACGTGCTGCGAGATGCCGAAGCGCGGGGCGAAGTTAAGCTTGTTCGGATACATGAGTCCGGTGGGAAACCCTTGCTGTCCGCCGACGAAGACGAATGGACGCCCGTTCTGGAAGACGAGGTTCGAGTTGGCGTAGCGGATGTCGGTGAGCGGACTCATGTACTCGTAGCGCAGCCCCGCCTGAATCGTCGTGTTGCGCGTGAGCTGGAAGCTGTCCTGCACGAAGGCGTCGGCGTACCACTGGCGGAGCTGCATCTGCGGGATGCCGGCCTGGCGCTGCTTCACCGCCGGGAGGCCCAAGAGGAAGCTGGCGAGCGCCGAGCCTGTGCCGTCGTTCGTCGCCGTCTGCGTGGTGAAGCCGTTGGTGAACTGGTAGTAGCCGCGGTTCTGGAAGAAGCCCCACATGGGCCAGATGAAGCGGCGGTAGCTGCCGCCGAGCTTGAGCGAGTGGCGGCCCACCTGCCAGCTCAAGGTGTCGCGTGCTTCGAGGACGGTGTCCCAGGCGTGCATGGGCGTGGCGATGTAGGTGTCGCCCATCGGGGAGTAGCCCTGGACGTTGAAGTAGGGCGCGCCGAACGCGCCCTGGCCGCCGAAGCCGACCCCCTGAATGCCAAGCTCCGAGACGATGTCGCCCGTCTCACTGTTTTCAGACGAGCGGTGCATCGAGAGGCGCGAGGCCGTTAAGGTCGCCATGTTCACCAGCCGGGGGCTGATGACGCGCGTCCAGCCCGTCACGCCGTGCTGCGAGAGGTTGTCGTGGATCGCGCCGAAGCCGGGCAGGTTCTGCGGCATGAAGCCGCGCTCGCTGCTGAAGGAGTAGCGCGCGAACAGTGTGTCGCCGCGGCTCAAGGTCTGGTCGAAGCGCAGCGTGGCCTGGTCTGTCGTGTGGTGCTCGTCGCGCACGTCGAGGTAGTTGTTGCAGTCCGCGCCCGCGCCGACCACGGTCGGCGTCCCCATCATCGTCATGCCGCAGCCATTCATCCCCATGTCCCTGTTGGGCCGGGGCACATACTTCTGTAGGAACAGCTTCGCCGCGGGGTTGATGAGATTCGAGGGGATGACGTTTCCGAGGAAGGGGTCGCGGATGACCTGCGGGTTGGCGGGGCTGACGGGCTTGGTCGGGTCGAAGTTCGGGTTCGCGTGGGCGCTGAAGGGGTTGTAGATGGTCGTGCCGCTCAGACGGAAGTCACCGTTGATTTCGTCGGCGGTAGGCACGGTGTCAACCATCATCTGCGCCTGCGTGAGCCGCAGGCCCTCGTAGTTGGCGAAGAAGAAACTCCGGTTGCGGACGATGGGGCCGCCGAAGGAGCCGCCGAAGTTGTTTCGGACGAGGTGCTTCGACGTCGCGTCCATCTGGTTGAAGGTGCGCGCGTCGAGCGCGTCGTTGCGGAGGAACTCGTAGGCCGTCCCGTGGAACTGGTTCGTCCCCGTGCGCGTGACGATGTTGATCTGGCCGCCGCCCGCGCCGCCCATCTCGGCGGAGTAGCTGCCGGTCTGCACCCTGAACTCCTGCACGGCGTCGGGCGACGGGCTGAGGTTGAGCGTGTTGAATGTGGGGTCGGTGTCGGTCGCGCCGTCCAGGAGGTAGTAGTTGGCGTTCGGTCGGTTGCCGCCGATGCTGACAGCCGAGCGCTGTCCGGGCCGCCAATACAGAGGACTCATGTCGCCGGCCTGCGCGCCGTGGCTGAGGTGCGCCCCCGGCACGGTGAGCACGAGGTCGATGAGCATCCGCCCGTTGAGGGGCAGGTTGCGGACGGACTTCTGCTCGACCACCTCGCCGACGCTCGCGTCCGTCGCCCGCAGCACCGCCGCCTCGCTCGTGACTTCGACGACGGCGCTGACGTTGGAGAGCTTGAGTTCCACGTCGAGCGTCATCTGCTGGCCGACTTCGAGGTTCACGGCCTGCGTCAACACGGCGAACCCCTTGGCCTCCACGGTCAGCTTGTACTCGCCCGGCAGCAGGCCCGTGAGTTGAAACGCGCCCTGATCGTTGGTGCTGGCCTGGCGCGCGGCCTGCGTGCTGGCCGAAGTGACCTGCACCGCCGCGCCGGGGACGGCCTGGTGCCGCGGGTCGAAGACGGTGCCGCTCAGGGTCGCGTAGTTGCTCTGGCCCGAAACGGGCGACGCGGCAAACAACAGAAGAAGGAGAAAGGAAAGAGGCGCGAACTTAGACATGGTCTTTACCTTTAGGCGAAGAGAGGCAAAAGTCGCTCTCAAACGACGATACCGGCCAGCGTAGTAATCCCACTGTCTCCGCAACGTGGGTGGCAGTATCCGGCAAACGCCGGACTCTGTCATCAAACCGGGGTAGGAAGGCTGACTACAACTTTCGGTGTAGAAGGGTCGGCAGAAGTTAGACCTTCGGGAGCACTGAATATTAATACGACCTCACGAAAGCCCTCACTGTGACGAGTCCCCGCGGCGCGCTTAATCGGCCACGCGGTATTCGAGCAGGAAGCGCCCGATCTGTATCGTCGCCCGGCCTCCGAAGGGTGGCGTGATGAGGAGCGAGCGCACCGCATGGCCCTTGGCACTTTTGCGCGCGTCGGCCTCGCCCACGGGGTCGCCGCTCGAAGCGCGGTAGAAGCTGAGGTGGATGCGGTCGTCGTCCACGCGCTTGTAGCCGAAGACGTACTGGCCCGGCTGTAAGTCCACGTCGCCGACACGCAGCGGCGCTTGGGTGATGAAGAAGTGCGAGTATTGGCCCTCGGCGGAGTAGCCGGCGGTGATCATCACCACGCCGGCGATGAAGCGCCCGCGACCGTCGGTCACGCCGGAGGCGGTGCGGAACTCCGTCTCGATGTTCTCCTTGATGACGGGCGCGCGCGCGGGGATCACTCTCCTCAGCTCCTCCTGCGTGGCCGCGCGCCAGCGCGCGCGGTCGGCGGCTGCCCGTCCGGCGTTGGCGCAGAGGATGAGCATTGAAGCGAGGACGACTCTTATCACCGTCGCTGTTTTCATGTCGTGTCTCCGTTCAACCGGCTCGCGGATAAAAATTCGGCGGGGAGCGTTCGGACATCCGCTATGATAAACGCGGCCCGCGAAACCTCACAACGTTTGTGGACGCTCTAGCGGTCGTCGGCTTCGGCGCGGGCCTGCGTTCCGTTATAATCCTCGCAGTTTGCGAGAGCGCCGCTTCCCGTTGGTTCGGTTGTGACCGATGCGTCTATCAAGTCCCCCGCGCGAGTGTAACGCACACTTCATCAGGTTGCTCCTCCCGCTGCTCATACTCTGCGGCGGGCGCTCGCTCGCCCTCGACTCGCACAGGGAACTCGGACAGTTCAGCCGCCAGGTGTGGCAGACCGAAAACGGCCTGCCGCAGAACACCGTCCACTCCGTCATACAGACGCGCGACGGCTACATCTGGGCCGCGACCGAAGAGGGCCTCGCGCGCTTCGACGGTCGCGGCTTCGTCGTCTTCGACAAAGAGAACACGCCGCAGCTCAAGAGCAACGACGTGCGCTCCGTCTTTCAAGATAAGCAGGGCGCTCTCTGGCTGAGCACGGCGGAGGGGCTGGTTCGACTCTCCAATGGTGAGGCCGCCGTCTTCACTATTCAGCAAGGGCTGCCGAGCAACGATGTCGAGCTGGCCTACGAAGATCGCGCGGGCGACATCTGGGTCGGGACTTCCGGCGGCCTGAGCCGTTACCGCGAAGGCGCGTTCGCCAACTTCGCGACGCGGGACGGCCTCGCGGCGGGCAGCGTCCAGGCTCTGTTCGAGGACGCGGAGGGCGCTCTCTGGGTCGGCACGACCGACGGGCTGAGCCGTTTCAAAGACGGGCGGTTCGAGAGCTTCGACGCGGGCGACCGTCTGGCGGGCGGCGGCGTGGACGCCGTCGAGCAGGGCGCGGACGGGTGCCTCTGGGTCGGCACGCCCGACGGCCTATCGTGCTACAAAGACGGGCGGTTCAAAAACTACTCCGTGCGCGACGGGTTGCCGAACGACCGCGTCATCTCCCTGCGCGCGGACAAAGAGGGCGGCCTGTGGGTCGGCACAGCCGGCGGCCTGAGCCGCTACCGCGAAGGGCGCTTCGAAACTTTCAACGGCGCGGAAGGACTCTCGAACGGCATCGTCCTCTCGATCTTCGAGGACGCGGAAGGAAGCCTCTGGGTCGGCACGGAGTCGGGCGGCCTCAGCCAGCTCAAGGACAAGAAGTTCACCACGTACACGACGAAGGAGGGTCTCGCGAACGACCTCGTCAAGTCGGTTTATGAAGACCGCAAGGGTAACGTCTGGGTCGGGACTTACGGCGGCGGGCTGAACCTCTTGAGGGACGGACGCGTCACGACCTACACGACGAAAGAGGGCTTGCCGAGCAACGTCGTCCTCGCGCTCTTCGACGACGCCGAAGGTTCACTGTGGATCGGGACGCCCGACGGCTTGAGCCGTTTCCGCGCAGGGAAGTTCGACACGTACACTTCCGCCGACGGACTCCCGAACGATTTCGTCCGCTCGATCTACGCGGACGCGGAAGGCTCTCTGTGGGTCGGCACGCGCGGCGGCCTCGCACGTCTGAAGGACGGCGCTTTTACGACCTACACGACGAAGGACGGGCTGCCGAACGACTTCGTCGGGACGATCTACGAGGACGCGGGCGGCCAAATCTGGGTCGGCACGCTTGGGGGCTTGAGCAAGTTCGCGGGCGGGAAGTTCACCAACTACACGACCGCAGACGGGCTGTCGGACAACGTCGTCATCTCGATTTACGGCGACGCGCAAGGCCGTCTCTGGATCGGCACCAACGGGGCCGGGTTGAACCTTCTCAAGGACGGAAAGTTTACCAACTTCACCACGCGCGACGGGCTGCCCAACGATTCTATCTACCGCATCCTCGAAGACGGGCGCGGCCAACTCTGGATGAGCTGCAACAAAGGCATCTTCCGTCTGGCAAAAAGTGAGCTTGAAGACTTCGCGTCGGGCAGGGTTCACTCCCTCAGCCCGGTCGTGTACGGGACGGCGGACGGCATGACGACGCGCGAGTGCAGCGGCGGCGGCCACCCTTCGGCCTGGCGCGGCGGCGACGGGCGGCTCTGGTTCTCGACCATCAAGGGCGTGGCGATGATTGACCCGGAGGGCCTCGCGTCGAACGAGCAGCCGCCGCCGACGGTCGTCGAGCAAGTTAGAGTTGACGGCGAGCCGGTCGCGGACATGCCGAATCTGAAACTCGCGCCGGGCAAGACGCGCTTCGACTTCTACTACGCGGGCTTGAGTTTCATCGCGCCGGAGAAGGTGAGGTACAAGTACCGGCTCGAAGGCTTCGACAAAGATTGGGTTGACGGCGGCGACCGCCGCGTGGCTTATTACACGAACCTGGGGCCGGGCGATTACAGGTTCGAGGTCATAGCCTGCAACAACGACGGCGTCTGGAGCCGCACGCCCGCCTCCTTCGCCTTCAGGCTGGAGCCGCACTTCTACCGCACGTTCTGGTTCTACGCGCTGTGCGCCCTCGGCCTCTGCTTGCTCGCGTGGCAGCTCTATGCCCTGCGCTTGAGACAGATGCGCGCGCGCTTCAGCGCCGTGCTGCAAGAGCGCAACCGCATCGCGCGCGAGATTCACGACAACCTCGCGCAGGAGATTCTCGGCGTCTCAGTGCAGTTGGAGATCGTCGCGCGCCTGATGTCGGTCTCGTCCGAGGCGGCCCGGACTCACCTTGACCGCGCGCGCTCTCTGGTGAGGGGCAGCATCGCAGAGGCGCGACGCTACGTCTGGGACTTGCGCTCGCAGTCGCTCGAAGAACGCGACCTGCCGACCGCGCTCGCCGAGATGACGCGCAGGCTCACAGCCGAGACGGGCGTCCAGACACAGTTCGAGGTCAGCGGCACGTTCCGCCCGCTCCCCCCGCAGGTCGAGAACAACCTCCTGCGCATCGGCCAGGAGGCCGTCAACAACGCCGTCAGGCACGCGCAGGCACGGACGGTCGTCGTCAACCTGGATTTCGACGCCGGCAGCGTGCGGCTCAGCGTCAGGGACGACGGCAGCGGCTTCGATCAGCAGAGTCAGGCGAACGGCGAGGGCGCGCACTTCGGGCTTATCAGCATGCGTGAGCGTGCCGACGAGATGGGCGGAAGCGTCCGAATCAACAGCCGTCCGGGCGAGGGGAGCGAGGTGTCGGTCAGCGTGCCGATTGAAGCTTAGTTGAAGAATCTTACTGGAGTTGACTTCAGCGCCCGGCGGGCGGCGCTTTGAGCAGGGAAGAAATCTCGTGAGCAATGACAGCATACGCATCGTCGTGGTTGACGATCAGGCGGTCGTCCGGCAGGGGTTTGTGTCACTGATTAACACCGTGCCCGACATGACGGTCGTCGCCGAAGGGACGAACGGCCAGCAGGCGGTCGAGCTTCACCGACAGCACAGGCCGGATGTGGTCTTGATGGATTTACGCATGCCCTTGATGAGCGGCGTCGAGGCCATCACGGCCATCCGTCGCGAGTTCCCCGCGGCGCGCGTCATCGTGCTCACGACCTACGATGGCGACGAAGACATCTACCGTTCTCTACAGGCCGGCGCGCAGGGCTACCTGCTCAAAGACATGTTCTTCGAGGAGCTGGAGGACGCAATCCGCACTGTGCACGCCGGCGGGCGGAGGATTCCGGGCGTGGTGGCCGAGAGGCTCGCGGGCCGTGTCGGGGCCTCGGACTTGACGGGCAGAGAGCTGGAGGTGCTGAAACAGATCGTCGGGGGCAAAAGTAATAAAGAGATCGCCGCCGTGCTCGACATCAGCGAGGCGACGGTCAAGAGCCACATCAACAACATCCTCAGCAAGCTGGGCGTGGCCGACCGCACGCAGGCCGCCACCACGGCCCTCCAGCGCGGGCTAGTCCACCTCCCGTAGCCGCCCGTCGAATCAAACTTTAGTTTGATTCGAGACCCAAACTTATGCCCGATGACACGCGCGGCGCTCGCGTGTTAAGGTTCCCGACGCCTGGTCAAAGAACCCGGCCCCGGGTGAAGTGAGTCAGAGGTCATCCCGCCTAACTTGTTGCAAGCCGAACGACCTTTGGAGCACTAGTTATCATTCCTACCCCGGGGCCGGGCTTTCCTTTCTAAGCGGGGCCGCGCCCCGACTCTCGCAAACGCGCCCCTCCCGAAAAAAATCTTGACAAGGTCGTGCCGCGGGGAATATTGTTCAAACTTCAAACAAACGCGGGTTCGCCCCCAATGCCGACCAGATTTACCTCGTGGGCGAGATCATACTTTTGCCGTTCAACGTTTCTAGAGACAGGGGGCGCGAACGCTTGAACAGGTACCTGAGACCGAACCTTCTCATAAAGCTGCTCAGTCTGATTCTCTTACTCGCGGCTGGGACTCCGGCATGGGCCGCGCCGCGCGTGAAAGTACTGAAGCTGGCGGTGACGAACCCGACCGACGAGGCGCGCGCGCACGAGAACGTCGTTGTCAGCGTCGCCGAGCTGAAGCGCGTCGCGCCGGACTTCAGCGCGGGCGGCTGCGTCGTGACGACCTCGGACGCGGGCGTGCTCGAAGAGGACGCGCGCACTCTGCAAACCACGGAGCTTCCTTCGCAGGCTGACGACCTGGACGGCGACGGGAAGTACGACGAGATCGCTTTCCAGATCGCGCTCAAAGCCCGCCAGACGCGCGTCGTGACGATTGCCTACGGCGACCCGGCGACGATGCGGCGTCTTCGCAGCAACTACCCCGCGCGCACGCACGCCAAGTTCACGTTGAAGTTCGACGGATTGGGGTGGGAGTCGGAAGCGACGGCGTGGCGCATCTACTTCGACCGGCGCAACGCCATTGACCTCTGGGGCAAGCGTCGGCCCGGCCTCTACCTCGAACTCTTCGGCTCGCCCGAATACGACTATTCGGCGGAGTCGCCCTTGGGCCGCGACATCTACCGTATCGGCGATGCGCTGGGGCTAGGCTCGGTCGGCGCGCTCGTTTCGGGAAAGGTCGAAAAAGTCTCGGACGTGGCGGAGCGCAGTTGGCGCATCGTCAGCCAGGGGCCGGTGCGCGTCATCGTCGAGTTGAAGTACAAGGGCTGGAAGGTCGGCGGGCGCGAGGTGAGCCTCACGAGCCGCATGACGCAGTGGGCCGGCGAGCGCGGCTTCGAGCACCGCGTCACCGCAGAGGGCGCGGACGGCCTGACGCTCGTGACCGGCATGGTTCGCAAGGACGGCGCGCAGGAGAAAGTATCGGAGCCGACCGCCGCCGACCCCGTCCTGTGGCGCGCGACGTGGGGGCATCAGGTCGTAGAGACCGGCCCGACCTCGACCGCGGTTCACGAGCTGACAGACCAGAACCTCGGCACGGCGATCATCGCGCCGGGGGGCGGAAGCAAAGTAGTCGGCGACGACCCGCTCAACCTGCTCGTCGAGCCGCAGGCGTCGAACGGCACGGCCAGTTGGTACGTGTTGGCCGCGTGGGATCAGGAGGGCAGCGACAACCTGCAAGTGAGCGCGCCGAACGCGGCGGCGAAGTACCGCAACGGCTCGCTCGTCCTGCCGTCGAACGCGGTGAAGACGTTCGACGGCTTTCTCGAACTGGTCAGGGAGACGGCGCGTCGCCTGGCGCAGCCCGCGCGCGTACAGCTTCTGTCGCAGGCGGCAGCGCCGCAGTCCGCGCCGCCGGACACGCTCCGCCCGGCGCGCACTAAGACATTCGCCGAAGCGCTCAAACTGATGCAGCAGGCCGCCGAGCGCACCGCCGCGAAGTGGGAGCCGCTCATCTCGAAGACGCCGCCCGAAGAGGCCGCGCGCGATAAGGGCCAGGGCTTCTTCACGGAGGGCGACAACCGCACGGGCGAGTGGAAGGCGGAGAAGGGTTTCTTCTGGACGGGAAGTTTCTGGACGGGCGAGTTGTGGCAGCTCTACGCGAAGACAAAGGACGAGCGCTTCCGGCGCTGGGCCGAATTGTGGAGCGCACGCCTGCTCGGCAAGGAGTCGGGCGAGAACCACGACACGGGCTTCCTCAACTATTACTCGTCCGTCTTCGCCTACCGCCAGACGAAAGACACGAAATATCGCGAAGGCGCTTTGCGCGCAGCGGAGCGTCTCCGGCAGCTCTACAACCCGACCACCGGACTCGTCGCCTCTTGGAGCGTCGGCGGCGACGACACCATCATTGATACGATGATGAACCTGCAAATCTGGTGGTGGGCCGCGCGCGAGACCGGCGACTCTACCTGGCGTGAGCTTGGACTGAAGCACGCGCTCAAGTCCGCCGACTGGCACGTGCGACCTGACGGCTCTGTGATTCAGTCAGTGCACTACAACCCCGGCGACAACCGGCAGGAGTTCTTCTCCTCCGCGGGGCCGCCCGGCGTCGTCGTGCCCAACAGCGCGCGGCCCGGCGAGCTTGTCTTCACGCACACGCACCAGGGCTTCGCCGCCGACACCACCTGGTCGCGCGGCGCGGCGTGGGCGCTCTACGGCTTCACCGTCAGCTACGGCGAGACGAAGGACGCGCGCCTGCTTGCGACAGCCGAGCGCGTCGCCGCTTACGTGCTGGATCACCTGCCCGAAGACGGCGTACCCTGGTACGACTTCGCTGACGAGGGCGTACACTTCCGCAACCGCGACACTTCGGCAGCGGCGCTCGTCGCGGGCGGACTGCTGCGCCTGTCCGAACTGACGCCCGACAAGACGCGCGCCGCGCTGTACCGACGCGAGGGCGAGCGCATCACGCAGTCGCTCGTTGACCGATACCTGACGCCCGTCTCGGCGGACGACCCCGTGCCGCCGGGCGTGCTGCGCCACGGCTCAAGCACGCGGCCCAGCGATGTCCCGTTGATTTACGGCGATTACTACCTGCTCGAAGACCTTTTGTGGCTCGACGAGCACAGGAAGAATTAACCGTGAAAGAATTAACCGTCTGAAGCAGACGCGAAAAGGAGGGGTAGAGTTTATGAGCACGCAAATGCAGGAGTCCGCCGACCGCTGGATTTTCCGCGGCACGAACCAGCACAAAGGCAGGCACGTCTCGATCACGCCGCAGAACAGTTCGATGAAGCACCTCATCTACGGACGAATCCGTCTCGACGCGGAGACGCCGCGCGCGGAGTTCTCGACCGGAAAGCTGGAGACGGGGCTGATCTGCCTGTCGGGCGAGTGCGCGATCAAGGCCGGGGGCGAGACGCACGGGATCGGTCGCTACGACTCGATCTACATCCCGCGCGACGCTGATGTCGAAGTGACGACGGAGACGGCGGTTGACCTCGTCGAGTGTTCGGCTGAGGTGGATGGTAAGTATCCGCTTCAGGTCGTGCGCTACGCCGACGTGGAGCGTGACGGCTCGCTCAAGTTCAAGACGGGCGGCGCAGCCAACTCACGCACCGTCAACATCGCCATCGGCAAGAACGTCGAGGCGGGCCGCATCCTCGCCGGCTTCACCACGTCGGAGCCGGGCAACTGGACTTCCTGGCCGCCGCACGAGCACGCCTCGATGCTCGAAGAGCTTTACGTCTATTACGACATGCCGCCGCCCGCCTTCGGCGTGCAGTTCGTTTACACGAACCCCGAAGAGCCGGAGTTCGTCGGCGTCGTGCGCGACGGCGACGCGGTCGTCATGCCCCGTGGGTTTCACCCGAACGTCTCCGTGCCCGGCCACACGATCAGCTTCGTCTGGCTGATGGCCGCGCACCGGGAGCGGGAAGACCGGCAGTTCGGCGTCGTCACCGTGCAGCCCGGCTTCGACCTTGGCGGCAGCGGCCTCGAAGCGAGCCGCAAGTGAGAGGCGCGGCATGATCCTCGACAGGTTCAGGCTGGACGACCGTGTGGCGCTCGTGACCGGGGCCTCGGCGGGACTGGGCCGGGCGATAGCCGTCGCACTCGCCGGGGCGGGCGCGCACGTCGCGTGTCACGGCAACACGCGCGCGCCCGGCGCGACGTGCGAAGCCGTCGAGCGGGCGGGTCGTCAGTCGTTCGCCGTCACAGGCGACCTCGCAGACCGCGCGACGCCGCGCGCGCTCGTCGAAGAGACCGTCAAGCATTTCGGTCGCCTCGACATCCTCGTCAACAACGCGGGCACGATCCGCCGCGCGCCCGCGGTTGATTACACGGAGGAAGACTGGGACGTGGTGATCGAAGTAAACCTGTCGTCGGTCTTCCTACTGTCGCAGCTCGCGGGCCGGCACATGCTCGAACGCGCCGGGGAGGGAACGGGCGGCGGCAAGATCGTCAACGTCGCCTCCCTGCTTTCGTTCCAGGGCGGCATTACCGTTCCGGCCTACGCCGCGTCGAAGGGGGGCGTCGCGCAGTTGACGAAAGCGCTCGCCAACGAGTGGGCGGGCCGTGGAATAAACGTCAACGCCATCGCGCCCGGCTACATGAGGACGGACAACACCGCCGCTCTCCAAACGGACGAGACGCGCAACCGGCAGATACTTGAGCGCATCCCGGCCGCCCGCTGGGGCGAGCCGGAAGATTTGGCGGGCGCTGCCGTGTTCCTCTCTTCGGCGGCGAGCGACTACGTCAACGGGCACGTGCTGGTCGTTGACGGCGGCTGGCTGGGAAGGTGAGTTTGAACGTGTCGAGAATCTCGCTACTTCTCTTCTTAACGCTTTCGCTGTGCGCCGCGCCATCAGGCGCGCGCACGCTCGCGGGCGAGGCCGCGCATTGGCGCATCACGCTCAGAGTGGAAAGGAAGAATCGGTAAAGATGGAAGCCACTTCAAAACTGAACCCGCACCCGCAGCACACAGACTGGTCGAGCGTCCCCGTCGAGCGGCTGGAGGACGGCACCGAGCGGCAGTTGATTGTCGGCGAGAGGCTGATGGTCTGCCGCCTGCGCTTCGCCCCGCGCGTCGCGACGCCCGCGCACGAACACCCGCACGAGCAGATCACGCTCGTCGAGCGCGGGCGCGTGCTCTTCACC
Source organism: Acidobacteriota bacterium (assembly GCA_003222975.1). GTDB lineage: Bacteria > Acidobacteriota > Blastocatellia > Pyrinomonadales > Pyrinomonadaceae > QHXN01. The sequence goes on along the minus strand of QHXN01000026.1, from coordinate 93,319 downwards.
GTCGGCGACGAGCAACGCCTGGCCGAGGCCGGCGACGTGCTCCACTTCCCGCCCGGCAGTTGGCACGGCGCGACGATGCTCGACGAGGAGGTGATCCTGATAGATATCTTCTCGCCGGTGCGCGAAGACTTTCTGGCCGCGCCGGAGCAGGACGGCGGCGGGGCGGGGAAGTCGCGCTAGACCTTCAAGACGGACACGCCCTCGCGGTCGCCCGCGGGCCGAGCGCCGCCGCCGGGGCACACCTCATCTGTTATACTCAACTCATCTCGTCAACCAGCAGATAAAGAAACAGAGGTGAAGCGCCCATGTGTCTTCTTCTCCGCCGCGCCGCAGTCTTGATTCTTCTCCTCGGCGTGCTCCAGCCGTCTTCGTATTCGGTTCAGGCCGTCCAGTCGAAGCCGCGCGCCGCCCGCCGGGTCGCCACGGGCAGCCGCGCCGCAGGCTGGGACGATCTGCCCGCGATACTCGCGCGCATCAAGCCGCCGCAGTTCCCCGCGCACGACTTTAAGATCACGGACTACGGCGCGGTCACCGGCGGCGCGGCGGACAGCACCGAGGCCATACGCAAGGCAATCGAGGCCTGCCACGCGGCGGGCGGCGGTCGCGTCGTCGTCCCCGCGGGCGTCTTCCTCACCGGCGCGGTTCACCTTCTGAGCAACGTCAACCTCTACGTCTCCGAGGGCGCGACCCTCAAGTTCAGCACAGACCCGGCGAAGTACCTGCCGGTCGTTTACACGCGCTTCGAGGGGACGGAGTGCATGAACTACTCGCCGCTCATCTACGCCTTCGAGCAGGAGAACATCGCGGTGACGGGCGCGGGCACGCTCGACGGCTCGGCGTCGGACGAGAACTGGTGGGCCTGGAACAGGAAGGGGCCGGGCGGCGCGGACGCGCCCGCGCGCTCAAGCATTCGCCGCCTGCTCGACTACGGCGAGCGGGGCGTGCCCGTGGGTGAGCGCGTCTTCGGTCAGGGCAACTTCCTCCGGCCAAACTTCATACAGCCCTACCGCAGTCGAAACGTGCTCATCGAGGGCGTGAGGATCGTCAACTCGCCGATGTGGGAGATTCACCCCGTGCTCTCCTCGAACGTCACCGTGCGCGGCGTACAGATCAGCAGCCACGGGCCGAACAACGACGGCTGCGACCCTGAATCCTCCCGCGACGTGCTCATCGCCGACTGCATCTTCGACACGGGCGACGACTGCATCGCCATCAAGTCGGGCCGCGACAACGACGGTCGGCGCGTCGGCGTCGCCTCCGAAAATATCGTCATCCGCGGCTGCACGATGAAGGACGGGCACGGCGGCGTCGTCGTGGGGAGCGAGATTTCCGGCGGCTGCCGCAACGTCTTCGTCGAGGACTGCCGCATGGACAGTCCGAACCTCGACCGCGCGCTGCGCTTCAAGTCGAACGCGCGGCGCGGTGGCACGGTCGAGAACGTCCTTATGCGCAACGTCGAAGTGGGCCGGGTCGCCGAGGCGATACTGACGATAGACTTCATGTACGAGACGGGGCCGAACGGCCCTTACAAGCCCGTGGTGCGTAACGTCGAGCTGCAAAACGTCAGAAGCGCGTCCAGCCCGCGCGTCATGTGGATCGCGAGCTGGCCCGGCGCGGTGATCGACGACGTGCGCTTCATAGACTGCACGTTCCGCGGCGTGGAGACCGCCGAGATGTTGCAGAACGCCGGCTCGATCTCTTTCCGAAACGTCAACATCGAGCCGGCGAAGAAGGGCAACAGCCGCAACTCGCGCCCCGACTGGCCGTAGGCAGCCGACATGAAGCGAACGAACCATCTCGCACTGACGGCGGCGCGCTTTGCTTTGTGCCTGCTCGCCTGCCTGACCGTCGGCGTTGTCGGCGCGCGCGCCGCGCAGACGACGACGCTGGTCGTCGCGGCGGACGGCACGGGCCAGTACAAGACCGTGCAGGAGGCGATCAACGCCGTGCCGCAGACGACCACCCCCGACAGCCCCGCCGTCATCCGCGTCAAGCCGGGCACATACAAAGAGCTGATCTACGTGCAGCGCGAGAAGCACTTCGTCCGTCTCGTCGGCGAGGACGCGTCGAGGACGATTCTCACCTTCGACCTGAACGCGAACCTCGCGGGGCCGACGGGCTTGCCCATCGGCACGTTCCGCACGCCCTCGACCTACATTGACGCCGACGACTTCACCGCCGAGAACCTCACCTTCGAGAACTCCGCCGGCCCCGTCGGGCAGGCGCTCGCCCTGCGCGTTGACGGCGACCGCGTCACGTTCCGCCACTGCCGCTTCCTCGGCTGGCAGGACACGATTCTGCTCAACCGCGGGCGGCAATACTTCGAGGACTGCTACATCGCGGGCCACGTGGACTTCATCTTCGGCGGCGCAACCGCCTTCTTCGAGCGCTGCCACATACACTGCCTCAGAGACGGCTACGTCACCGCCGCCTCCACTCCCGAACGCGAGCCGTTCGGCTTCGTCTTCTCGCACTGCCGTGTCACGGGCGAGACGCCTACGGTCAGAACCTACCTGGGCCGACCGTGGCGTCCGTTCGCCAGCGTCGTCTATCTCGACACACGGATGTCGGAGGTCGTGCGTCCCGCCGGCTGGCACAACTGGGATCAGCCGGAGCGCGAGAAGACGGCGCGCTACGCCGAGTACGACAGCACGGGGCCGGGCGCGAACACGCGTGCGCGCGTGCCCTGGTCGCGCCAGTTGAACAGGGCGGAAGCGAAGGCGATCACGGTCGAAAGGGTTCTCGGCGGCGCGGACGGCTGGAACCCGAAGACGGGCAAAACTCGATACTGAAAGAAGTAGAGAGTGCAGAATTAAAAGCAAGCTGTCTTTAATTCTGCGCTCTGCACTCTTCACTCTGCGCTTACTCTGAACCAGTCGAAGTCTGCGTAGCCGTACTCGCGGGCCTTGCCCGTCCCCGTGGCGAAGAGGCCGACCTTCGCGCCGACCCACTTGCCCTGTCGCGCTTTGAAAGGCTCGCCGACCGGAGAGAAGTTAGTCCCGTCCGTGCTGTAGCTGAAGTCGCAGACCGCGTTCTGCGACACCTTCACGCGCAGGTAAAAGGTGTTCCCCTTCAACGCGACGCCCGCGCCCTCTCTCCCCTTCGCGTGACTCTCCGCGTCCTTGCAGATCGTCTGCGAGATCGAAAGTCCTTCGGGCTTCTTCTTCACCGCCAGATACGCGTAGTCCTGCCCCATGACGATCAGCCCCGTCTCTTCGTCGTCGGCGCGCGGCGTGAACGTGACCCTGGTCGTGACGGTGAACTCGGGGGCGGGGAACTTCTGCAACAGGAGGTTGGGCACGTCCCAGAAGTTTCGGAAGTCTTCGGGGAGCGGCACGTTGAACAGGCGCAGGAATCCGAGGCCGCCCGCGGGGAAAGCCCAGTTCGGTTGCGGGTTCGCCTGCCACTGCCACTGCGGGCCGAGTCCGTTCTCGTCGAACTCGTCCGAGTCGGGCGGAGTCACGACGGGCCACGTCCTGCCGACGTTCGGTTTCTTATAAGTCAGCACAGGCTCGCCCGTGCCGTCGCCGTCCGCGTCCGAGCCGATGACCGGCCAGTCATTAACCCACCTCATCGGCTGGAGGTGGACGACGCGACCGTATGGCCCCCTGTCCTGAAAGTGTATGAACCAGGACTCGCCCGTCTGCGTCTCGACCCAGGCGCCCTGGTGCGGCCCGTTGACCGCGGTCGCCCCTTGCGCCAGCGCGACCCGCGCTTCGTAAGGGCCGTAGATATTTTTCGAGCGCAAGACGAGCTGCCATCCCGTCTCGACCCCGCCCGCGGGCGCGAAGATGTAGTAGTAGCCGCCGCGCTTATAAAACTTCGGGCCTTCGACCGTCGGGTTCCTGTCGTGGCCGTCGAAGACCAGCACGCCGTCGTCCAAGAGGCGCGCGCCGTCCGCACTCATGCGGCTGACGACGAGAATGCTCTTGACGCCTGAGCGGCTGGCGACCATCGCGCTCACGAGGTACGCATTGCCGTCCGCGTCCCAAAGAGGGCAAGGGTCTTCCCAACCCCTCGCCTCCTTAATGAGCAGAGGCTCTGACCAGGGGCCGGCGGCGTCCCTGGCCTTCACCATGTAGATGCCGCGGTCGGGGTCCGGGTAGAAGATGTAGAACTCGCCGTCGTGATAGCGGATGGAAGGCGCCCAGACGCCGCCCCCGTGCTGCGGCTTGTTGAATACGTCGTAGGGAGGCTGCCGTCGGAAGACGTGCCCGATGATCGTCCAGTTCACGAGGTCTTTCGAGTGGAGGACGGGCAGGCCGGGCGCGGCGTTGAAGCTCGACGCGGTCATGTAGAAGTCGTCGCCCACGCGGACGGCGTCCGGGTCGGAGTAGTCGGCGTGGATTACGGGATTCTTGTACGTGCCGTCGCCTTTGTCGGCGACCCAGACTTTGGAGACGGGGCCGGCGCTCGGCGACGGAGTTTGCGCCGCCGGGCCGGTCGGGAGAAATGTGAGTGCTGAGAGGATGATGCAGACCCGTGCGACGAGGCTTTTCGGTTTCATCGGCTGTTTGACTGACGAACACGCCCGCGGATGTTTGTCGTTTAAGCGACGAGTTTTGAGGTTAAGAATTCGTCCACGGCCACTTCGAGCGCGCCGCCCAGCGCGGGGCCGCGCGCAGGAGCCTGAGCAGCATGCGGGAAGCCCTCGCCGAACTCGCGAAGTCGCCCGCGCCTTTGGGCGGCGTCGGCTGTTCGGGCGGGGCGTCTTTCAGCGTAGGCATGTTCCTTCCAACGTCCAGAGTCGGCGGCGCGACTTTCCGTCCCCTGACGTTACAATCGCTCTCCCGCGTCGGCTTTCGTAAGACAGAAAGAGTCCCGCCTCCGCGGCGGATTAGAGGGATACCGTCTGTTCCGCCCAGAGCTGGAACTCGCGGTGCTTGTGCTCCTCGGCCCTGGCCTGCACTTCGCCGCTCGCCACGCGCCGCACGTGCTCGAAGAGGCGCGCGCCGACTTCGTCAATCGTCTCCGTGCCCTCGATGACGCCTCCCGCTGACAGGTCAATGTCGCGCGACATGCGCTCGAAGACGGCGTTGTTCGAGGCCAGCTTGACGACAGGCGCGATGGCGTTGCCGATGGTCGTGCCGCGCCCCGTGGTGAAGACGACGACGGTCGCGCCCGCGGCGACGAGGCCCGGCGTTGACTCCTGGTCGTAGCCCGGCCCCTGCATCAGATGTAGGCCACGCTCCGTCGGCGTCTCGGCGTACTCGACGACGCCCTCGACGCGCGTCGTGCCGGCCTTCGCCATCGCGCCCAGAGATTTGATCGTGATGTTGAGCAAGCCCCCAGCGACGTTACCGGGGCTTGGGTTCTGACCCAAGACCGCCCCGAACTTCGAGGCGTACTCCTTGTACCAGTCAATCATCCGGTAGATGGCTCGCCCCGTCTCGGCGTCCTTCGCGCGGCGCGCGATGAGATGCTCCGCGCCGCAGAACTCCGGCACTTCGGTGATGAGCACCGTCCCGCCGGAGCGGACGAGCGTGTCGGCTGCGCGCCCCAGGCTGGGGTTCGCGGAGATGCCGGAGAAGCCGTCGGAGCCGCCGCACTTGACGCCCATGACAAGCTCGCTCACCGAAACTTCCTCGCGCCCCGCGCGGTTCACTTCCGGCAGCATCCGCTCGACCTCACGGAGTCCGCGCTCGATGGCCGCCTGCGTCCCGCCGACCTCCTGGATGCCGATCTTCGCCACCGGCTTGTCGAAAGACTTCTCGCGCTTTAACAGATACTGCTCGACGCGGGCGAGGTTGGTCTTCTCGCAGCCGAGGTCAATGAGGACGACGCCGCCGACGTTCGGGTGGTCGGCGTAGTTCGAGAGCGTGCGCAGCATCACGTCTATCGTCGAGCCTTCCTGGCAGCCGCAGCCCTTGTTGTGCGGTATCGCCACGACGCCGTCAACGTTCGGGTAACGTTCGCGTCTGTAGTGCAGGAACTCCGCCATCAGAGAAATCTGCTGCGCCTCGTGGCTCGCGCACATCGAGGTCGGCACGATGAGGACGAAGTTGCGCGTGCCCACGCGACCGTCCGGGCGGCGGAAGCCATTGAAGGTGGCGCGCTCCTGCGCGGGGATGTAGTCGGGCGGCGGCGTCGAGAGGTCTTCGGGGAGGTCGCGCACTACGGGGACATCGTCCGTCATGTTCGCGTGCGAGATGTACTCGCCCTCGCGGACTCCGAGCGACGTGCCGATGGGCTGGCCGTATTGCAGGACGAACTCGCCCGCGGGAACGGCGCGCGTGGCGAAGCGGTGGCCCGGCGGCACGGCCTCCGCCACGCGTATGACCCGGCCCGACGGCAGCGAGACTTCAAGCCCCGGCGCGGTCTCGCGCTTGACGACCGCGAGGTTGTCTCTTGCGTCAACGATGATGGCGTACTCGCCGATCGGCGGAGCCTGTGTGGTGGTGCTCGGCATTATAGTTCTTGTCTTGACGCCCTATCCTGATGCCCGACCCTGGGCTTCTAAAACGTCGGGCAGTATCAGCGACCTGACGTTCGGGTGAAGCCGCAGCCAAAGCCCCGGGTTCTCGTCGAGTTGGCGCGCGCGCTCCGAAGGGTCTTCGGAAATCTCCTCTTCGAGGAAGCGCCGATAGCTGGCGCGCTTCGCGGGCGCGGTGCTCGCATCCACGATTGACTGCACGACGCGGCGCGCGCCGAGGATGGCGGCGGGGCCGAGCGTCAGTATGTGTGTGGCGGCGCGGCACTCGGCTTCGTCCTCCGCCGTGACGGCGCTGCCGCCGGCCTTGAACTTGGAGATGTGGTGTTCGAGTATGCTCGGCGAGATGGGGATGACCCCGGCCAAGTCCTCCGCGCCCGCGCCCGACCCCGGCTTGATGTAGGCGAGGTGCGAGGCCGCGCCCGCCTCCGGCCCGTGGCCGAGGAAGAAGATGTCCGTGCCGCCCAAAGCGTCAAGCTTTTCGACGTAGCGCACAAGCTCGCCTTCGAGGTCGTCCGTGTCCGTTTGCATCGGCGTGAAGCTCTTGACCTTGCGGAAAAAATCCGGCCCCAGTAAACGCTCGAAGTCCCGCACGAAGCTCAGACCGTTGTCCATGCGCATGGGTGCGAGCGCGTCCTGCGTGAAGACGTGCAGGCGTCCGAGCAGCCAGTCGGCCTCCGCCTTTCGCGCCTTCTCGCTCAGGAGGCGGTACATCGCCTGCGCGCCGCGACCGCCGAGCAGGATGATGACCAAGTCGCCCCGCTTCGCCCGCGCGTGCTCCTCCAAATCCTCCAACATGGCCCGCCCGACGGCCTCTTCAGATACTACCACCTCGTAATTAATTTTTCGCGCGGGAAGGGCAGACTGTTCCTGCGCGACGGAATCCGCACGGCGCAGCCAAACGCTGTTGCCGACTACGCGCCGCCTGATATTCTGCCGGATTGGAGCGGACACCTTAAATTCCTCCCTCGACTCCCGAAGTTGTTAGCACGGACAATGAAGGGTATCTTTTAACGAAAGATCAGGTCTTGCCCTTTTGAAAAAGTGGCTGTCATTAGGAGCCTGTAAAAACGGCGACGGCCATTCGAATTTTGCCCGTTTGGTTTTACCAATCCCACTTTAAGGGATAGTTTTTATCATATAATTGGAAGGCACACAAGAGTGGATTCTTTAATGGACTTATAAAAATCCTAAATCATTTCCGTCCTTTTCTATTTTCTCGTGAGGCTTGACAAAGGTGATTTCGCGGTGTTACATACTGTTCGCCTTTCAGTTAATTGGTATAACCTCTGATGCCTCGGCTTTGATTAGGGCCGGGGCCGTAACGGCGGACGTTTGGTTCAGGCTTAGATTCCGGCCTGCTTCGAGTCCGAGCCGCGGGACTTTAAGGCTTCCGTCTTTGGTAAAAAGAGATCGAGTATGGGCCACGCCTCTCTGGAACTGACGGGCAAGACGGCGGTCGTCGTCGGCGGCACTTCCGGCATCGGGCGCGCCATCGCACACGGGCTGGCGGAGGCGGGCGCAGACGTGATCCCGACTTCGCGCCGTGCCGAGCAGGTCGAGGCCGCGGCGCGGGGGATCGAAGAGCGTGGGCGGCGGACGCTCCGCGTCGTGTCGGACGTGTCGGACAGGTCTTCCTTGCGGCGCGTCCTGGACGAGTGCGTCGAGGCGTTCGGGAGGGTGGACATCCTGGTCAACTCGGCTGGCCGAACGAAGCGCGCCCCGACCCTCGACTTCCCCGAAGAGGACTGGGACGACATCATCGAGACGAATCTGACGGGCACGCTTCGCGCCTGTCAAATCTTCGGGCGGCACATGCTGGAGCGCGAGTACGGGCGCATCATCAACGTCGCGTCGCTCTCCACCTTCGTCGCGCTCCGCGAGGTCGCCGCCTACTCGGCGAGCAAGGCCGCGGTCGCCTCTCTGACGAAGTCTCTGGCGGTCGAGTGGGCGGCGCGCGGCGTGTGCGTGAACGCCATCGCGCCGGGCGTCTTCCGCACGGCGCTGAACGAGGGCCTTTTGAATGAGACCGAGCGCGGGCGCGAGTTCCAGTTGCGCACGCCGATGGGGAGGTTCGGCAGGGTCGAGGAGTTGGCGGGGGCGGCGGTCTTCCTCGCCTCGGACGCGGCCAGCTTCGTGACCGGCGAGATTCTCGTGGTGGACGGCGGCTTCCTGGCGAGCGGCGTTAACCGCTAACGTCCGGGGCGGTAACTAGAAACGCTCGACGTCAGCCGACGGCTTTTGAGATCCACGCCTACGCGGGCGGCGGCGGATTGGTTCTCCCGCTAACTTAAAAACAGACTCGTGGACAGAAGAGGCGAGATTGCGGAGAAGACCGGGAGGGTCGTGCGTATGCTCGCCGCCGAAGGACTCGGCGGCGTGTTGCTGGGCGCGCAGCACAACTTCGCCTGGCTGAGCGCGGGCGGCACGAACGGCGTGGACGCGAGCCGCGAGGCGGGCGCGTGCGCGCTCCTCGTGCGCGGCGACGGCAAAAGGTTCGTGCTCGCGAGCCGCATCGAGATGCCGCGCCTGCTCGCCGAAGAGGTCACGGCGGAAGAGTTCGAGCCGGTGGAGTTCGCCTGGGAAGAGGAGAAGTCTTCGCCGAACTTTCTCGCCGACCGCGCGCACGCCCTGCTAAATGAGGGCGGCACGCTCGGCTCAGACCTCGCGCCGACGGGCGGCGCGTATGCCGTCGAGGATGCTGTCGCGTGCTGTCGCTATCAGCTCACAGAGTCCGAGGTGGAAAGATATCGTCTGCTCGGTCGCGACGCGGGTGAGGCAATTGGCGACCTCGCGCGTTCCCTCGAACCAGGTCAGACCGAAAGTGAAGTGGCGCGGCGCGCGGACGACTCGCTGGCGGCGCGCGGCATCCGCTCGGTCGTGACGCTCGTGGCTGCGGACGAGCGGCTGAAAAAATTCCGCCACCCCGTCCCGACCGGGCGGCGTTGGGAGCGCGTGCTGATGGTCGTCGTTTGTGCGCGGCGCGCGGGGCTAATCACGTCGCTGACGCGCATTGTCTGCGCGGGCGGCGTGCCCGAAGAACTGCGGCGGCGGACGATGTCGGCGGCGCGCGTCAACGCGCGTCTGCTGGCGGCGACGCGGCCCGGCGCGGTCGGCTCGGAGTTGTACGACGCGGCGGCGCGCGCCTACGCCGAAGAAGGCTTCAAGGGCGAGGAGGGCCTGCACCACCAGGGCGGCGCGGCGGGCTATCGCACGCGCGACTGGCTGGCACACCCCGCGAGCACCGATACCGTTCAAGTTAATCAGGCGTTCGCCTGGAACCCTTCGATCACGGGCACGAAGGTCGAGGAGACTTGCATCGCCACAGCCTCCGGGGTAGAAGTTTTAACCACCATCCCCGATTGGCCGCAAATCCCCGTCAGCATAGAAGGGCGCGAATACCTCTCGCCCGACGTGCTGCCCCTTTGATCTCTGTCGGGTGAGGGCGACCGAAACCTCCCCGCGCGAGGCAAAGACATGAGTGACATATCAAAGTCGGTTGAAGAGACCGCGCTCCCGAAGTCGAGGGCCGAAGTCGCACCGCCGCAGTCGGCGGGCGCGAGCGTGACGGGCGCTGCCGTCGCCGCGTTCGAGGGCGTCGGCGCGACCATCGGTCGCTACCGGTGGGTCATCTGCGCGCTCCTCTTTTTCGCGACGACGATCAACTACATAGACCGGCAGGTCTTGGGCATACTCGCCACGGACGAATCCTTCAAGCGCACCATCGGCTGGAACGAGGCCCAGTATGGCTACGTCAACACGGCATTCCAGGCCGCATACGCCCTGGGGCTTCTAATCATCGGCAACCTGATGGACAGGTTCGGGACGCGCAAAGGGTTCTCCTTCGCCGTCGGTTTCTGGTCGGTCGCGGCGATGTGCCATGCGCTGGCGCGCTCGGCGTTCGGGTTCGGCGTGGCGCGCTTCTCCCTCGGCCTGGGCGAGGCGGGCAACTTCCCCGCCTCGATCAAGACGGTCGCCGAGTGGTTCCCGAAGAAGGAGCGCGCGCTGGCGACGGGCATCTTCAACTCCGGCTCGAACGTCGGGGCCATCGTCGCGCCGCTCGCCGTGCCCTGGATCGTCGTCAACTACGGCTGGCAGTGGGCGTTCATCATCACCGGCACGCTCGGCTTCATCTGGCTCGCGTTCTGGCTCATGACCTACCGACGCCCCGAAGAGCACCCGAAACTCTCGCGCGCCGAACTCGCCTACATCCAGTCAGACCCGGCGGAGCCGACGACGAAGATACCCTGGGCGCGGCTCATCCCGCACCGACAGACGTGGGCATTCGCCATCGGCAAGTTTTTAACCGACCCGATCTGGTGGGTCTATCTCTTCTGGCTGCCGAAATTCCTCAACACGAACTATAAACTCGACATCACTCAGATCGGACTGCCGCTCGTCGTCATCTACGTCTCGGCGGACGTAGGCAGTATCGGCGGCGGGTGGCTCTCCGGGTCGCTCATCAAGCGCGGCTGGACTGTGAACAAGTCGCGCAAGGCGGCGATGCTCGTCTGCGCCCTCGCGGTCGTGCCGATCATGTTCGCGGCGCACGCCTCGAACCTGTGGGTCGCGGTCGCGCTCGTCAGCCTCGCGGCGGCGGCGCACCAGGGCTGGAGCGCGAACATCTTCACGATGGCGTCGGACATGTACCCGCGCCGCGCCGTCGGCTCGGTCGTCGGCATCGGCGGTATGGCCGGCTCCGTCGGCGGGATGCTGATCGCGACGACCGTCGGGCTGATACTGCAATACACCGGCTCGTACCTGCCGATCTTCATTATCGCCGGCAGCACCTACCTCGTCGCGCTCCTGATCATCCACCTGCTCGCGCCGCGGCTCGAACCGGCGAGCGTCGAGAGCGCGGCCAGCCAATGATGACGATGGCGGAAGGGTTGAACGTCAAGGCGAAAGAGGGTTGCCGCTGGGACATGGTCTCCCTGGGCGAGGTGATGCTCCGCCTCGACCCCGGCGACGGGCGCGTCCACACGACGCGAAGTTTCCGAGTCTGGGAGGGCGGCGGCGAGTACAACGTCGCGCGCGGACTGAAGCGCTGCTTCGGCCTCGACGCGGCGGTCGTCACGGCGCTCGCGGACAACGCGGTCGGTCGTCTCGTCGAGGACTTGATCTATCAAGGCGGCGTTGACCAGTCGCACGTGCTGTGGCGCAGGTACGACGGCGTCGGGCGCGAGACGAGGAACGGGCTGAACTTCACGGAGCGGGGCTTCGGCGTGCGCGCCGCGCTGGGCTGCTCAGACCGCGGGCACACGGCTGTGTCGCAGTTGAAGCCGGGCGATATTGAATGGGAGAAGATTTTCGGCGAAGAGGGTGCGCGCTGGTTCCATACCGGCGGCATCTTCTGCGCGCTGTCGGAGACGACGCCGCTCGTCGCGAAGGAGGCGATGGAGGCCGCGAAGCGTCACGGCACGACTGTCTCTTATGATTTGAACTACCGCGAGTCTCTGTGGAAGACAATCGGCGGCAAGGCGCGCGCGCGCGAGGTCAACCGCGAACTGGCGTCGCTCGTTGACGTGATGATCGGGAACGAAGAGGACTTCACCGCCTGCCTCGGCTTTGAAGTCGAAGGCTTGGACGAGCACCACTCGAAACTCGAAGTCGAATCCTTCCGACGGATGATCGAGCGCGCCGTCCGCGAGTTCCCGAACTTCAAAGTCGTGGCGACGACACTGCGCAACGCGAAGACCGCGAGCGTGAACGACTGGGGCGCGGTCTGCTACGCCGGCGGCGAACTCTATCAGGCGACCACGCGCGAGAACCTGGAAATCTACGACCGCGTGGGCGGCGGCGACTCGTTCGCTTCGGGCCTGATCTACGGCCTGCTGGCGGACAAGGGCGCGCAGTGGGCGGTCGAGTGCGGCGCGGCGCACGGCGCTCTGGCGATGACGACGCCGGGCGACACGACGACGGCGACGCTCTCGGAGGTCGAGCGCGTGATGAAGGGTGGCGGCGCGCGCGTGGCGCGTTGACTTTCGCGCGGGCGCGCGTCCCGCGTCAGCTTGAACGGGGCTTCGGGCCGGGGCGACGGATGAAGAAGGAAGAGGTGCTGCGGCAGATAAGAGAGGTCGGCGTCGTCCCCGTAGTGCGCGCGCGCTCCGCCGAGGAGGCGGCGCGCGTCGTCGAGGCGATCAAGGCGGGCGGCATCTCGGTTCTCGAAATCACGATGACCGTGCCGCGCGCCGTGGAGTTGATAGCCGAGCTGTCCGAGCGCTACGGCGACGAGGCCACGGTCGGCGCGGGCACGGTGCTCGACCCGGAGACGGCGCGCGCGTGCATCTCTGCGGGCGCGCGGTTCGTCGTCTCGCCTTCGCTCAACACTAAGACAATCGAGTTGTGCAGGAGGTACGGCGTGGCGGTAATGCCGGGCGCGCTCACGCCGACCGAGGTCGTCGCGGCGTGGCAGGCCGGCGCGGACATGGTCAAGGTCTTCCCGTGCGGCGCGCTCGGCGGCGCGAGCTACCTGAAGGCGCTCAAGGCTCCGCTGCCGCAGGTCGAGCTTGTTCCGACGGGCGGCGTGTCGCTGGGGACTGCGGCTGACTTCATCAGGGCGGGCGCGAGCGCGCTGGGCGTCGGAACAGACCTCGTTGACCTCAAGGCGCTCGGCGAAGGTCAGGCCGAAATAATCACGGAGCGCGCGCGGCAGTTCGTCGAGATCGTGAGGGAGGCGCGGCAGAGTGTTTGACGCGCACGGCTTCAGGGACGGAGTGCGCGCCGCTTTAGCTGATTCGCTAAGTCGCGGGGTTCGCGTCCGCGCCGTCGCCGTTGCCCGCCACGTCTGCGGCGTCTGAGTAGTCTATCCCTTCGGCCTCCTGCGCTCGCTGCGCGAGCATGAGGTGGTCGCGCATGGTGAGGCGCGCGGCCTCCGGGCTGTGCTCGCGGATGGCGCGGTAAATCTTGCGGTGCATCTCCGCCGACTCCTTGAGGTCTGTGGCGTGCTTGACGGTCTTGCGCCGCGCGTCGAAGAGGATCGTGGCGACCATGTTCATCAGCGCTGTCAGGATGCGGTTGCCGGAGGCCGCGGCGACCGTCTGGTGGAAGCGCATGTCGTGGACGAGGAACTGCTCCGGCTCGTCGAGCGAGGCGAACATGCCCGTCACTTCCTCCGCCATCGAGGCCATCTGGTCGCCCGTGGCGCGCTCGGCGGCGAGGCCGGCGATAGCCATCTCCAGCGACTGCCGCGCCTCGAACATCTCGGCGGAGGTGAACCCGTGCAGCGATGCCATCAGGCGCAAGGGGCTGCTGTCGAGTTGGGGCGGCCCCTCGGACTGCACGACGAAAGTGCCCGCGCCCTGGCGCGACTGTAGTATGCCGACCGCCGACAGGGAGCGTATCCCTGCGCGCAATGTGGGGCGGCTGACGCCGAGCAGTTTGGCGAGATCACGTTCCGGCGGCAGGCGGTCGCCGGGGTGTAGCTCGCCGCGGTGGATCATCTCCCGCAGTTGGGAGACCACCTCCTCGGAAGTATTACCGCGCCCTTCGGGGATAATCGTCTTGAAGAGGTCGGAGTTAAAATCGGTCATACCATTTGCACTGTTAAGTAGCTGACGTGGCCGCGGCGGTAAGAAGCAATGTTGACGGCCTCCTTTTGGCTCTTTCAGCCGTGACCCACTAACCGACTAACTATACTGGCTTAATCAACATTTGTCGAACGAAATTCCAAGGGTGCGCCGGACAAAGGTCTGACCAATCTTTAACTGTGATGACTTCAACATCAAAATGAGGGTTATCGTACCATTGCGGTGTGAAGCCGACCGAGTAATCAACTGAAGAGTTTCCGAATGAAAGCGACTCTTATATTAACCCTCCTTCTTTCCATGGCCGCGGGGCCGACGCTTGCCGCGGGACAGACCGCGCCTCTGTTCGTGCGCATGGCCGGCTCGGTGATGGCGCGTCGGAAAGACGCTTTGGTCAACGAGCCGGGCAGACCTGAGAAGTGGGCCTACGAGCAGGGCGTGTTGCTGAAGGGGATGGAGAGCGTGTGGCGCGAGACGGGCGATGAAAGATATTTCAAGTACATCCGGCAGGGCGTGGATCACTTCGTGAACGCGGACGGCACTATCAGCACTTATAAGCCCGAAGACTACAGCCTCGACAACGTCATGCCCGGCAGGCTCCTGCTCCTGCTCTACAAGGTCGCGGGGCAGGAGAAATACAGGAAGGCCGCTGGACTCTTGCGCGAGCAGTTGAAGACCCAGCCGCGCACGTCCGAAGGCGGCTTCTGGCACAAGAAGATTTACCCGGAGCAGATGTGGCTCGACGGCCTCTACATGGCCGAGCCTTTCTACGCCGAGTACGCCGCCGCGTTCCACGAAGACGCAGACTTCGACGACATCGCAAACCAATTCGTACTGATGGAGCATCACGCGAGGGACTCTAAGACCGGCCTGCTCTATCACGGCTGGGACGAGTCGAGGAAACAGCGCTGGGCCGACCCGGCGACGGGGCGCTCGCCGAATTTCTGGGGCCGCGGCGTGGGCTGGTACGCGATGGCTCTCGTAGACACGCTGGATTATTTCCCGAAGGATCATCCGAAGAGAGAAGCCCTGCTCGCGATTCTTAAACGCCTGGCCGCCGCCGTCGAGAAATACCAGGAGCCGAAGTCGGGCCTCTGGTACGAAGTGCCGGACAAGGGCGGCGCGGAGGGGAACTACCTTGAAGCGTCCGCCTCATGCATGTTCGTCTATGCGCTGGCGAAGGGAGTCAGGCAGGGCTACCTGCCTGACTCGTACTTCCAGGTCGCGCGGAAAGGCTATCAGGGAATCGTCAACCGCTTCGTCGAAACCGACGCGGGCGGTCAGGTCTCTCTCAAAGGCACGGTCAGCGTCGCCGGCCTCGGTGGCAGCCCGTACCGCGACGGGAGCTATCAGTATTACCTGAGCGAAAAGGTCGTGACCGACGACCCGAAAGGCGTCGGCGCGTTTTTGATGGCGAGCAGTGAGATGGAGATGGACGCCGGCCAGCACTCCGGCAAGGGTAGCCGAACACCGTCGAAGAGAAGATAAGCTGCCGCTTCAAGTTTCTCTTCCATCGTCAGTCTTAACGTGGGTGTGTGCGATGCGACGTGTACGTTGGGGACTGATAGGTTGCGGAGACATCGCGCGCAGGCGCGTCGCCCCGGCCCTGCGCGACCTGCCGGGTTGCGAGCTGGTGGCCGTCAGCCGCGCGCGCGCCGACCTGGCCGAGTCTTTCGCCGGAGAGTTTGGGGCGCGCCGTTGGTACGCTGACTGGCGGCAATTAATCGCGGACGCTGAGGTCGAGGCGGTGTACGTCGCAACGCCCGTCCACCTGCACGCCGAGCAGACCCTCGTAGCCGCCGAAGCGGGCAAGCACGTCCTGTGTGAAAAGCCTATGGCGATGAGCGTGGCGGAGTGCGACCGGATGATCGCCGCCTGCGAGGCGAACGGCGTGCGGCTCGGCGTCGCCTACTACCGACGCTTCTACCCGGTCGTCGAGCGGATCAAGGCCGTCCTGAGTTCGGGCGAGATCGGTCGTCCGGTCGTCGCGCAGGTGAACGCGTTCGAGAGGTTCGACCCCGACCCGTCGCACCCGCGCCGCTGGCTGGTCGAGAGGAGGCTGTCGGGCGGCGGGCCGATGTTCGACTTCGGCTGTCACCGCCTTGAAGTTTTGATTAACTTGTTCGGTCGGGTCGAGGAGGTCAGGTCGCTCGTCGGCAACGTCGTCTTCGACCGCGAAGTCGAAGACACGGCCAGCGCCCTGCTTCACTTCCAGGGCGGGCCGCAGGCCGTCCTCTGCGTCACGCACGCCGCGCGCGAGCCGCAGGACACGCTACACGTCTTCGGCAGCGAGGGTTCGATTCACGCCGGCACACTGAACGGGGGCGAGGTCAGGATGAGCACCGCCGACGGCGAGCGCCTCGAGGTGCTCACTCCCCACACGAACTTACACCAACCGCTGATAGATGATTTCGCGCGCGCCGTGCTAGGCGGTCGAGACCCGCGGGTCAACGGACTGGTGGGCCGTGAGGTGGCGAGGGTTGAAGCAGAAATATACGGCGGCGCGCAAGGCTGATCCGATGGAAGCGGTCTGCCGACTTGCCGGCGAGCGCGTTTGAGTCATAGTCCGCGTGAGTTTGAAGTTTCGGAGACGACGAAGGTCGGAAAGATGATAAGGCAACGAGGAGATGAGGCACACGATGTTGACGACGAGGCGGGCGTTAACGGCAATGGTCTTTGTGATCGCGATGACAGTTTGTTCCTACGCGCAGTCCGCGGGTGCCGGTTCGGCGCAGCGCGGGCCGAGCAGCCCCGCGCGCCCCTTCGTGGTGCGGACGGCGCAGTCGCTCGCCGACCTTGAGCGCAGACTGCAACCCGACAACAAGGTCGAAGACCTGATCGGCGGCGAGGGCATGCAGACGCGCGTCGCCGTGCAGCACGAGAAAAACAGATCGGGCGCGGCGGCGGAGTTGCACGACGCGTCCGACGACGTTTACTACGTGCTGGAAGGCTCGGCCACGCTCACGCTCGGCGGGAAACTAGAGTCGCCGCGCGAGGTCGAACCGGGCGAGTGGCGCAGCCCGCGCATCGTCGGCGGTCAGACGTTCGAGATCAAGAAGGGCGACCTCGTCGTCGTGCCGCGCGGCACGCCACACCAGCGCAGCACCGCCGGTCAAGACTTCACGATGATCCTGATTAAAGTGTTCGCCGAGCCGCTGCCGCCCGCCGCGAAACAAAGGGGCGCGTCCGCGGGTAAGGAGCAAAAACAATGAAAGGTTAATAACAGCCCGCGCCCTTTAATTGGTCATACCCTTCCGGCGGAAATAATATGATTGGTTAGAAATGAACTTGACAATATCACCGTTGTGTTGGACAATCCGCCCTACTCCGCCGGGTGAATGGACGGTCGCGGACGCCCTTCACTGCCGCCAAGCGTTTTAGAGCGTTGGAGGCTCTGATCGAGAAAAAGTCGGCAATAGACATCTACTTTGTCTTTAAGTCGAATCAGGCGCGAAGTTTTTAAACGCTTAAATATACAGTTCAGAGACCGGGCCGGGAACGAACAAAGATGTCTCACGGCACGCAGTTGATTGGTAAGACCGACATGTTGATATGCCGACACCAGAACTAGCCGATTTGCGTTGATCCCGGCCTCAGGCTATTAGCGTGACGGGCACGCCCGCGGCGCTATTGAAGAGTAAAGAAGGAAGGAACCAAAGCCATGTGTAAGTACGCAATTCGCCGCAGCATCGCCGCCTTGCTGCTGCTCCTCTTAGCCTTCGTGGCGGCGAGCGCGCAGGAGTTCAGAGGCTCGGTGACGGGTCAGGTCACAGACCCGAACGGGGCCGCCGTGCCCGGTGCGGTGGTCGTCATCAAAAACGTTGACACCAACGTCGAAGCAACCGCCACGACGAACGAAGAGGGCGCGTACAGCTTCCAGCTTTTGCAGCCCGGCAAGTATACGCTGACGGTGACGGCCAAGGGGTTCGCCCCCGCGACGCGCGAAGGCGTCGTGGTCAGCGTTGCGCAGAAGCTGACGCTCGACGTGCAGGTGCAGGTCACCGGCGTGGGCGAGATGGTGACGACCGTGGCCTCCATCACGCCAGCGCTGGAGACCGGCTCGGTCAGCACCGGCTCGACCATCACGGGCCGGCAGATCAGCGAGCTGCCTTTGACCGAAGGCACCGCCTACCAGTTGGCGACCCTCGCGCCGGGCATCTCTTACACCGGCAACCCGCTCTTCACCGGCCCCACCTCGAACGGCAACCTGGCGGCGTTTCGCTCGAACGGCGCGGTCGGCTCGAACCAGATCACCCTGGACGGCTCGCCCAACTACGCCTTCGACGGCGGCGTCGGCTTCTCCCCACCCTCGGACGCCGTCGAGGAGTTCAAAGTTCAGACCAACGCCTTCGACGCGCAGCAGGGCTACTCGGCGGGCGCGACCGTCAACGTCGCCGTCAAGTCGGGGACGAACAACCTGCACGGCTCAGTCTATGAGTTCAACCGCGACCGCAGCCGCACGGCCAACAACTTCTTCTCGAACCGTTCGGGGCAGTCGCGCCCCATCCGGACGTACAACCGCTACGGCGGCGTCGTGGACGGGCCGGTTTACATCCCGAAGCTCTACAACGGGCGCGACAAGACCTTCTTCCTCTTCTCCTACGAGCACCTCTTGGACAACGTCGCCGAGCCGCAGGTCTTCACCGTGCCGACCGCGGCGATGAGGAACGGCGACTTCTCGGCCTTGATCGTCAACCGCGCGAACATCGCCGACCCGGCCAACACCGTCATCTTCAACCCGTTCACGGGGCGGACGAGCGGCAGCAACGTGGTTCGCACCTCTTTCGGCTGCCCCACGTCGGGGGCCGTGGCCGCGAACTCGACCTGCAACATCATCCCGGCGAATCTGATTGACCCGATTGCCGCGGCGCTCATCAAGTTTTACCCGTCGCCGAACATCACGGGGACGGCGAACGGCACGCAGAACAATTTCTTCTCTAACCAGATTAGGCACGAGAACTACAGGGCCTGGCTCACGCGCGTTGACCACAAGATCAGCGAGACGCAGTCGGTCTTCGGCAAGTTCTACCACAGCTTCAACCCCGAAGACCGCAACGACTGGGCGGGCGTCGTCAACGGCTTCCCCATCACGCAGGGGTTCGAGAACCGAACCAACGACGGCGGAAACCTCGACTACACGAACACGCTCTCGGCCAGCACGGTCTTAGACCTGCGCGTGAGTCTCAACCGTTTCGTCCAGCAGCGCATGCCGGCTGCCAACTTCGACCTCTCGACCCTGCCGTTCTCTTCGCAGGCGCTCTCCGAGTTCCGCGGCTACCAGTACCTCCCCGGCATACTTATCAGGAACCTCGACGCGACTAGGCCCATCCACTCCAACCTGGGCGCGACGCGCTCGGACTTCAACGCGGGACGCTTGCGCCCGTTCTACATGGGGTCGTTCCAGCCCTCCGTGACCAAGCTCTACGGGAACCAAACCTTGAGGGCCGGATACGACCTGCGCGTGCTGCGCGAGAACTTCATCAGCAACGGCTTCCAGGCCGGGCGCTACTTCTTCGACGGCACGTTCACCAGCCCGGCCTCGAACTCTTCGAGCACGCTGCGGAACGCCTTCGGGCGCGACATCGCGTCCTTCCTCCTCGGCATACCCTCGCCCGGCTCCGGCTCGACGGCGAGCCAGATTGACAACTCGATCAACTACTCCGTGCAGACCGTCTACCACGGCTTCTTCGTACAGGACGACTGGCGCGTGACGCCGAAACTCACATTGAACCTCGGCCTGCGCTACGAGTGGGAGGGCGGACTCACAGAGCGCTTCGACCGCATCCAGCGCGGGTTCGACCTCTCGACGCCGAGTCCGATTGACGCGGCGGCGCGCGCCGCCTACACCGCGGCCTTCAACGCCAACTCCAGCAACTTCCTGCTCACGCCCGACCAGTTCCACGTGCTCGGCGGCTACACGTTCGCCGACAGCAGCAACCGCGCGGCCTGGGACACGGACAAGCGCAACTGGCAGCCCCGCTTCGGCGCGGCCTACGCCATGAACGACAAGACGGTCGTGCGCGGCGGCTTCGGCATCTTCATGGCCCCGCATCAGATCGAGATTCAGCAGAACCCCTTGCAGACGGGCTTCGCCGGCTCGACACCCTTCGTGGCCTCGAACAACAACGGCCTGACCTTCGTCGGCACTCTCGCCAACCCTTTCCCCAACGGCCTCTCGGCCTCGCCGGGCGCGAGCCAGGGCCTTCTGACCGCCACGGGCATTGACGCCGGCTCCTCGACCGCGCCGCTCCTTCCCGTCAACCGCAAGAACTCGAAGTTCGCGCGGATGATCTTCGGCGTCCAGCGCGAGCTGCCGGGCCACTTCGTGGCCGAGGCCAACTTCGTCACGTCCTGGGGCTACGACATGCCGGTCGCCAGAAACTTCGACTTCGTCCCACGTCAGTTCCTCGGCACCGACCCGACCACGGACGCGGCGGCGAACACCCTGCTTTCGGCGACCATCCCGAACCCGTTCCGTAATCTCCTGCCCGGCACGGGCAGCCCCTTGAACACGGCGACGACCATCACGCGCGCGCAGTCGCTCTTGCAGTTCCCGCAGTTCACGAACGTGTGGATCGAGCAGTACAACGGCACGAACAGGTACAACGCGCTCCAGCTTCAGTTGACGCAACGGTTCTCGAAAGACCTCACCCTGACCGCTTCGTACACGCGCTCGCGCCTGCGTGAGCGGCTGGACTACCTGAACCCTTCGGACACGGAGCTGGAGGATCGCATCTCGCCCGACGACCGTCCTAATCGCTTCACCTTCTCCACGGTCTATCAACTTCCCGTGGGCCGCGGCCAGGCGTTCGGCAATGACATGAACCGCTGGGTTGACGCCATCATCGGCGGCTGGCAGCTCAACGGCACATACGAGTGGCAGAGCGGCGAGACGTTCCTGCTCAGCCCGACGCAGACCTGGTTCTACGCGGGCGACTTCAACCAGATCGTGAGCCGCGTGGGCGAGAACACGGGGACGGGGCAGAAGTTCGGCATAGACACATCGGCCTTCATCATCCCGACCGTGAACGGCGCTGGGATCGTCAGGCTCAACAACTTCAACACGGGCCTGCGCAACGTCCCGACGACTCTGGACTCGATGCGCAACCAGCCTTACCTGAACGTCAACCTGTCGCTCGCGAAGAACTTCCAGATCACCGAGAAGACGAAGCTGCAACTGCGCGCCGAGGCTCTGAACGCCTTCAACCACTCGTACTTCGGCAACGGCATCGGCCTCGACCCGAGCAACGCCGGGAGCTTCGGCCTTGTGACCACGCAGCGCAACAATCCGCGTGACATCCAGCTCGGCCTGAAGTTCGTCTTCTAACGACTTTCCGGGGCTGGGCGCAGGTTCCACACTCGCCAGCAACGACGTGAGCCGCCCGGAGCTATAACGCCCTGGGCGGCTCATGTTCACTCCGGTCGCGGCGCTCACGCCGCACGGCACGCGCGTTAAAGGAGAGTCATCGAAAGTTTGGGTTGAAGATGACGATGAAAATCACGGCTGCTTTACTCACGACCCTGTTGCTCTGCGTTTCTGCGTCCGGGAAAGGGCCGATCACTGTGTACTTGGCGGGCGACTCGACGATGGCGCAGAAGCAGCCCGACAAGCGCCCCGAGACGGGCTGGGGCGAGGAGCTGCAAAAGTTCTTCGACGAGGGCGAAGTTAAGATAGAGAACCACGCGCAGAACGGCAGGAGCACGAGAACCTTCATCGCCGAGAACCGCTGGCAGGCGATAGTCGCCAAACTCAAGGAGGGCGATTACGTCTTCATACAGTTCGGGCACAACGACGAGTCGAAGGACAAGGGCGACCGCTACACGCCGCCCGACGAGTACAGGAAGAATCTCGCGCGCTTCGTCTCGGACGCGCGTGAGAAGGGGGCGATACCTGTCCTTCTAACGCCGTTGATGCGCCGCCGCTTTGACAAGCAGGGTGTCTTTCAAGACACGCACGGCGAATACCCCGACATCGTGCGCGCCGTCGCCGCCGCCGAGAGGGCGGCGCTCATTGATCTGCACCGGAAGAGCGAGAAGGTCATAAAAGAATACGGGCCTGAAGGTTCGAGGAAGCTCTTCCTTCAGTTCAAGCCGGGCGAGAACCCGAACTACCCGCAGGGCGTGGAAGACAACACGCACTTCTCGCCGCTCGGCGCTGAAGTCATGGCGGGCCTGGCCGTCGAAGGGATCAGGGAGCAGAAGCTCGGCCTGGCGAAGTTCCTGAAAAGACCGCCGCGAAATGAGCGCGACCGGCGCGGCGAGTCGAAGGGCTTCGGGTTAAGATTAAGGAGGAGACGATGAGTAACGCTTTGAGGTTGGGGAGATATTCTTTCGGCGTGGGCGACCGGTTCGCGCACCAGGCGAAGGCGCAGTTGCGCGCGTGCGCGCAGGCCGCCGCGCGCGGCGTCGAGGTGACGCCGGTCTGGAACAAGTCGCACCGCGAGCACACCATCGTCGGCTCTCGTCCGGCGAGCGTGCTGGCGGCGGCTCAGGCCGCGGTCAGGGAACTCGACTGGACGAAGCCCTTCCACGTGGACGCCGACCACATACGCCTCGACACCGTGGACGAGTTCATTGACTCAAGCGACTTCTACACGCTCGACGTGGCCGACTCAATCGGCCAGCCGGCGGACGCGGGCGAAGTGCGCGCCTTCGTCGAGCGCCACCCCGAACTCGTCGGTCGTCTGGAGATTCCCGGCATCGCTGAGCCTTTCGAGACGACGCGCGTCGACATCGAGCGCGTCGCCTCGAAGTACCTCAAGGCCGTCGGCGAAGCGGGGCGCATCTACCGCCACGTCGCCTCGCGCAAAGGTGAGGGAAACTTCATCACCGAGGTCTCGATGGACGAGACCGACAGCCCGCAGACGCCGCCCGAACTCCTGGTCATCCTCTCGGCAATCGCCGACGAGAGGATTCCGGCGCAGACCATCGCGCCCAAATTCACGGGCCGCTTCAACAAGGGCGTGGACTACGTCGGCGACGTGGCGCAGTTCGAGAAGGAGTTTGGCGAAGACATCGCCGTCATCGCTCACGCCGTCAGCCTTTACGACCTCCCCGACAACCTCAAGCTGAGCGTCCATTCAGGCAGCGACAAGTTCTCCATCTACGCGCCCGTCCGCAGGGCGCTCGCGCGCACCGGCGCGGGGCTTCACGTCAAGACCGCGGGCACGACTTGGCTCGAAGAGATAACGGGGCTGGCCGAGTCGGGCGGCGAAGGCTTGAGGCTCGCCAAAGAGATTTACGCCGTGGCGCTCGACGACATTGAGGCCCTGTGCGCCCCTTACGCGGCGGTGATTGACATTGACCGCGCGAAGCTTCCCTCAAAAGAAGAGGTGCAGGGCTGGACGCCGGGGCAGTTCACGGGCGCGCTCAGGCACGACCTGCTGAGCGAGCGGTACAACCCCAGCCTGAGACAACTGCTGCACGTCGGCTACAAGGTCGCTGCCCGGATGGGCGAACGCTACCTGCGGATGCTCGAAGCCTACGAGCCGGCGGTCGCAAGGAACGTGACGGAGAACCTCTACGAGCGCCACCTGAAGCCGCTCTTCATCGGCGGCTGAACTGTCAACGGCAGGCGGGGCTGACCTGCGGCCACCTTCAACGACGAGGGGCGGAAGATGGATTTAGACGAGCTGACGAAGATGTACGACTTCGAGGGGCGCACTGTCGTGGTCACGGGCGGCACGGGAGTGCTGGGCCGCGAGATAGTGCGGGCGCTGACGGGCTGCGGCGCAAGCGTCGGAGTCCTCGCGCGCAACCGCGAAAAGGCCGACGCCGTCCTCTCGGAGATAAAAGGGCCGGGCCGCGCCCTCGTCTTCGCGGGCGACGCGACGAAACGTGACGACCTCGAACGGGCTGCGCGCGAAGTCGTCGCGGAGTTCGGGCGCGTGGATGCCCTTGTCAACGGCGCGGGCGGCAACCACCCGCAGGCGACAACGCGCCCCGACCTCTCTTTCTTCGACATCCCCGAAGAGGCGCTGCGCTTCGTCTTCGACCTCAACCTCTTGGGCACGATCTTCCCCAGCCAGGTCTTCGGCAGACTGATGGCCGAGCAGGGCGAGGGCGTGATCCTGAACGTCTCCTCGATGAGCGCCTTCCGCCCGCTGACGCGCGTCCTGACCTACTCCGCCGCGAAGGCGGGCGTCAACAGCTTTACGCAGTGGCTCGCCGTGCACCTGGCGACCGAGTACTCGCCGCGCATACGCGTCAACGCCATCGCCCCCGGCTTCTTCCTGACCGAGCAGAACCGCTTCCTCCTGACCGACAAAGAGACCGGCCAACTCACGGCGCGCGGGCAGAGCATCATCGCCCACACGCCGATGGGCCGCTTCGGCGAGCCGAAAGATTTACTTGGAACGATACTATGGCTTCTGTCGCCGGCCTCCGGCTTCGTCACAGGGATAGTCGTGCCCGTGGACGGCGGCTTCTCGGCCTTCGGCGGCGTATGACAGAGGCCCGCAATCACGAGGAGAGCAGTAATGAAATACGGTCTGAACTTTCTTCCCGGCGGTGCGCTCGACTTCGTCTCGCTCGGCGCGCTCGTGCACAGGATTGATCCGGGCATCATCCCCTTCCGCAAGGCGACCGAGTGCCAGATTCACGTCAGCGGCGGCGAGTTCAACTGCGCGGCCAACCTCTCGGACTGCTTCCGCATGAAGACTGGAATAGTCTCGGCGATGGTCAACTACCCCATCGGCGACCTCATCAGTGAGCGCGTGCGCGCGATGGGCGTGCGGCCTTTCTACAAGACGTTCGAGCACGACGGCGTGACGGGGCCGAACATGGCCGCCGTCTATAGCGACCGGGGCTTCGGCGTTCGCCCGCCCGTCGTCTTCTACAACCGCTCGAACGAGGCGGCGGCGCGTCTCAAACCGGGCGACTTCGACTGGAAAGAAATCTTCGCGGGCGGCGTGCGCTGGTTCCATTCGGGCGGCATCTTCGCGGCGCTCTCGGAGACGACCGCCGAGCTAATCGTCGAGGGCATGCGTGCGGCGAAGGCCGCGGGCGCGGTGACATCTTTCGACCTCAACTTCCGCGAGAAGCTCTGGAAAATCTCAGGCGGCCAGAATCGTGCGGTCGAGAAGGTCGCGCGCATCGTCGAGCATGTGGACGTGCTCGTCGGCAACGAGGAGGACTTGCAGAAGGGTCTCGGCATTCCCGGCCCGGAGGTCGCCGCTCGGTCAAAGCTCGACCCCAGCGCCTTCTTCGGGATGATTGACCGTGTGGTGAAGAAGCACCCGCGGGTGAAGATCGTCGCGACTACCTTGCGCGAGGTGCACACGACGAACCGGCACAGTTGGGGCGCGGTCGCCTGGATTGACGGCGAGACCTACGTCTCGCCGACCGCCGACCTCGACGTGCTCGACCGCGTCGGCGGCGGCGACGGCTTCGCCTCCGGCTTCTTCTACGGCCTGCTCAACGAGGAGCCGCCCGAAGAGGCTTTGAAACTCGGCTGGGCGCACGGCGCGCTCCTGACGACCTTCCCCGGCGACACCACGATGGCGACCGTCGAGCAGGTGCGTGCGTTTGCGAAGGGCGGCTCGGCGCGCATCCAGCGCTGACAAGAAGGACGAGCGTCTTCATAACCGACGTTACGCGCATTTTGGGTTTCAGCCTGCGGAGCAGGCGACAGCGTAAAGCCCCGCGCGTCAGCGCGGGGTCATGCACGAGTAGAGAGGCGCAAGCCCGCGTGAGCGGGCGACAGCCCTATCATCAAACGTCTGTCGCTATCTCCGATAGCTCCATTGATAATTCATGGACTCTGACCCCGCTCGCGCGCGGGGCTTTACGCTATCGCCGTCTCCGACGGCTTAAAACCTCTGGCCGCGTAACATGAGTTCATAAATGCCGGCAAAGGGAGAAATCTTATGAGCAGCAAGCCAGCGCCTTCCGTCGTCGGAAAGGGTGCGCCCGAACTCGACCTGTCGCCCGAAGAACTGCGCGCCATCGTCGGGCAGGCCCTGCTCACCATCGCGCCCGGCGCGCGCGTGCTCGCCATCATCCCCGACAAGACGCGCGACGACAACACGGACATCCTCTTCCCCGCAGCCTCCGAGATTCTGGCCGCGCGCCAAGTCGAGCAGTTCGACGCGCTCGTCGCGCAGGGCACGCACATGCCGATGACCGAAGCGGAGAAGCGCGCGAAGATCGGACTGCGGGAAGGCGAGACAGCGCCGGGCCTCGGACAAATCTACGACCACCAGTGGAACCACCCCGAAGAGTTGGTCACCATCGGCGAGCTGAGCGCCGAGCGCGTGAGCGAGTTGACCGGCGGGCTAATCAACGAGGCGGTGACGGTGAACCTCAACCGCCTGCTCGCGCCAGGCACATACGACACCGTCCTCATCTTCGGCGCGACCGTGCCGCACGAGGTCGCGGGCTTCGCCGGGGGCGCGAAGTATTTCTTCCCCGGCGTCGCCGGCCCCGACCTCACGCACGCGACACACTGGCTCGGCGCGCTCGCCTCCATCGAGCGGGTCATCGGTCGCGTCGAGACGCCGACGCGCCACATGATCGAGGCCGCCGCCGACTTCGTGCCCGCGCGCGTCATCTCCATCAACTCCGTCGTCACGCGCACCGAAGACGAGCGGCTGCGCACGCACGCCCTCTTCTGCGGAGACTTCCGCGAAGCCTTCCGCCGCGCGGCGGAAGTGAGCCGCCACGTCCACATCAAGTACACGGGCCGCAAGTACCGGCGCGTCGTCGCGCTCCTGGACGAGCACTACGACGAGCTTTGGGTCGGTGGCAAGGCCAGCTACAAGCTCGGCGGCATTATTGAAGAAGGCGGCGAGCTTCTCATCTACGCGCCGCACCTGCGCGCCATCTCGGAGACGCACGGATTGTTGATCGAGAAGTACGGCTACGCGCCGCTCGACCGCGTGCGCGAGATGGTCGCGCTCTCGACGGAGCTTCAGGCGAACCTCGCCGTCGCCGCGCACCTCGCGCACGTCTCCTACGCGGGCCAGCGCGACGAGGCGGGCCGCGTCGTCCCGCGCTACCGGATCACGTTGGCCTCGGCGCTCGACGAGGCGACGTGCCGCCGCGTCCGTCTAGGCTTCATGAACTACCGGCAGTTCCGGCGCGAGGACTACGAGTCCGACCCCGACACGCTCGTCGTCGAGCGCGCCGGTCGAGACCTGTACCTGGTCGAGCCGCACTAGGGTGTTTATCTTACAGGCCGTTTAGAGGCTTTGCTCCGTGGTAGAGGGAGCGACGTTGAGGGTCACTTATCAGGAGCTTTACGACGTACTTCTACGCGCGCTGCTCAAGGCGGGCTTTGAGCCTGAGCGCGCCGCGCTGTGTGCGCGGCTCTTCGCCGACACGGACCTGGACGGCGTACACTCCCACGGCCTAAACCGCTTCCCGCGCTTCATGGGGATGATCCGCCGCGGCGTCATAGACGTTCACGCGCGGCCCGTCTGCGTCGAGAGGCGCGGCGCGCTGGAGCGCTGGGACGGGAGGCGCGGCCCCGGCAACCTGAACGCGCACGATTCGATGGAGAGGGCGACAGAGCTATCGCGCGAGCACGGACTGGGTTGCGTGGCCTTGAGCAACACGAACCACTGGATGCGCGGCGGCAGCTACGGCTGGCAGGCGACGGAGGCGGGCGCAATCGGCGTCTGCTGGACGAACACGATGCCGAACCTCCCGCCGTGGGGCGCGAGCGAGCCGCGCATCGGCAACAACCCTCTGGTCGTCGCCGTCCCGCGCCCGCGCGGGCATGTCGTGCTGGACATGGCGATGTCGCAGTTCTCCTACGGCGCTTTAGTCTCCTACCGCGCGAGTGGGGAGCAACTGCCCTTCGTCGGCGGCTTTGACGCTGACGGGCGACCCACGCGCGACCCCGCGGCCATCGAGCGTTCAGGCAGGCCGCTGCCCATCGGACTCTGGAAAGGCTCCGGCCTCGCGCTCATGCTCGACATGCTGGCGGCGCTCCTCTCAGGCGGTCGCGCCACGCATCAGGTGACGGCAAACCCGGACGAGGAGACGGGACTCTCGCAGGTCTTCCTCGCCTTCGACCTACCCTCATTCGAGACGCCGGAAGCGGCGGCGCGCGTCGCCGACGAGATTATTGAAAACCTTCGGCAGTCTTCGGCGGATGGTGATGAAGTGAGATATCCCGGCGAGCGGACGTTGGAGACGAGGAGGCGGAACCTGAAAGAGGGCATACCCGTCGAGCCGTCCGTCTGGCGGCAGGTGCAGAGCATTTAGTGTTTCACTGTAAACACTGACCACGAGGGATATTCAGTAATCCGGGCTGAGAAATAGCTGCCGCGAGGAGGGGTGGGCTACTACGAGGCGGGATTGAATTACTACAATATAGGATTTCACTACTACGACATGAGATTTCCCTATTGCGAGGTGAGATTTAGTTACTACGGCGCGTTTTCAAGCCACTACAGCATGAAATCAAACCACTACGGACTGAAATCGAACTACTACAGCGTGAAATCAGCCTCCTACGACGTGAGATAGAGCTACTACGACGTGAGATTGAATTACTACGGACTGGAATTGAATTGCTACGGCATGAGATCGAACTACTACTTGAGGAGAACTTAATGCATCAACTCATACGGCGCGGCCTGATTCACGTCGCGGCGATCATCCTCTTGAGCGTCCCCGCCGGGACAGCCGCGCAGACAGGCACGGTCGCCGTCAATCCGCAGTTGCCTACAATCCCGCAGCGCAGGTTCCTGCTTACGGACTTCGGCGCGGTCGGCGACGGCAAGGCCATGAACACCGAAGCGTTCCGCAAGGCGGTCGCGGCCTGCGGCAAGGCGGGCGGGGGCGAGGTCGTCGTGCCCGCCGGCACTTTCGTGACAGGGCCTTTTGAGCTGACCGACCGCATGGCCCTCGTGCTTGAGCGGGGCGCGACCGTTCGCGGCTCGGAGAATTTCAAAGACTATGAAAGCACGGGCGGCGGCAAGGACTCTAAGGCCAGGACATCAATCCTCCCGCTCATCCGCGGCACGAACCTTTCGGATGTGGAGATTCGCGGCGAGGGTACGATTGACGGCGCGGGCCTCATCTGGTGGCAGCGCTTCCGCGCCGAGCGCGCCGCGGGCGTCCCGCAGCAGGGCCAGCCGCGCGCCGAAGGGCAGCCCGCGGAAAGCCCCCGCCCGAAACTGATTTTGCTGACGGGCTGCACGAGAGTCCGCATCCAGGGCGTGACGCTGAAGGACTCGCCGCAGTTTCACGTCGTCCCCAACCGCTGCCGCGAGGTCACAATCGAGGACGTGAAGATCACTGCCCCAGCCGACTCTCCGAACACGGACGGCATCGACCCCACGGGTAGCCGCGACGTGCTCATCCGCCACTGCGACATTGACGTGGGCGACGACAACGTCTCCTTCAAGTCGAACCCGAAGGAGGGAGCTTTGGAGAACGTCCTCGTCACCGGCTGCACGTTCCGCCATGGTCATGGCGCTTCGTTCGGCAGCAACCTGGGAGGCGGCGCGCGCAACGTCTCGGTCGAGCACTGCACGTTCGAGGACACGGACAACGGCATCCGCATCAAGTCGGCGCGCGACCGCGGCGGTGTGGTCGAGCACATCACCTACCGCGACATCACGATGAAGAACGTCGGCGTCGCCATCACCATCAACCTCTTCTACTTCGACAAGGCGGGGCAGAAAGAGCGGCAGGCCCACCCCGTCAACTCCGCCACGCCCGTCGTGCGCGACGTGCGCATCGTCAACGTCACCGTCGAGGGGGCGAAGACCGCGGGCGAGATCATCGGCCTGCCGGAGATGCCCGTCAGCGGCGTGCTGCTCGAAAACGTCCGCATCAAGTCGAAGACCGGCATGACCGTGCAGGACGCAAAGGCCGTGGAACTGCGGGACGTGCAGATCACGCCGCAGAAGGGCGAGCCGCTGACCGTCAGGGAGGCCGAAGTCAAGACCACACGGGGCGACGCCAGAGAGAAGAGCCAGCGGTAACATCCGTCGAGGAGCCCCTCCGGCGGGGACTCCTCAAACAACTTCTGAGAGTTTCGGCCCCGCCCAGACCTCAACGCGGGGCGGCGACCCGCCGTCAGCAAACCAGACCAGACCCCGCCGCATCAGATAGTCTTTCCCCAACCCGACTTCAACCGAGCCAGACAATCAGGAGTTGTTTTACCGATGAGGAAAACTTTCTTTTCCGCGGCCCCGATTGCGCTCTTGCTGTTCCCGCTGCTCGCGCACACACATCTGTGGCTCCCCTCTGCAAGCCCCGCCGACGGCGTGAGCGCCGCGGTGCGCGCGCTGGCCCTGCCGCCTGAGCCGGAGTCGGTCAGACAAATCCGCACGCGCATCTCCGAGGCGAAGCGCCTGCTCGCCTCAAACCCCGCGCCGGGCGCAGGCTCCGTCAGGCTCGCGGTTGGGGACGAGACGGGTGGCCCGGTTCAACTGCTGACGCTGCCGAAGGAGACCTTCCTTTCAAAGGGCGCGCAGGCGCAGGTCGCCACGTCACAAGGGGGCACGGTGAGCCTGCGCGTCGAGCGCGCCAACGGCGTCAACACCGCCGTCTCTGCAACGGGCGCGGACGGTCGTAAGCTCCTGCCGCTCGTCGTCGAATATCCGATTGAGCGCAACGGCGAGGTGACGGAGACGGCCTTCTACACGGCGGCGCACCCGGCGCTGAAATCGGCCGAGATGGCGGACGAGGGCAGGCAGTACGTCCGCCGCAGGCTGGACGAGGCCGCGGCGCGGCTCGAAGCGAAGGGCGTCAGCGTCTCGCCCGACATCGTCAACGTGGCCGAGCGCCTGTGCCTCGTCGAGCACGCCGACCACAAGCGCTTCCTGAGCGAAGACCGCGGCGCGCTCCTCGGCGAGATCGAGACCCTCTACGAACTGAACGGCGGCGACACCTTCCGCTACTCCATCAGCACCGCCGGCGCGGGCGGCATGGTGCAGATGATCCCGAAGACCTACCAGGCGATCCGAGAGCAACACCCGCAGGCCGAACTAAACCCCGACTTCATCGAGGGGATGCGCGACCACGACAATGCCGCCGCCGCGATGCTGCTCTACATGCAGGACACTTGGGACGGCCTGTTGAAGAAGGACGAGGTGGTCGGCGCGCTGAAGTCGGGCGTCGCCACGCAGGCCGAGTTGCTGGCCGCGGGCTACAACTCCAACCCCGTGCGGCTGGCTAAATACCTCTCCCGCGGCGGCACGTCCTGGCGCACGCTCATCCCGCACGAGACGCAGATGTACCTACAGATTTACGCGGCCTTCGACAGGCCGGCTGGCGACACTCCTGCGCAACAGCAATCTTAAACACTCCTGCGCCGTCATACGACAACTCCACGGGCTATTCATTCTTGAGTGAATAGCCCGTTGAAGTTAACCACCGCAGGCACGGAGGACACGGAGATGGCACAGAGGTTTCCTTTTCTCTGTGCTTCCTCTGAGTCCTCCGTGCCTGCGGTGGTTAACTGACTGTTGCCATACATCCAGGAATGAATAAACCCTGCCGGCTATTGTCGCGCGTCTTCACAGACGCGGGCAGGTTTGGTATATCTTTCGTCCAACCATGAGAGAACAATCTATGCGTGATGTCAGGCGAATCATTGTGAGCGCGCTGGCGGCGGCGTGCGTCGCCGCGCTGCTCGTCGGGGTCTTGCTCCCGCGCGCGGCGGCGCGGCGGCAGAACACCGGCCTCTATTCGGCCCTGCGCTGGCGCATGATCGGACCGCCGCGCGGCGGGCGTGTGAACGCCGTCGCGGGCGTGCCGGGCGAGCCGACGACCTTCTACTTCGGCTCGGTCGGCGGCGGCGTCTGGAAGACTACGAACTCCGGGCGCACCTGGACGCCCATCTTCGACTCGGAGCCTATCGCGTCCGTCGGCGCAATCGGCGTCGCGCCGTCCGACCCTTCGGTCATCTACGTCGGCACGGGCGAGGCCGACATGCGCTCGCAGATTTCCTACGGCAACGGGATGTACAGGTCGTCGGACGCGGGGCGCACATGGACGCACGTCGGACTCGAAGGCACGCGGCAGATAGGCCGAGTCATCGTTGACCCGAAGAACCCTTCGGTCGTCTTCGTCGCCGCGCTCGGCCACGCCTACGGCGCGAACCCGGAGCGCGGCGTCTTCCGCACGCGCGACGGAGGCAAGACCTGGCAGAAGGTTCTCTTCAAGAGCGACGACGTGGGCGCGATTGATCTTCAGTTCGACCCCCAGAACTCGCAAATCATCTACGCGACTCTGTGGAACACGCGCCGCCCGCCGTGGAGCATCTACCCGCCTTCATATGGCCCCGGCGGCGGCATCTTCAAGTCAACTGACGGCGGCGACACCTGGCAGCCGCTGACGAACGGCGTGCCCGTCGAAGGCTTGGGTCGCATCGGGCTGGCGGTCGCGCCGATGAATTCTAGTCGCATCTACGCCATCGTTGACGCGAAGGCCGGCGGACTCTACCGCTCCGACGACGCGGGCGCGACGTGGAGTCTCATCTCGAAGGACACCCGAATCTGGGGGCGCGGCTGGTACTTCTGCAAGGTTGCGGTTGACCCGAAGAATGCGGAGATCGTTTACGTCTCGAACACTTCGCTTTATCGTTCGACCGACGCGGGGAAAACGTGGACGGCGATCAAGGGCGCGCCCGGCGGCGACGACTACCACCAGCTCTGGATTTACCCCGAAGACCCTCGACGCATGATTCTCGGAAGCGACCAGGGCGCAATCGTGACCGAAGACGGCGCGCAGACCTGGAGCAGTTGGTACAACCAGCCGACGGCGCAGTTGTATCACGTGGCGGCTGACAACCGCTTCCCCTACTGGGTGACGGGCGCGCAGCAGGACAGCGGCGCGGTCGGCACGCCCACGCGCAGCAACTTCGCCGAAATCTCGGAGCACGACTGGTCGCCCGTCTGCGCGGGCGGCGAAAGTGACTACACCGCGCCCGACCCGCTCCACCCCGAAATCCTCTTCGGCGGCAGGGTCACGCGTTGCAACGTCGTCACCGGCGACATCGTCAACGTCTCGCCCGAACGGAGCCTCCCCGCGAACACGGCGCGACACACGTGGACGCTCCCGCTCGTCTTCTCGCAGGCCGACCCGCACGCGCTCTACTTCGGCGACCAGTTCCTCTTCAAGACGACGAACGGCGGCGAGAGCTGGGCGCAAGTAAGCCCAGACCTCACGCGCGAAGACCCAGGCGTGCCGCCGAACCTGGACGCGGCGACGGCGGCGGATGCGCCCGAAGGCAAGCGCCGCGGCGTCATCTACACCATCGCGCCCTCGCCCCTGCGCGCGGCGACCGTGTGGGTCGGCACGGACGACGGGTTAATTCAACGGACTGACGACGACGGCAAGTCATGGCAGAACGTCACGCCGCCGGAGCTGACGCCGTGGAGCAAGGTCTCGATGATGGACGCCTCGCACGGCGATGTGAACGAGGCTTACGCGGCGGTTGACCGCCACCGGCTCGAAGACTACGAGCCGCACGTCTTCCGCACGCGCGACGGCGGCAAGACGTGGCAGAAGATCACCACGGGACTTCCCGCGGGCGTCTATATGCAGACCGTGAAGGAAGACCCGCAGCGCCGCGGCCTTCTCTTCGCGGGGACGGAACTGGGCGTCTTCGTTTCGTTCGACGACGGCGACCACTGGCAGTCGCTTCAGCTCAACCTGCCGCCCGCCTCCGTGCGCGACCTCGTCGTACACGACGACGACCTCGTCGTCGCCACGCACGGGCGCGGCTTCTGGGTGCTCGACGACATCACGCCGCTCAGGCAGGCGGGCGAAGAGGTGGCGAAGGCGAGCGCGTTCCTGTTTCGCCCGGAGGACGCCTTTCTCCTCCCGCCCTACTCGGAGAACGGCACGCCGCAGCCGCGCGACGAGCCGCTCGCGGAGAACCCGCCCTACGGCGCGATCATTGATTACTACTTGAAGGCGGACGCGTCGGGGCCGGTGGCGCTTGAGATTCTCAGCCCCGCAGGCGAGGTCGTCCGGCGCTATTCGAGCGAGGACAAGGTGACGCCGGTTGACCCGAACACGCTCGACATCCCGGCCTCCTGGGTTCCCGCGCAAAGGCCGCTCCCGGCGTCGGCGGGGATGCACCGCTGGACTTGGAACCTGCGACCGCCTCCGCCCGCCGACACGGGCGCGCGCGGAGGCGGAGGCGGCGCAGCCGTCTTCGGCGGTCGCGGCGTGCCGCCCGTGCTCCCCGGCACTTACACTGTGAGGCTCACGGTCGGCGGCAAGCAGTTCACGCAGCCGCTCCGCGTGAAGCCAGACCCGCGCGCGAAATGATCAACAAGACTATCGGAAGAGTTCGACTGCCGGGCCGTTTATACTCGCTCGCCTTGTCAGTCATATTAACGGGCATCCTGGCAGCGGGCACGCCCGTCTTGAGAAAGACTTCGGCCCGTCTTCAAAATAAAGCTCCTGCTGCGACCGCTGCGCGCGAGGAAGCCTACCGCGCGAACAACGTCGGCGTCGCGCTGCTCGAACAGTTTAAGTACAGGGAGGGCGCGGAGGCGTTCAGACGTGCCCTGCGAATTGACCCTGGCCTGGCGCTCGCGCGCATCAACCTCGCCATCGCGCTCTTCAACCTGCCCGACACGCCGGGCGCTGAGAGCGAGGCCCAGAGCGCGGCAGCCGCCGCCCCCGACGCGCCGCAGCCCTTCTACATCCTCGGCCTCATCGCTAAATCGCAGAACCGCTCGGACGAGGCGGTCGCCGCCTTCCGCCGCGTGCTCAAGATTGACCCCGAAGACGTGGGCGCGAACGTCAACCTCGGACAGCTCTACGCGCAGCAGCGCAACTACAAGGAGGCCGTCGCCGCCTTCCGCGTCGCGCTCGCCGCCGAGCCTTACAACGGGACGGCGCTCTACAACCTCGGCACGGCGCTCCTGCGCGCAGGCCAGCGCGAGGAGGGGCAGCGCGTCATCGCGCGCTTCCAGGAGTTGCGGCAGCTCGGCAGCGCGACGACGCTCGGACAGAACTACATGGAGCAGGGCCGCTACGCCGAAGCCGTCGCCTCCACGGGCGCCGAGCCAGAGCTTGTTGACCACTCGACGCCGCCCGTCCGCTTCGTTGACGCGACGGCTGAAGTCTTCCCGAAGACCGTTGGGAGTCGTCGCGGGGCCGCGATGCGCGGCAACGCGGCGCGCGGACGCGGCAGGCGGAGCGCGGGCGAGTGGCGTTTCGACGCGAATGCGATTGCGAAGGATTTCGCCGCGTCATTCGGCGGAGGCGTGATGCTGTTCGACTTCGACGGCGACGGCGACCTCGACCTGCTCGACCTCGCGCCGACGAGCACGCGCCTCTACCGCAACGACGGCGGGAAGTTCGTTGATGTGACTGCCGGCGCGGGCGACCTCGGCGCAGCCTTCGACGGCGTGAACATGGGCGCGGTCGCGGGCGACTATGACAACGACGGGCGCACAGACCTCTTCATCCTGCGCTATGGCAGGAGCGTCCTGCTGCACAACGACGGCGGCGGCCACTTCTCCGACCGAACGCGCGAGGCCGGCATCCCGAACTACCCGTTCCTCTCACTCTCCGCGGCCTTCGTTGACGTGGATCACGACGGCGACCTCGACATCTTCATCGCAGGCTTCGCAGACCTTAGCAAGGCGAAGTTCACGCCGCTGCTCGGCCACGAAGGCCCGTTGGGCACAGGCGACGGAGGTGGCGCGGGCGGGACGCAGGCGGAGTCGGCGGCGCGCAACATGCTCCTGCGGAATAACGGCAACGGGACTTTCACAGATGTCACGGAAGCGGCGCGCGTGGCCGGCACGGGAGGCCCGGCGACGGCTTCACGGATTTCTATTTGTCCTCAGTCGCGGGTCACGCGACGTTCGCACTGAGCGACGGCAGAAGCGGCTTCCGCCTCACGCCCGCGCCCGAACCACAGGGACGCGGGGCCGACTCTCACTGGCTCACGCACGAAGCCGCGCAGTTTCTCGACTACGACAACGACGGGCTGCTCGACCTCATCACGCTCTCGTCGTCCACGGAAGGCAGCGCCGGGCTACACATCTGGCGCAACGTCGGCGACGGCTGGGTTGATGTCGGCGGAGAAGCCTTCGGGTCTTTGCCGATGAAGGGAAGCGTGCTGCGCGGCGGCCTGACTCCGGGTGTGCTCGCGTCGGCGGACTTGGACGGCGACGGCGACACAGACCTGATCGTGCGCGCGGCGTCCGGCGAATTGAGGTTTTTACGCAACGAAGGCGGCAACCGCAACTACTCCCTGCGCGTGCGGCTCGCGGGCAAGGTGAGCAACCGCGGCGGGGTCGAGGCAAAAGTCGAGGTGCGCGCCGGCAGTCTCCAGCAGAAGCTTGAGACCTACGCCGCGAGTCCCGCGCCCGCGCCCGCCGACTTGATTTTCGGCCTGGGGCGGCGCGAGGCGGCGGACGCCGTGCGCGTCCTCTGGCCTTCGGGCGTCGTGCAGGCAGAGACGCAGTCGGCGGAGGGCGCGGGCGCGCAGACGGCGGCGCGCATCGAGCCGGGCACGCTGAAGGTCACGGAGGTTGACCGCAAGCCTTCCTCATGCCCGTACCTCTACGCGTGGGACGGCGAGCGCTTTCGTTTCGTCACGGACTTCATGGGCGGCGGCGAGATGGGCTACCTCGAAGAGCCTGGGCGCTACAACCGGCCCGACCCGGACGAGTACGTCCGCATCCGCGGCGACCAGTTACGGGAGCGCGGCGGGCGCTACGAGCTGCGCGTGACCGACGAGCTGGAAGAGACGATGTTCGTTGACCGCCTGCAACTGATCGCCGTTGCGCACCCGCAGGGCACAGAGGTCTATCCGAACGAAGGCATGAGCGACCCGCCGCGTCCCTTCGTCCTTTACAAGACGCGCGGCGCGCGCCCGCCGCTCTCCGCCGTGGACGACCACGGCCACGACGTGCTCTCGAAGATCACGCGCATGGATCGCCAGTACCCCGATGACTTCAGGCGCGACCGTGTTCGCGGCTACGCCGACGAGCACACGCTGACGCTCAAGCTGGACAAAGGCGTCGCGGCGGGCGCGCGCACGCTCCTGCTTCTGACCGGCTGGACTGACTACGCCTGGTCGAGCGATAACGTCGCCGCCTCTCAGAGCGGCAAGGAGATGAGGCCGCCCTCGCTTCAGGTCAGAGACGCGCGGGGCGAGTGGCGGACGGTCATCGCCGACATGGGCATCCCCGTCGGCAGGCCGCAGACGGTGACGGTTGACCTGACGGGCAAGTTCCTCTCGGCGAGCAGAGAGGTTCGCATCGTCACGAACATGCGCGTCCTCTGGGATCAGATTCTCGTTGACACTTCGGGCGGCGACTTCCCCGCGCAGTTGACCCGGCTCGACCCTGTGACAGCGACCTTGCGCTGGCGCGGCTTCTCGCGCGAGACGACGCCAGACGGGCGCGAGCCTTTCGGCTACGACTACGAGCAGGTCTCTTCCGCCTTGCCGTGGAAGGTCATGCCGGGACGCTACACACGCGTGGGCGACGTGCGCGAGCTGCTCGTCGCCTCCGACGACATGTTCGTCATCTCGCGCCCCGGCGACGAGATCAGCCTGTCGTTCGACGCTACACAGCTTCCGCCCCTGCCTGCCGGTTGGACGCGCACCTTCCTGCTCTACGCCGACGGCTTCAGCAAGGAGATGGACATCAACTCGGCAAGCCCCGACCAAGTGTCGCCGCTCCCCTTCCACGGCATGACGAAGTACCCATACACAGCGCCCGAAAGCTACCCGCTGACAGAAGGCCGCCGCGCGTACATCGAGCGCTACAACACGCGGCTCGTCACCGCCGAGTTCCCGTCAATAGATTCAATCCTCTTAGACTCGGTGGAGTTCGGCGCGGCGTCGCGCTGAGGGTAGGTAAGAACTTTTTACCGAAGCGGCGGCAGGTGCGTGCCGAACTGGTAGCTGACGGCGACCCACGCGCTCGCCCACGCGAAGCCGCTCAGGAGGTTGAGCACGGAATACTTCTTCGCCGGCATCCTGACGGTCGCGCAGACGAGCGGGATCGTGATCCGCAGGCCCGCCGCGAAGCGCGAGAGCAGGA
This sequence comes from Acidobacteriota bacterium, assembly GCA_003222975.1. Lineage (GTDB taxonomy): Bacteria > Acidobacteriota > Blastocatellia > Pyrinomonadales > Pyrinomonadaceae > QHXN01. Next base: position 55,373 of record QHXN01000026.1, on the reverse strand, counting down.
CGGCCCAAGTCCCGTGGCGCAGGACGAAGGCCTGCACCTTCGGGTAGATGCGGCTCAGGCGCTTGGATTTTTGCACCAGGCGTGCGCCGCGGTCGTGCGCGAGGTAGAAGTAGATTTGATCCCCTGCGGAGCCGCCGATGGCCGCCGCCAGGATGGTCAAGCGCCAGTCCAGGAGGCCCGCCCCGCACAACGCGCCCGCCGCGATCAGCACCGCCTCGCCCTCCCAGAAGGCCGCGAGCAGGATGGCGAAGTAGCCGTACTTCGGCAGCCAGCGCAGCAGCTCGGCCTGCGTGCTCGACGCGTCGGCGAAGCCCGCCACGGTCAGGAGTATTTTAGACAGTTGGAGTCCCATGAAAATCAGTCCGCCGTCTCACGCACGCCTCGCCCGCCTCAACGTCATCCCGCATGCAGCGTCTCTTTGAAGGACGCGTGCCCGGTCGCGTCGCGCTCGCCGAGCGGCGCGAGGTCGCCGGTGACTTCGCGCACGACGCGCAGGACGCGCTCCACGTCCGTTGGGCGCAGGCGCGAGTAAACGGGGAGCTGCAAAGCCTTCTCGGTCGCCACAGCGCCGGGGCACGGGGCGGCGAACTCCTCGAAGAGCGGCAGGGCAGAGCACACGTCAACGTGCGTCGTTTCGAAGTCAACCCCGCGGCGTATCGCGCGCCGGCTCGCGAGCGCCGGGTCGGAGGCGTAGATGCAGTATTGATAATAGACGTGCTCCACACGGGGCAGCACGCGCGGCGTCCGCACGCTTCGGCAGTCCGAGAGTCCGCGCGTGTAACGCGCGGCGTGCTCACGCGAGCGCGAGTTGAACTCGTCGAGACGCGCGAGGCCGCGCAGGCCGAGTACGGCCTGCGCGTTCGAGTAGCGCTGGCGGTAGGTGCGCGGGAAGGGGTCGAGCGGGCGTATCTTCTCCCAGACGTAGCGCGAGAGGTCGTAGTGGCCGAAGAGCGATGCGACGGCCTGCAAGGGGAAGCCCCAGAAGGTGAAGCCGCGCGGGCTGACGCCGACGCGCGAGGCGTAGCCCGTGAGGAAGCGCTTGATTAAATCGCCGGTGGGCTGCAATGGTTCGGCCTCGGCCTGCTCGCGCACGCGCGCGGCGAGGCGCGCGTCTCCGGTGAGGGCCATGCCGCCGCCGTAGGTGTTGATGCCCTTGAGCATCTGGAAGCTGAAGAAGGAGGCCGCGCCGAACGTGCCGACCGGCTTGCCGCGGTAGCGCGCGCCCGCCGCCTGCGCGCAGTCCTCTATGACGACGAGGCCGTGCTTTTCGGCGACGCGCATGACCTCGCTCATCTCGCAGGGCTGGCCGTAGAGGTGCGTCGGGACGACGGCTCGCGTCCGCTCCGTGATAGCCGCTTCGATCTTCGACGGGTCGAGGTTGAAGGTCGTCGGGTCAACGTCAACGAAGACGGGGCGCAGCCCCGCGCGCCGCGCCATCTCAGGCACGACCCAGAAGGTGAGCGCGGGGAAGATGATTTCGCTTCCGGCAGAGAGGTCGAGCGCACGCAGGATGTAGTAGAAGGCCATGCGCCCGAACGAGGCCGCGACCGCGTGCTCAGCGTCGTGGTAGGCGGCGAAGCGGCGCTCAAACTCCGCGACCGCAGGCCCTTCGACGGCCTCGCCGCGGCGGAAGGCCGCGACGATCTCCGCCTCGTCGCCGGGCACTGTGCGGACGCCGTAGCGCGCGATGGTGCGCAGGTTCACGCGGTCGCCTTCCTCTCGGAGACCCAGGGGCGGTCGAAGTAGTCGTACTTCCGCCACGCCCACGCGTCCGCGCGCTCTAACAGGGGGTGGCGCGAGTACCTGTGCATGCCGAGGAAATTGAAGAGCCGCGACGGGCGACCGTAGAAGCGCGAGTAGGCCATGCCGAGCATGAGGCGCGCGCGGCGCGGCGTCAGGTTCGGGTGGTTGAAGGTGAGCGTGTAGCCGTCGAACTTCTCCCAGTCGGTCTCGAAGACGAGGGGCTTGAGCTGCTTGAACTGCGGCGTGCCTGGATACGGCGTCAGGATTTTGAAGTTCGCATGAGTGGTGTCGAGGTTGCAGGCGAAGCGTATCGTCTCCTCGATGACCTCCTCGGTCTCCTGGAGGAAGCCGATGATGTAGAAGGCCGTCGTGACGATGCCGAGCCGCCAGCAGAGGTCAATCATGCGGCGCATGTGCTCGTGCGGGATGTAGCGGCGCGCGACCTTCTTCAGCACGGCGGGGTCGGGCGACTCGACGCCGAAGGCGATCTCGCGCAGGCCCGCGGCGTGCATCGAGCGAATCAGTTCTTCGTCGAGGTCGTCCATGCGTGTCTCGCACTCGAAGGAGAGCTTCAAGCCGCGTGCGCGAATCCCCTCGGCAATCGCCAGGCAGCGCTCGCGGTCGAGCGTAAACAGCGGGTCGCGGATTTTGACGTGGACGTTTTTGTAGAGCCGCTGCAACTCCTCCATCTCGGCGACGACGTTTGCGACCGAGCGGGAGCGGAAGCTGGCCGTGATGCGGTGCGGGCAGTAGGTGCAGTGCTCCGGGCAACTGCGGCTCGTCAGCATGGGGACGGCGCGGGTGAGTCCCACGCGCCTGTGGCTCGCGTGGCCGAAGCGCCTCATCTTGACCAAGTCCCAGCGCGGGAAGGGGAGCGAGTCGAGGTCGTTAATCGCCGGGCTGGGCACGACGCCGCTCATCTCTTCGCCCGCGGCGAGCCGGAGCGCCGCCGCCTCCGGCTCGCCGGTCAAGACGAAGTCGCCGAAGCCCTCGAAGAGTTCCGGCAGGTGTGTGGCGGGCGTGCCGAAGAACCCGACGCGCATCCCGCGCGCGCGCGCCGCGGCGGCCCACTCCCGCTCGTGCCTGTAGTCAACGAGCGAGGTCAGCACCAGCGCGAGGTCGCCTTCCACCGCGCGGTCGTCGTGCGTGACGACTACCTCGTGCCCCTCGCGCGCGAAGATCGCGGCCAGGTATCCGACGTGTATGCTGGGGACGTTGAGGAACACGCTCCGCGCGTTCTTGGCGATGCGCGTCCAGACCGAGTCGGCTCTGAAGCGCGAGCCGTAGCCGCCCGCGACCGTGTCCTTGTTAACCATGCCGCCCCTGCCGCGCAGGTCGGCCAGAACTACGATTGCCATGAAATCACTCCGATGCCCGCACGAAACATGTGCGGGTGTTGATTGAGACGGAGGTTAGCTTACGCGGGCGTTAAGTTAACGTCAATCCTCCGGCGCGCAACCCCGTCAGCCGTCAGCCTGATCTAGCGGCGCGGCGCGTTTCGCGCGCGTCAATCCCGAAGGCCGGCGACGCAGGGATGTTTCGGGCCTGCGGCCTCGCCACACCTGTGGGAGTGAACGGCGCGGGCAGTTCGGGTAAACTCTCCACACGCCGCCCGCTTCGTCCTTCGGCCTGCCGCGGACGCCGAGCGGCGGTCGTGCGAAGCCAGGTCGGCTGTAGTTCAAAGTGAGTGGGGAGGGGAAGTCTTGAAGGACGAGGTGTCGGCAGAGCGCGGAAGCGTCGGCGAGATGCACAAGCGGCGCACGACGCTCGCGGACGGGCGCTACCTGATTTACTACACGTTCGGCGACGAGCGACCGGCGGCGCGCGGGTCTGAAGAGGACGAGTCGAAACGCGGGCCGGAGGCCGGGGCCGAAGCGGAGGAGGAGCGGCGTGTCTGAACTGCGCTGGCATCCGCTGCTCGGCGAGTGGGTCGCCACCGCCACCGATAGGCAGGAGCGCACGTTCCTGCCGCCCGCCGACTTCTGCCCGCTGTGCCCGACCAAACCGGGCGGCTTCCCCACGGAAGTGCCCGAAGAGACTTACGACATCGCCGTCTTCGAGAACCGCTTCCCCAGCCTGAAGAGCGACCCGCCCGCACCCGCCGTCGAGGGGACAGAGCTCTACCCAGTCCGACCGGGCCGGGGCGTCTGCGAGGTCGTCCTCTACACGCCGAACCACACCTCGACGCTCGCCTCGGAACCCGTCGAGCAAATCTACAAGCTCACGCAGGTCTGGACGGATCGCTTCCGCGAACTCGGCGCGCTCCCCTTCGTGGACTACGTCTTCATCTTCGAGAACAAGGGCGAGGCCATCGGCGTGACGCTCCACCACCCGCACGGCCAAATCTACGCCTACCCGTTCGTGCCGCCGCGCGTCGCGCGCGAGCTGGCGCAGTCGCGCGCGCACCACGGGGCGACGGGGCGCTGCCTCGTCTGCGACATCGTCGCGGAGGAGAAGAGGGACGGGCGGCGCGTCGTCGCCGAGAACGAATCGTTCGTGGCTTACGTCCCTTTCTTCGCGCGCTACCCTTACGAGGTGCACGTCGCCTCCACGCGCCATCTCCAGGCGCTCACCGACATGGGCGACGAAGAGCTGCGCGGCCTGGCCGAGATTCTCAAGGCGGTGCTCGCCGCCTTCGACCGCCTCTTCGACCTCTCGTTCCCCTACATGATGGTCTTGCACCAGCGACCGACCGACGGCGGCGCTTACGACTTCTACCACTTTCACATAGAGTTCTACCCGCCGCTGAGGACGGCGACGAAGCTGAAGTATCTCGCGGGCAGCGAGACCGGCGCGGGCATGTTCATCAACGACACGCTGGCCGAGGAGAAGGCCGCCGAGTTGCGCGGGAAAGTCCTGCCCGTCGTCTGGGGCGGCGGGGGCGACGGGCGGTGAGTAATTCTCGCAAGGGCGCTCCGCCGTTGGTTGACAACCGGGGCGCGTCGCGTGTTTTATGTAGCGGCCTATTTCGCTCCCGGCGGTAGCAGAGAGGATCATTCGCATGCAGCTTTCACTTCGACGCCTTGTACTTTGTCTCCTCTTGCTCGCCTTCACCGCGCCCGTCTTCGCGCAGATCAAGCCGGGGCGCGATCCCAATCAGCCCGTTGACGAGGAGTACACGCGCAAGATTCGCGAGTACACGACCGAGCCTTACTTCGCCTCTCCGCTCGTTGACTACCTGCCCGCCTCCTCCACCGTGCCGACGCCGAAGGCCGTGCTCGGCGACGTGGCCGGAGCGCCCGGCAAGCTCCCTTACGCCGAGGACGTTTACAAGTACATGAGGATGCTTGAGAAGGCCAGCCCGCGCGTCCGCGTCTTCTCCATCGGCAGGACGGAGGAGGGGCGCGAGATGATCGCCGTCGCCGTCGCCTCCGAAAAACTCCTCGCGCAGCTCGAAGAGAACCGCGCGCGACTCGCCAAGCTCGCCGACCCGCGCACCATCAACCTCGACGACGCGGAGGCCGACCGCCTCGTCGCGCAGTCAACGCCCGTCTATTACATTACGGGCACGATCCACTCGCCGGAGACCGGAGCGCCGACGGCTCTGATGGAACTGGCCTACCGCCTCGCCGTGGACGAGAGTCCTTACGTCCGAAACATCCGCGAGAATTTGATCACGCTCATCACGCCCGTGGTCGAGGTTGACGGGCGCGACCGCATGGTTGACCTCTACAACTGGCACCTCGCGCACCCCGGCGAGAGCTACCCGCCGCTCATCTACTGGGGCCACTACGTCGCCCACGACAACAACCGCGACGCGATGGGACTCACGCTCAACCTCACGCGCAACGTCCTCGACACCTACACGACCTGGCACGCGCAAGTGCTCCACGACCTGCACGAGTCCGTGCCTTATCTTTACGACAACACCATCGGCGACGGCCCGTACAACGCATGGCTCGACCCCATCCTCACCGACGAGTGGCAGATGATCGGCTGGAACAACGTCTCGGAGATGACGAAGTTCGGCATGCCCGGCGTCTTCGCGCACGGCTCGTTCGACACGTGGTCGCCCGGCTACCTGATGTTCATCGCCGCCACGCACAACGGCATCAGCCGCCTCTACGAGACCTTCGGCAACGGCGGCGCGGACACGGAGGTGCGCACGCTCTCTCAGTCGGAGTATTCGCGCACGTGGTACAGGCAGAACCCGCCGCTGCCGCGCGCCCGCTGGTCGCAGCGCAACAACAACAACTACGAGCAGACCGGCCTTCTGACCGCGCTCCAATACTTCGCCAACAACGGCAAGCTCTTCCTGAAAAACTTTTACCTCAAGAGCAAGCGCTCGATAGAGAAGCCGAAAGCGGAAGGCCCGGCGGCCTACGTCTTCCCGGCTGACGACCCGCGCCCCGGCACGCAGGCCGAACTCCTGCGCGTCCTCCAGCTACAAGGCTGCGAAATCTCGCGCGCCACCGCGCCCTTCACCGTCACACTCAAGTCGAAGCGGAGGGCGAACGCGCCGAGCGCGCAGACCGCGCCTGCGAGCGCCGCCAACGCGAACGCAGCCAGCGCGAACCCGGAAATAGCGTCGCAGGCGCGGCCCGAAGGCGAGAGGAGGGAAGCGGGCGAGCAAAGGAACGCCAACCAGGCTCCCCCGGCTGGGCAGGCGGGCAAAACGACGTTGACAGAGACGCGACAATTCCCCGCGGGCAGTTACGTCGTCCGCATGGATCAGCCTTACAGCCGCATCGCCGACGCGCTCCTCGACTATCAATACTGGAGTCCGCGCGACCCGCAGCAGCAGCCCTACGACGACACCGGCTGGACTTTCGGCGAGCTGTACAACGTGCAGGTCGTGCGCGTCACCGACCCGACCGTACTTCAAGCTTCGATGGAGCGCGTCGCCGCGCCGGTGCGCGCGCAGGGCGGCGTCGAGGGCAGCGGCACGGTCTTCGTCATCAACCACAACGCGGACGACGCGCTCGCGACGCTCCGCTACCGCCTGAAGGGCGCGAACATCGAGGCCGCGGAAGAGCCTTTCACAGCCGCGGGCCACAGCTTCAACCGCGGCTCCTTCATCATCCGAGGCGTCGCTGCCGCCGAACTCAACCGGGTCGCCTCCGACCTCGACCTGCGCACAATCGCGCTTTCGGACGCGCCCTCGGTGAAGACGCATCCTGTCAGGGCCGCGCGCATCGCACTCCTCCACACATGGCTCTCGACGCAGGACGAGGGTTGGTGGCGCATGGCCTTCGACAAGCTGCAAATCCCATACGACTACATCAGCACGCAGGAGGTGAGCCGCGATGCGAACCTCAACGCGAAGTACGACGTGATCGTCTTCGCGCCCGTGGGCCGAGGCCCGCAGGCGGTCGTCGCCGGGATGCCGATGTGGGGCAACCCGCTCCCTTGGAAGACGACGACGCTCACGCCGAACATCGGCAAGATTGACTCGACCGACGACATGCGACCCGGCCTCGGCGACTCAGGGTTAGCAAACCTGCGCAGCTTCGTCCGGCGCGGCGGCCTGCTCGTCACGGCGACCGACACGTCGAACCTCGCCGTCACCTACAACCTGACGCAGGGCGTCTCGACCTCGCAGCCGCAGCGCATGAAGCTGGTCGGCAGCGTCCTGCGCGCGAAGTTCGTTGACCTGACGAGTCCGATTGCCTACGGCTACGGCGACTCGCTCTCCGTTTACGCCGACGACCCGCCCATCTTCGGCCTGACGAACGTCGCGGGGGGGCGCGGCGGGCGGCGCGCGGCGGGCGAGGGCGAGCGCGAGACGGGGCGCGGCACGCTGAGCGACCCGGACGTTGTGCAGGGCCGCCCGCCCGTCGAAGCGCCCGAAGAGCCGCACGCCGAAGTATGGGAGGCTCTGCCGCTCACAGAGGAGCAGGCGCGCAACAACACCTACGTCATCCCGCCGCAGATGCGCCCGCGCGTCGTGCTCCGCTACGGCGAAGCGCGCGACCTGCTCGTCTCCGGGCTGCTCGACCAGGGTGGCGAACTGGCGCAGCACGCCGCGGTGATTGACGTGCCCGTCGAGCGCGGCCACGTCGTCCTCTTCTCCAACAACCCTGTCTGGCGCGGCGAGACGCACGGGAGCTACTTCCTCGTCTTCAACGCCATACTCAACTTCGACAACCTGAACGCCGGGCGAAAGCTCGACCAGAAATAAGTGGCTTGAGTTCGACGTGAGCGGAGGGGAGCCTCGCTCACGTCGAACTCATGTTTAGTAAATCGGCCCACCGGCCCTCTGACACACCTCCGAGGAAGTTATGAAGAAAGCCTACCTTCTCGCTCTCTGCGCGCTGTTCATGCTCTCCGCCGTCGCCCACGCGAAAGAGGCGCGGCTCATACGCTACCCGCACTACTACCAGGGCCGCGTCACCTTCAGCTACCTCGGCGACATCTGGGTCGCCGATGAAGACGGACGAAACGTCCAGCGCCTCACGGTCAACCGCGCGCGCGACGTGTACCCGCGCTTCTCGCCCGACGGCAAGTGGATCGCCTTCTCTTCAGACCGCAACGGCAACCTGGACGTTTACATCATCCCCTCGACGGGCGGCACGCCGAAGCAGTTGACCTTCAACTCGGCGGAGGACACGGTCTTAAACTGGACGCCCGACGGTCGCGCCGTGCTCTTCTCGTCGAACCGCGGCGAGGGCTTCATGCCGCTGCTCTACACGGTCTCGGTTGACGGCGGCATGCCCCAGAGCGCGGGCGTTGACATGGGCGTGCAAGCGTCTTACTCACCTGACGGGCGCAGGATCGCTTACAACCAGAAGTCGCAGGTCTATTGGCGCAAGTATTACCGCGGCGCTTACCAGTCGGACGTGATGGTCGCCGACATCAGTGACAAGAAGTTCACGCAACTGACCGACTTCGACGGCCTCGACTCCTGGCCGATGTGGTCGCGTGACGGCAATATCTATTTCGTCAGCGACCGCGACGGCAACGGCCTGACGAACGTCTGGCGCGTCTCCGAATCGGGCGGCAAGGCCGAGCGCGTCACCTCCTTCAAGGAGGGCGACGTGCGCTGGCCCTCGATCAGCGCCGACGGCAGAACAATCGTCTTCGAGCACGACTTCCAGATCGCGAAGCTCGACGTTGCGAGCAAGCGCGTCACCCCACTCCACTTCGACATCGCCGCCGAGACCGAGGAGAACGCGGCGGAGGTGCGCGACTTCAACTCGCAGGTGGACGACTTCGACCTCGCGCCCAACTCGCGCCGCATAGTCTTCAGTATCCACGGCGAGGTCTTCACCGCGCCGGTCGAAGAAGGCGACTTGCGCCAGATCACCGACAGCCCCGCGCGCGACCGCAACGTCTCCTACTCGCCCGACGGCAAGTGGCTTGCCTACGTCTCCGACCGCAGCGGGCGCGAGGAGATTTACGTCTCGGCGGTTGACGGCGCGGGCGAACCGCAGAAGCTCACAGACCTCGACGCGCTCAAGCTCGCCTACTCGTGGTCGCCCGACTCGACGCAGATCGCCTTCACGTCTTCGGACGACAAGCTGCGCGTCGTCAACGTGGCGAGCAAGGAGACGAAGCAGTTGAGCGAGTCGCGCAACGGGAACGTCGGCTCGCCCGCGTGGTCGCCCGACGGCAAGTGGCTCGCCTTCTCGAAGCCTGACGCGACGCGCACGACCGACATCTACCTCGTCCCTGCGGCGGGCGGCGAAGAGAAGAAGGTGACGTTCGAGTCCTTCAGCGAGTCGAACCCGCACTTCTCGCCCGACGGGCGCAAGCTCTTCTTCACGCGCAACGACAGCGTCACGTTCGGGCAGGGCGACCGCCCTTCAGTACAACTCTTCTCCGTCGCGCTCGAACACCTCGACCGCGACCCCGACGACCCCGAGGAGCGCGCCGAAGCAGAAGCCGCGCGCGAGGAACAGCAGCCGCCCGCGGGTGAGGGCGGCATGCCCGGCGGCCAGGGCATGAGGCGGCAGATGGGCGCGCAGCGTCAGCCCGCCCGTCCGGTCAACATAGACTGGGCCGGACTCAAGCGGCGCACGAAGCAGTTGACGCGTCTTTCGTCGCCCGTCATTGACTACACCATCTCGCCCGATGGCAGGACGCTCGTCTTCGCCACGGTCGAGACCGCCGGCATCACGGGCGTGCCCGTCATCTACGCAGTCGGCGAGGACGGCAGGCGTCTCGTGCGCATCACTTCGGGCGCGCCGCCCGTCGGCGAGGCCGGGCAGGAACAACCCACGCCCGGCGGCTTCGGCGGCTTCCGCCTCATCTCGAACCTCAACGTCTCGCGCGACTCTCGCACGCTCTTCTTCCAGGAGGGCGACTACGTGTTCTCCGTCCCGATGCCTCCGTCCGCGCCCGCGGGCGCGTCGTCGGCTGGGGCGGCGGCCTCACAGTCCCTGCTCTCCGCCGCGGCTCGCCGGCGCATCAACTTCGTGGCGAAGGTGAAGATTAACCGACCGGAAGAGTGGGCGCAGATGTTTGACGACGCTTGGCGCACGATGAAGTACCGCTTCTACGACCCGCGGATGCACGGCTACGACTGGGACGCGGCGCGCGCCAAGTACCGCCCGCTCGTCGAATACGTCGGCGACCGCCAGGAGCTTCTCAACATCGTCAACGAGATGATCGGCGAGCTGAACGCCTCGCACACGGGCGCGGCCCCGCCGCCCGCGGGCCGAGAGCCGGGCGCGGTCTCCACGGGCCACCTCGGCGTTGACCTCGAACCCGACGCGCAGGCCGGTCGCTACCGCGTCGCGTACATCTACGAGGACGGCCCGGCGGACAAAGACTGGGTGAAGGTCGCAGTTGGCGACTACCTCATCGCCATTGACGGAAAGCCCGTGAAGGCGGGCGACAACTACTGGCCGCTTCTGAACTACCGTCTCAACCGCAAGGTCGCCGTCACCTTCAACAGCAAGCCGAGCGCGGAGGGGGCTTGGACGACGCGCATCGAACCGACCTCGATGCAGGCTTACGCGACGTTGCGCTACGAGCGCTGGGTGAAGGAGCGGCGCGCGCTCGTTGACAAGTTGTCGGGCGGGCGCGTCGGCTACATACACATCCGCGCGATGGATCAGCCGAGCCTTCGTCGCTTCGAGAAGGAGCTGCGCGAGTACCGCAACAAGGAGGCGATGGTCATAGACCAGCGCTGGAACGGCGGCGGCAACATCGAGCAGGAGCTTTTAGGCATCCTCGTCCAACGCCAGTACCAACTCTGGCAGCCGCGCGGGACGGAGGCGACGGCGCGACCCTTCGAGGGCTTCTTCGGCCCGAAGGTCGTCTTGCAGAACTGGCGCTCGGCCTCGAACGCCGAGATGTTCCCGGCGGGCTTCCGCGCGCTGGGGCTGGGCAAACTGGTCGGCACGCCGACGATGGGCGCGGTCATCGGCACGGGCAGCTACAGCCTGATTGACGGCTCCACGGTGCGCACGCCCGGCATCGGCGTCTATCTCGCCGACAAGAAACAGACCAACATGGAGAACTACGGCGTGCACCCCGACATCCTCGTGGACAACACGCCCGAAGATAACCTCGCGGGCCGCGACCGCCAACTCGAAGCCGCCGTCCAGGAACTCCTCAAGGAACTCCAAGGCGCGGGCAACCGGCTCGCGAGCGGGCAGGAGCAATAGCGCGCAGTAAAGAGATGCGGAATGATGAATGCGGAGTGATGAATGATGAACTGGTAGATAGTAGCCGGTAGGCAGTAGCCAGTAGATTCAATGCCGCGGCGTCTATGCTTTCGTCCTGACCACGCGGCGAGGAAGGTCTTTCTACTGACTACTGACTACTGGCTACTGGCTACTACTCTTCATTCATCATTCATCACTCATCATTCCGCATTTTCAATTCGTCGGGATGAATTTCTGGCACAACATGCAGGCGGCGGCGGGGATTGACGCGTTCCTCTGGGTCGCGCTCGGCTTCGCCGCGGTCGCCTCGGCCCTGTTCTACTTCAAGCCCGCGTCGCGCGCGCGCATACGCGCGGCAGCCGTGCTCTTCGGACTCGCCTGCGCCGGCATGCTCGCGGCGGCGGCGCTGCTCTCCTACGGCGCGGACGAGGGCGGTGCGGGCGCGTCGGGGGCCGCTTATCTCTGGCTCAGTTGGTGCGCGAGGCTGTTTGCGTGCTTCGCCGTCATCAACGTCGGTGGCGTCCTCGTCTTCGACGTGGCGCTCGACGCCGCGCGCCTGCGCCCGCCGCGCATCATGCGCGACCTGCTCGTGGCCCTCGCCTACGTCGTTACCGGCGTCGCTCTGCTCGCGCGCGCTGGGTTCAACCCGACCGGCATCATCGCCACCTCGGCGCTCCTCACGGCGGTCATCGGCCTCTCGTTTCAGGACACGCTGGGCAACACGATGGGGGGCCTCGCGCTCCAGCTTGAGCGCTCCGTCAGCGTCGGCGACTGGGTGCGGATAGACCAGCAGGAGGGCCGCATCGTGGACATACGATGGCGTCACACCTCCATCGAGACGCGCAATTGGGACACTATACTCATCCCGAACAGCGTTCTGATGAAGAGCCAGGTGACGGTGCTCGGGCGGCGCGGCGGCGCGGCCACACCGCACCGCCAGTGGGTCTACTTCAACGTGGATTTCCGTTACGCCCCGACCGAAGTGGCGGACGCGGTCGAGGCGGCACTGCTGGCCGAGCCGATAGAGAACGTCGCGCGAGAGCCACGCCCGCAGTGCATCGTCGTGGACTTCCTCGACTCTTACGCGCGCTACGCCGTGCGCTACTGGCTCACAGACCTCGCCCAGACCGACCCGACCGACTCGGTTGTGCGCTCGCGCGTCTATTTCGCGCTCCGCCGCGCCGGCGTCCCGCTCTCGATCCCGGCCCGCTCGCTCTTCCTCACCGAGGAAGACGAGGGGCGGCGTTCGCGCAAGTCGCAGGAGGAGACGGAGCGCCGCGCCGGGGCGCTCGCGCGCGTCGAGCTGTTCCGCACGCTGACCGACGAGGAGCGGCGGGAACTCGCCGGGCGCTTGAAGGACGCGCCCTTCGCGCGCGGCGAGGCGATGACGAGGCAGGGCGCGGAGGCGCACTGGCTCTACGTCATCCGGAGCGGCGAGGCCGACGTGCGCTTCACCGGCGAAGACGGCCTGACCCAGAAGGTCGCGTCGCTCGGCGGCGGAGACTTCTTCGGCGAGATGGGGCTGATGACGGGCGCGCCGCGCACGGCGACCGTCTTCGCCCGAACCGACGTGGAGTGCTACCGCCTCGACAAGGAGTCCTTCAAAGACATCCTGCGCCGCCGCCCCGAAATCGCCGAAGACATCTCCCACGTGCTCGCGCGCCGCCGCGCCGAGTTGGACGCCGTCCGCGAGGGACTCAGCGAGGAGGCGACGCGGCAGCGCATGCGGAATCACCAGGGCGACCTCCTCAGACGCATCCGCAACTTCTTCTCGCTCGACCGCGGGGATGAGTAAGCCTGGGCCGTCCCCCGCATCATTCAATCGGCGGGCTGTCCGCCGGGGCTTGCGGGCGCGCGCCCGTCGGACAATTCCCTTATGAATTCGGGCCAGGCGTCGTAGAGGTAGAGCGAGAAGGGAACCCACCAGATGAGGTCGTTCGTCAGGCACAGCACGACGGTCGAGGCGGGCCACGCGCCGCTCCAGATCAAACGGGCCAAGCCTATGGGGCCGAGCACCTTGCCCAGCAGGCCCACGGCAGCGAGCAGCCAGCCGCGCTCAGGCAGACGTGCTACTTCGAAGTAGATGATGCCGTAGAGGCCGACGACCATGCCGAGGCACGCGAAAATCTGCGGGTGGTTTTGCGGCGGCAGCCCCGAATAACGGAACAGCCACTGCGGATCGGCGACCGAGTACAGGCCCCAGCCGATGTTATAGACGCCCGCCGCGACGAAGACGGCGCGATGAAATCTACGTCGGGCGATCATATCTGCATACTCACTTCAATCGCTTCAGATTTTCAACTCACTCGTCCCGGCGGCTTAGGCCAAGGCCACGCGCTGCGCGGCAGGCCCACAGCCGCCGAGAGGTCGCGGACTCCTGAAAGAAAGACGCCGACGCACATCAGCGCGAGCGCCCAACGGAGCGCCGGCGGAGCCACTTCGAGGGACGACGCGAGTGAGGTCGGCGCGGGCCACCAGCCGCGTAAGGTCGGGAAGAGGAAGGCGAGGAACGCCCCGTAGATGATGCCCATCAGCGCGTGCGTCACGCGCTCGCCCGCATAGACTCCGCCGAGCGGACGGCGGACTCGATCCTCGACGACGAAGTCTTTGAGCGTGATGACGACCTCGGCGGCCAGGAGCGCGGCCAGGACGATGCTCCAAGCGCCGCGCCACGCGAGCCAGGGGAGTGTCCCGAAGACGACCGCATAGATGAAGTCTCGCGCCGCGTGCAGCCTCAGCTCGTCGCGCGTCGCCGCGCCCCCGGCGGGGAGTCGCGCGCGCCACTCGTGATAGTAGAGCGTGTCGAAAGCGCCGAGCGCCCCCTGAAACGCGAGCAGCCAAAGGGCAGTGGTCATGCCCCTCTCCCTTCGACTTCGATGCAGCCGCCGTAAGCTATCAACAGTCCCACGAGCGGCGCGATCACGCGCACCCGGACGCCGACGCGCGAGCCGTCCGCCGACGTGCGCTCGCGCGCCACGACTCTCGGCGACAACAGCCGCGGGAGCCTCACGCGCAGAGGCCCCAGACGAAACGCGAACCCCACTTGACGATAAAGGAGCACGCCGCCCCTCTCGTCCAGACGGAACAGCATCTCGAACGCGCCCGCGCGCTCCGCCATGAGGCCGTCCGCCATCCGTCGCTGGTCTGTGATGAAGTCCCTGCCGGCGAAAGTCCTGTGCCAGCACTCGCCTTCGCGCGTCTCCGTGACGACGAGGCGCACGGGGACGCCGACGCCCGCCGCCGGCAGGCGCAGAAGGCGCGCGAGCAGGCGGGCCGCCGCGTTCGTGCCGTGCCGCACGTCGAACGAGCCGCTGCCGCGCATCACGTCAGGACGGACGCTCACCGGGCGCGTCACCTTGAAGGCTCCCAGACGACCTTGCCCGTCTTGTCTATGTACCCTGTGAGCGCGCCGTCCAATCTGTAGAACATGACCGGCGCGAGTCCGCCCTTGAACGACATCGCCTCGTCGAACGTGACGCGCAAGACCACCGCGCCGGTCTTATCAATAAAGCTCGGCTTCGAGCAGTTCGAGACTTCCGCCAGCCCCTCGGAGAAGGGCTTGGCGTACTCGAACTGCGGCGGGATAAGGAGGCGGCCCGCGCGGTCTATGTAGCCGTAGAGCTTCGTGCTCGTGGAGGTCGAGCCGGGGTCTTGCAAGGGGCAGGTGACATAATGGCTCTCGTCCACTCGCAGCCTGACCGCGGCCAGCCCCTCGCTGAAGTCGCCCGCGTCGTCGAATTGCGGAGGGACGGCGACGCGGCCCGTCCTGTCAATGTATCCCCACTTGCCCATCTCAATCGTCACGCCGATGCTCGGATTGGTCTTCCAGCCGATTTGGACGAAGGCCAGCCCTTCGGAGAAGTCGCCGACCGAGTCGAACTGCGGCGTGAAGACGACCCCGCCCGAAGTGTTGACGAACGCGGGCCTGCCGCCGAGCGTGACGCGCGCGAGTCCCTCGTGGAACTCGGCGGCGCTGTCGAACCGCGGGGCTATGCGGACGCGACCGTCGCGTGTGATGTAGCCGGACTTGCCGCCCTTCGACACGGGGAAAAGCCTGAACGGCTCTTGCGCCCACCCCGCCGTCGCGAGCGCCAGGGCCGCGAGGCTGAGGCAGACGAGACGGCAACTCTTCAACGTCCGCCCGCGCGTCGCTCTCATCAACTGTCTTCGTGTTCGCACCGCTCTCACGGCCCGCATGCTACAAAGTCCACGCCCCTCTGACAAGGGATTAGACGGAAACATCCGGCATCGTTCCCGTCGCACGGCCTTATCGTCGCGCGCGAATGGTTGTAACATGACGGCGTGCGGGAACGTCCCGCACGGGTTTACCAACCTCGCGCGCGTCCGTTTCCATCTTGCCATCTCGGAAAGGGTGTCGGCGTGAATCTCGTCGAGTACGTCTTCGGCGCGGCACGGGAGCTGAACCGCTGGACTGAGGCCGCGATCCTCTGCGAAGACCGCCGGCTCACATACGCGCAGCTCCTCCGTGCGGTCAGAAAGTTCGGCGGCGCTCTGCGCACGCTCGGCGTCGCGCGCGGCAAACGCGTCGCCGTCGTCGCGGCTGATGGCCCGGAGTTCGTCGCCTCATTCCTGGGCGCGGCGGCGGTCGGCGCGGTGGCCGTCCCCTTGAGCACGATGCTCCCGCCCGACGAACTCGAATACGTCCTCAATCACTGCGGCGCGAAGGCCGCCGTCGTCACGCCCGAACAACTGGACAAGCTGCGAAGCGTCAGAAAGAGTCTGCCGCAACTCGAAACCGTTCTGGTCGTCGGCGGCGAGCCGAACTCGGACGGCGCGGACGAAGGCGTGCTGAGTTTCGACGAAGTAGTTGAGGGTGCGGGCGAAGCCGAAGTCGAGGACGTGAGCGACGATGCGACGGCCTTCATCCTCTACACGTCCGGCAGCACGGGCCGACCCAAAGGCGCTGTGCACATCCACCGCAACCTGCCCTACACGGTCGAGACCTATTGCAAGCAAGTCCTCGGCGTCCGGCCCGAAGACCGTCTCTTCTCCTCCTCGCGTCTCTTCTTCGCCTACGGCCTCGGCAACAGTCTCTCGTTCCCGCTCTCGACGGGCGCGGCCTCCGTCCTCTGCCGCGAGCGCCCCACGCCTCCGGTCGTCGCGGGAGTCTTCGAGAAGCACCAGCCGACGATCTTCTTCGGCGTGCCCGCAGTCTTCAGCGCGCTCATCGAATATGCTTCGCAGGGCAGCGCCTTGGAGACGCGGTCGCTCAAGTTCTGCGTCTCCGCGGGCGAGAAGCTTCCCGAAAGAATCTTCCGCGAGTGGAAGGAGCTGACCGGCCTGGACATCCTCGACGGCATCGGTTCGACCGAGATGCTGCACATGTTCTTCTCGAACCGGCGCGACCACGTAAGGCCGGGGAGCAGCGGTCTTGAAGTCCCCGGCTACGGGGCGAAGCTTCAGGATCACACGGGGCGCGAGATCGAAGGCGCGGGCACGGGCAGTCTTATCGTCAAGGGCCTGAGCGCGTGCGCGGGCTACTGGATGGACGCGGAGAAGACCGCCGACACGATGCGCGGCGAGTGGGTGCGCACGGGCGACATCTACCGGCGCGACCGCGAAGGCTTCTACTGGTTCGAGGGGCGCGGCGACGACCTGTTCAAGGTCAAGGGCCTCTGGGTCTCGCCCGTCGAAGTCGAGGAGGCGCTGCTCTCGTGCGCCGACGTTTCAGAAGCGGCGGTCGTCCCGCGCGCCGACGCCGACGGCCTGAACACGGTCGTCGCCTTCGTCGTCCTCAAATCAAAACAGACGGACGACGGCGAGGCGGCGGAGAAGTTGAAAGCGCACGCGTCCGCGCTGCTCCCGCCCTTCAAGCGCCCGGCGGAGATTCGCTTCGCCGACGCGCTGCCGCGCACGGCCACGGGCAAGCTGCAACGCTTCAAGCTGAGAGAGGGGCTTGCGGAATCGGCCTGACTCGGATTTAGTGTCGTTTGAAAATCTGTCGCAGCAACCCTGAGATCGCTCTCAGGGCCGTTCTAAAAAAACCGTGTCGGGGCGGCGGGTCGCCCTGCTCGACTTGCGCTTCGGCTTCGAGCGCGGTGAAGAACTGCGCGGCCATCATCTTCGCCGCGCCCTGAATCATCCGCTGGCCGACCGACGCGAGCGTGCCGCCGACCTGCACGTCGCCCGCGTAACGGACGACCGTTCCGCCGTCCCTCTCTTCGAGGTCGAGGTCGCCCGCGCCCTTCAAGAATCCGGGCTGCCCTTTGCCGTCAACCACGATGCGGTAGTGCGTCGGCACGCTCATGTCTTCGAGGCGCACGCTCCCCTGGAAGACGCCCTTGATCGCGCCGACGCCCGTCCGCAGCGTGGCCGCGTAAGAGTCCTCGCCCGTCCGCTCAAGGCGCTCGCAGCCCGGTATGCACCTCTGCAAAACCGACGGGTCAACCAGAGCTTGCCAGACGCGCTCGCGCGGCGCGCGCAGTTCGTGCGTCCCTTCAATTTTCATAGGGACTCATTTGATTTTCGCGACAGCCTCGGCGATAGCCCTGCGCGCGTAAACGACGGCGAGGTGGCGGCGGTAGTCGGCTGAGGCGTAGATGTCGCCGTTGGCGTCCACGCCGTCGGCGGCGTGCGAGGCGGCGGAGGCGGTTGTCTGTTCGTCGGGCGTCGAGCCGACGAGAGCGCCCTCGACCTGCGCGGCGCGGTAGGCTTTCGTCGCGACGCCCGTGATGCCCACACCAGCCGCCGAGCACTTGCCGTCAGCGCCGAGCGTCAGGCTCACGGCGACGCCGACGACGGCGAAGCCGGAGGCCGGGTGGTGGACTTTCATGTAAGCCTGCCCGGTGCGCCCGCCCGGCGCGTTGATTCTGATCTCGCGCAGAACCTCGTCGGGCCTGAGGGCCGTCGTGAGCATGTCAACGAAGAAGTCGTCCGCCGCGATCACGCGCTCGCCCCGCGAGCTAACTGCCACAAGCTCGGCGCGCAGCGAGATGATAGCGGCGGGCCAGTCGGCGGCGGGGTCTGCGTGCGCGAGGCTGCCGCCGATTGTCCCCTTGTTCCTGACCTGCACATCGCCGATTGAGGCGGCGCATTCGGGGAGCAGCGGGCAGATTTCTCTGAGCCGCTCGCTCGATTCGAGCTGGTAGTGCGTCGTCATCGCGCCGATGCGAATCTGGCCGCCCTCCTCGCGTATGTACGAGAGGTCTTTGACGCGACCGATGTCTATCAGGAGCGCGGGCTGCGCGAGCCTGAGCTTCATCGCCGGGATGAGGCTGTGCCCGCCCGCCAGAATCTTCGCGTCGTCGGGCCGTTCGGCGAGCAAAGACAAAGCCTCGTCGAGCGTCGCGGGTGCGGCGTAGTCGAACTGTGCCGGAATCATCTCTCTCCTCCAAAGAGTGATAAGTGATGAGTGATAAGTGATAAGAAAAGCCGCCGCGCTTCCTCACCACTCATCACTCATCACTCATCACTGCTGTTAATGATGCGCCAGACCGCCTCCGGCCTGATGGGCATGTCAATGTGGCGGACGCCGAAGGGCGAGAGCGCGTCAACGACGGCGTTGACGATTGCGGGCGTCGCGCCGATTGTGCCCGCCTCGCCGACGCCCTTGACGCCCAAAGGGTTCACGTCCGTCGGCGTCTCCGTGCGGTCAAGCTCGAACCACGGGATCATCTTAGCGCGCGGCACGGCGTAGTCCATCAGTGTGCCTGTGATGAGCTGGCCCTGCTCGTCATAGACGACCTCCTCGTAAAGGGCTTGGCCGATTGACTGGACGATGCCGCCCTGCACCTGCCCGTCAACGAGCATCGGGTTGATGACGCGCCCGCAGTCGTCAACGGCGACGTAGCGTTGGAATTTCACCTCGCCCGTCTCGCGGTCAATCTCGACGACCGCGATGTGCGTGCCGAAGGGGAAGGTGAAGTTCTTCGGCTCGAAGAAGTAGGTTGCGGAAAGGCCCGGCTCGGTGTCGGGCGGGAGTTCGCGGGCCAGGTGCGCGGCGAGCGCGACCTCTTGAATCGAGACCTTCTTCCTGCCTTCCGTCTCCGGTTCGGGCAGCGCACCCGCAGGGCCTTCGCCCACCGGCACGACGGGTTCGGGGACTTCGTCCGAATCCGCGTCTGCCGCCTTGCCGTCGCCCGCCGCGGCGGCAGCCTTCTTCGTTTCCTTGATCGAGAAGACTCCTTCGGCGAAGACGACGTTCACGGCGTCCGTGCCGAGCATGTGCGCGGCGATCTTCGACGCCTTCTCCTTGAGCTTCTCGATGGCGACGAAGACCGCCGTGCCGCCGACCGCCGTTGCGCGGCTGCCGAAGGTGCCGATGCCGTACTGCACGATTGCCGTGTCGCCGTGGACGACCGTCACGTCGCCCATGTCAACGCCGAGTTCGTCCGCGGCGAGCTGCGCGAAGGAAGTCTCCTGTCCTTGCCCGTGCGGCGACGCGCCTGTGAGCACCGTGACTGTGCCGGTCGGCTCGATGCGGACGGTCGCGCTCTCCCAGCCGCCCGCGGGCATCGCCTGCGAGGGGCCGAGCGCGCAAATCTCGACGTAGGTCGAGACGCCTATGCCGACGATTCTTCCCTGTTCGCGCGCGGCCCTCTGTTCTTCCCGCAAGCGTTCGTAGCCCGCGTTCTCCAGCGCCTTGGCGAGCGCGCCCTCGTAGTTGCCGCTGTCGTAGAAGAGGCCCGTCGCGGTCTTGAAGGGGAACTCTTCGGGGGCGGGAAAATTCCTGCGGCGGACGGCGACGGGGTCGAGGCCGAGTTCGGCGGCAACCAGGTCTATCGCGCGCTCGACGACGTAGGTCGCTTCGGGGCGGCCCGCGCCTCGGTAGGCGTCGGTCGCCATCTTGTTGGTGAAGACGCCGGTGACGTTAATTTGAATCGCGGGGATTTTGTAAGCGCCAGAAAGCATCAGGCCCGTCAGCGTCGGGATGGCGGGCGTGAGCAGTTGGTGATACGCGCCGAGGTCTGCGACGACGTTGTAGCGCAGACCCGTGACCGTGCCGTCCGCCTTGCAGCCGATCTCGATCTCGCCGACCTGCCCGCGACCGTGGATCGTCGCCTGCATGTTCTCGCGCCGCGTCTCGATCCACTTCGCGGGCCTGCCGAGTTGCATCGAAATCCATCCGAGCAGGGCTTCTTCGGCATAGACGTTCAGCTTCGAGCCGAAGCCGCCGCCGACTTCGGGCGTGATGACGCGCAGTTTATTTTCGGGGATGCCGATCATCAGGGCGAGCTGCGTGCGCAGAAGGTGCGGTATCTGCGTCGAAGACCAGACGGTCAACTCCTGCTCGCCCGGCAGATACCTAGCCAGCACGCCGCGCGGCTCCATCGCCACGGGCGCGAGACGCTGATTGATGATGCGCTGCTTGATACGGCGGTCGGCGGAAGCGAGCGCCGCAACGATGTCGCCCTCGCCCGCGGTCAGTTTGTAGGCGACGTTCGAGCCGAACTGCTCGTGTATGACCGCTCCGCCCTGTGCCGCCTCTTCCGCGTTAACGACCGCGGGCAGCTCCTCGTAGTCAATCATTAAAAGCTCCGCCGCGTCGCGCGCGGCGTAAGCGTCCGCGGCGACGACCGCCGCGATTGGATGCCCGACGAAGTAAACCTTGTCCGTGGCGAGGACTCTGTGGTCTGGCACTTTCAGTTCGGGGAGCGCGCTCGCACATGGCACAGGCCCGATCTTCTCCGAGACATCCTTGCCGGTGAAGATGGCGACGACGCCCGGCGCTTTCAAAGCCTCGCCCGCGTCCACGCCGTTTATACGCGCGTGCGCGTAGATCGAGCGCACGAAGGCGACGTGCAGCGTGTCCGGCAGGCGGATGTCGTCAACGTAGTGCGCGAGGCCCTTAATCAAGCGCGGGTCTTCGGTGCGCTTCACCCTCTGTCCGACGTATCGAGCCATAACTCCTCCGAAAGCCGTGAACCGTGAACCGTAAACCGTGACGAGATAAAACCTGTTCTCTCTCGTCACGGTTTACGGTTCACGGTTCACGGCTTTTGATGCGTATTCGACGGCCTCGACGATGTGCTGGTAGCCGGTGCAGCGGCACAGATTACCTTCGAGGCCGTGGCGTATCTCTTCGCGCGTGGGCGCGTGGTTGCGTTCCAAGAGTTGCGCGGCGGCCATGATCATGCCGGGCGTGCAGTAGCCGCATTGCAGGCCGTGGCGCTCCCAGAAGCCTTCCTGCACGGGGTGAAGTTCGCCGTCGTGCGCGAGACCTTCGATGGTGGTTATGTTTGAGCCGTCGGCCTGGACGGCGAACATCGTGCAGGACTTGACGGCCTGGCCGTCAACCGTGACGGTGCACGCGCCGCACAGGGATGTCTCGCAGCCGACGTGCGTGCCCGTCAGTCCGAGCACGTCGCGCAGGTAGTGGACGAGCAGCAGCCGCGGCTCGACTTCCGTTTCGCGGGTCGTTCCGTTGACGTTGATCTGGACGGCCTTCTTCATAAGCGCGCCTCACTTGTCTTGAAATACCGGCGGACTTTGCGGGCAGGGCTGAGGCGTGCCCGGTGCGAAATAAAGCGCGAGGAAGTTTTTCTTGAACAGGGATGCTTCTATGCGAAATCGGGCTGAAAGTCAACCGGTCTCGTCAGAATCGAGTCGCCGTTTGGTACGTGAGCGAACTGTCTGTAGCGCCGCCCGGCGTGTATAATCGCCTTACACCGGATTCTAAACAACGGAAAGTTTTCAAAGGGAGGTGATATGAAGGGGAGAGTACGTTTCGGGCTGCTGTGTCTGCTCTGCTGCGTCGCGTTGGCGGCGAGCGCTCAGGTAACGTCGCGTGCCGGAGGCGGGGCGAAAGCGCCCGCGGCCCAGTACGTACAGGGGACGGTCGTCGGCATCAGCGGGCGGGACGCCGGTAGGAGCCGCCCGTTCTCGCTCATCGTCAACCGGTACACTTCGCCGGACGACATCGCGCGTCTGACCGCGGCGATGCCGCAGGGTCAGGACGCGCTGCTGAATGTTCTGTCGAAGCTGGACGCCGGCAGGATTTCAATCGGCAACAACGTCGGCGTCCCGGCCAACGTCGTCATCTCGACGCCGACCGCCGAGGGCGGCACGAAGTTAACAGTCCTCTACCAGCGCACGATCAACTTCTACGAGCTGCGCTACGGCGCGCGCTCGGAGGACTACAAATTCGGATACGCTGAAATCTACCTCAACCGCAACGGCACGGGCGAGGGGACGTTCATCGCCGCGGCGAAGGTCAGGCTCAGGGACGGAAACACCTGGGAGGTCGAAGACTTCGGCGAGTTCCCGGCGCGGCTGATGGGCCTGCGCTCGCGCGGCAGCGTCGGCGTCGCACGCTGAAACCGCGAAGGGGCGACCGGGAAGTCTTTGCAAAAACGGCGCGCGCCCCCGCGCCGGCCTGTTGGCCGATGCCCGCCTCGGTTGAGGGCGAGGCTGTTTCGTCAAACGGTCGTCAAACTCCTTCGGCGGGTCGTGTCGCACTCAACGGACGACGCGGCCCGCGCCTAATCATTTCGCGGCCCCGCGCCTCGACGCCTCGCGCTCCTCCATCACGTCTTCAATCGCCTCGACGGCGCGCGCCCCGAAGCCTCGCGTCTCGCAAATCCGCCGGAACTCCTCCTGGAGCCGTTTCAGCTCCTCGTCGGGCAGGTTCTCCAGATTCGCCATGCTCGTGCGCGCGCCCTCGACGGCGCGCAGCAGCTCGTCGAGCTTGAGGTGAATGGCCTTCGCGTCGCGGTTCTGCGTGTTCTGGATGAGGAAGACCATGAGGAAAGTGATGATCGTCGTGCCGGTGTTGATGAGTAACTGGTAGAAGGTATTCTCGAAGCCGACGAAGAAGCCCGCGGCGAACCAGACCGCGACAATCAGCGCGGCCAGCAAGAACGCCTGCCAGGAGCCTGCGGCGTCGGACGCCACGCCTGAGAACCTCCTGAACCACTCTTTCATTTTCACCTCCGCCACTTACGTCGCGGGCGTCGCTCTCCGTCCTCCCCCTGACGAAAAGGCTGGCGAAAAGAGACAGGCATGCCGCACGCGAAGAGCGGGCATGCCTGTCTTCAATCCGAATTAAGTTTACGGGCCGCGCTCAGAATATCTTGTGCCAGGTGCGCTTGAACCAGTTGCCGGTCTTCTTCGCGCCGTGGGCGGTCGCGTCCGCAGCATCCTCTGACTTATCCGCGGTCTTGTTGGCGGCGGTCTTCGTGCCGTGCGCGGCCACCTTCGCGCCGTGGGCCGTCGCGTCTGCCGCGTCACCGGTCTTGTCGGCGGTCTTGTCCGCGGCCTTCTTCGTCGCCTTGCCCGTGGTCTTCGCGCCCTTGACGGTCGCGTCCTTCACGTCGCCGGCTGCGTCTTTAGTCTTGTCAACAACCTTGTCCTGCGCCGAGACCTGCTGGTACGCCCCGGCGACGAGGGCCAGCGAAAACAAACAAGCTGCCAGAAGTTTACGCATCACGCCTTGCCTCCCTGTAATGAATTGAGTCGTTTTCCTCTCCCATCGTAACTGCTTCGGCAACTGACATGCCAGCCGGCTCGCACGACAGGCTGAAGGACGACGAGGAGACGGGGCGGCGGGGAGAGAAGATGCTTTGCTCTGTCTCCCCGTCTCCCCGTCCTGATTTACCGCACGACGACGTTGACGAGGCGACCGGGGACGACGACCGTCTTGACGACCTGCTTGCCTTCAGTCCACGCGCGCACACGCTCGTCTGCCAGGGCCGCCGCGCGCGTCTCGTCCTCCGACGCCTCGGCGCTCAACACGACGCGCCCGCGCAACTTTCCATTGACCTGCACGGCGATCTCCAGCTCGTCCTTGCGCGCGAGCTGTTCGTCGAACACGGGCCAACGCGCGCCGCTCTTCAAGATGCCGCCCTCGCGCCCCAGACCCTCCCACATCTCTTCTGCGACGTGCGGGCAGAAGGGCGCGAGCATCAGCACCAGCGACTCCAAAGTCTCGCGCACGGCGAACAGGTCTGACGCGCTCGCCGATTCGGGCGAGACCTTGAAGTCGCCAAGCGAGTTCGACAGTTCCATCAGCGCCGCGACAGCCGTGTTGTAGCGCAGGCCCTCGAAGTCATTCGTGACGCGCTCGATTGTCCGGTGCGTCTCGTGGCGCAGGCGTCGCGCCTCGTCAGAGAACTCGCCCGCTGACGGGGCGTCCTTCGGCGCGTCACCCAGTGACGCGCGCCAGCGGAAGACCGTCGCATAGACGCGGCGCAGGAAGCGGAGCGCGCCGTCTATGCCGGCCTCTTGCCAGCGCAGGTCGTTCTCGACGGGCGCGGCGAAGAGGACGAACAGGCGCGTGGCGTCCGCGCCGTAGGCCGAGATCATCTCGTTCGGGTCCACGCCGTTGTTCGTTGACTTCGACATCTTCTCGAACGGCCCGACCGCGACGGGCAGCCCGTCACTGATGAGAGTCGCGCTCGTCACACGTCCTTTGTCGTCGCGCACCACGTCAACGTCCGCCGGGTTGAAGTAAACCTTCTGCCCGGCGTCCTCGCCCTCGCGGTAGAAGGTCTCGGCGACGACCATGCCCTGCGTCATCAATTTCTTCACCGGCTCGTCGAAACTTACCAGCCCGATGTCGCGCATGAACTTCGTCCAGAAGCGCGTGTAGAGCAGGTGCATGACGGCGTGCTCGACGCCGCCGATGTATTGGTCAACCGGCGTCCAGTAAGCGACCTTCTCGCGGTCGAACGGCGCTTCCGCGTTTTCGGGGTCGCAGTAGCGGAAGAAGTACCAAGACGAGTCAACGAACGTGTCCATCGTGTCGGTCTCGCGCTTCGCCTTGCCGCCGCACTTCGGGCAACTCGTGTTGACGAACTCCGCGACGCCCGCCAGCGGCGACTGCCCCACGCCTTTGAACTCGGCGCGTTCGGGCAGCACGACCGGCAGGTCACTCTCCGGCACGGGCACGACGCCGCAACGTTCGCAATAGATGACGGGAATCGGTGCGCCCCAGAAGCGCTGGCGCGACACGCCCCAGTCGCGCAGCCGGTAGGTGATGGCCGGCTCGCCGAAGCCGCCCTCTCGCGCGAACTCGGCCATCTCGCGCACGGCGTCCTCCGAGAGCTTGCCGCTCCAGTCGCCCGAGCTGACCAGTATGCCGTGCTCGGTGAACGCCTCTTTCATCGCGGCGGACTGATCCGAGTTCGCCGGGTCGGAGTCAACGGCGGGCTGTTCGTGCGAGACGCGACCGATGACGCGGCGGATGGGCAGGCTGTACTTCTGCGCGAACTCGAAGTCGCGCTCGTCGTGCGCGGGCACACTCATCACTGCCCCCGTGCCGTACTCCATCAGCACGTAGTTCGCGGCCCACACGGGAATCTGCTCGCCGCTGAAAGGGTTGACGGCCAACAGCCCCGTGTTGATGCCTTCCTTCTCTTCGTCCGCGGCCGGCGCGCGCGCACTCATCCGCGCGGCGCGCACGCGCTCGGCGAAGCGGCGCACGTCTTCACGCAGCGGCGAGCGCTCGATCAGAGGGTGGTCAGCCGCCAGCACGATGGCGTTCGCGCCGTAGATGGTGTCTATGCGCGTGGTGAAGACGCGGGCGCGCTCGTCCGTGTCCTTGATTTGAAAGTCAATGAACGCGCCCTCGCTTCGGCCTATCCAGTTGCGCTGCATCGTCAGCACGCGCTCCGGCCAGCCCCGCTCGATCTCGCGCATATCGTCGAGCAGTTGCTCGGCGTAAGTCGTGATGCGCAGGAACCACTGCTCGATGTCGCGCTTCTCTACGCCAGCGCCGCAGCGCCAGCACACTCCGCCCGACGACTGCTCGTTCGAGAGCACGGTCTGCTCCGCGGGGCACCAGTTGACGGGCGAGCGCTTCTTGTAGGCCAGGCCCCGTTCCAGCATCTTCAGGAAGAACCATTGATCCCACTTGTAATAGTCGGGCCGGTGCGCGGCGATCTCGCGCCGCCAGTCGTAGCTCAGGCCCAAACGCTTGAACTGCCCGCGCATGTGCGCGATGTTTGCTTCAGTCCAGTCGCGGGGCATCACGCCGCGCCGGATGGCGGCCTGCTCGGCGGGCTGGCCGAAGCTGTCCCAGCCGATGGGGTGCAGGACGTTGAAGCCTTGCAGGCGCTTGAACCAGGAGAGCGCGTCGCCGATTGAGTAGTTGCGGACGTGCCCCATGTGCAGAAAGCCGGAAGGGTAGGGGAGCATCTCCAGGCAGTAGAAATGTTTCTCGCGCGCCGGGTCTGGCTCGACCTCGAACGCGCCCGTCCCGGCCCAGAACTCCTGCCATCTCTCCTCAATCTTCTCCGCGAAATACTTTTCGTCCATGATAGTCCGGTGCCTTTCCTCACCTTACGGTAAACGACAGCCCCGCGCTTTCTCAAGCACGCTTGGGCTTAACTGATTTTCGTTTGATTGTTCCCGTCAGGAATGTCGCCGCCGCCCGTCGCCGCGCGCGCTCACGCGCGACGCCCGCGCCGCGGCACCGTAAGGAGGAGCTTAACTGGATGGTCGAAACGTTTCACGTCGAAAAACATTCTCCACCTCGAAAGGTGACGATATGTTAGCGCAGGAGGTGCGCTCCTGTCGAATGAAAATTCGTGGGAGCCGCGCGTCTCACAATTATCTTGCGGCGGCGCGACGCCGCGGAAGAACCGGGGGCGCGGCGAGAGCTACCTGACCGTGTACGTGACCTTCTCTTTGCCGAGGAAGTCGCGGCCCACGGTCTTCGACACCAGCCCGGCGTGCTCAAGCTCGAAGTAGGCGCGCTGGACTTCGCCGCGGTCAACGGAGAGCTTGGAGGCGAGGGAGGCGGGCGAGGGGAGCGCGTCGCCCGCGGCGAGTTGTTTGTCGCGGATGTGCGACTCGATCTGCCGGCGGATTTGGAGATAGACGGGGCCTTCCGAGGTGTCGGCTAGTTTGATGTCCATACGCGGCCCATTCTAACACGCCGCCGGAAGGCGAGGGCCACCGGCGGCGAGGACGTGCGTGCGCGCGCGCCTGTCGAAGCCGCGCGGCGGCCCGTTTCTATTTGATCTCGTACCAGACCTCCTTGTCGGCCTTCCCGTTGACCTCGGTCTCGACCCTGTACGTGCCCGCCGGCCAGTCCCGCGGCAGCATCAGGTGTGCATAGACTATGTTCTCACGCGGGCCGGTCGTGATGTCGAAGTCCTGAATCTTCGAGTTTCGTTGATAACCCCCAACGTCCCCGGCGAACCATGTGAACTTCACCTTCGTACCCGGCTTCGCCTCGCTCAGCTTGGCGATGGCATAGACCGTCCTGTCCGAAGGGCTGAAGGTGTCCACCTTGTCGCTGTTCTGGCTTTTCGCCATGTAGAGTTCGTCTATGTGCACGCCGCCCGCTTCCTCCGCGGCGGTCTTGCCGCTGGAGTTCGACGCGCCGCTCGTGTTCGCGGCGGTGTTGGCGTTGCCGCCGACGTTGCCGCTGTTGATGTTGCCGACGTTGAATTTGCAGGCCAGGCCGGCGAAGATTAGCAGGCCGAGCGCGAGCAGGCCGGGGTGGAGTCTCATCCTTTGGTTTCTCCTTTCCGTCTTCGGTTAACTGCGGCGAGGGGTTCAGGTTCGACGAAGGAACGAAGCACGGCGAGGTTGCGCGCGTCGTCGCCGAGTTCGTCCTGCGGCGTCTCCAACAGGAACGCGGCGTGCGAGAGGCGCGAGTCTCGTGCGACGCGCCGGAGCGCCTCCGCGCCGATGTGGCCCAGGCCGAGGTGCCAGTGGCGGTCGACGTGCGAGTTGTACTCCGCCTTCGAGTCATTGAAGTGGACGGCGCGCACCTCGGCGAGTCCGACGTTTCGGTCGAGCGAGTCGAGCGCGGCGGCGAAGCCATCCTCGCTGCGGATGTCGTAGCCGGCGGTGAAGGCGTGCGCCGTGTCGAGGCAGACGCCTAAGCGCAGGCCGGGACACTCCGCGACGATCTCGCGCAGGTGCTCGAAGCGGTGACCGATGCACTCGCCCTGCCCGGCTGTGTTCTCCAGGAGGATGCGGAACGCGCCAAGCCCCAAGCCTTCGCACGCCGCCTTCAGGCTCTCCGCGCAGGTTCGCAAGCCGTCGGCCTCGCACGCGCCGCGCGCGCTGCCCGGATGAACGACGAGGTAGTCCGCGCCGAGTTGCAGGCCGCGCTCGACCTCCTCGCGGAACGACGCGACCGACTTCTCGCGCACACCTTCGTCCGCGGCGGCGAGGTTGATGAGGTAGTTAGCGTGGATGACGACGGGCGTGACGCCCGTCTCCTGACGCGTGCGCTTGAAGTTTTCGACCTCTTCATCTTCAAGAGGCCGCGCCTTCCAGCCGCGCGGGTTGCGCGAGAAGATTTGCACGGTCTCCGCGCCGAGCGATTGCGCCTTGAGCAAAGCGTTCTGCAAGCCGCCCGCGATTGGCGCGTGAAAACCGACTCTGGGTCGCGCTGCCTTCCCTTCGGCGCGAGCCTTCGCCGGAGTCTTCTTCGCCTTCCCTGAACTTTCCTTCACAGCCGCCGGACTCTTCATCGCTCCGCGCCCCGCTCGACTTCCTCCATCACGCGCAGGATGTTGCCGCCCAAGATTTTGTCAACGTCCTCTTCGCTGTAGCCGCGCCTCAAAAGCTCGGCGGTCAGGTTCGGAAGCTCCGCGACCGATGAGAGGCCGGCGGGGGTGGCCTGTATGCCGTCGAAGTCGGAGCCGACGCCGACGTGCTCGACGCCGACGAGTCGGACGATGTGGTCAATGTGGTCAACGACGCGCGCGACCGGGACGGCGGGCAGTCGCGCGGCATACTCGCGCTCGCGCACGCGGTCGCGCGCGATGCGCTTCGCGGAGCCGCGCCCGACGGCCTTCCGGCCCGCCTCCTCGACCAGCGGTTTGATCTCGGCGTCGAGCGCGTCCTTCTTCTCCATCCAGCCCGGCTCGACGAAGCCTGGATAGAAGACGACACAGACGACCCCGCCCGTCTTCGCGATGGCGCGGATCATCTCGTCCGTCAGGTTGCGCGGGACGTTGGCGATGCCGCGGCAGTTCGAGTGCGTGGCGATGACCGGCTTCGCCGAAGCCTCGACGATGTCCCAGAAAGTTTTGTCGGAGACGTGCGACACGTCAACCAACATGCCGAGGCGGTTCATCTCGTGGATAACTTTTCGACCGAAGTCGTTGAGGCCGCGCACTTGTCCTTCCGCGTCGCCGGACGAGCCGGCCCAACTCAGGCTGTAAGTCCACGTCGGCGACATGTAACGCACGCCCAGACGGTAGTAGCGCCCGACCGATTCGAGCTTTTCATCAATCGCGTAGCCGCCTTCGAGTCCCATGAGCGCGGCGAGCTTGCCCTCCGAGGCGGTGCGGCGGATGTCGGCGGCGGTCGTAGCGGGCGTCCACGTCTCCGGGTGCTCGTCGGCGAGGGCGCGGATGGCGTTGATCTGTTCGTCGGCGCGCGCGACGGCGCGCGGGCCACCGCGCCCGTAGAACTGCGGCTCGACCCAGATGGAGAAGAACTGCGCGTCCAAGCCCCCCTCGCGCATCCGCACGGCGTCGAGTTGCGTGGTCGTGAGCCGCCGGTTGATGTCCGCGCCCTCGTCTATGATGAACTGCACGGTGTCGGCGTGCATGTCTATGGCGATGGCGCGACGGTGGATGGTGGCCGCGTCGCTCGCGGCGGCCCGCCCGCCGCTCGCGCGTGGCGTGGCGGCTGGTTCGTTGGTCGTCAATTTACCCTCTTGCACGTGGCAGCCGTTGAGCGAAAGCGACAGCAGAAGCGCGCCCGCACGCGCGGCCAAGGGTGCGAGGCCGCACGCCTTCGCCCGGTTAGTCGTTGAAGAGAAGACGGGCATCCGCCGTCCTGCCTGAAGACTTCAAAGTCGCGTGCGTGGATGGTACGTTGTGCGCGGCACGTGAGGCAAGCGCACGCTCCTCGGCGGGCCTGGCGGGGACGCGTCTTGCCTGAGTCGTCGCCTCCTTGCCAAGCGACTTGGGTTTAAGGTAAAAGGTAACGTGATTCACCGGAATAATTCAGCAAGCGTCAATCCAGTGCGTACAGAAAATTTCGACCGGCTTTGATTTCCGCCCTCGCAGCGCCCCGCACAATTACGCCCCGCGAAGTCGTGCGCCGCAGTGTAGCCGGGGCGAAGGAGCAGGAGAGCATATGTTCAACGACGACACGAGGAAGAAGGACGTGAAGACGCCGACCATCGTCCGGGAGGTCTGGCACGACGGCCAGTTCATCAGTTGGGACGACGCGCGCGTGCACGTGATGTCGCACGTCCTGCACTACGGGTCGAGCGTCTTCGAGGGCATACGCTGCTACAAGACGCGCCGCGGCCCGGCCATCTTCCGCCTGCGCGAGCACATGCAGCGCTTCCTCAACTCGGCGAAGATTTACCGGATGACTCACCCGTGGTCGCTCGAAGAGTTGTCGGACGCCTCCGTCCAACTCGTCGCGCGCAGCCAGCTTCAGCAGTGCTACATCCGCCCGATCATGTTCCGCAGCCTGGACGAAGAGCACCCGGCCTTCGGCGTCAACCCGTTTCCGAACCCGATGGCCTGCTACATCGGCGCTTGGGACTGGGGCAAATACCTCGGCGACGAGGCCATCGAGCAGGGCGTTGACGTGTGCGTCTCCTCGTGGAACCGCCTGACGCCGAACTCGATGCCGGCGATGGCGAAGGCGGGCGCCAACTATATGAACTCGCAGCTCATCAAGATGGAGGCCATCACGAACGGCTACGCCGAGGGCATCGCCCTGGATGACCGCGGCTACGTCTCCGAAGGATCGGGCGAGAACATCTTCCTCGTGCACGACGGCAAGGTGGTGACGCCGCCGCTCGCCTCGTCAATCCTTCCGGGCATCACGCGCGACAGCGTCATCGAGATTTGCCGCGCGCTCGAAATCCCGCTCGTCGAGTCGGGCATTCAGCGCGCCGCGCTCTACGTCGCCGACGAGCTGTTCTTCTCAGGCACCGCCGCCGAGATCACGCCCATACGAAGCGTTGACCACATCCCCGTCGGCGAGGCCCGTCGCGGCCCCGTCACCGAGCGCATCCAGAAGGTCTTCTTCGAGATCACTTCGGGCGAGCGCGAGGCTCCGGGCGCGTGGCTCACCTTCGTGGGCGAGCACAAGCGGGCTGCCGCCGAGAATAACGGCCACAACGACGCGCAGGCGCGCGAGGTGCGGAAGGCCGCGACGAACGCCTCGGCGGGCGAGTCGAGGGAGTCAATTCACGTCACGCTGACGGACTGAGCTTCAGACGAAGCGGCACTTGGCGCGCGGACATCCGCCGGAGTTTTTCGGGCGGGTGTCCGCTTTCTCATTTCTGCGCGGGGAAGGCGAAGTGTTGACCGCGGCGAAAGGAGAACGCTACAATACTTTCGGCGTCCGTCGTGCTTCCATTAACCGGCGGCGCTCCCGCAGAACACGGCCCCGCAGCTTGCGTCCTCCGCCAGTTTCGCGAATTCCCGGAAGCGCCCGTCGCGCAGACTTTAAAGACACAGCGACGCCCAATCCCCGCGCCGAGACGACCCTTTACCCTAGAGGTTTGAACTCAAGGTATGACAGTCAGAATTGACGAACTCCTGCGCGTCGCCGCGCAGTTCGGCGCGTCCGACCTGCATTGCAAGGCCGGCTCGCAGCCCTTCATGCGCATCGGCGGCGAGCTGCGCCCCATCCTGAACGCGCCGCGCCTGACGCAGGAAGACACGCTCGACATGGCCTTCTCGATGATGTCGAATCGGCAGAAGCAGCGCTTCAAGGAGGTCTCGGAGGCCGACATCGCTTACGGCGTTTCGGGCCTGGGCCGCTTCCGCGCCAACATCTTCCAGCAGCGCGGCACCGTCGGCATGGTCTTGCGCGTCATCCCCGACAAGGTGCGCACGATCACCGAGCTGGGCCTTCCGCCCGTCATCGAGCGCATCGCCGAAGAGCAGCGCGGCCTCATCCTCGTCACCGGCACGACCGGGTCTGGGAAGTCAACGACGCTCGCCGCCATGATTGACCACATCAACTCGAACCGCGGCGGCCACGTCATCACCATCGAAGACCCCATCGAGTTCCTGCACCGCGACAAGAAGTCCTTCGTCACGCAGCGCGAGGTGGACGTGGACACGCGCTCGTTCGCCGAGGCCCTGCGCGGCGCTCTGCGCCAAGACCCGGACGTGATCCTCGTCGGCGAGATGCGCGACCACGAGACTATTGAGACGGCGCTCACCGCCGCCGAGACCGGACACCTCGTGCTCTCGACCCTGCACACGCTCGACGCCACAGAGACCGTGCGCCGCATCGTCTCTTCGTTCCCGCCGCACCTGCAAAAGTCCGTCCGCATCCAGCTCGCCGGCATACTGCGCGCGGTCATCTCGATGCGCCTCGTGCGCTCGGCGGAAGGCGCGGGCCGCGTGCCCGCCGCCGAAGTGATGGTCTCGACGGGGCTGATCCGCGACTACGTCATCAACGAGGAGAAGACCTCGCTCATCCGCGACGCCATCGCCGCCGGCACGTCGCAGTACGGCATGCAGACCTTCGACCAGTCGCTCTTCACGCTCTACCAGTCGGGACTGATCACGATGGAGGAGGCGCTGCGCGGGGCCTCGAACCCGGACGAGTTCCGCCTCAGAGTCGCCGGTATCCGCTCGGCCTCCGACCAGGCGAAAGAAGACATGGAGCGCATGACCACCGTCAGCAGCAGCCCGCCGCGGGAGAAGTAAAAAGGCAAAAGTAAAAAGGCAAAAGAGGGAGGCAAGTGTTGTCTTCCTCTTTTGCCTTTTGCCTTTTTACTTTTGCCTTACTTCGGGTGAGTTGTTAGAATTTTTCGCGCGCCGCCGAATCGGTTTGCCTTTTCGACTCTTATCTGCCGCCGAGTCTGTGCCCGAAGGCTTCGCCGCCCGAAAGTCCGAATGAAAGAGTGCCCGTCCTGTCACCGCTGCTTCCCCGACAAAGTGAATCACTGTCCGAGCGACGGTGACCGCCTGAAGTTTCTCATCGCGCTCGACGCGGTGCTCGACGAGCGCTACCAGTTGGAGAAGAAGATCGGGCAGGGCGGCATGGGCATGGTCTTCAAGGCCCGGCACGTCTTCATCAAGACGCAGCACGCCATCAAGATCATCATCCCCGAACTCGTCGGCAACGACCCCTCGCTCGTCGCCCGCTTCCGCCAGGAGGCGATGGCCTCCGCCGCCATCCGCCACCCGAACACCGTCAGCGTCACCGACTACGGCGTCCTCGACGGCACGATGCCCTACCTCGTGATGGAGTTCATCGAGGGCCACTCGCTGCACGACATTCTCATCCAGGAGAAGCGGCTCGCGCCGGCGCGCGCCGTCGAGATCATGCTCGCCGTCTGCGCGGGCGTGGCCGCCGCGCACCGCATCGGCATCGTCCACCGCGACCTCAAGCCCCTGAACATCCTCGTCAGGCCGGGGCTGCCGCTGGGCGAGGCCGTGAAGGTGCTCGACTTCGGGCTGGCGAAGATCAAGTCGGGCGAGCTGCTCGGCTCGTTCGTCGCGGCGCAGACGCAAGGCATGATGGGTTCGCCCTTCTACATGGCCCCCGAACAGTGGGGCGACGAAGACATAGACGTGCGCGCCGACATCTACTCCCTGGGCGTCATCCTCTACCAGATGCTCGCGGGCGACGTGCCCTTCAAGGGCAAGTCCATCCCCTCGATCATGAACATGCACCTCAACGCCGCGCCCGTGCCCCTGAGTGCGCGCGATATCGAGGTGCCCGCCGTGCTCGAACAGGCCGTGCAGCACGCGCTCGAAAAAGACCCAGGCAAGCGCCCGCAGACGGTTGACGAGTTCATCACGGAGCTGCGCGCCGCGCTCGCCGGCCTGGACGGAGGCGCGGGGGCCGTGCCGAGCGTCGGCGTGACGACCGCTCACATCGGCCCGGCGGACATGACGGGGATGCGCGCGCACAAAGGGGCGGAGACGGACGCGCACGGCGAAACGCCCGACAGCTTCAAGACGATAGCGAGCACGCCCGACGCGCTCGGCACACACGCGCTCGAAGACGACAGCCCCGCGCCGCGCGCGTCCGACACGGCGCGCCAGCAACCGGCACACACCTTCGACAACTTCGACGCGGGCGCGAACCCGCCCGCCCGCAGCCGCGCGGCTGCCGACGCACTGACCGAGCCGCTGCCCCCCGTCGCGGACACGCAGCGCGCGGACGCGGAGCGCGCGGAGGCTCTGCGCCGACGGCAGGCGGAAGAGCAGGAGAGGCGTGAGGCCGAGTCGCGGCGTCAGCGCGAGGCCGAAGAGCAGGCGCGCAGGGAAGCCGAAGAGGGTCAACGACGCGAGGCCGAAGAGCGTGCCGCCGCGCTCGCGGCTGAGCAGCAGGCGGCGAACTTCGCGGCGCAGCAGCAGGCGGCGGGCGCGTTCGCGCAGCCCGGCCCGCACGTGTCGCCGACGCCCGGCGTCGTCACGCCTTCGCCGTCGCGCGTGCTGCCCGTCGTTCTCGGCGGGGTCGTCGCCCTCGTGCTGCTCGCGGGCCTCGCGGGCCTCGCCTTCTACGTCATTAAAAATACCAACGCGACGAACGGGAACGCCGCCGAGTTGCCGAATACGAACGCACGCGCGAACTCCAACGCGAAGGTGAACGCAAACACGAACGCCGGCGCGAACACCAACGCGAAAACGAACACCAACGCGAACACGAACACGAATCAGTCGGTCGAGCCTCCGCGCGCCGACCTGGTCTTGTTGCCGGGCGGCACGTTCCGCATGGGCCGCGCCGACGTGCCGCCCGTCTCGGCCCAAGCCTCGCAGACTTATCTCTATTGGGTTTACAACCAGTGGCCCGCGCACGACGTCACCCTCAAACCCTTCGCGATTGACCGCACGGAGGTGACCAACGCCGAGTACGCCGAGTTCGTCAAGGCGACGGGCCACGCGCCGCCGCCTGCGGTCTGGGGCGGCGACCGACCGAAGCCGGGCGAGGAGCAGTTGCCCGTTACCAACGTCTCGCTCGACGACGCGCGCGCCTTCGCCGCGTGGCGCTCGCAGCGCGACCAAGTGACTTACCGCCTGCCGACTGAGGAGGAGTGGGAGTTCGCCGCGCGCGGCGGCGACTCGGCGCGCACGTTCCCCTGGGGCAACGCTTGGGAGGAGGGTCGCGCCAACCTCGGCACGGACGCGCTGCGGCCCGTCGGCTCGTTCCCGCAGGGGAACACGCCGCAGGGCGTCGCCGACATGATCGGCAACGTCTGGGAGTGGACTGGATCGGTGGCATCGTTGTACAAAGGCAACGACAAGACGAGGATTCTGTCGGGCGACCGCGGGAAGTTCGTCGTGCGCGGCGGCTCCTTCAATAGCCGCGCCGACGGCGACGAGCCGGTCACGGTCACAGCGCGCCGCTGGATAGCGCACGACTTCCGCGCCCCCGTCCTCGGCTTCCGCCTCGTGCGCGCGGAGCCTTGAGCCAGGCACTCAACTTAATTTCGGGACGACACGGACTTTTTCAAAGGCACTACAGAACATGAAGCAGGAACAGAGCAAGAAGCATTTCTGGACGACGGGCCGACTCTCGCTCACGGCCTTCGTCTTCACCCTCGCGGCCCTCGTCATCTCAAGCTGCACCGCGAACGACACGGCGAACCTGACGGCCAACAACAACGCCGCGCAGTCCAACCAGCCGAAGGTGACCGTCACCGCGAACCGCGGCCCGCAGACGCAGCAGCAGGCTCTCCAGACGGTGCCGCCGGAGGTCTGGAACACAGACATTCAGGCGGTGGACGGCGGGACGTTCCGCCTGTCCGACTACAAGGACAAGGTGGTCGTGCTCGACCTCTGGGCGACGTGGTGCAACCCCTGCCGCGCGGAGATTCCGCACCTCGTTGACTTGAGCAAGGAGTACGGCGGCAAGGGCGTACAGGTCGTCGGCCTGACGACCGAAAGCCCGCAGACCGACACGGAGAAGGTGCGCGACTTCGCCAAGGAGATGAACATCAACTACAAGCTCGGCTGGGCGCGTGCCGACATGGCGATGGCTTTGATGAATGGCCGCCCCAGCATCCCGCAAACCTTCGTCATCGGGCCGGGCGGGAGCATTCTTTTCCACCAGATCGGTTACTCGGCCAATTTGCCGTTGGTCATCCGCGACGCGATTGGCAGGGCCAACGGCAAGGCGAACGGGGACTGAAGAAGGCAGAAGTAAGAAGGCAAGAGGCGAAAGTGAAGACGGCGGGCAGAACTGCTCTCATCAACCGTCGCTGATGAGAAGCGACTCGGCCCGCCGTCCACTTCTTTCGCCTCTTGCCCTTTGTTTTGAAGTTTGCCTGTTGCCTTCTTACTTCTACTTTTCTTCGTCCAACTCGCGCTCGCCCTCCTCGCGCAGCTTGCGGCCCTCGCGCTCGACCTGCTCGTCCTGAATGCCCTGCCCGACCGACTCGCGCGCGCTCCCCTCGATGCGCTTCATCTCGGCCTCGACGCGCCCCTCAACCTCGTCCATCGGCGGCAGCTCGCCCGTCTCGTCCTGCGTCACGAAATCGCGCTCCTTATCTTCCATACACCTCTCACCTCTCAATGATTGCCTCGACCCGGCGGGGGATGATTGAGCACGCATCCTCTCACCGTTCGCGCCCGCCGGTCAAATCGTTTGCCCCGCGCGCGGCGCTTGACTTATACTCCCGCGCGAACCCTGAAAGGCCCGAGGCGCGGTCTTCTCTCCGACCGCGCGCCCGGCTTCGCCGACAACAAGGAGGTTCCCCCGTAGTGTCAGAAGAGATCAGCCGCCTGCTCAAGAACGGGCAAGAGACAATCGTGCGCGACTGGACGGAGAGGGTGGCGACCGACCGCCGCATCAACTCCGACGCGCGCCTCTCCTACATTCAACTCATAGACCACATCCCCCAGATCGTCGAAGAGCTACAGTTTGCGCTCGTCGCCGAGCCGCCCGCGGTCGGGATGCTCCATGAGGGCCGGGAGCACGGGCGTCAGCGCTGGCGTCAGGGCTACGAGCTGAAGGAGGTCGTGCGCGAGCTGACGCTGCTGCGCGCCACGCTCGTCGAATTCCTCGAACGCTACCGCGGCGCGCTCCCCCTCGGCCCGCCCGAAGAACTCGCGCGCTCCTACAACAAGATCAACCTCTTCATGGACGACGAAATTTACCGCACGGTCGAAGCCTACCTCGACGCCTCGCACAACCCGCAGTCGAACTAGCACCGCCGGGGCGGCGCTTCCAAAATTTCCGAAGAGGCGAGACCGTTCGTCGGGAAGGGCGGCCCGGCCCCCGCCGCCCCGCTGCGCTTTTCCCCGCCGCGCGCCGAAGGTTTAGAATAGGCGTGAGATGTCAGCGGCGAAAAGTGAAGTCAACGGGAGCGCGGCCCGCCGCGTTGCTCTGCCCATCACGGGCATGACCTGCGCGGCGTGCGCGGCCCTCATCGAGCGCCGCCTGTCGAAGTCGCCGGGCGTGGCGGCGGCCAACGTCAACTTCGCGACGGCGCGCGCGACCGTGGAGTATGACCCGCGGCGGACGGGCTTGCGCGCGCTGCGGGAAAGAGTCGAAGAACTCGGCTACCGCGCGGGCGACCCGGCGGGCGAAGACGCGGGCGCGGACGCACGCCGCGAGGAAGAGGCGCACCGCGCCGAGCGCCGCGACCTCGCGCGCCGCTTCGCCGTCGCCGCCGCGCTCTCCCTGCCCGTGCTCGTCGTCTCGATGTCGCACGGCGCGGTCGCGCTCTTCAACGTCAGGTGGATTAACTACCTTCAGCTCGCGCTCACCGCGCCCGTGGTCTTCTACAGCGGCGCGCCCTTCTACCGCGGAGCCTGGGCCGCGCTCCGCCACCGCGCCGCAGACATGAACACGCTCATCGCCACCGGCACGGGCGCGGCCTTCCTCTACTCGCTCGTCGCCACGCTCGCGCCGCGTCTCGTTGCCACGGCGGGCGGGGCGTCAGGGATGGCCGGCATGACGACGGGCGGCGGCGTGTCGGAGGGCGCGGGCGGGGGTGTCGCGCCGATGACGCCCGTCTATTTCGAGGCGGCGTCGGTCATCATCGCGCTCATCCTCCTGGGCCGACTCCTGGAAGCGCGCGCGAAGGGGCGCACGACCGACGCGATCAAGAAGCTTCTGGGCCTTCGGGCGCGCACCGCGCGCGTCGTGCGCGCCGACGGCCACCATGAGGACGTGCCGGTCGAGACAGTCGTTGTTGGCGATGTCGTCCTCGTCCGACCGGGCGAGAAGATTCCGACCGACGGCGTCTTAACAGAAGGCCGCTCAGCCGTGGACGAGTCCATGCTGACGGGCGAGAGTCTGCCCGTCGAGAAGAAGCCGGGCGACGAAGTGGTCGGCGCGACCGTGAACCGCACCGGCAGTTTCCAGTTTCGCGCGACGCGTGTCGGACGCGACACCGTGTTGCAGCAGATCGTCCGCATGGTCGAGGAGGCGCAGGGGCGGCGCGCGCCCATCGCGCGACTGGCCGACCGCGTCAGCGCGTACTTCACGCCCGCCGTCATCTGCGTCGCCGCCGTCACATTCGCCGCCTGGTTCATCGCCGCGCCCGCCGAGACGCGTCTGGCGACGGCGCTCGTCCAGATGGTTTCGGTGCTCATCATCGCGTGCCCGTGCGCGCTGGGGTTGGCGACGCCGACCGCCGTCATGGTCGGCACGGGCCGAGGCGCGGAGAGCGGCGTGCTCTTCAAGGGCGGCGAGGCTCTGGAGACGGCGCACAGGATTCAGACCGTCGTGCTCGACAAGACCGGCACGATCACCGAAGGGCGGCCCGCCGTGACCGACATCGTCGCCGCCGGAGGCTTCGACGCGGGCGAGCTGCTGCGGCTCGCGGCCTCAATCGAGCGGGCGAGCGAGCACCCTTTGGGCGAGGCCATCGTGCGCCGCGCCGAGGAGCGAGGACTTGAGTTCGCGCGCGTCGAGAATTTCAGCGCCGTGGCCGGGCACGGCGTCGAGGCCGAGGCGGAAGGCCGGCGCGTGTTGGTCGGCAACGTGAGGCTTTTGGCGGAGCGCGGCGTCGGTCTCGACGGCTTGGGCGAACGGGCCGCGGCGCTCGCTGCCGAAGCGAAGACGCCCGTGTACGTCGCCGTTGACGGACGCGCCGCGGGACTCGTCGCCGTCGCGGATCAAATCAAGCCGGAGTCGCGGGAGGCGATTGCGGCGCTCAAAAATCTCGGCCTCGAAGTGGTGATGATGACGGGCGACGACCGGAGGACTGCCCTTGAGGTGGCGCGGGCGGTGGGCGTCGAGCGCGTGCTCGCCGAAGTCCTGCCCGGAGGCAAGGCCGACGAGGTGAAGAGGCTTCAGGATGAAGGCAAGCTCGTGGCGATGGTCGGCGACGGAATCAACGACGCGCCCGCGCTCGCGCAGGCAGACATCGGCATCGCCGTCGGCACGGGCACGGACATCGCCATCGAGGCGGCGGACATCACGCTCGTCGGCGGCTCACTGCGCGGCGTGGTGACGGCCATCGCGCTCTCGCGCCGGACGATGCGCGTCATCAAGCAGAATCTCTTCTGGGCGTTCGCCTACAACACGCTCGGCATCCCGCTCGCGGCGGGCGTGTTCTACCCGTTTTTAGGCTGGACGCTCAAGCCTGTTTACGCGAGCGCGGCGATGGCGCTCTCGTCCGTCTCGGTCGTCGCGAACAGCCTGCGCCTGCGCCGCTTCGGACGACAGACGGTCGGACGGTTTTCATCTCGAAGCTTGAAGTCTGGAGAGTGAAGGAGGGAAGTTGTGATGAGTGTGTTAAAAGGAATCTTGATGTTTGTGCTGGCCGCGTTTGCGGCCCTTTGCCTGTGCTTCGTCCCCGCGTCGGCTCAGAAGAAGGGTGGGTTCGTGAGGCAGAGGGCGGCGGACGCCGCGCGCCACTCGAACGACGCGGCGGCGGTGCTGAACAAGGTCATGGCGGTGCCCGACAAGGCCATCCCGCGCGAGTTGCTCGAAGCGGCAGAGGCCGTCGCCGTCTGCCCCGGCGTCCTGAAGGCCGCCTTCGTCGTCGGCGGTCGCAAAGGCGACTGCGTCATCAGCCGCCGCACGCAGAAGCGGCAGTGGGGCGCGCCCGTCTTCTACAACTTGGCGGGCGGCAGCATCGGCGCGCAGATCGGCGCGACCAAGACCGACTACGTGCTGCTGTTTATGAACGCGGACGCTTTGGGCGGTCTGATGAAGGACAAGTTCGAGTTGGGCGGCGAGGCCGAGGCGACCGCCGGGCCGGTCGGTCGCGCGGCGGGCGCGGAGACGACGCCGAACCTCAAGGCCGGCATCCTCTCCTACTCGCGCAGCCGTGGACTCTTCGCGGGCCTCTCGCTCAAGGGCGTCGCCATCACGCCGGACAACAATCTCAACGAGGCTTTCTACGGTAAAAAGGCGACGGAGCTGATCGCGAGCCAGACGGACACGCCCGTGCCCACGCAGGTGCGCGCCTTCCCGCTCGCGCTCGCGCGCTACTCTGTGCGCCTGCCGCATTGATGAAAGACGGTGAGGCGAGTGGTACTATTCCTAAGCTTACGCGGACGCAGATCAATACTCCACGCGTCCGCCGCACTTCATAAAGGAGACTTCGCATGAAGCTTTCGACCCGGACGACCCTCGCGGCGTGTGCGCTCGCCGCCGCGACGATGATTCTTACCCCGGCGGCCCCGGCGCGGCAGGCCGACCAGCGGGAGCGCACGGCGACGAAGCCCGCCTCGACAGCAAGCCCGAAGCAGTTGAAGGAAGCCTCGAAGAAGTCGGCCAGCGCCTCGCGCGTCTTCGAGCAGATCATGGGCGCGCCCGACCGCTCGATCCCGAAGGATTTGCTCGACAAGGCCGAGGCGGTCGCCGTCTTTCCGGGCATGATAAAGGCGGGCCTCGGCGTCGGCGGACGCGGCGGGAGCGGCATCATCAGCCGACGAGTGACGGGCGGTTGGAGCGCGCCCGCCTTCTTCAAGATGGGCGGCGCGAGCATCGGCCTGCAAATCGGCGCGGCCAAGACCGACCTCGTCCTGCTCTTTATGAACGACGACGCGCTGAGAGGTCTGCTCGGAGACAAGCTCGAATTCGGCGGCGAGGCGAGCGCCGCCGCCGGGCCGGTCGGTCGCACGGCAGCCGCCTCCACCAACCTCAAGCTCGACGCCGGCATCCTCTCCTACTCGCGCAGCCGTGGACTCTTCGCCGGACTCGAACTCAAGGGCGGCGTCATTAACCCTGACAACAACCTCAACGAGGCGCTCTACGGCCTCAAGGCCAAAGACATCCTCACCGGCGCGAACAAGGTCAAGGCCGCCGACATCCCCCCCGGCGTCATCGTCTTCCCGAATACGCTCGCACGCTACTCGATCAAGTGAAGGACAGGGAGATGGTGAGACGGGGCGACGGGGAGACCGTGCGCGGAAGAGGTCGCAGCCCTCTCCCCGTCACCCCGTCACCCCATCTGCTTTCTTCCTTGACGCTTTCCTTAGCGCGCCCGTACAATCGCGCGAGCCGGTTCGAGCGACCAACCCCCCGCCACAGTCCGCCGACGCTCACACGGCCAAGGAGCCTGAATCTATGCAGCCCCGCACGCAGCGACAGAAGGAGATACTCGAATACATCACGCGCTTCATCGAGCGCCACGGCTACGAGCCGTCCTACGCGCAGATCGCGCGCCACTTCGGCGTGTCGTCGAAGGCGACGATTGCGAAGCACATCGAGGCGTTGGAGCGGCGCGGCCTCGTCTCGCGCCACCGCAACGACGGCGCGTTCGGCCTCACCGTGCAGCGCGAGGAGGTGGACGTGGACTCCACCTGCGAGGTGCCGCTCCTGGGCCGCATCGCGGCGGGCGCACCCGTTGACGCGACCGAAGACCGCGAGACCATCGCCGTGCCGCGCTTCCTTTTGGGGCACGTCCGCCCGAACCGCGTCTATGCGCTGAGGGTGACCGGCGACTCGATGATTGACGAACACATCTGCGACGGCGACATCGCGCTGATAGAGAACCGGACAGAGGCGCGCGACGGCGAGATCGTCGTCGCCCTGGTCGAGGGCGCACGCGCCACCTTGAAGCGTCTCTACCGCTTCGGCACCGAAGTCGAGCTGCGGCCCGCCAACTCGCAGCACTCGCCCATCCGCCTGCACGCCTCGAAGGTCTCGGTGCAGGGCATCTTCCGCGGACTGCTGCGCCCGGCGACGTAAGCGGCAAGGTCACTCGCGGCCCGGTACGAGGCCGCGGTTGAGTGTGGTAAGGGAAAGGGAGGACGACAGGGTCGCTGTCGTCCTCCCTTTTGCTTTTGTCTTTCGCTAGGCAGGTTGCAATTGGCTGGTGCACTGGGGGCAGCGCGTGGCCTTGATGGGGATGGCGGAGACGCAGAAGGGGCAGTTCTTGGTCGTCGGCTCTTTGGCGTCTGCCGGCTCGCCGCTCCAGAGGCGGTTGACGCGCTTGACGATGAAGAAGATGACGAAGGCGACGATGAGGAAGATGATTACATCGTTGATGAACTGCCCGTAGGTGATGACGGGGACGCTCAACGCTTTGGCCTC
Source organism: Acidobacteriota bacterium (assembly GCA_003222975.1). Taxonomy (GTDB): domain Bacteria; phylum Acidobacteriota; class Blastocatellia; order Pyrinomonadales; family Pyrinomonadaceae; genus QHXN01. The sequence goes on along the minus strand of QHXN01000026.1, from coordinate 12,765 downwards.
GGCGAGCGTCTTCGGGACGCCCTTCGAGTAGTCGAGCACGATGAAGTGGTTGGCGAAATCAATCCTGCCGGTGATGAGGCCGATGGGCGGCATCAGCACGCCCTCGACGAGCGAGTTCACGATCTTGCTGAAGGCCGCGCCGATAGCCACGGCGACGGCGAGGTCTATGACGTTGCCGCGCGCGATGAAGTCGCGGAACTCTTTGAAGATGCCTTTGCGTTCGGCCATGCTCAGTGTCTCCGAAGCTTTTGCGTTCAATCGAGCGTTGGCTTTTTATTTCAAATCAGCCGGGCCGTCAAGTGTGACTCAGTGGAAGTGGCCGGCGATCTCGTCGAGTTGTTTGAGCAGTCGCGCGGCCTTCGGCGACGCGGCGGGCGTGAGCTGTTCGCGGAGCGTCGCCAGGGTTTTTTTAAAGTCGGCCTTCTCTTCGGCGGCGACTTCGTAAACGTGGTTGCTCCCGCGGATGTCTTCGACCACGGCGTTGAAGACCTCTGCGACCGCGTCCAGCGCGGCGTCGGCGTGAGCGCCGCGCGGGTAGAGCTTCAGATACCTGCCGTGGGTCGCGGACGCGTAGAACAGAGTGCATCCCAGGTCGCCCTCGCACTCGCCGGGCAGGGGTGTCTCCGCCGCCTCCCACGCGATGCGCTCGGCGACGGGGAGGTCTCGGTACTTCTTCTGCAAGTCCCAGAGGAGACTAGCGCGCACGTACCACTGGCCGGAAGGTTCGCTGTAAACGATCTCGGAGTCGCGCTCGGTCGTCCACTGCTTGTACGTCGGGTTCTCGTGCTGCTCGATGGGGATGGACGAGAGCGAGCGGCCGAGCGCGTTGAGGCGTGCGAATTCGAGTTCAGCGAGCGCGTCGCGCCGCGTGACCTCTTTGGCCGCGCGGTCGAGGAAGTGGACGAGGTCTGTGAGGTCGGCGAAGGACGCCGCCTTGTTGGCGAGGCGTTCGCTGGCGATTGATTGGTAAATCTCTTCGCGGCGCGCGGCGTCGAACGGCGCGGTCAGGCCGCCGAAGACCCAGCCCTTCGCGCCGCCGGGCGCGGCGACCAGATACCAGTAGTCTTCCGACGTGCCGACCTTCGCCTTCTCCTTCGACTGCTCCAACTCCTCGACGACGACGCCGAGCGGGAGCTTTGCCGACTCGCCCGCGTTCGTGTCCGGGCGCTCGCGCACGCGCACGCCCGACGCGGTCGTGATGCGCGACTTCCGCGCGTCCTGCGCGCGCGACGCGGTGGCGTGCGCGAGCGCCGAGGCGAAGAGGAGGGCGAGGAGCGTGCCCGGCACGAACAGTCGCCGCCGGAGTATGACGGCGGCGACGCGGCGACGTGTGTTGACGTTGAGAAACAAGTTGTTCGAGTCCTCTAAATGGTCGGAATGGTGAACGCGCACTACTGGCTCAAGCTCTTGAGCCTGGCGGCGAGCGTCTTGTTCAGGGTCTCCAGGGTTTTGATCTCGGCCAGCGCGCTCGTCTGGTCGTCGAGCGCGAGGTAGGCCAGTCCGAGGTTGTAATGCGCATCGGCGTAGTCGGGCTTTATCTCGGCGGCGCGTTTGAAGGCCGCGGCGGCGTCGCCGTACTGTCCGAGGTTGCCGTAGGTGATGCCGAGGTTGAAGAAGGCCTCGGCGTAGTCCGCCTTGAGCTTGATGGCCTGTTTGAATTCCGCGACGGCGTCCTGCGGCTGCTCGGCGGCGGCATAGGCCAGTCCGAGGTTGTAGTGCGCGACCGCCTGGTCGGGGGCGAGCGCGATGACCTGCTTGTAAGCCTCGGCGGCCTGCTTCGGCTTGTTGTCGGCGGCGTAGGCGTTGCCCATGTTGTAGTAGGAGATCGCGCGTAGCGCCAACGTCTCTTTGCTCTCCGAAAGACCCGCGGCCTTCTTGTATGCCTCGACGGCCTCCTTGTAGCGCCCGGCGGTCTCGTATGAGACGCCGAGGTGGTAGAACGCCTTCGCGTTGTCGGGCTTCATCTCGGTCACACGCCTGAAGGCGGCGATGGCCTCGTCGTACTTGCCGGCCTCGTAAGCGTCCTGTCCCTTCTGGCTGAGCTGCCCGGCCTCGTCGGTGAGGTTGCCGCGCGTCGCGCCGCCCGCGATGAGGCGGTTCGAGGCATCGCGGCCCGCGTACTGCGCGAAGTTCGAGCTGGCCTGGAGTTTCTTCTTCTGCGCGCGCTGCTGCTCCTGCTGCTGTTGCTGGTTCTGTGGCGGCTGCTGCGCGAGGGCCGCGGGCGCGAGCGAGAGCGCGGCTGACGCCGCAAGCGCGAAGGCGGCGGCGCGTGTTGCGTGCGAGAACGTTTTAAGCATGACGGCTTACCTCTTTCTAATCCCCCGTTGTTAGTCGAAACGAACTGTCAGACGGCGACTGCGGCCCGCTCAGTTGCCCGCGAGCGCGGCGGCGCGCGTCTCCTTCAAGGTCTTCTTCGGCCTCACGGTGAAGACCGACGTGCTCTCGGTCTTGCCCTTGACCTTCACGTCGCCGAGCGGCTCGGTCTCGTAGTCAACGCCGAGCAGTTCGGCGGTGGCGCTACTCACCAGGACGGGGACGCCCGCCTCTTTGGTCGTTGATTCGAGCCGCGCGGCGAGGTTCACCGTGTCGCCGATGATCGTGTATTCGAGGCGGCCCGGCGCGCCGACCACCCCGCAGGTGGCCTCGCCCGTGTGGATGCCGACGCCGATGGCGATGTGCGGGCGGCCCGTGCCCGCCCACTCCACGTTCATGCGCTCGACCTCTTCGAGCATCTTGAGGCCGCAGATCGTGGCCGCGCGCGCTTCGAGCCGTGCGCCGCGATCAACGGGCGCGCCGAAGACGATCATCAGCCCGTCGCCGATGTACTTGTTGATGTGGCCGCCGTAGAAGCTGATGATGTTGTGCATGCGGCTGAAGTAGTCGTTGAGCCAGGTGACGACCTCCGCCGAAGACTTGGCCGACTCCGAAAGCGTCGTGAAGCCGCGGATGTCCGTGAAGACGATGGTGACGACGCGCGACTCGCCGCCCAGGGCGACCTGGTCGCGCCTCTGCCAGAGTTCTTCGGCGACCTCCGTGGAGACGCAGCGCGAGAAGATGTCCATGATCTGCGCGCGCTCGGCCTCCTTCTCCTCGCGCACGGCGCGCTCGTGCGCGTAGCGCAAGGCGAAGCCCGTGGGCGCGAAGACTCCCACCGCGAGCCACGAACTCGCGAGCGGCAGTATCAGCCCGCGCGCGTCGAAAGCCCACGCCGAGACGGCGAGCAGCGCAACGGCGATACCAGCGACGCACGCGAAGGCCAGAAAGGCGCGCAGGTAGAAGACCGGCGCGGCGGCGAGCACGAGCGCCAGCAGGACGAGCGCGATCTGCCAGCCGTAGGCGGGGCGCGTGAGCGCGCGACCGAAGAGCATCGTGGCGGCGGCGTTCGCGTGGATTTCGACGCCGGGCATGCGCGCGGGAATGACCGGCAGGACGCGGTCGAAGAGGCGCGCGAGCGACATCGGCTCGTAGAAGGGCGTGAAGAAGAGGTCGGGCGCGTCGTTATTGGTAGCGCCGATGAGCACGATGCGGTCGCGGAACAAGTCGTCGGGCACTTGCGCGCCCTGGTTGAAAAGGATGTCGGCGGCGGAGACGGTGCGGAAGGCGGGCGGGCGGCCTCGGAAGTCGAGCTGCATCGTCCCGTCCGTGCGCAGCGGCAAGACGCGTTCGCCGAGGCGGAAAGAGTAATCCGTGTCGGGCTTCAACTCTTCGCCAGAGTAGAGCTGCGCGAGGGCGGCGGCGAAGCTGAACTGCGGCTGCGGCTCGCCGGGGCGCTGGCGGACGAGCATCGTCGAGCGGACGGCGCTGTCGCTGTCGTGCGGGAGGTCTGCGAAGCCGACGGCAGTCGCGCCGTCGGCGAACTCGTCGAGCGGCACGATGGCCGGCGTGCCGCCGGCTTCGAGCTTTTGGACGAGGACGATGTTGTCGGTGGCGTTGATCGAGTCGGCGAGCGTCTGGTCGGCGGCCTTGTCCACGTCGCTCGTGCCGCCCTCTTCGGAGAGGTACAGGTCGAGGCCGACGACCTTCGCGCCGCCCTCGCGCGCGCGGTCAATTAACTTCGCGTACCAGTCGCGCGGCCACTTCTGCAAGCGCACGTTCGAGGCGCGGATGGCCCGCTCGTCAACCTCGATGATCGTGACCGGCTCTTGCAGGCCCCGCCCGCGAAGCTCGTGGTGTCGCGCGTCGCGCAGTTGGAAGAGGAGGTCGAGGGCGCGGTTTTCGAGCGAGGTCGTCAGGCCGTAAGGGTTGCCCTCGTAGCCGCCGTCCGCCTCGCGCAAGGGGCGCATCGCCAGCGCGACCGACGCCCAGACCGCGAGCGTCAGCCCGACGGCCAGCGCCCAGTAGCGGCGGCGCAGGAGGTGTGACAGGAAGGATGGGCGGCGTGCGGCCATGCGGATTAATCTCAGAAGGAAGTTTCGTCGGTGCTCACTCACGCGTCCGACGTTTGCCGCCGGGGAGCTTTGACGGGAAGAGTCCACGGACGGACGCGCGATTGTAAGGCTCGCGTGGGCACGCGGTCAATTCCCTCGGCGCGGCGGCGCGGTTGGCCGGGAGTGGCTTGACAAGGTTTGCGCGCCTGACCTACCGTGCCAGCGTCTCCGCATCCGGGCGCACAGTAGAGGCTCGCCTCGCCTCCCTTCATCGCAGAAGCCGTCGCCCGCGCAAAGTGAAACGCCTTGAAAATGGTTTCGCCCGTCGGCCCCGCTCCGATGAAGAGCAAGATGAAAACGAACGCCCGCGAGTCGAGAAAGGTTCGGACGCACGCGCTCGGCTTATCGGCGTTCGCGGCCCTTCTACTCGTCGCGCTCGCGCCGACGGCGCGACGCACCGCCGCCGTTTCCGTTGACGCCGTAACTCCCCGCCCCGAACTCGTCCTCCAGACAGGCCACGCAATGCGCGTGGACGCGCTCGCCTTCAGCCCCGACGCGCGGCTCGTCGCTTCGGGCAGCGCCGACAACACCGCGCGGCTCTGGGACGCGGAGACCGGGCGCGAGCTGCGCCGGCTCGCGGGCCACGCCGGATACGTCCGCGCCGTCGCCTTCAGCCCCGACGGGCGCACGCTCGCCTCCGGCTCGACCGACGGGACGGTGCGCGTGTGGGACGTGGCGACGGGCGCGGAGGTCAAGACGCTGGCGGGGGCGGGCAGCGTCGTCAGTCTCGCCTTCAGTCCAGACGGCCACGCGCTCGCCGCCGGGACGATGGAGAAGACGATCAAGCTCTTCGATGCTAATTCGTGGGTTGAATCGCGCACGCTTGCGGGTCATCAGAACCAGGTGACGAGCCTCGCGTTCGGCGCGGGCGGGCGCACGCTCGCCTCCGGGTGCAAGGACGGCTCGGTGAAGTTATGGGACGTTTCGACGGGGCGCGAGCTACGCGCGCTCGCGGGCCACGCGGGGCTGGTCAAGTCGGTCGCCTTCAGCCCCGACGGACAACTCCTCGCCTCCGCCTCGTTCGACGGCACGGTCAAGCTCTGGAAGACAGCCGACGGGAGCGAGGCGCGCACGCTCCGGGGCTTCGCGGGCAAACCGGTCGCCGTCTCTTTCACGGCAGACGGGCGCTCGCTGCTCGCGGCGTCGAGCGACCGCTCGGCCAGAGTCTTCGACGCGGCGACGTGGAGCGAGTCGCGCGCGCTCGGCGGCGGCGGCGGGGAAGCGGCGGGCGTTGCGCCGAGCGAGGTCGCGGCTTTCAGCCCGGACGGAAAATTGTTGGTGACGAGCAACGGCGACAAGACCGTGCAGCTTCGTGAACTCTCCGCGGGCGAGCCGGGCGGCGCGGGCGGCGGCACGCGCGTCTTCGAGAGCTATTCGAGCGGCGTCTATGCGACGGCCTTCAGCCCCGACAAGCGCTGGTTCGCGACCGGCAACAAGGACAAGACCGTCCGCGTCTGGGAGATGGCAACCGGGCGAAAGGTTCGCACGCTCACGGGGCACACGGGCTGGGTGACAGGGTTAGCCTTCAGCCCCGACAGCAAGTGGCTTGCGTCCGCTTCTTTGAGCGGCGCGGTCAAGCTCTGGGACAACGAGACGGGCCGCGAGGCGCGCACGCTCGAAGGCCACACGGAGGCGGTCAACGCCGTCGCCTTCTCGCCCGACAGCAAGACTCTCGCGACGGCGAGCGGCGACATGACCGTCAAGCTCTGGGGCGTGGCGACGGGTCAACTCTTGAGCACGCTCAGCGGTCACGCGGCGGAAGTTAACTCAGTCGCTTTTAGCCCCGACGGAAAGTTCGTCGCTTCGGGCAGTGCCGACAAGGCGGTCAGGATTTGGAACACGACGACGGGACAATTGACGCGCAAAATACCGGAATCGGGCGAGGTCTTCAGCCTCGCTTTCAAACCGGATGGCAGTAGCCTCGCGGTAGGTAGCAAGGGCGGTTTCGTCAGCCTCCACGACGCAGACGGCCTTTACTACACGACCGGCTCAGGCGAGACCCGTGTGTTGACTGGTCATACCGGCGATGTTCGTAGCATAGCGTTCAGCCCCGACGGGACGAGGCTTGCGACAGCTTCGGCGGACGCGAGCGCGAGGCTATGGGATATGTCGAACGGCAAGGAGTTATCGCGCTTGAGTGGTCACACAGACGCCGTCAACAGCGTCGCGTTCAGTCCCGACGGTGCTTGGCTCTCGACGGGGAGCGAGGACGGCAGCGTGAGAATCTGGGACGCGCAGACCGGCGCGCTCGCCGCGACTCTCATCTCGACGACCGACACGCGCGACTGGCTCGTCGCCGCACCCGACGGACTGTTCGACGGCTCCCCGTCGGCTTGGAATCAAATCCTCTGGCGCTTCGACCGGAACACGCGGGCGGTCGCGCCCGTCGAGGTCTTCTTCAACGAGTTCTTCTACCCCGACCTGCTCGCCGACATACTCGCGGGCAAACACCCGCGCGCCGCCCAGGACATCGCGCGGATAGACCGACGCCAGCCGCGCCTCGCCCTCTCGCTCGCGGGCGGCGCGGCGTCGCCGCCGACAACGCCCGTCGCCTCGCGCACAATCAAACTCAGAATCGAGGTGACGGACGCGCCCGCGGGCGCGCGCGACCTGCGCCTGTTCCGCAACGGCTCGCTCGTCTTTGTGCGCCACGGCGCGCTCGCCCCCGGCGCGGCGCTCGACGCGGTCGTGCCCGTCGTCGCGGGCGAGAACCTGTTCACCGCCTACGCCTTCAACCGCGACGACGTGAAGAGCACGGACGCCGCGCTCGACATCACAGGCGCGGACTCCCTGAAGCGCGCGCCGACGACTTACGTCCTCGCCGTCGGCGTCAACGAATACGCGAACACGCACTACAACCTCAAGTATGCCGCGGCGGACGCGACCGACTTCGTCGAGGAGGTCAAGCGCCAGCGCGTGCGCGTCGAGCCGGGAGGCCGCGTCGAGGTCGTGACGCTTTTGAACTCGGAGGCGACGAAGCAGAACATCCTGACGGCGCTCCGTCGTCTTTCGGGCGCGGGCGCGGGGCCGCTCGCGGCGGGCGCGCCGAAGTCGCTCGAAGGGTTGAAGGCGGCGGAGCCGGAGGACGTTGTGGTCATCTACTTCGCCGGCCACGGCACGGCGCACGGCAAACGCTTCTACATGATCCCGCACGACCTCGGCTACGCGGGCGACCGCGTGCTGAAGACGGAGTCCAACCTGCAAACCATACTCGACCACAGCATCAACGACGAGGAGCTTGAGCAGATTCTCGAACCGCTCAACGTCGGCCAGCTAGTCCTCGTCATAGACGCTTGCAATTCGGGACAGGCGCTCGAAGCCGAGGAGAGGCGGCGCGGGCCGATGAACTCGAAGGGGCTGGCGCAGTTGGCTTATGAAAAAGGCATGTACATCCTGACCGCCGCGCAGAGCTACCAGGCCGCGCTCGAAGCGGCGCAGTTCGGCCACGGGCTTCTCACCTACGCGCTCGTCGAGGAGGGCTTGAAGAAGGGAGAGGCCGAGACGCCGTCGTCGCGCGACGGGCAGATCGTCGTGCGCGAGTGGTTCGACTACGCGGCGGAGCGCGTGCCGCTGATGCAGCTTGAGAGGATGAAGCAGAGGCGCAGTCTGGGACTCGCCCTCACGGACGAGCAGGACGTGCAGCGCCCGCGCACCTTCTACCGCCGCGAGATGGACTTGCGCCCGCTCGTCGTCGCCCGCACGGAGGCGGCGCGTTCGGGACAGTAGAGAACGAGGCAGTCGAGAACAGAAAAAGAAGGGGAGACTCAACTGCGCCCCTCGTTATCGCCCCGCCTTATCCCTCACTAAAAAGAGAACTTCAGGTGGAACTGCACGCGGCGACCGGGCGTGAGGGTTGAGGTCGCCTGGCCGAAGCCCGGCGCTTCGAGGTAGCGGACGGGGACGCCGAAGTTCGCGCGGTTGATGAAGTTGAAGACCTCCGTGCGGAAGACGAGGCTGCGCGACTCGCCGAAGGGGAAGGTCTTGATGAAGGCGAGGTTCAGGTCAAGGTAGTTGCCGGCGCGGAAGGTGTTGCGTCCCACCTGGCCGTCCTGCCCGACGGGCGCGCGCAGGGAGGCGAGGTCGGCGGTCGCGAGCCGCAGAGGCTGTCTTCGGTCGCCGGTGACGACGAGGCCGTCGGTGGTGTTGAGGCGGTCGGTGAGGTTGCCGTCGAGGTTCACGTCGAAGATGGAGTTGACGGTGAAGGGCTGCCCCGTCTGGAACTGCCCCGTGCCGGCGACCTGTAGGTTGCGGAAGACGAGGCGCGCGGCGCGGCTCTGGTAGCGCGGGAAGTCGTAGAGGGCGTGGTAGGCGAAGCGGTGTCGCGCGTCGAAGTTCGAGGGGCCGCGCTCGCCCGCGAACGTCAGGCTGTCCTGCGGGAGCGCGGACGCGCCCGCGAGGTCGAACACGTCGGACGCATCGTCGGTCGCCTTCGAGAAGGTGTAGCCGACGCGGTACTGGAGCCGCTCGCGGAAGCGTCCGCGAAGCTCAAGCTGGAGCGCCTCGTAGCGCGAAGAGGCCGTGGTCTCGAAGAACTCTATGCCGTCAACACCGGGGACGGGCCGCCCGCCGACGAACGACTGCCCCTGCTGCGTCGGGCCGCCGCTGCTCAGGCGCGTGCCCGGCTGGACGGCGATGCCGAAGAACCCCGGCTCGAAGCGGCCCTGGTCGCGCAGGTTGAAGCCGAACGAGCGGAGGAGCGTGACGGCGTTGGTGCCGAGGTTCGGCGTCGTGAAGCGCGGGAGGTTGTGCCCACGCGTGCCCACGTAGGCGATTGAGAGGACGGTGTCGCGCCCGAAGAGCTGCTCGAAAGTTAAGGAGAACTGGTCGGCGTTCGGCGCTTTCTGACGGCGCGCGGGCAGCGTCGCCGCGACGCCGCTCGCGCCCGGAATCACGTCGCCCGCGCTCGCCAGATGTTCCATCTGCGCGACCTGCTGTTCGAGCGTGAAGTTCGGGTTCAGAAGGTTGAGCGTGCCCGGCAAGACGAGGTTGAGGTTCGGGTCGGACGGGTTTAAGAGACTGAGGGGCGCGAGCGGGAAAAGTAAGTTGCCGAAGCCGCCCGCGGTGTTCACGGTGAGGAAGTCGGGGAAGGCGTTGCGCGACTGGCTGACGACCGCGCCGAGTATCTGGTCGTTGTAGTGGCCGTAGCCGGCGCGTAGGCGCGTCGCGCCCGGAGCGCCGAACCAGTGCGGCGCGTAGGCGAGACCGAAGCGCGGCGAGAAGTTGTTGAGGTCGGGATCGTAGTTGCGCGTGCGCCCGGCGATGAAGGTCTCAAGGCCGGGGACGAGCGAGAGTTCCGGGTCGCTGAAGGTGTCCTCGATGCGGCGGTGGGTCTCGCTGACGGGTGTGTTGTACTCGAAGCGCAGGCCCAACGAGAGGTTGAGGTCGGGGCGCACGCGCCACTCGTCCTGCGCGAAGGCGTCTATCTGGTAGAAGCGCAGGTTGACGCCCGAATCGCTGCCCGTCGTGAGCGTCTGGAAAAATCCGCTGGCCGCGCTCGCGGCGGCGAGCGTCGCGGCGTCAACGAACTGGTTGCTGATGGCGAGTCCGCCCGCGCCGGTGACGAGGCGCGGCGCGCCCTGGAAGCTGAGGAGCGGGCGGAAGTTTCGCGGCAGGACGCTGTTGAGTTCGGTGCGCCGGTTGTCGGAGCCGAAGACGAAGTTGTGGTTGCCGCGCCGCAGGGTCAACTGGTCGGCGAACTGGTACGTGTTGTTGACGCGGCGCTGCGGGAAGTTGAACACGTCAACGCCGACGGGGCTGAAGCCCGCGAGCTGAACTTCTCCGAGCGGGCCGAGCACGTCCTCGACCGTGCCGGTGTTGTTGAGATAGATGACCGGCCCGGTGTTCGGGACGAGGCGGTTGCTGGCGGCGTCGAAGTTCGGCAGCGTGAAGTTCGACAGCAGCGGCGCGTTCAGGAGGAAAGGCTCATTCGGAAACTCCCGGCTCGCGATCATGTACCCGGTGTCGCGCACCTCGTCGAAGTTCAGGCGCGTGCGACCGTAAGAGAGTCGCAGTTGGTTGAAGAGTGAAGTGCGGGCGCTCGGTCCCGACAGCTCGCTGTTGAGGAAGAAGGAGAAGTTCTGCGTGCGGACGCGCGGCTTCAGTGTCGAGAAGAGAGCGCCGCCGGTGGCGGGGATGTCGCGCCAGTCGTTCGTGAAGTTGTAGCGGCCCGTCATCTGCTGCGCGCGCCCGCCGCGTTGGAAGACGTAGTCGAGCTTGCCGGAGAGTATCGCGCCGCGCGCGCTCGCCGGGAGCTGTTCGGTGAAAGTGTTGTCGCCGTAAACGCCGCGCGGGTTGTTGGGGAACGGGTAGAGGCTGAAGACGGCGTCGCCGCCGGGCGTCGAGGGGAAGGTGGAGGCCGTCTGGCCGGTGAAGGGGTCTGTCGAGACGCCGGTCGCGCCGGTCGAGAACGCGCCGCGCTGGGCGACCGTGGGCACGGCGAAGCTCTCTTCGTGCGCCGCGTTCAGGACATCGCCCTCGGCGGAGACGAAGTAGAAGACCTTCCGCGCGACGGCAGGGCCGCCCAGGACGAAGCCGCCCTGCGAGAGTGAGAGAGGGTCTTTGCCGCCGCTGCCGTTCTGCACCGTGACGGCGTGGCCGCCCGCGGGGTTGAAGTTGAGCGTGGTCGGGTTGAAGACGAGCGACGAAGAGACGACGACGGGCCGGTTGCCGGAGAGGAGCGGGGTCATGGCGCTACCGAAGTCGGTGTCGAAGAAGTTGCGTGCGTTAAGTCGGCTGGAATTGAAGATGCCGTAAACGGTACCATGGGCGGCGCTCCCGCCGGAGCGCGAGATGGCGTTGACCTGCGCGCCGATGTTGCGACCATACTGCGCGGGCGCGAGCAGCGTGACGACCTGATACTCCTTGATTGATTCCACGGACTGCGGGACGAGCGCGAAGAACCCTTGACGGCGGACGCCGATGTCCTCGTCGTTGTTGTCCGAGCCGTCAACGGTGAAGTTGTTGGCGCGCGAGCGCAGTCCGTTGGCGGAGAATTGGCCGGAGGTTCCGACGCCCGCGCCGACGCCTGGGCCGCTGCCGCCGCCGATGGTCTGCGGCGGGAGCGCCACGTCGGGCAGGTAGAGCGCCAGCTCGTCGAAGGTGCGCGTCAAAGTCACGCCGCCGAGCGGGAGGCTTTGAACCTCCTCGTCCGTGAAAGCTCCGCCGCGACTTGCATCCTTCGCGCTGACGCCGGCGCGCACGTCGGTCTCTGCGGCGGTGTGCTGCGGCGTGGCCGCGGGCGAGGCGGCGGCTGTCGGCGGCGGCGTCGAGGACGCGGTGGGCGAAGGCTGCGGCGTCGGCGTTGTGCTCGCGGGGTCGAGGACGATGGGCACGGGGACGACCTCGCCCGTTCGCATGCCGAGGAGTCGCTGCACAGTCTCGCCCGGCTCGTAGCCCGCGGCGGTGGCGCGGATGGTGTAAGCGCCCGGAGGCAGAAGCCCCTGGTAGAAGCGGCCCTGCGAGTCGGAGAGCTTGACGACGGCGACGGCGGTCTGCTGGTTCGTGAACTCGACGCGCGCGCGCGCGATGGGCTGCCCCGTGCGGCTGTCCCTGACCGTCCCCTCGAAAGCGCCGGTGACGGTGTCCTGCGCCGCCGCGGGCCGCGGGGCAGGGAAGGCGATGAGCAAGGCGAGGCCGGCGGCGGCGAGAAGGTGCGGCAAGGAGTTCGGTCGGAGAGGCATGAAGGATTCCTTTGTCAACGGAAGTGAAAGCAAAAAGCTTGGCCGGACGCATTGTAGCCCGAACCGCCGCGGACGGAACAAAAAAATGAGTGCGAGAAGGGCAAGGCGGAGGCCGAGAGAAAACGGAGGGTGGCCGGTCGGAGATTGAGACTAAAAGGAAATTGCCGTATAACTGAGAGACAGCTATACGACAATTATAATTTCTGGAGCCACCTGGGAGAGTTGAACTCCCGACCTACTGATTACGAATCAGTCGCTCTACCAACTGAGCTAAGGTGGCTTGGCGTCGAAAACTATACGAAGCGGCGGCGCGCGGTGTCAAGCGGGCCGCCGTGCGAGAAAACGAGGAGGGAAGATGCCGAAGGATCGAACCGAGAACATAGACCGCTACAAGGTTCGCGGCGGCCACTTGAACGAGTACGAGTTCCAAAAGAACGAGGGCGCGCTCGAAGAGTCGCGCGAGGGCGGAAGGTCAGAAGTGGGCGAGGGACTACGCGGCGCAGCCGAGCCGAACGCGCCGCAGAACGTCGCCGAGCGCATCAGGCAAGTCGAAGCGGCGGCCCACGCGCAGGTCGAGCGACGGAGGGCGAAGCGTGGCGCAAGCGGCGCGGCGACGAAGGGCGCAGCCGGCGTCGTCGCGAAGCGTGGCGCGAAGAAGG
>QHXN01000025.1 GCA_003222975.1 Acidobacteriota bacterium | reverse complement strand
CGCGACCGCGCCGGGGATGCGCGGCGCGCCTCGAAAAATGCTGCCCAGCACGCCGCCCATGCGCCACACCGTCACCTGCTCTTCGGACGGCTTCGTCGCGGTCGGGGCGTCGGCGCGCGCGGCCTCTCTCGCCTCACCGACGATGACGGGCGCGACCACGCCTGTACTCACCTCCCCCGCTGCGCTCTCTTCGGTCGGCTGCTCCGGCGTCGGCTGCGCGGGCGCTTCGCTTTGCGGCGACGGAGACGCTGACAGCGCGGGCGTCGCCTGCGTCGCAGCCTGCGCGCCGGTTGTCGTCGTGCCCGCCGTCGCGGTCGGAGTTGAAGTCGCCGCCGCCGACGGCGTTGCGTTTAAAGCCGGGGTCGGCGTCGCGGAAGGTGACGACTGCGCGGCGGGCGGCCCTTCGAGTTTGCGAGCCGCGACGTTCGATTGCTCGCCCGGCTGCTTGTCGCGCGCGGCCCGCGCCTCCTGCGCCCTCTGCTGCTCGACGGCGTAGCCCTGCTGCGCGAGCGTCGTGTCAACGTAGATGAAGATAGAGTCGGAGCTAAACCTGTTGCGGGCCGACTGGAAGCGGACGTTCTCGGCGAGCGCGCTCGCGCCCTCTTCGCCGCGCAGCTTCTTCAAAGTGAACGGCGACTCGGACGCGAGCAGCAGGCGACCGGAGCGCTTGACGAAGTAGTTCTGCGAGTCCGCGCCCTGCCCCGCCGCATCTCTGGCCGCGGCCTTCTGCCCGGCGGGCGCGGGCTGCGTGCCCGTGATGTTCCCGAAGGTCTCGGCCTGCTGGCCGACCACGCGGCGGAACTTCGGCTCGAAGGCGGCGGCGCTCTCCGACGTGGGGAGTTCGAGCGCGACTATCGCAACGGGCAGCCCCGCGCGCGTCGGCAGCGCAGTCACGACGGCGCGCGCCTCGGCGAGCGCCTCGGCGTTCGTCGAGACGAAGTTGAAGAGGTCTCTCAGCGGCTCGGTCTCTTCCGGGCCGACCAGGCCGAGCGTGGCGATGGCCGCCTTCAACTCTTCGGCACGCGCGAGCGTCCCGACGTTTCGCACCTCGGCATAGACGCCGTAGCCGTCCGCCGAAAGCATCTCCTCGATTGAGCGTTCAGTCTCCGGCCTGCGCGCCTGCTGTGGTTGTGCGGCGGCGCGCGGCGGCGTCGGCGTGGGCGTCGGCTGTGTCTGCGATGTCGGCGTCGTTTGCGCCTGTGGCGTCGGTGCTGTTTGCGCCTGCGGCGCGGTTGCGACGGGGCGCGGGGGCGTGCGTGTTTGCCGGCGTCGGCGCTGCGCCGCGGGCGCATGCGGGAAGTTCAGCAGCAGCGCCGCGAGGACGAGCGTCGTGAGGCGGGGAAAAAGTTTTCGGGACTTCATCTCTTTAGAACGTTCGTGACTTCGACGGCTCACAGAGTCGAGTCCGGCGGGCGCGGGGAGTCGCGACTCCGAGGGACTCAGGGAAAAATTTGACTTCCCGCCGCCGCGCGGGCGTCCGTTCGCAGCCGAGATTGTAGCGCACGCACGCCGGGATGCAACCGCGCATTTGACTTCGCCGCCCGGCGCGGCGAAACTCTCGCCGTCTTCCATTTCTCTTCCGAAGCGAGGCCAAACCGACGATGAACAGACGCTCCTTTTCCCTCTTCGCGCTCGCGCTCCTGCTCGCCGCGGCTTGCGCCTGCGCCACGACGACGACCCCGACCAACCAGGCGGCGACGCAAGCCGCGGCGACGCCCACGGCGCAGGCCGCCAGCTTCCCCGCGGAACTCAAGCCCGCGCTCGACTCCATCACGTCCGATGACATTCTCAAACACATCAAGACGCTCTCGTCGGACGAGTTACGCTCGACGACATCACGCGGGACGTGGCCGCCGTGCAGGGCCGAACCATCGCGCCCGACCCGGAGCCGGAGAAGGGCTACTTCTACCGCTCCGACCACTTCGAGTTCGCCAAGCAGGGCGTGCCCGCGCTCGACCCCGAATCCGGCATTGACTACGTCGGCAAGCCAGCGGACTACGGCAGGCAGAAGCGCGACGAGTACACGAAGAACGACTACCACAAGCCTTCGGATGAGGTGAAGCCCGACTGGGATTTGTCCGGCGCGGTCGAAGACGCGCAACTCCTCTTCGTGGTCGGCCAAACGGTCGCCGAAGGGGACAAGTATCCGGAGTGGAAACCCGGCACTGAGTTCAAGGCCAAGCGCGACGCGATGCTCAAGGGCACGGGCGCGTCGCTTTGACCCTCTAACGGATTATGACTCGACGCCCCGCGTGCGACGATCTCGTAGCTGCCCTGGTCGTCGTCGCGCTCTCAGCCGCCCTGCTCGCGCTCGCGTACATCGGCCTCTACGCGCGCTACATGGCCGACGACTACTGCACCGCGGCGGCCTTACACAAGTCGGGCTTCGTAAAAGCCCAGCTCGGTTGGTACGCGGGGTGGACGGGGAGGTTCTCGTTCTCGTTCGTCCTGGCCGCCGCCGAGTCGGTCGGGCCGGCGGTCGTGCCCTTCCTGCCCGCGTCGGCCCTGGCGTGCTGGCTGGTCGGGGCCGTCTGGTCGGTTTACCGGATCGCGCTTTTGATCGGGTGGCCCCGCCCCTTGCTGACCTCGCTCGCCCTGGGCGAACTCGTAGTCTTCGCGACGCTCAACGGCGCGCACAACATCGCACAGTCCCTCTACTGGCAGAGCGGGATGCTGACCTACATCCCGCCGCTCATCCTGTTCACGTTCTACGTGGCCGTCGCCTGCCGCGGCCTCAAACGTCGTCTGAAGGGCCGCGCGGCGACGCCGGAACTGCTGGCGGGCGGCCTGCTGGCATTCATCGCCGGCGGCTTTTCGGAAAGCTACGCGCTGCTCCAAGCGGGCGCGTTGTTGCTGGCTTCGGTCGCGTGCTACAAATACGCCCCGGACACGTTCAGGCGCGCGACGCTGCCGCTCGTCTTCGCCGGGCTCGTGGGCGCGCTGCTGGCCGCGTGCGTCGTCGTACTCGCGCCCGGCAACGCCGTCAGGATGGGTTACTTCCCCGCGCCGCCGAACCTGTTGAAACTGACGGCAATCTCGCTCTACGACAGCGCGGGCTTCATCGCTTACACGACCTACCTCTCGCCGCTCACCACGCTAATGTCAGTGGCCCTCCCCGCCCTGCTCAGTTTTTATCTTCAACACGAACATCCTGAACGAAGCTGCGGACTCAATCTCAGAAGGTGGGTGCGACTCCTCCTGCTCCCGCCCTTGATAGGATTCGCCCTGATTTTTTTGTGCACCGTGCCCTCCGTCTATGGCACGTCCGGCTTTCTGCCGGAGCGGGCGCGCATCATCCCGCAGTTCGTACTTGTCTGTGTGGCCGTCTGCTGGGGCTGCCTCGCGGGTGTAATCTTGTCCGGGCGTCTTCGCACTCGCTGGCGACTCTCCTCGTGGACGCTAACCGCCGCGACCGTCGCGGTCGTAACTTTGCTGTTGCTGCCGCCCGTGGCCGCCGCCCGCCGGACTCTCGCCCTCGCCGCCGGGGCAAAGGCCGCCGCCGCCCGCTGGGACGAGATGGATCGGAGTCTGCGCGCGGCCAGGGAGCGCGGGGTCATGGATATGACGGTCGCCCCCGCCGACGACGTGGAAACTCGTTTCGGGGCCGCGAGAAACGAGCTGCAAATAGAGCGGGACGCGGGGAACGTGAAGAACAAATGCGTGGCCCGCTATTACGGAATCAACTCGGTGAGGGCTGAATGAGTTTCCCCGTCGCCCTTATGAGTTCCCCGACACCCTTTCTACAAGCGGAGAGCAAAATCATGAGACGCCGTTACAGAACTCGCGGCAGATTGATTAAGTCGCGCCCGCAACGCGCGGGGCGGGGGTCGGACTCCGCGGCAGGTCTGCTGCTCCTGCTGCTGCTCTGCGCGGCCTGCCTCTCGGCGGTTGCGCGCGCGCAGCAGTCCGCCACACAACAGCCCGCGGCGCAAGTTAAGCAGGAAGCGCCGCCCGCGAAGAAGAACGCGCGGCCCGAAGCGGAGACGGCGGCGGCTGAGCCTTTCGACAAGGCCACGGTCGAGCAGATGTCGAAGCAGTGCGTGACGCTCGACACAGAGGCCGGCCAGGTCGTCGTCGAGATGCTCGCCGAGGCCGCGCCCGAAACCGCCCGCAACTTCCTCAACCTCGCCTCGACCGGCGCTTTCGACACCACGACCTTCAGCCGCGTAGTTCGTGGGTTCATCATCCAGGGCGGGAACCTCGCGACGCGCGAGAAGCTGACGCCGGAACTACTCAAGCGCGTGGCGCGCACCGTGCCCGACGAGCCGAACGCCGTCAAGCATGTGCGCGGCATACTCTCGATGGCGCGCTCCGAACAGCCCAACAGCGCCACCACGCACTTCTTCATCCTCGTCGGCGACGGGCCGCACCTCGACGGCACGTTCGCCGCCTTCGGTCGCGTCGCGCGCGGCATGGAGGTCGTGGACGCGATCAACAACGCGGAGGCCGACGGCGAGAAGCCCAAGCACCCCGTCCGCATCAACCGCGCAACCGTCGCGCCGTGCGCGAAGCCGGCGACGCCCCCGCCGGCAACAAAATAACGCGGCCCAAGACCCTTGGCCGCGAGCCACATCTCTTCCGTGTCGGCAAGGCTGTGCCGGAAGATTCGCGGCGGACCTCAAGCCGAGGCCGTGGTCTTACTTTTGCTTTATCCGGTTCGGGTCGTAGAGCAGGGGAAAGAACTGCCCGCCCATCGGCTCGCCTTTGGGGATGACGGGCACGCCTTCGAGGGGCGGCGCGTCGGAGTTCGATAGCACGCCATCGCGGAAGACGTTGATGACGGTGGCGCGGCGGGGGCGGTCGGTCGAGTTGGCGAATGAGCCGTGGATCATGCGCGGGTGGTGGAACGAGCACTCGCCCGACTTGAGTTCTATCGCCACGGGCCTGAACAAACCTTTCTGCTCTTCGGTGAGCACCGCCTGAATCGAGTCCATGTCGCCGGCGAGGCCCGTGACGGGGAGGTCGGGCCAGCGGTGGCTGCCCGGCACGTAACACAGGCAGCCGTTCTCGCGCGTCGAGTCGTCGAGTCCGATCCAGCAGGTGAGGTGCGCGAGCGGCGTCGTGCGCGTCCAGTAAGAGTAGTCCTGGTGCCACGCGACGACTCCGCCGTGGCGGGCGGGCTTGCAGAACAATTGGTCGTGCCAGAAGCGCACCGTGCCGCCCAGGAGTTGCGACGCCGCGACCGTGAAGCGCGGGTTCCACAGCAGGTCGTGGAAGCCCGGCGCGATTCTCCACGCGCCCAACGCGTGAAAGAGAACGCGCGCGGGGTCGCGCGACTCGTTCGAGTGAAACTCGTACCACAGCTCGCTCCGCGCCTGCCCCGGCCTCATCAACTCGCGCAGCTCCGCGCGCAAACGCTCGACCTGCTCGCCCGTCAGCATCCGCACGCCCGCCAGGTATCCGTTCTCCTCGTAAAACTCCACCTGCTCTTTACTCAGGCGGCACTGCTCACGCTCCTCCGCCGACGCGGGCACGCGGAAGAGTTCTGTGACGGGCGCGTGATACTTTGAGAGGTCTTCGGCCATACAAATCGAGTATAACATCCGGCGAAAGCCTGATTACGCGGCGACGCCGACGACGATATGCTTACCTGGGAGCGCATGCGTATCGGCTCGGCGACCACACGCCGGGCGTGCACGGCAGCGGGCGGCATCGCCACCCGCCGAACGAGGAGGTCAGACGACATGAGCGCGAGCAAGCCCGTCGCGGCGCGCGGCGCGTCGAAGCCCGCAAGGCGTGAGGGACGCACGGCGGGTGCCGAGCGCTGCCGCCGGAAGTTTCTACGGTTCTTCCCCGGAGGGTTTAGCGACGAGACTTACATCGCCTGGGAGCGCGACTACAAGTGGGAGACGCACGAGCGCTGGGAGGAGTCGCTTTCGCGCGAGGAGTTCCGACGGCTCCTGCGCGGGCGCGAGTTCGCCGAGGTCGCCGCCCGCGCCGTGCGCGTCGAGCAGCGCTCGCGCTACAGCATGATCTTCTCCTTCGAGAAGATGGCGCTGCGCGACGCCGTCAAGTGTGAGGAGGGGGCGCGCGCCTTCGCCGAGGGGCTGTACGAATTTCTCCACGGCGCGGGACAGGTCGAGCGCAGGTTCGAGCGCTGGGTCGAAGTGGTCGCACAGCTTCCGCGCAGGCAGACGCGCGTGCTGACATGGCCGCTGGTGACGGTCTTCGGCTTCATCGCGCAGCCCCGTATGCACATCTTCCTCAAGCCGAACGTCACGCGCGCCGCCGCGCGCGAGTACGAGTTCGACTTCCGCTACAAGTCTCGACCGTCGTGGGAGACTTACGCGAGCCTCCTTGAGTTCGCCGAGGCCGTCCGCCGCGACCAGCGAGACCTGCGCCCGCGGGACATGATAGACATACAGTCGTTCATGTGGATTCAGGGTTCGGACGAGTACGAGGAGTGAGCGCCGTGCTGGATGGCCGCCAGGTGTCCGCAACGCTGCTGCGCGGCCTGAAGCTGCGCTGCCCGGTGTGCGGCCTGTCGTCCGTCTTTCGGAGGCCCTTCAGGGTCAGACACCACTGCCCCGCGTGCGGCGCACTGTTCCAGCGCGAGGAGGGGTTCTTCGTCGGCGCGCTCATGATCAACGTGGTGACGACGGAGGCGGCGGTGCTCGTCGCATACGCCGTCCTCCTGCTCGCGCTCGGCGGGCGCGACTCGCTGACGCTGACGCTGCTCTTCGCCGTGGCGCTTCTCTTCCCCGTCGCTTTCTACCATCACAGTTGGAGCCTCTGGCTCGCAGCCGACCACCTCATCGAACGGCTTCCGAAACACTCAGGAGACGACTGAGGCGCGGAGACGCCCCGGCGTTCACGAGACGATGAGCACGGCAGCGCCGCGCACGGCGTCGTGCTTGAGTGAGATGAGCGCGTCGCCCGCTTCGTCGAGCGTGAAGGTCTGGACGTGCGTGCGGACGGGGACGCGCGCGGCCTCCGCGAGAAACTCACGTCCGTCGCGCCGCGTGTTGTTGGCGACGCTGCGCACCACGCGCTCGCCGTAGATGAGTTGGTAGGGGAACGAAGGGATGTCGCTCATGTGTATCCCGCCCGTGACGAGCGCGCCGCCTCGGTCGAGCGACTTCAGGGCGACCGGCACGAGTTCGCCCGCGGGCGCGAAGATGATGGCGGCGTCTAATTTCACCGGCGGGTCGTCGCTCGCGCCGCCCGTCCAGGTCGCGCCGAGTTCGGCGGCGAGCGCCCTGTGGCGTTCGCGGTCGCGCGTCAAGACGTAAACTTCAGCGCCGCGCGAGCGCGCGATCTGAATGCAGACGTGCCCCGCCGCGCCGAAGCCGTAGATGCCGAGACGCGCGCCCTTCCACTCCCGCAAGCCCGTCAGACGCAGGGCGCGGTAGCCGATGATGCCGGCGCACAGGAGCGGCGCGGCCTGCACGTCGTCGAAGCCTTCGGGCAGACGATAGACGAACCGCGCGGGCGCGGCGACGAACTCGGCGTAGCCGCCGTCGCGCGTCCAGCCCGTGAACTCGGCGCGCTCGCAAAGATTCTCGCGCCCCGTGCGGCAGAAGCGGCACACGCCGCACGTCTCGTTCAGCCACGCGAGGCCGACGCGGTCTCCCACTTTGAAGCCTTCCGCGCCCGCGCCCGTCGCCGCCACGCGCCCGACGACTTGGTGGCCGGGGATGACGGGCGAGCGCCTCACCGGCAGCTCGCCCTCGACGACGTGCAGGTCTGTGCGGCAGACGCCGCACGCGCTCACCTTCAACAGAAGCTCGCCCTCGCACGGCTCAGGCGCGTCCACGTCCGCGAGTTCGAGCGGTCGCGCGCCGACGGGCGCGGGCGTTCTTAAAAGGCAGGCCCTCATCGTCGTCTTCGTTGCATGCAAGCAGACTCCAAAAGCAACTCGCGGAACGAGTGCCTTGACACCCGTCCCGCGAAACGGAGAGTTGACGGAAGACGCCGCGGCCTTCAGCCCTTGACCTGTGCGTCGCGCGCGCGACTGCCCGCGCGCCGCTCTTCGAGCACCTCCCAGCTCTCGCGGACGCGCGTGTAGATGCCGTCGGCGTCGAGGCCGTACTTGGCGAGCAGGAGCTTCGGGTCGCCGTGCGTGATGACGCGGTCGGGCACGCCCATGCGGACGACGCGCAGGCGTTCGAGCAGGCCGTTCTCTTCCAGAAGCTCCGTCACCGCGGAGCCGAAGCCGCCCGCGAGATAAGCCTCCTCCACGGTCACGATCAGACGCTTCGTGCGCGCGAGCGCCAAGAGCAGCCCCGCGTCGAGCGGCTTGACGAAGCGCGCGTTGACGACCGTCGCCTCGATGCCTTCTTTCGCCAACGCTTCGGCGGCCTGCAAAGAGGGGTGAGCCATCGTGCCGTAGGCGACGATGGCGACCTCGCCTCCGTCGCGCAAAAGCTCCGCCTTGCCTATCTCCAACAACTGCGGCTCGCGTTTAATGTCCGCGCCCGTGCCGCTGCCGCGCGGGTAGCGCATGGCCGCCGGGCCGACGTGCTCGATCATCGTGTAGAGCATGTCGCGCATCTCGCCCTCGTCCTTCGGGGCCATCGCGATCATGTTCGGGACGGCGCGCAGGTAGGCGATGTCCAAAAGGCCGTGGTGCGTGGGGCCGTCAGCGCCGACGATGCCGGCGCGATCCATGCAGAACTTGACGTTCAGGTTCTGGATGCACACGTCGTGGACGATCTGGTCGAAGGCGCGCTGAAGGAAGGTCGAGTAGATGGCGCAGACGGGCTTCAGTCCCTCGGTTGACATCCCCGCGGCGAACGTGACGCAGTGCTGCTCGGCGATGCCGACATCAAACGCGCGCGCAGGGAATTTTTCGAGCACCTTGTCTATCCCTGTGCCGTCGGGCATCGCGGCGGTGAGCGCGACGATCTTCTCATCCCTCGCCATCAGCTCGCACATGGTCTGGCCGAAGACTGCCGTGTACTGCGGGTGCGAGGGCTTCGCGGCCTTGACGGCCTCGCCGGTCTTGAGGTCGAACGGGCCGGTGGCGTGCCACGCGTAATAGTTCCGCTCGCGCGCCGGATACCCCTTGCCCTTCTGCGTGAGCGCGTGGACGATGACGGGGCCGTCCTTGATCTGCTTGGCCTCTTCGAGCGCACGCACTAACGCGCGCGGGTTATGGCCGTCAACGTAGCCGATGTACTTGAAGCCGAGTTCGTTGACGAGCGCGCCGGGCAGAACCGCCGCCGCGATGGCGTCCTTGACCGTCTTTGCCGCCTGATAAAGACGTTCGCCGAACGACGGAATCTCGCGCAAGGTCTCGCCCACTTCGTCCTTGAAGCGGTGGTAGCCTTGCGCCTCGCGGATGCGGTTCAGGTAGCCCGTGAGCGCGCCGACCGCCGGGGCGATGGACATCTCGTTGTCGTTGAGTAAGACGATGAGGCGCGTCTTCAAATGCCCGGCCTGGTTGACGGCCTCCATCGCCATGCCGCCCGCTAAGCTTGAGTCGCCGATGACGGCGACGACGTGGTGGTCTTCGCCCTTCTCGTCGCGGGCGACGGCCATGCCGAGCGCCGCCGACAGAGAGGTCGAGGCGTGGCCCGCGCCGAACGTGTCGAACTCCGACTCGTCGCGCCGCAGGAAGCCGGAGATGCCGCCGTACTGCTTGACCGTCGGCAGGAGTTCCCTGCGGCCCGTCAGGATTTTGTGCGCATAAGCCTGGTGGCCCACGTCCCAGACGAGGCGGTCGCGCGGCGTGTCGAAGGCGTAGTGCAGGGCGACGGCCAGCTCGACCGCGCCCAAAGAAGCGCCGGTGTGGCCGCCCACGCGCGACATGGTTTCCAGAATGTACTGGCGGATTTCGTTGGCGGCCTCCTGCAACTGTTCGGGGCGCAGGCGGCGCAGGTCGGCGGGCGAGTTGATCTGCTCCAGGAGTTTCATCGGGCGCTCATTTTAACGTGGCGTGCCCGGTTTTACCATCGGTTAAGAGACCCTTTTGAGGAAATCTGTTGCTTTTACGCCGCGCTGCGGGTTAATCTTTGCCCATCGAAAGGACGCCGCCGGGCACTCCGGCCTCTCCCGCGCGCGTATGTAAACATCCGACAACCTGGCCGCCCGCGCCCGCCGCGGCAGACGAACGCGTCCGAAACTTTGCGTCACATGGCAGGCCGCCCGTCGAGTGCGTCGCGCGGCTTCGGCCCTGAATCCGGCGCGCGCCCGTCCCGAAGCAATTTCAAACGCGTTGAGGGAGACTGCCCCTGCGTGGAATCATCGCCCGAACTGCACCGACTGACAGACGACCCCGAAGCCCGCGCGTGCGAGAGGGCGTGCGCCCTGCTCGCCGAGGGGAAACTTTTTGAGGCGGAGAGGGAGGCCGCCCGCGCCGCGCGCGCGCTCGAAGACGGCGGCGAGCCGTGGCTCCTGGCCGAGTCTCTGACGACGCAGGGCGTCGCGCTCGCGCGCCTCGCTCGCGACGCCGACGCGCGCGACGCACTGCTCCGCGCTGCGGAAGTGGCCGAGCGCGCGGGCAACGGCGAGCGGGCCGGTCGCGCCCTGCTCGCCGCCGTCGAAGAGCTGGGCGCACGCACGCCGAAGGACGAGTTGTGCGCCACCTACGAGCGCGCCGCGCGGCTCCTCTCCTCGTCGTCGGATGTGGACACGCTCCGCCGCCTGTCGCAGTGCGCGCGCCGCGTGCTCCTCCTCCTCGACGGGCGCGCGACGCCCCCCGACTGGGACAAGTTCTCCTTCCGCGAGGCCGTGCTGCGCTACGAGTCGGACATCATCGAGCGGGCACTTCGGGACGCGGGCGGCGTCGTCTCGCGCGCCGCGAAACTGCTCGGCATGAAGCACCACAACAACCTCGTCTCCATACTCAACACGCGCCACCGCGAACTGCTCGGCGAGCGCAAACCCATCGTCGCCCGCCGCCGCAGCCTCATCACACGCAAGAAACAATGAAGGCGTGAACCGTGAACCGCAAACCGTGACAAGACGAAAGCTGTTTTTTCTTGTCACGGTTTGCGGTTCACGGTTCACGGAATTTCAAGCACGAGCTTCCCGAACTGCGCGCGGTCGCCCATGAGTTCGTGTGCGCGCCGCGCCTCGGCGAGCGGGAGCGTGCGGTCAACGACGGCGCGTATCTGGCCGCGCCCGACGAACTTCAAGGCGTCGAGCAGCTCCGCCTTCGACCCCATCATCGAGCCGAGCAGGTTGAGGTGTCGGTAAAAGATTTGCCGCAGGTCTGTGTGCGCGTCGTAGCCGCCGGTCGCGCCGCAGGTGACGAGCCGCCCGTCCCTTTTCAAAGACATTATCGAGCCGGGCCACGTCGCCGCGCCCGTGTGCTCGAAGACGACATCCACGCCCTGCCTCGCCGTCAGACGCCTCACCTCCTTCGGCCAGTCCTCGCGCGTGTAGTTGACGACATCATGAGCGCCGAGCGCGCGAGCCTTCTCAAGCTTCTCCTCGGTGCTGGCGGTCGCGATGACGCGCGCGCCGCGCAGACGTGCGACTTGAATCCCGATTGAGCCGACGCCGCTGCCCGCCGCGTGAACCAGAACGTCATCGCCCGGCTGAACATTCGCGCGCGTCACGAGCATGTGCCACGCGGTCAGCAGCGTGAGCGGGAGCGCCGCGGCCTCGGCCCAACTCAACTCTTTCGGCTTCGGGACGACGTTGACGCCGGGCGCGGCGACCAGCTCCGCGTAGCCGCCGTCGCGGCGGTAGCCGAGGATGTCGTACTGCGGGCAGAGATTGTCCGCGCCGCGCAGGCACTCGCGGCAGTGGCCGCAACTGACGCCCGGCTGCAACAGAACCTCTTCGCCCGGCCTCACCCAGTCCACCACCTCGCCGACCTCGCGCACCACGCCTGCGATGTCGTTGCCCAAAATGTGCGGCAAGGGAATCTCGATGCCGGGCAATCCCGCGCGCGCCCACACGTCCAGGTGGTTCAAGGCGCACGCGCGCACTTCAACCAGCACCTCGTTCGCTCTGATCGTCGGTTCGGGCCGCTCCTCGTAGCGGAGCACCTCCGGCCCCCCGTGCTCTTGGAAGACGACGGCTTTCATGTTCTCGATTTTATCATTCGTCAGACGGGCGTCGCGCCGTCGGTCTGCTGGCGCGCGTGGTAGGAGGAGCGCGTCAGGGGGCTGGACTCGACGTGCTTGAACCCAAGCTCCAGCCCCGCGTCGCGCCAGCGCGCGAACTCTTCGGGCGTGACGTAGCGCTCGACGGGGAGGCGGCGCGCGTGCGGCTGTAGGTACTGGCCGATGGTCATGATGTCGCAGGAGACCGAGCGCAGGTCGCGCATTAACTCGACCACCTCGTCGAACGTCTCGCCCAGGCCGACCATGATGCCGCTCTTCGTGAGCATGCCGCGACGCTCGCGGTCGCGGCGCTCTCCCGCGCGCCTGAGCAGCGTCAACGACTGCTCGTACTTCGCGTCGGGCCGGACGCGCCGGTAGAGGCGCGCGATGGTCTCGGTGTTGTGGTTGAGCACGTCCGGCGCGGCGTCGAGCACAGAGTTGAGCGCTTCGCCGTCGCCGTTGAAGTCGGGGATGAGGACTTCGATGCGGCAGCCGGGATTGAGAGCGCGCACCTGCCGGATGGTCTCCGCCCAGTGCGAAGCGCCGCCGTCGGCGAGGTCGTCGCGGTTGACGGAGGTGATGACGGTGTGCGCGAGGTTCAGGTGGCTGACGGCCTCGGCGACGTGGCGCGGCTCTTCGGGGTCGAGCGCGAAGGCTGTGCCCTTCGAGACGGCGCAGAAGCCGCAGTGGCGCGTGCAGATGTCGCCGCCGATCATGAAGGTCGCCGTGCGGTCGGCCCAGCACTCGAAGATGTTCGGGCAGCGCGCCTCCTGGCAGACCGTGTGCAGGTTCAGGCCCTCGATCAGCTTCAGCACGGCGTTCTGGTTCGTCGGGTCGCCGATCCTGATCCGCAGCCATTCGGGCTTCGGCCCGCGCGCGGGTCTTGCGGACGGAGGATTGTTGATGACTCTTAGCTCGCGGCTCAAATTTTTCTGCTCCGTTTTCTTTGTGCCGCCATTTTATCACCCGGCCCGCGCCGCTGTCGCTTCCGTCAAGCCATCGTGGGATGGACGAAGCGCGCCGGCGTTCTGCTGAAGTATCGGAAACGTGAGCGCGCCCGGCGTCTGCGTCCTCATGCCGTCGGCGATGGTGGCGGGCGGCGGGATGTGGACGCGCTCGCCTTTGACGAACGACTGCCGCGTGTCGTCCGACAACTCCGACTCGACGGGGAAGCAGCGTATGTCTTTGTGCAGCGCCTTCGCCGCCGTGCTCGCGCCCGCGAACAGTCCGCCGCCGCCGCACGGCGTAAGCATCGCGTCGAGGTCGGGCACATCCTCCAGGAGTTCGAGCGCGCAAGTGCCCTGCCCCGCGATGACGTGGTAATCGTCGAACGGCGGGACGACCGCCAGCCCGTCGCGCTCCGCGATTCGTCGGGCCACACTCTCGCGGTCTTCGCGCTGCCGGTCGTAGAGGACTACTTCAGCGCCGTAGCCACGCGTGGCCGCCAGCTTCGTGCGCGGAGCGTCCTGCGGCATCACGATGACGGCGCGCACGCCCGCGTCGCGCGCCGCCAGCGCCACGGCCTGCGCGTGGTTGCCCGACGAGAAGGCGACGACGCCGCGCGCGCGTTCTTCGTCCGTCAGCGACAGAATCTTGTTCGTCGCGCCGCGCATCTTGAACGCGCCCGCGCGCTGGAAGTTCTCGCACTTGAAGAAGACGCGGCGGCCCGCCGCCTCGTCGAACGTGCGCGAGGTGGCGACCGGCGTCCGGTGAACGAACGGGCGGACGCGCGCCTCGGCCAACTGGATGAAGTCTAGCGTCAGCATGATAGTGGTAAACCGTAAACCGTGAACCGTGATAAGTAAAACCTGCCTTCTCTCTCGCCAAGGTTTACGGTTTACGGTTAACGGCGTTTTCTCCTTCAAGCGTCATCTCAAACACCTCGGCGAAGCGCGCGACGACGCGGTCTTCGACTTCGGCGAGCGGGAGTTCGCGGCCCGTGATTTCTTTCATCGAAGTCACCGGCTCGCCTTCGCAGGCGATGATGAGGTTAAAGTAGCTGAGGTCTGTGTTGACGTTGAGGGCGAAGCCGTGCGTCGTGACCCAGCGGGCGATGTGGACGCCGATGGCGGCGACCTTGCCGCGCGAGGTGTGGACGCCGGTCAAGCCTTTAATGCGGAAAGTCTCGATGTCGAAATCAAGCATCGTGCGGATTAATACCTCTTCGAGGTCGCGGACGTAAGCGTGCACGTCCTCGCGTTCGGGACTCAAATTGATTATGGGATAGCCGACGACCTGGCCGAGTCCGTGGTAGGTCACACGTCCGCCGCGGTTGGTCTCGTGGACTGTGACGCCGCGCGCCTCCAACAGTTCGGGCGCGGCGAGAATGGCTTCGCGCGTCGCGCGCCGTCCGACGGTGAGGACGTGCGGGTGCTCGACGAGGAGAAGCGTGTCCGGCTCGCGCCGCTCGCGCACGGCCAGCTCGGTCTCCTTCTGGACGCGGTAGGCCGCGCCGTACTCCATGCGCCCGAGGCGGCGAACTTTTAAGCGTCTCGCTTGCATCGCAAGTGTGCGGGGTTGAAGCTCTCTCAAGCGTCCATTGTAGCAGACCGGGCGGCCCGCCGAAGGCGCGCGCGCGAGTCTGCCCGCGCCTCTCCTGCGCTTGATCCGGCGCGGCAGACGGGCAAAGCTTGCGGGGCGCGGAGTCTGTCGTGCACAATGCGTGTCCGCACGTCTTGGGATAAATTCAGCCGAACAGACCGGGCAGAAATTTTAGGGGCGCGGGCCGCGCGTTTGTCCCGACAGCAGCCCGGAACTTTCTTTTTGAGGAGGGGATCGTGAAAACATTTATCGCCGCGGCAATCGCGTGCATGCTCCTGACCTTCTCCGCGTCGGCGCAGACGCGCACGCGCCGCACGTCAGCGCCGCAGAAGCGCCGCACCACATCCAAACAGTCGTCGCGCCTCGACGCGACGCGCTTCAACGCGCAGCGCCTCGAAATCGCGGGCCTCTCGAAAGACCTGACGCGCTTCCTCTACCTCTACGGTCGGCTCTCGAAGGACTTGGAGCTGACGGGAGCGCAGGCCGAGTCGGCGGACGCGGCGAACAAGACGAAGTCGGGGCTGGTTGACAGCGTCCACGCGATGCGCGACCGGCTCGACCAGCTCGAAAGCCACTTCCGATTCGCGCAGGGCCTCGAACACCAGTACCAGATGCTTCAGGGCGTCTCAGGCCGCGCCGACGAGGCCGCGCAGTCGGTCTCGTCCAACCAGTACGACCGCGCGGGCCGCATCCTCCTCGACATCGCCACGCAGTTGACTGACGTGCTGCTCGAAATGCAATAAAGGAAGGGGTAAAGGGGTAAGAGGGTAAAAGGGAAAACGGGGAGCGCAAGGCGGCCTCCCCTTTCCCTTTTACCCTCTTACCCTCTTACCCCTTCTTGTAATAGCCCTGCCGCGCGCGTATGTGCAGGTCTGGGCGCGCGGGCGTCGTGACCTTGATGCGGAGGAACTTGCCGGGCTGCGCCTCGTTGTTCGAGAGGTACTGAAGGAGGTACTGCGCGCGAAGCTCGGCGGCGATCTGGCGGAAGACGGGTTCGAGGTCTTCGAGCCGGGGCGGGACGAAGGAGTTGCCGCCGGTCGAGTCGGCCAGCATCTTCATCTGATCCTGCGCGCGCTGGCTGATGACGTTGAGGCGGATGCTGGGGCCGCTGGGGTTGATGGAGTAGAAGACCGCGTCGGCGTGCTGCACTTCGCGCTGGACTTTCTGGGCGGCGCGCGCGTGGAGCGCGCGCTGGCTCTCCATCGCCTGGACTTGCGTGGCCCCGGCCTTCCCTTCCGTCATCATCGCGTCGCGCACGTCGTCGCTGAAGTTGTCCTCGCCGTCGGAGATGACGAGGATGACGCGGCGGTCGCGTTCGGGCGCGTTCTGCGCGAGGTAGCGCGCGGCGGCGGTGACCGTGTCGTAGAAGGCCGTGCCCGTCGGCCTGTCAGCCGCGTTGATGGTCAGCAGGCTCGACGTGGCCCCGCCGGCGGAGGTGAGCGCCTGCGCGAGGCGCGGCCTCTCGGCGATGGTGAAGACGGCGGCGTGGTCAATCGGCTTGAGGACTTCACGGAGGAAGCCCGCGGCGGTTCGCTTCTCGAACTCGAAATTTCGGGTGACGCTTGAAGAGATGTCGAAGACGAGCGCGATGTCCAAGGGCACCTGGTCGGCGTCGCCGACGGCTTCGAGCGTTTGCGTGCGCCCCTCCTCTTCGAGGCGGAAGTCCTCCTTCTTCAAGCCCTGCACGGCGTTCCCCGCGGCGTCCGTCACCGCGACGGGCGCGACCACGAGGTTCGACGTGACGCGCACGACCTCGCTCTCGTCCAACGCCTCCTCTTTCGGCTTCGGCTTCGGCGTCGGGGTCGGCGTCGGTCGCTGCGGCACCGGCGGCGGCGGCGCGTCCGTTTGCGAGGGCGCGACGACGACGAGCGCCGGCGTGGGCGTGGGGCGCGGCACGGTTCTCGACTGCGCCGCCATACGCGGGGCGGCGACGTGCGCAGTCGCGGGCGAAGGCTTCATCGCGGCACTCCGGCGCGTGTGCGTCAGCCTCGCCTGCGCGCCGGTCGGGGTGAGTGCGGGCAGGAGCAAACCTGACAGAAGGGCCACGGTCAGAAATCTTCTCGCTGCGTCGGGTAAACGGGACACCTTGTTCGAGACCTCCTGGAACTCGCTCGCTCGCGGCCCTGACAAAAATGACAGGTGACGCCTGAGCACGCCGAGCGTGCCGTCGCGCCACCTGTCACGCGTGGTTTGGAACCGCGCTATTCGCTGGAGCCAGGGTTCTGGCTCGGCTTGGGCGTGTTCATCTGCGGCGCGCCCTGGATGAGGCCGCGGTTGACGAGCACCTTCACCTCGACTCTCCGGTTCTGCTCGCGCCCCTCGCGCGTCGCGTTGTCGGCCACCGGGTTCGACGCGCCGTAGCCGTAGGGCGTGACGATGCGGCGCAGCGGAATCTGGTGGTTCTCGACGAGGTAGCGGATCACGGCGTCGGCCCGTCGCTGTGAGAGACGGCGGTTGGCTTCCGTCGAGCCGTCGGAGCTGGCGAAGCCGCTCACCTCAAGCACGTAGCCCTTCGCGTTCAGGGCCTGCTGCGCCACCTGGTCGAGCTTCTGCTTGGAGTCCGGCAGGAGCACGGCGCTCCCGACCCTGAAGAGGATCGAGGTGTTGTTCTGCACCTGGTAGTCGTCCAAAGCGGAGATGCGCTCGTTGGTGGCGTTGACGCCGGAGACCGCGGCGTCGGCGGTCTCCTGCGCGGCCTTCGCGCCGCCGCGCGCCGCGTTCGAGACCGCCGCCAACTCGTCCAACTGACCCGACAGGCGTTGTGAGTTCTGTTCGACCTGGCCGATGCGGTTCTCTGCCGCGCCGACGCGGTTCTCCACGGGGACGACGTTCGACGTGACGGCGCGCGCCGTCCGCAGGTCGCTCTCGTTGAAGCGAATCTTGTCGGCGACGAGGTTGCCGCTTGAGTCGCCGACGCCCTCGACTTCGAGGTTAAGGCCGCGAAGGATGGCGGTCACGCCGTAGTTGGTGCCGCCGCGCAGGAAGCCGCCCTTGGTCTTGACGCTCGTGCGGTCGTTCAGGAGCACGTTCGTCTCGACGCCGTTGGCGTCCTGGACGGTGAACGAATCGGCCTCGCGCCTGGTGACGACGCCCTTGATGGTCATCTTCTGGCCGGAGGCGACCGTGCGCGAGTTCGTCGAGGAAGTGTTTGTGGTCGTGTTGCCGCCCGTCTGCGCGAAGGCGGCGGGCGCGAGCGCCAGCGCCAGCGCGAAAGTAAGTCCGATGAATTTAACTCTGCTCGAAACGTTGCTCATTTTTATCTCTCCGTTGTGCGAAAGTCTGTCGGGAAACTTCGCGCGCCCCGCGGACGCCGACCGGGCCGCACTCGCAGTGCTTGCCCCCAGTTTGAGCCTGTCGGGTCGCCGCTCCACCTCTCTGGCCGCCGGAGCGCTTAGTTCGAGTCCCTCCCAGATTGTCTGCCGTGCGAGGTTGTTCTCTCCGAATCTCCCGAATAGCACGGATTCTTAGCTGACTGCGGAAGGCAAGTCAAGAGGTTTGAGTGCGGAAACGCGCCGTTTGGTTGCGCAAGGGCGATTTATTATCAAATCGCCACCGGCACGCAACAATTTAAGGCTGAGGGCGGAAGGACGGAGGCTGAAGTGAGAGACCTTCGCCCTCGCTTCATCCTTCATCTATTCCTTGCCTGGGGGCGAGCGCTACTCCTTGGCCTGCTTGAGACCACGCTCGATCAGCAGCGGCTCGACTTCGGGGTCGCGGCCCCGGAAGGCGCGGTACAGCGCCGCCGAGTCCTGTGTGCCGCCGCGCGAGAGCACCATGTCGCGGAAGCGCTGGCCGTTTTCGCGCGTCAGGCCGCCGTGCTCCTTGAACCAGTAGTAGGCGTCGTGGTCGAGCACCTCGCTCCAGAGGTATGCGTAGTAACCGGCGGAGTAGCCGCCGCCCCAGATGTGCGAGAAGTAGGTCGTGTGATACCGGGGCGGGACTTGCGGCAGGTCTATGCCGAACCGCTTGAGCGCGGAAGGCTCGAAGGCGGCGACTTCCTGGACGGGCGCGTCGGGCGGGAGCGCGTGCCACGCCAGGTCTAAGAGCGCGGCGGAGAGGTACTCCGTGGTGTCGTAGCCCTGGTTGAACGTGTGCGCCCGCCTGATCTTCTCGACCAGGGCCTGCGGCATCGGCTGGCCGCTCTGGTAGTGCTTCGCGTAGTTGGCGAAGACTGCCGGGTCGAGCGCCCAGTGCTCGTTGAACTGCGACGGGAACTCGACGAAGTCGCGCGGCACACTCGTCCCCGAAAAGGTCGGATACTTCACGCGCGAGAACATCCCGTGGAGGGCGTGGCCGAACTCGTGGAACATCGTCGTCACGTTGTCCCAACTGAGCAGCGCCGGCTGGCCCGCCGAGGGCTTCTGGAAGTTGGCGACGTTATAGACGACCGGCTTCGCGCCCGTCAGTCCGTTCTGGTCAACGAACGAGTCCATCCACGCGCCGCCGCTCTTCGACGGGCGCTGGAAGTAGTCGGCGTAGAAGAGCGCGAGCGACGTGCCGTCGGCGTCGAACACCTCGAAGACGCGCACGTCCGGGTTATAGACGGGGATGTCCGTGCGCTCCTTGAACGTCAGGCCGTAGAGCCGGTTGGCCGCGAAGAAGACGCCGTCGCGAAGTACGCGATTAAGCTCAAAGTAGGGTTTGGTCTGCGACTCGTCCAGGTCGTACTCGGCCTTGCGCACCTTCTCGGCGTAGAACTCCCAGTCGGCGGGGCCGACCTTGAAAGCGCCGCCTTCGGCGTCGGCCATCTTCTGCAACTTGGCGGCTTCGTCGCGCGCCTTCGCCGTCGCCGCCGGGACGAGGTCGGTCAGCAATTTCTCCGCGTTCTGCGGCGTCTTCGCCATCTGGTCGTCGAGACTGTAGGCGGCGTAAGACGCGTAGCCGAGCAGCTTGGCCTTCTGCGCGCGCAACTGTGCGAGGCGGGTGACGAGCGCCCGCGTGTCGTTCTCGCCGCCGTGGCTCCCGCGCTCTGCGGAAGCCTTGAGCACGCGCTCGCGCAGCGCGCGGTTCTTCAACGAGATGACGATGGGCTGGCGCGTCGTGTTCTGGAGGGCGATGACGTACTTGCCCGCCAGCCCGCGCGCCTTCGCGAGGTCTGCCGCCGCCGCGATGTCGCCTTCAGACAGACCTTCGAGCTGGGCCTTGTCGTCAACGACGACTGCCGAGGCGTTGGTGTCGGCGAGCACCCGGTTGCGGAAGTCCGTGGTGAGCTTCGCCTCCTCCTGGTTGAGCGCCCTGAGCTTCGTCTTATCGGCATCCGAGAGCAGCGCCCCGGCGCGCACGAACGTCTTGTAGTAACGCTCGACGAGATACTTCGCCTCGGCGTCGAGGCCGAGCTTGTCGCGCCGTTCGTAGATTGACTTCACGCGGGCGAACAGCTTCGGGTTCAGGTAGATTTGATCCTGGTGCGCGGCGAGCTTGGGCGACTCCTCTGCCTCGACCTTCTGGATGGTCGGGTTGGTGTCGGCCTGCGTGAGTCCGAAGAAGACTCGGCTGACGCGGGTCAGCAGCGCGCCCGAACGCTCCATCGCCTCGACGGTGTTGGCGAACGTCGGCGGCTCGGCGCTGTTCGCTATCGCCTCGATCTCGACGAGCTGGCGCTTCATGCCCTCCTCAATCGCGGGCTGATAGTCGCCGTCCTTGATCCTGTCGAACGGCGGCGCGTGGAACGGGAGGGTGCTTTCGGCGAAGAACGGATTCTCGCCGGCGGCGGGGCCGGGGGCGTTCGCGGTCTGGGAAGCCTGTGCCGGCGCTGCCGCCGGCATCGCGGGCTGTGAAGCGGACGCGCCGACGGCAGCGCCGAGCGCGATAACCTGAAGGTAACGATGTCGCATTCTGTTCATCGCTCTAATGAAGTATCGAATCATCTACCATAGATGTCTGTTACGGGCTGAACGGCTGCCCGCCAACAATGCTTCTTCGACCGAACCCGACGCGCCGCGCGTTGTCGTCAAGCCGCGCGCCGACGGTCGCAAAATAGTTGCGGCCACTCGGCAAGTTTCTCCCCGCCGTTCATAAAAGGAACTGCCCCGCCTCGGCAAGACAGTAGCAACTTAGAAATCACGCGCGAGTTCTTGTTGTGATTATAAACAATGATTCTTAAATAGGGAAAATTTCGCCATGCCAAAGAAAGGAACGAAAAAATCAAAACCTTTACTAGCCCTGCACAAGTATTCGGGAAGCAATGCATAAGCAGCCTGGGTTATTCAAATATGCAGTCCTCATGCAGACTTTCTTGAATAAATGTGCAAGGCTAATTGAACATAAATATTTTTTCGGCCAATTTAGTTCTGAGGGATAAATTCAAACGGATCGGGCGGCAACGCGGGCGGGGGAGTAGGCTGGAGAACGCGCGGTCGTGCGAAGAGATTTAAGCAACAGCGAGCCCTCGGTTGTCTGCTCATCTGCTGGACCTTCCTTCAGCAGGAGTTGTGAAACGGACCCTTAATCAATCTAGCGGTCGTCCCCAAAGCTTTCGGTGGTGTGTGTAAAGGTGGATTGAGTTGTCATGTTCTCCCGCGACGAGATGCCGCCCGTCAGGCGAGAAGGCGATTGAGAGCACGGGAGTGGCATGCGTGCCGACTCGCGCGACAAGGTCGTGCCGCTGCACGTCCCAGAGCATGATCATCTTATCGTCGCCTGCCGAGGCGACCTGCGATCCGTCTGGGGAAAAGACGACGGCCTTGATGCGCGCCTCGTGTCGCCCGAGTATTGCAACCTCACGTAGCGGTCCTACACTCCATAGGCGCACCGCGCCTTGGTCGTCGCCCGTCACGAGCCACCGTCCGTCGGGCGAGAAGCTGACGGTGGTCGGAAGCACTTCGCCCAGGTCTATGTGTTCCAGCAACTGCCAACGCTGGGCGTCCCACAATAAGATTGCGCCGCGGCCTGCCGCATAGACTGTAGCCATCAGCCGACCGTCGGGGGAGAAACTAACGCCGTACATCTGATCCCCTGCCAATCCGGAGCGGTCGAAAGCTACGACCGCGTGCCCGTCGGCGCTGTCGTGCACGCCGTAAGAGTCGGCGACGAAACGCCCGTCAGGCGAGACCGCCAGTGCGTAGTCGTTGCCGTGCTGCTTATAAGCGAGATGCGGCGTCCGCCTGTCCACGTCCCAGACGATGACGTTGCCGTCCACGTCAACGGAGGCGACCCACCGCCCGTCGGGCGCAAAGGCCACGGCGGAGACGCGCGTGCGGTGGCCCGTGAGCACGGCCTCCTTCTGCCCGAGCACGGCGTCCCAAACGATGACCGAGCCGTCTTCGCTCGCCGAGGCGACTCTCCGACCGTCGGGCGAGAACGCGACACCGCGCACGGGCGCGCTGTGCCCGCCGAGGTCGGCGGCACGTGCGCGCTCCGCCACGTCCCAGACGAGGATCGCGCCGTCGCCGTGCGTCGAGACCAGCCAGCGCCCGTCGGGCGAGAACGCCAGGCTCCAGACGATAGCCGTGTGCTCGAGGCGCGCGAGCTTCGTGCGCGTCGCGGCGTCCCACAGGACGATGTAGTCCGCGCCGGTGGCGACCAGACGCCCGTCGGGCGAGAACGCGACGGCCCGCCCGTTATCGTGGTGCGCGTGTTGGGTGGCGATCAGCTTGTACCTACCTGTCGTCCAATAGCTGCTTGCATCACAGAAGAAGACATTGCCGTCGGAGCCCACGACGACGATACTTTTTCCGTCCGGGGAGAACGCATTCCAGTTTGAGCCCCACGTCACTTCGTCGTCGCGCGCCGGCTGCCCTGTCGCCACAAGCCAGCGTTGTCCGAGCCAGAACATCCGGCTATCGGGGGAAAAGAGAATGTTGACATAGCCGGAGCCGACTGGAACTTCGCGCGCTTTCTCCCAGACTCCGACGCGCCACAGGATCGTGCGCGCGTCTGGCGGCTCGGAGGCGGAGGCGAGCCACTGACCGTCGGGCGAGAAGGCCACAGCGTCAACGGGTGTCTGGTGTTCGCGCAGAACGTACGCCTTCTGCCAACTCGCGGCTTCCCACACGATCACCGTCTTGTCGCTGCTGCCGGTGGCGAGCCACTTGGCGTCCGGCGAGAAGGCGACCGTGTTGACCCAGCCCGTGTGATCCGTGAGCGTGGCGATGCGCTCGCGCCGCGCGAAGTCCCAGACGAGCACCTTCGAATCTTCGCCCACCGAGACGAGCAGACGACCGTCCGGCGAGAAGATTGCGCGCCGCGCGGCTGCCGTATGTCCGTCGCGCAGGCGCGCATCCTCCCACTCGTCTCTGACAGAGAAGTAGGCCGCGACGAGCGTCGCCGCGGCGGCGAGCACGAGCGCGAGCGCGCCCGCCTTCAGCAGCCCCCGGCGCAAGCTCCGCCTGAGCAGTCGCCGTGCGCGCGCGCCCATTTCCGGGTCGGCGTGCCGCTTGATGAACCACAGCCGGCGGAGCGGGATGCGCGCCCGCCCGTCCGCCGCGTAGTTAACGAGATACTGCCGGAGCTGGCGGTTGGCGCGCTGCGTCGCGTCGAGCATCCGGCCCGTGATCAGGTTGACGCGCTCGATCAGGTACTCGTGCATCAACTCGTAGCGCCACGGGTCGTCCTCCTGAAGCTCTCGCACGAGCCGCGACTCGACCAGAAGCCTGACCAGGCGCGCGACCGCCGCGTGCGGGCGCTGCGTGCGGCGCGCAACCTCGCCGAGGGGCAGCGCGAGGCGCGTGTTCTCGTCGGAGATCAAACTACGCAGCAGCAGCAGCGTCGTGCGTTCGTCGCCCGACGCGCGGATCACGTCTTCGAGGAAGCCATGCACGAGTTGCTCTTTACCGCCCGCTCTCACGTAGGTCTCCGACGTGTAGATGCGCCGGCGCTGCAACTGCGCGCCGACGATCTGCAACTCCGACGGCAGGACGCTGTCGCCCCGCGCCAGGTCGCGCGCCACTTGGCGGCAGAACTCCACGCCGAGCGGCAGTCCGGCATCGAGCGCCGCCTCCGCGATGATCTCCGCCGCCTGCTCCTCGTCGAAGCTACGCAGGTGGTAACGCTTGTCGCCCATCAGCGGCTCCGGAATGCGCCCGTCGAACTCCGCGCTGATGAGGTGGAGGAAATCCGAGCGCAGGGCGAAGAGGAATTTGACCGGCAGATCGCCCGCGCCGTGGCAGTCGGCGACGAACGACGTGAACGGGGCGCGCGCGCCCCGCGTCCGAAAGTTGATGAAGAACTCCTCGAACTGGTCGCAGACGACGACGATCTCGCGTCCGAGCGCGTCGGCCACGCGCCGCAGGTAAGCGACCGGCTGTTCTGCCTCACGCGGCCTGATCCCAGTCTGCTTCCCACATTCTTCCAGGAGCACGACCAGAGGGTCTTTGTATGAGCGGCAGTAGACGGGCAGGCGCCCGTCTTCCCTGAGCCGCGGCAGCAGTCCCGCCGTGAGCAGAGAGGTTTTGCCGGAGCCAGAGTCGCCGTACAGCACCCCGAAGCGGAACTCCGGGCGCGCGATCATCGCGTGCAGCGCCGCCGTGTCAGGCCCGCGCCCGTAGAAGCGATCCCGGTCCGCCTCCGCGAACGGCAGCAGCCCGCGGAACGCGCCGCCGTCGTCGAAGGCGACCGGCGCGTGTAACGTGCGCCGCCGCGCGCGGAAGAAAGCAAAGACACACGCGCCCGCGCAGAGCAGCAGCACGCCGTCGAGCGGCCACGAGGCGTCTTGCGGCCTGAGGAGACGGTCGAGGCCAGCCGCGGCCCCCGCGAGCGCACCAGCCGGTAGGATCCAGATTTTGAAACCCGGAAGCGACGCCGGCGTCGCGCGCGCCGACCCGACCTCAATTCGCTTCGCTTCGGTCGCCGCGCCCGCACCCGTGTATAGCGGCTCTGAACCGCCGTCTGTCGACTCGAGCCGCCGTTGCAACTTTCTGAGATCGTCGAGCAGTTCACGTGCCGACTGGTAGCGCTCGTCGCGGTCTTTCCTGAGCATCCTCATGACAATCTCTTCGAGGGCAATCGGTATGTTCGGGTGCAAAGAACTCAGCGACGGCGGCTCGTCTCCCAGGTGTGTGCTCCCGATCTCCCCCCTCTCGTCACCCTCGAATGGGCGGCGGCCCGCGAGCATCTCGTAGAGCACGACGCCGAGCGAGTAGATGTCTGCGCGCGCGTCGAGCGGCTCACGACGCGTCTGCTCCGGCGACATGTAACCGGGCGTGCCCGCGTGCGTGCGTGCTTCTGCTTCGTCCGCCTGCGCCGCGTCGGTCGCGGCGAGCGGCGTCGGCGGGAACTGTTCATTGAGCAGCGCGATACCGAAGTCGAGGACCTTGACGTAGCCGTCGTCGCGCAGCATTACGTTTTCGGGCTTGATGTCGCGGTGCACGATCCCCGCCTGGTGCGCGGCGGCGAGCGCGCTCGCCGCCTGCGAGGCGATATTGACGGCCTCGCGGGCGGGCAGGCGTCCCCCGCGCAACTGCTGGCGCAGTGACTCGCCATGAATGAACTCCATGGCGATGTATTGCCACGCCTCCGCCTGCACGACCTCGTAGACGGTGATGATGTTCGGGTGGTTCAGCGCCGAGGCGGCGCGCGCCTCCCTTCTGAAGCGTCGCGCCTGCGCCTCGTCGCGCGTGAAGGCGGCGGGAAGCATCTTGAGTGCGACCTTGCGGCCGAGTTCAACGTCCTCGGCCAGATAAACCTCGCCCATCCCGCCCGCACCGAGTAATGCGAGCACGCGGTAGTGGTCGATCACCTCCCCGACTAACGCGCGAGCCTGCTCGGCCGCGAGCAGGCGCAGCGCCGCCTCCTTGAGCGGAGCGTCCATGATGGCGATAGACCGACCGCAGCCAGCCAGCAGCGACTCGACTTCCCGGCGCAAGGAGAGGTCGTCGCCGCAGGCCGTGGCGATATAGGATGCGCGCGCGCCCGGCTCAAGATCTGCGGCGGCATGGAAGATGCTCTCGATCTGTCGCCAGCGTTCGGGCGTCATGGCGCGTTCGTTAACTCTCGGCGCAGCCAGGCCTCGGCCATCTTCCAGTCGCGCGTCACGGTGTTGGGTGAGACCTTCAGCACCTCGGCGATCTCCTCGTTACTCAGCCCGGCGAAGAAGCGCAGCTCCACTACCCGGCTCTTGCGCGGGTCAATCTCCGCCAGCCTGTCGAGCGCCTCGTCGAGCGCGAGCAGCTCGCGCGAGCGCTCCGGGGCCAGCGTCGCGCCCTCGTCGAGCGCGACCTTGAGCGCGCCGCCGCCGCGCTTCCGCCGGTCGTGCGCGCGCGCATGTTCCACCAGGACGCGGCGCATCAGAGTCGCCGCGAGGGCGAAGAAGTGGACACGGTTCTGCCAGCGGACGCGGCGGCAGTCGGCGAGCCTCAGGTAGGCCTCGTTGACGAGCGCGGTGGTCTGCAGGGTGTGGCCGGATCGCTCGGCACTCATGTAGTGGCGCGCGAGCCGGCGCAGCTCTTCGTAGACCAGCGGCAGCAGCAACTCCAGCGCCCTGTCGTCGCCGTTACTCCAGTCGACGAGCAGTTGTGTGATCCGTTGTGGCGAGGGCGGCATGAGAACCTACGCTCCGCACGGGGAAGCTTACCGAAGGCAGCGCGGATTATAACCCGGAGCAACGCCGCCCTGAAAATTTTTCCGCAGAAAACTTCCGCCGCGGTGGTGGTTTGTCGCGCCGTTTGTCGCCTTATGGGGCGACGGTCGCCCCGGTACGGGCGCGAGGCACAAAGGGGCAGTCCCGCGGGGCTGCCGCGCCCGCGCCGAACGTGTAAAGTGACGACACTCTTTACGGAGGAATTATGAATACCCCCCTTCGCTACGGCTCGGCGCTCATCGCGGGCTTAATTCTCATCTGCCTCGTCTGCCTCCCGTCTCACGCCAGCGATCCATCGTGTGTGCCCGCACCGACCGGCCTGGTGAGTTGGTGGCCGGGAGATGGTGACGCCGGCGACATTGTGGGCGGCAATAACGGAGTGCCGGTCAACGGGGCGATATTCGTCGCGGGCGGCGCGGGCAAGTGCAAGTCCACTCCCGCACCGACGGTGTCGTGGGAACTGCTCGTCAGCAGCGCGAACGACAACCGTGTCTTGCGCTTCAACGGAACCAGCGGGGCCTTCATTGACACGTTCGTTCCCGCCGGCAGCGGCGGACTAAATTTCCCTGACGGGTTGGCCGTCGGCCCGGACGGCAACCTCTTGGTCGCGGGCGATGTCAGCCAAGCCGTCCATCGCTACAACGGGAGCACGGGCGCGTTTATTGATGAGTTCGTGCCGGCTGGTAGCGCCGGCTTGCACAGCCCAGGCGGCAACATCTTTGGGCCAGACGGCAACCTATACGTGACGAGTGATGACGGGGGCAGCGCCGACAACAGAATCAAGCGCTACAACGGGTTGACCGGCACCTTCATTGATGACTTCGTGCCGATGAACAGCGGCGGGCTGTTCGACCCCGGCGGCGTCGTCTTCGGGCCGGACGGCAACCTGTACGTAAGTAATCTGCACGTCAATAGCATCAAGCGGTACGACGGAACGACCGGAGCGTATCTTGGGGACTTCGTCTCGTCCGGAAGCGGAGGCCTGTGTAATCCGCTCAGCCTAGTCTTCGGGCCGGACGGCAACCTCTATGTCGCCGGTACGTGCAACAACGCCGTGCTCCGATACAACAACGCGAATGGTTCCTTCATGGGCGTGTTTGCATCCAGTCCTGGCCTAGTGAATCCGCAAGGACTGGCATTCGGGCCTGACGGTAACCTTTACGTCTCGAGCTTCGATAACAATTCGGTCTTGCGATTCGACGGGACGACCGGCGCATTTATTGACACATTCGTGAGCTCCGTGGGTGGTGGGTTAAGCGGTGCCGGTGTGCTGCTCTTCCGCGCGGGCCCCGTACCAACGCCCTCGCCGTCACCGAGTTCTTGCTTGCCGCCGCCGGGCGGCCTAGTCAGTTGGTGGCCGGGCGATGGAAATGCGTTTGATATCAAGGCGGTTATGACGGGACTTTGCACGGGGGCGCCACATTTGCGCCGGGCAAAGTCAGCCAGGCGTTCAGCTTCGACGGGGGGAGCAATAGCTACGTCTTTGCCCCGAATGCGAACGGCATTGCCGGAGGCCCCCAAGCGACCTACGACGCGTGGATATACCCTACTGCCGTGCCGCCCGCTGGGAATTACGGCGGGGTCTTCGGGGCGGGCGATTCGACGCTGCCTCTCTGGCAGACCCAGCAATGCAGATTGTTATATTCGAGGCAGAACTCAGGAGACCCTAAGTTCTATATGGATTGTGGGACGGACAACGCCGGCACCTTCATTTATCGGTACACGGCCAATTCGTACCCCCCGAACAACTGGTATTTCGTCGCCGCAGTCGTAAACAACGGGAACATTGATCTGTACGTCAACGGAGTTCTCGACGACGGCGTCGGGACGAGTTCACCGGGCTCAGTAATTAACACGAACGCATACAAGTACGTGTGGATGGGCGCACAGGTGCGCAGCGATCAGTCCTTGATTTCATCCCCGTTCACGGGACTGGTAGACGAAGTCGAAATCTCCAACCGCGCACTGTCCCAATCCGAAATCCAAACGATCTTCAGCGCGGGCGGCGCGGGCAAGTGCAAGACCTCAACGAACAGGCCGCCGGTG
This sequence comes from Acidobacteriota bacterium, assembly GCA_003222975.1. Classification (GTDB taxonomy): domain Bacteria; phylum Acidobacteriota; class Blastocatellia; order Pyrinomonadales; family Pyrinomonadaceae; genus QHXN01. The sequence goes on along the minus strand of QHXN01000025.1, from coordinate 27,374 downwards.
GCGTTGTGCCGCGACATGAGAGTTGCGGCGGGTCAGGACTGCGCGGCGGACGCTTCGGTTGATGACGGCTCCTTCGACCCCGACCAGGGCGATACGCTCACGCTCTCCCAGTCCCCGCAGGGGCCGTATCCACTCGGCAATACCGCGGTGACGCTGACGGCTACTGACAATCACGGCGCGACAAGCTCGTGTAACGCGACGGTGACCGTCATTGACCGGACGCCGCCCTCGATCACAAACCTTTCGGTGACGCCGTCGAATCTCTGGCCGCCTAACCACAAGATGGTCGATGTTGTCGTCGCCTATGACTTGTCGGATGATTGCGGCCCTGTAACCGGCACCCTCAGCGTGACGAGTAACGAAGGCACGCCCGCCGATTGGCAAATTCTTGACGCCCATCACGTGCGTCTGCGCGCGGAGCGTCTGGGCGGCGGCGCCGGACGCGTCTACACGATCACCGTCATCGCCACTGACGCGCTGGGGAATCAATTTAGCCGGGTGGCGTCGGTACTTGTACCTCACGACCAGGGCCGTTGAGATGTATGACTTTATGGTGCACCAATCGCTAAACCAATAAGAATTACTCGGCTGGGTGTGCTCACTCAGGGACTTTCGTGAGCTACTGGAGCAGGCCGTCCTGGCCGAGCAAGTCGTCCGAAGGCTCGCAGACCTTAAGCAGCTCGCCAACGATCTTGGGGGTAATGGTCATCGTCACATCTCCTTTCGCGAAAGATTATGCTTGTCGAGGCCATTTACATCAAAATTATCTACATCCTCGAACTTGGTATGGAACCCCGCGCAACCTTACGCGACGCGGAGAGCCTCATTCAAGGCAGGTCGTGTAGCGCCGGGAGCGCCGCAGGAACTTCGTCTTCCACCTCCCTCCGGGGCGTGGCACGCTGTAAAGGCGTGGACGCCGGGCTTAATTTCAGGTCGTCTGGTCCATGAACACAGGTATATCGTTTTGATCCCTCATCTCTACGTTGCCGGTGACGACCGGCGGCCTTCTTATCCACCGAGATGGAGAACGCGAGCCTGGGGTGATCGGCTCTCATCATCTTCTTAAAGAAGCGTTTTGCCACGGTAACGTTTCGTCTCGCACTCAGCATAAAATTCAATCAGTTGGCATGAAATTGGTCGGATAACATTTTCACCTCGGGGGGGACGTTACCGCCATAGCGGAAAGCGGAATTAGCTGCCTCGGCAATTCCGCGGGAGGTCTCTATGAAGCTGGAAAGCAGTAACGTTCGGCTCCGGGACAAGACGGCCGGCTCCGCACGCCTGTGCAACTTCGCCGTCAGCGGCAGCAACACCCTCTTCCAAGACACCTTCACCGGGGCCGACGGGTTGATTACCAACGAGTATGCCCACTGGAACTCCGACGGCATCAACTCGCCGGACTGGGACATGACGAGCGGGTCGCTCTTCCGCCAGTCGAACGCGGCGTGGACGGGGGTGCAGGACTCGTGCACGCCCGACAAGTTCTCCAGCTCCTGCACCGACTCGAACGTGTTCCGGCTTAACACCTTCAGAACGTTCGCCGGCAACGTCAAGGTGTCGCTGGCGCTGAAGAACAACAGCGACATTCACGACTTCAACTGCAACTCGAACGACACCTGCTGGCACGGCGTCCACATCTGGATGCGCTACCAGACTCAGTACGACCTCTACTACGTCAGCATCAACCGCGCCGACAACTAAGTGGTCATTAAGCGCAAAGTGCCCTGCGGGACGGACAACAGCGGCACCTATTTCGTGCTCGCGCAGGCCGCGCACGCGTGGACGGTCGGGGCGTGGCAACACTTCTCGATGACGATCCAGACGAACGGCGACGGCAGCGTCACGCTCAAGGTTTACGACGACGACACCGGCGCGCTGATCACGCAGGGGACGGACTCCGGCGGGACGAACGCGAACTGGTCGGCGGGGTGTACGACGCCGGGGCACTACCTGACGGCGCAGTACCCGCCGCTCACCAACGCCGGGGCGGTCGGGGTGCGCGGCGACTACGACAACTTCAACTTCGACGACTTCACGGTCACTTCGTTCTAAGGGGTGCTGTTCTTTTGTATAAGCTGTGGCCCGTTCGTCCGGTGGGCTGACAGGCTTGAAGGGCACCCCGGCAAACGTCTTTGCCGGGGCGCCTCCATAACTTCTTCTCGTCACTTACTGTCGGAACCTCCGACGGTACTCGGTCGAGGAGGGTAAGACCTTGGCCACATCGGCCCGGACGGAGTCGCCGCCAAACTGGTCGAGCTTCTGGGGCCAGAAGTCGTAGCCGGTGTAGTCCGTGTCTTGCGGGTTATTCGGGGTTGCGGCGCAGGTAGCCGAAGTACTACATCAGCACGGAGGCGTGGCTGGATTCGTTCGCCTTGAGCACGGGGTTCTCGGCCACCTGTCGCAGCGCGGCGCGCCCGGCGTTGTCTCGCCGCCGCGCATCAGCGCCGGCACTGTGTGACAATTTCCCTCCCTTCTTCACAAAAGTTTTCGGCAGTTTTCGTATGGGATTATGAGGGTCATAAAAATGTGCTTGGGTAGTGGGTCAGTTCGGAACGAATATCTTCTGCCCTTAATCTGTCCCCCGCCGCCCGTGAAATGTTTTGCCCCGGCACCGCATAAATATGTGGGAAACAGTGGGCGTGGCAACAGCCATAGCTGTGGCGACCGGAAGAAGGCCGCGTCACAGTCGAATGTGACCCACTACTTGTGCTTGGACGATTGAGGGATTTGTGTGATAATTCTGCCCCTATTGCAGGACGCCCGTTTTCTGGGCAAGTAGTTATCTTCATCAATAACTACTTACCTTTCGTCTCTACACATCACGACTTAAGTCGGTGCCCTTATCCTTAAGCGGACATATTGATCATCACGGTTTTATCTTCCTGATAAACATTCTGGCCTCGAAGAGCCGCTACGCCGCGGGATTCCAGGCGCGGGAGAAAATCGATGCTAGCCCAGTTGTTAAAGCGTGATTTCCTGCTCAGGGGCACGGAGAAGCTCACACAAGGCATCAGGGAACAGGAGGAGCAACACCTTAAAGGTGACGCCGAAGTGTCGAGGTTCATGGAGGAGGCGGGCGTGGACGCCGGAGACCTGCGTAAGGCCCGTGAGGAACTGGAGCAAGCCGTCCGCCGCGAGATGTCCCGTGCGTCCGACGAGCATGAGGACGAAGCTTTCTTCCCGCGGGACGCTGCTCTGAGCCTGGCGCAGTCGGCCCTACAGCAGTTTTGCGAGGAGAAGAGACCCGGTAACATAAGCGTGGCCGAGCGCGGCGCGATCGGGGGTGGGAACGTCGCCGTGACGGACGAGAAGATGGACGACGCCCTCGCCGACTTCCTATCGGGCAAACCGCCGGAGAGGGGGTTGTGGGACAGGTACGAGCTTCTGGACATAGGCTGGGCCAACTGCCTCGTAGCCATCGGCGTCCGGGGGTGGCGCGGGCGCCACCCGTTCAACCCCAACCCCTCCGTGCCTTTCAAGATCAGTAACCGCGCCCGCGTCGTGCTCCTCAGCGACTGGGCTAGCGGCCTGCCGCGCGCGCGTAAGATCGGCGAGGCCATCCGCGACGTTTTAGACGAGGCGGACGCCGCCGGGCGTGACAGGCATGTCATCCACCTGGGCGACGTGTACTACTCCGGGCTCCCGCGAGAGTACGAGAGCAACTTCCTGGCCTACTGGCCCGTGCAGAGCAAGGAGGCGGACGCCATCTCCTCCTGGAGCCTGAACGCGAACCACGACATGTACTCTGGCGGCTGGGGCTACTTCAACTACCTTCTCCGGGACGACCCACGCTTCTGCGGCCACAGGGACGCCTCCGGCACGCCCTCCAGCTTCTTCAGCCTCGAAAACGACCACTGGCTGATTCTGGGCCTCGACACGGGCTACCACGACAACGCCGTCTTCGACGCGCACGACCTCTACGGCGGCCAGGAGAGGTGGGTCGAGCAAAGGCTGTCGGAGGCGCCCGGCAAGAAGGGCATCCTCCTCAGCCACCACCAGCCCTTCAGCGCCTACGAAAAGGGCGGCGAAGAGCTGCTCCGCAAACTCGTCTCCCCGTTGCGCGCGGGGCAGGTGCGCGCATGGTTCTGGGGGCACGAGCACCGCTGCGTGCTCTACGAGCCGCGGGAGAATGTCAGGCACCCGCGCTGTATCGGCCACGGCGGCATCCCGTTCCACATCCCCGGCAAACCGCCCGCGGGCGTGGCCTACGAGTACAACCAAGGCTTCCAGGGCCTCGTGGAGTCGTGGAACTACTTCGGCTTCGTGGTGATGGACTTCGAGGGCGAGACCATCAAGGTTCGCTACATCAACGAGCGCGGGGTCGAGCATCACAGCGAAGAGATTCATAAAAAGTGAAGGCGCGCCCCACACACTCCAGGGCCGGCGCGCAGAGACATTCGCCAGAGGTCATAGGGTTATGAGCACTCCCACCTCAGTCGTCTTAAGACTCGGCAAGCTCGACGATACCTCGGCAGAGCCGCGAGACCACCACTACCCGCTCGAACTGAGCTGGGCTGACGGCGGCGGCGCGGCCTCAGTCAAGGATAAACTCCCGCGGGGCCTTAAAGTCGGCGCGCACACCGGCGACTACAGCACTTACCGCGAGACATTCCTCGAAAAGAGCGACGAGCTGGCGGAGTTCAGCGACATGGGGCGCCACCTCTATGACCTGCTGTACCGGGGCGAGGTCGGCAAGAAGTTAAAGGAGATGAAGGCGGCGGCCGGCGCCGGCGGGCTGCGCGTCCTCTTAAAGATCGAGGACGAGGGCCTGGCGCTGCTCCCCTGGGAGCTGATGTTCGACGGCGCGGCTGAGCGCCCCTTCCAGGAGACCCGGAACACTTATGTCCGCGTCCGGGACTACGACCCGAGCGGGACGGCCCCCGACGCCGAGCCGATCAACTGGCCCGTCCGCGTGCTCATCGTTGTGGGCGTGTCGGCCGACGAGGCGAAGAAGATTCGCGCCGACGAGGAGGTCGAAAGGATCGAAGATGTCCTGCATAAGGTGAGCTGGCTCGTGGACATCGAGGTGTGCGAGGAGGCCACCATTGATAAGCTCCGGGACAAGTGTAGGGAGTTCAGGCCGCACGTCTTTCACTACATCGGGCACGGCGGTGTGGACGGAGACACCCCCTACCTCACGCTACAGAGTCCGGCCGGCGGCGACACCATGTGGACGGCGACCCAGATTGCGAACCTGTCGGCGTGGAAGTGGAGGCCGCGGCTCGCCTTCATCAACGCGTGCCGCTCGGGGGCCGCGGCGCTGTCCGTTGACGAGGAGCAGCGGACGAGCTGGGCGGTCGCCGACGCCTTCCGGTTGCTGAAGGTGCCCGCCGTGCTGACGATGCAGGCCGACGTGCGGGGCGAGCTGGCGGGCGAGTTCGCCGGCCAGTTCTACGAGGGGCTGGTGGAGGGGGCGCCCATTGACAGCGCCGCCGCCGCCGCGCGCATCTTGATGCGCGACAGGAACTCCGCCGCGCAGAACAAGGACAACACGCGCGACTGGGCCACGCCTTCCCTCTCGGTCTCCATCCCGCCCGAGGAGGTTCTGCCACTCCGGTCGCAGATCGTCTGCCGGCATGAGGACGAAGAAATCGGGTGCGAGCTGTTCAATAAGGTGAGCGTCTTCGCTGGCCGGCGCCCCGACCGGCGCCTCTTCATCCACGGCCTCTACCCGATCCCGCCGCGCAAGCCCGACAAGGAGTTCATCTTCATCCACGGCGGCTCGAAGATGGGGAAGACCTGGGTGACGCTCTGGTGCCTGGAGAGCTACGCGCGCAAGGGGCACGACGTGCGCTACGTCGAGGTCATGGATAAGGACTGGAGCCCCAAGTGGCTCGACATGCTGCTGTGCATCCAGGCCGGCGCCCCGCCGGGGCTGTTCCTGGGCAGCCCCCCGCTCATCTTCCGCCCACTCGACCCGAAAGCCTTTAGCGAGTTTAACCACTACCTCCCCCACCGTCTAAGGGACGAGAGCAAGCCGCCGGAGTGGGATGGGCGCGACGTACCTCTGCCCGAGGGTCTCGACACGAGCAACCTCGACGGCTTGTCAGAGGCCACCGTCAAGGAAATCTTCAAGTCGTTCCGCAAGGCGCTCGTCGCCGCCGCCGAACCGGGCAACCCGCTCATCATCGTCTTCGACCGCTTCATAGACAGCGGGCAGGGCGTGACCGAGCCGCACATGAACAAGTTCCTCCTGCCCTACCTCTTCGGGCCGGCCGCGAGCGGCGAACTCGTAGCGGCGGACGCGACCGGCATCCGCTCGGTCAAGTTAGTCCTGGTCCTCAACGACGACGAGCTGAAAACCTACATGCGGAACAACCCCCGGCCGAGCCTGGACGACCTGCGGAACCGCTCCCACCAAGTCTACCTCGACGGCATCCCCACCAAAGACTACGACAGGGTCGCCAGAGAATTCTTCCGCAACCTGAAGGCCAGCCCCGACCACGCCAAGCGCCTCTTCAAACGCGTGACGGCCGAGGATGAGGAACTGCTCATCAGTTTCTATAACCCGAACCCGGCCGCGAGCTGGAAGCCGGAGACGCTGAAGGCGATCTACGATGTCCTCGAAAAAAGGAGTTCTTTGATGACCTGAAGGTCTAGCGCGACGCCGCCGGTCGCCTCGTCAGGCGCCCGCGCAGCGGGTCGGCGCGCGGCGCGGAGGACTCGTCGCGCGGAGGAACGAGGGCCGAGCACCGGGGCGCTTCCGAAGGGCGCACGGCAATTCGGAGTAGTGGGCGCGCGCCGCTAAGCACGCGCGGGCGCGCCGCGGCGAAGACGAGGAACAGTCCGATGAGCGTTGACGACAGCGATTTCGACTTCAAGCGGCTGCTTGAGGGCGTCACTTCCCCGGAAGACCTGCTGCGCAAACTTGAGCCGCCCGCCGAGCGCGAGGTGGTCAGGCGCGCCTCCGTCCTGCGCCACTTCGACGAGACGATCTTCAGGGAATTCCTCTCGCAGAACCTGCCCGGCGGCTACTCGACGACTTTCGACAAGTTCATCACCAACCTCAACCTGGAGCCCGTCTCGCGCCTGGAGCCCGTCTCGCGCGCGGGCCGCCTCTTCCGCGTGAAGGAGGAGGCGCGCCGCGCGTGCCTCGACGAGCTGAGGTCGGTGCACCAGGCAGGCGGCGAGGCGAAGCGCAACAACGAGTACGTCTTCGGCCGGCTCCTCGAATACTACGAACACCCCGGCGGTGAAGGCAACGACCTCGACCGGCTGGCGCTGCTCGTCATCACCGACCCGCGCCGGGCCGAGCGCGAGTTCGAGAAGATGTACCGCGCGGCCGACGACCACTTCGACCTGGCGCGCTGCAACGACCTGCTGCGGACGCTGGAGTCGCGCCTGCAACTGCTCGACGAGGGGCTGCGCCTCCTCTCCCAGAGCAAGCGGCAATACTACAACGCCCGCTGCCTCTACGCCGCCGAGTTCTACCAGACGACGACCTACCTCGAGCGCGCCGTCGACGCCGGTGAGTTGAAGACGTTCCTTTCGCCGCAGCCCGACAACGGCGGGAACTGGGTCTACAACGTCTACGCCACAGGCGGACTGGGCAAGACGATGTTCGTGCGCTGGCTCATCGCGCGCCAGTGTGTACCGCAAGGCATCCCGGTCGCGCGGCTCGACTTCGATCAGATCAACCTCAACACGGCGCGCCAGTACCCGCTCCTCCTCCTGCTACCGATAGCCGAGCAACTCGACCAGCAAATACCGGGCCGGCCCTTCAACGAAATCTTCAAGTCGGTGTGGGTTTTCAGGCCCCTGCTCGACATCCCGTCCGGCGGCGAGCGCGACGCCGGGCGTCCCGAGTTGGAGCGGAGCTTCGTCAGCTTCGAGCCTTCGTGGCGCGCGACGGCCATCCCCGAGTTCTGCCGCACGCTGCGCGAGGCCGACTTCTCCGGCACCATCGTCGTCGCCATAGACACCCTCGAAGAGATGATGCTCGTCAGCAAGGAGAGCCTCTGCAAGGTCGTCGAGCAGGTCGTGGACATTCACCGGGAGTACCCGGCACTGCGCCTCGTGCTCTCGGGTCGCTACGACCTGCGCGAGGCCCTGAGCGGTGACCCGGGGATGGAGGCCCTCTTCGGGAAGGAGGCCGTCAACTTCGAGGTGGAGCGCTTCTCGCCGCAGGAGGCGCGCGCCTACATGAGAGAGAGTCGCGGGCTTTCGGATGACGCGCTGGTCGAGGCCATCGTCGAGAAGTGCGCCAACGCCGACGAGCACGGCGATATCAACCCCTTCGTCCTCTCGCTGATGACCGACCTTGTCGTCTCGAAGGACATCAAGACGGTCGAGGACGTGAGGGCGCTGCCCCGCGCCGAGGTGGCCTACCTGATAGAGCGCATCATCAAGCGCATCCCGGACGACGATGTGCGCTGGATGCTGCGCTACGCGTCCGCACCCCGCCGTTTCACGCTCGACCTCCTGGAGAAGGTTCTGTGGCCCCACCTCGTGGCCGAGCGCGAGAAGCTACGGCGACAGGACTCGCTGAGGAAGGGCGCGGGCGGGTACGACCAGCGGGAGTTCTGGCCGTACGGCGACGCCTCGAACCCGCGCGACGCGTGGGATAAGCTACAGAAGCTGGCTAGCCCCTACGGGTGGGTCTGGTTCGAGTCGCCCGACGGTAGCGTCATGCGCCTGCACCCGGACGTCTCCGTCCCGATGCGGCTGCTGCTGTCGGCCGAGAAGATCTACCCTCAATTGCACAAGGACGCGGCACGCTACTTCAACGACCAGGCGAAGCAGGCGAACGAGACCCCGTCGCAGTGGGCCGAGTGGACGTGCGAGGCCATCTACCACCACTTCCAGCTCGAAGGCCCGAAGGCGGCCCAGTTCTGGCGCGAGCGTATGAAGAGCAAGCTCGCCTCGTCTGACATGGACGTGCGCCTGCGCCTGGCCTCGGAGATCACGCGGCGCGACTACGTGGATCAGAAGTGCCGCCCGCTGAGGTGGCGCGAGGACAGCGACCAGCCCATCGTCGAGCCGAGGGACGTGTGCGATGCGCACCACGAGGCGGCCGTGGCCGCGATCATGATGACGGCCCGGCACGAGCAGGGTTCTGTGGAATACGCGAAGGCGTGGGGCGACGCCCGGCAGCACCTGCTCAACCTGGGCACGGCGCTGGCGGCCGCCGGGGAATCGACCTTCAGGCCGAAGTTCGACGTGGAGGCGTTCGGCCAGCTCGCCCTGGAGCTGAGCAAGTCCCTGGTCGACCCGGACATCGTGCGGCCACTGGCCGAACAGGCGCTCGCCTCGACCGACAGCCTGTACCTCGAACTGAGCATCACGACCCAACTCGCCGAGATGCACGCCAGGCGCGACCCGGCGAGAGCCGGGGACTACTTCGACCAGGCGCTCAAATACAGCCAGTTCCTCAAAATCCCCTTCCTCTCGCCGCTGACCGTCACGCTCAAGCTGGCCCAGTGGTGCCTCGACAGCAGGCGCTACCTCGAAGCGCTCGAGGCCTGTGAGCGCGCGCTCAAGCTGTGCGAGGAGGAGAAGGCGCCGGAGCAGGCGCGCCGCATCAAGTACATGATGGCGCGGGCGAATACGGCCATGGGCCAGTTCACCGCAGCCGAGCGGCTGAGCCGGGAGGCCGCCGGCCCCGCCCAGTCCTCCCCCGGCTCCGACTTCGACTGGGAGAACCAACTGCTCTTAATTCGCCTGCGCGTGCACGACCTGCTGAGGCCGCTCGACGGCCTCAGCAGCACCGAGGCGCTGCTCAAGGCGCCGGGCAGCGACGAGAAGACGCGCGCCGCGCTACTCGAACTGCGCGGCTACACGCTCGGGCTGTTAATGCGGTTCGAGGAATCGGCGGCCGCGCTGCGAGACGCCGAGGAGCTGTGGGAGTCGGCCAACGACCGCCGTGGCCCCGACCGCGCGCGTAGGCATCAGGTGGAGCTGCAACTGAACGTCATCGGGAACGTCAACGAGGCCGCCAAGCTGCTCGAAGACTGGGACGCGCACAGCGAGAAGAAGGACCCGGAGCTGAGCTGCCAGATGGAGCTGCTGCGCGTGCGCTGCCTCCTGGTCATGCGGCGCGAAGAGGACGCGCGTAAAAAGTGGCGCGCGCTCTACGAGAGCGACGAAGTGAAGACCGCCCCGCGCTCGCTCGCGAGAACGCTGGCGCTCTGGCTCGCGTTCAACCTCGGTGGCGCGGAGACTCTCGATGAGCTGCGCGAGGAGCTGCTGAAGATCGAACCGGCCTCCGCGCGCCTGCCACTCCTCAGCGTGTTCCGCTTCGCGCAGGGCGAGGCGGAGCTGGACGCCAGACAGACCGCGCCCCTGCTCAGGATGGTTGACGCGTCGCCCGAGAAGAGGCCGCACGTCTTCTCCGGCCTGATTTACGCCAGCCTGCTGCGCTTCGCCGGCGCGCGCGAAAGGGCCGAGAGCCTGCTCGCGCAACTGGCGCAGAGGGCCCTCAAAGAGGATAACTCGTTCGCCTTCTACCGCGCTCTCTCGGCGCTGAACAAGGGCGGGTTCCCGCCGCCACCCGAGACGAACATCTACCACTCGACCTTCCTGAGCGACTACGCAGACTACCCGGCACTGCGGCGCGCCGCGCTGCTGGAAGAGGCGGAGCGCGCTATGAGGGTCGGCGCGTTCGATGAGGGCGCGCTCGCGCTCGACGACGCCTCGGTGAGCTTCCTGCCCTCGAACAACACGACGAAGTGGGACGCCCTGGCTACGGAGCTGGCCGCCTCGCTGGCCCGGCGCGCCGGCAATCATGAGAAGGCCGCCGCTAACCTCGAAGTGTCGGCCTCGATCTACGCCGCGCTGGGGGACGAGCACTCGGCCGCGCGCGTCAGGAGCCTGCTTGGCCCCGCGCGGGAGAAGGCTGCGGAGAAGACGGCGCACGCCGGGGCGCGCGAGCGCGTCCACCGCGTCCGGCTGGACGTGCAGAACGGCGGCCTCGCCGTCTCCCACGGGGCGGCGCAGGAGGTCTTCAACGTCGAGGACACGTGGAACGCGCAGCTCCTCGCCTCCCCGCTGAGAGACAGGAGCGCCCTGTACCACCTCAGCGAGTGGGTGGTCAGCGACTTCAAGGGATTCCGGCGCGCTCTCTGGGATGTGCTGATGCCCGCGTCCGTCTCAGACCGGCTCCTGAGCGCGGGCACCGGGGCGCGCCGCCTCGACCTGCGCTTGGAAATTCCGTCCGCCAACCTAGCCAAAATTCCCTGGGAACTGGCTCTGACGCCCGACGGCCGCGACCTCCCGTCCGTCTTCGGGCACGTCTACCGGGCCGCGGCCTTCGCTGAAGGCCGCGCCGACACGGCGCGGTGGATACAGTTCGCCGCCCGCACCCTATTCGAACTGTCTTCGTTGCGCGTTGACGGGATCATCGGCCCCCGGACGAGGCAGGTGTTGGAGGACGTGGGCATCTCCTTCGACGAGCTTGACACGGATGAAATCGTCGAGCGCCTCGTCGGCATGCTGAGCCCGCTGATGGCCGGCAGGCAGCTTAGGGTCTTAACCGTCAGCCCGTCTTTCGAGACGCTGGTCAGCACGCAGCGCGGCGCCGAGGGCCTCGAAGGCGGGTCGCTCACACATCTCTACAGGGGCCTCGGCTGCGAGATCACGTCTGTGGAGGTGGGGGATCAGACCGACTTCCGGGAGGAGGCGGGGCAAGCGGTCGCGAAGTTCAGCCCTCAGGTGATCCACATCGAATCCTCTTTCAACGCCTCGGCGAGGACGGGGCTGGTTCACCTCGATTTCAACGTCAAGCCGGAGGCTTACAATTCCGACGCCTACTCGGGCGTCGGCGGCGGCGCGGAACTCCCCCCGTCCGGGCGCACCCAGTTCTCGGCGATGTTGCTTAACCAGATACTGTCGGGACTGCCCCCCTCCTCGGCGCCCCCCCTGGTAGTCATCGAGTCGCAAAACCCGCCGGGCAGCAGCGCGGCCTTCCACCAACTCCTTCTGCGCAACTGCTTCGCCTCCGAGTTGTTCCACTTCGGCAACGCCTGCGGCGTCGTGGCAGGCGGGCTGCTCCCGGACGCCGCCGAACGCCGGCGAACGCGGGAGGATTTCATCGCGAGCCTGACGGGGGGGCGCTCGCTCGGCCACGCCATCAACGCGAGCAGGAGCTTCGACCCGACGCACAGCCTGCAACACTCGCGCACAGCCGCCCTGTTCACGAACGACCCGTCGCTCATCCTCCTGCCGGATTGAGCGGCGGCGCTCCGACCGGCCGCCCCCGAAGAGCACATGAAGCAATACCAGAAGCTGACGGTCACGGAACAGCTCGCCTACAGGAAGAGGCGCGAGCTGTGGAGGAAGCTCAACGCTCTGGGCTGCGAGCTCGACTCCTGGCTGGCGCGCAGCGAGCCGAACGGGCCGTTCGAGAAGCACCACACGCAGATCCGCGCCGTCAGGACGCACCTCGGCCAGTGGAGTCAGACTGTTCGCTCGCTCGTCAAGAAAAACCTGCGGGGCGACACCGACGCGTTCCTCGCCTCGATCTACAACGCCGAGCGCCTCATACTCTCCGAGCACCGCATCTGGGAGTTCTTTCGGGGTAAGCTCGTCCAGCGCGACGAAGAGGGCTTCCGCCGTTACCTCGCCATCGCCGACGAATTCGCCTGGGCCTGCTACAGCCCCATCCAAGCGCACGTCTACGCCGACCGCGCCAGCCCGTCGTGCAAGGAGCCGCCGCTCGTCTTCTTCAACGGCGGCACCAGCCCCTTCTCCTCATCGCGCGGCAAGGACTTTAAGCCTGAGGAGGTCAGGATCGCGGGGGAAGACCTGAGCGGCAGGGACATTGAACTCGCCAGCAAGCTCCCAATACCGGTCGTCGGCCTGCCGTGGCACCAGATCGCCCACCTGCCTGAAGCGCTCGTCATCGGCCACGAGGTCGGGCATCTGGTCGAGGACGACTTCGGCCTGACGGACGGGCTACAGTCACTTCTTCTCGAAGGACTCGCCGAGGCGAAGGCGGAGACGCGCCAGGGGGCTTGGGTCAAATGGCTCGGGGAGATTTTCGCCGACATCTACGGCTGCCTGTCGGCCGGCCCCGCCTTCGTCGGCGCGCTGATGGACTTCCTCGCGCGCGACTACGCCGAGATCTCGTTCGAGCGGAAGACGGAGAAGGACTGGAGCCCGTACCCTACGACGTATCTGCGCGGCCTCATCCTCCTCAACGTTCTCGAAGAGATGGGCTTCCCCGACAAGGTGGCGGGCTACCGCAGCCTTTGGGACAACTTCAAATCGAAGATGCCTAGAGAGTTCTCCGACGATGTCCCATTCATCGTGCGAAAACTTCTCAACGGAAATTTGATTAAGAGCACGGCGCCAGGCGTTCCGGCCGCGTCCGTCAAGGAGATCTTCTGCTTCAGCCGCGCCCAGCAGGATGTGGTAGACCGCGCGGTCAAATTGGGGACGAAGATGGCGGTCGCGGGCAGCGACATACGCGTCCTCTTCGCGACCGCGCGCGCGGCCTACGAGGCCGACCCTAAAACATATATCCGGGAAAACTACGGCGCGAAGATACTCACGCACATTGAAAAAAACGTCATCCGGCGGGGCATCAGAAGAAAAGAACTGCCGCTCACCTTCCAGCAGATAGAGGAAAAGCTGAGAGGGTATGAAGAATCTGCGAGGAGTATGGTCGACGAAGTTTTGCGAGAAAGTGATGCATCACTTCTTCGCATTCAGGCAGACGCGAATGATGTCGTAGCGGGAGCAACGGACGGCAGTAATGCGATACAACCGGAACAGGAAAAACCATCATCTGCCCGCGGTTAATACCATGACTGGGTTCCTGGTAAGTTCCAAGCGCTTTACGTAGACGAGGGCGACGCGGTCGCCGTGGATATCAGGGGAGCGCAGCAGGCGCGCCTCGTCGCCGGCACGCACCGATTGCGCCTGCCCCGCGGCGGCGCAGGCGAGTATGATGGCCGCGAGGGTGAGAGACTTATGCATTAGTTCGTACCTCTTACGAGAAAAAGGGTACGGGATGTTTTTCATAGAATGAATTATTAAGGGGGTGAATTCAACTTTGCTAAGTTTTAATAAAGTTCGATCGTGTGATCGATCGCCCTCCCCTCCTACTTTCATTTGGCGACGAAGTGGAGGGGATTTTCTTTTGTTCTCGAAGAACTCGCAAATCGCTAACTAGCAACTTGGGTGATAATATTCAAGCGCGGGGGTAACAGGTAGAAATTCTAAAAAGTGACGAGGCAAGTGTCGCTCGCAGGCAGTGTCATGGGATGCGGCGCATTGGGTAGAGTCAGCCTGATCATTACCACTTACAACCGCCCACACCTGCTTGCGCGCGCCGTGGAGAGCGCTCAACGCGCGGGGCGGAGCGTCGAGGTTATAGTGGTGGACGACGCCTCAATAGATGAAACGACAGATGTTTGCCGGGTGCTACGAGGCATCAAGTACGTGCGCGACGACCGAAACCACGGTGTCGCCGGTGCAAGAAATCTCGGATTGCTGGAGAGCGCCGGAGAATACATCGCTTTCCTCGACGATGACGACATACGCCTTCCCGGCTCGCTCGATCATCAACTCGCCTTGCTCGAAGCGGAGCCGGCTGCCGGGATGATTTACGGTAGAGTCTTCTTCGGTGATGAAGAGTGCCGCCAGAAAGGTGGCTTCTACCCTGAGACATGCCCGCAGGGAGACATTTTCTGGGAGCTTCTTCGATCTAATTGCCGCCAGAAAAAATATGAGCAGTTGTTTACCCCGCCCGCCGTTTTGCCAGTGATCACCGAATTTTACGAAATGGCAATTAGCAAAGGTCAATCGGAGGCATACGGTTAGAAGAAAGAACCGAACCATGAGAACCACCCGTGGCAATGAACCACAAAATCCGATGGAATCAGGAAATTCTAAACCAATAATCGTAACGGGGATGCATCGTTCCGGTACCTCTCTGGTAGCCTCTTTGCTGTCAGCCCTTGGTGTTGATATGGGTCAGAGGTTGTTGCCGCCGGATAAAAACAATCCGCGCGGCTACTTCGAGGATATTGGTTTCCTGGAATTCCAACGCAGGGTCCTTTCAGAGTGCTGTCTGCCAGATGATGGCGGGCATCCGGATTGGGGATGGACAGAGAGTGAGCAGCTAAACAGAGAGACTTTTAAAGATTTCATCCCATGTGCGACAAGTATGCTCGTTTCCCGAGCTGAAGGGGGGGGACTCTGGGGATGGAAGGATCCTCGTACCACTCTTCTGCTCGACTTCTGGGATAGACTGCTTGACGGCGCTAATTACATCTTTGTTTACCGGTTTCCTTGGGACGTAGCCGATTCCATGCAGCGTCTCGGCGAGCCGCTCTTTTTACGCAATCCGGAATATGCCTACCGGATTTGGAGTTTCTACAACCGACACCTCCTCGATTTCTTTATCAAGAACTCCCAACGGTGCGTGCTCTTATCTATTAATGCCTTGCAAAAGGACCCCAATCGATTTGTCGATCTTCTTCGCAAAAAACTAAACCTTGAAATACGCGAGGCAAATCTAAGGGATAATTACGAGCATGAGTTATTGACCTGTACTGAGGGCTCTGATCCATTGATCGATCTCGTGGCGGCAACCTCACCGCAGTGTACGAAACTCTTAGCACAACTCGATAATCTGGCTGATCTTTCAGGCTCTGGACTTTGGCGAGTGCGACCACTTCGGAGCGGACTCAAGGAAGGAAATAATACCTCAGCACCACACCAGGTTGATGTGTCAGTGATCATTCCATGCTTCGACGACGGCCAATTTCTGATCGAGGCCATTGCCAGTTTTGAGAGAGTCGTCCCGAAGAATTGCGAACTCATAGTGGTTAATGATGGATCAAAAGAGCCCAGGACGCTGGAGATTCTAAAGATCCTTAGAGACGCAGGATACTTCTTAGTTGATCAAGTAAACCAGGGGCTTTCAGCAGCGCGAAATGCCGGAATTAGATTAGCTGCCGGCCGCTACATCCTGCCTCTCGATGCCGATAACAGGATTCGAGCCGGTTTCATAGAAGCTGCAATCAAGATTCTCGACTCGTTGTCGGAAATAGGAATCGTTTATGGCTACCGCCAGTTCTTTGGAATGAAGATTGATCTCGACGAAGTAGCTGAGTTCGATTTAGAGGAGATACTAACGTTTAATTACATTGACGCCGGCGCGATGTTTCGCAAGCAGGTCTGGGCTGACTGTGGCGGTTATGACCAGAGAATGTCACCGTTAGAAGATTGGGACCTGTGGATCAGTGCAGCCGAAAAGGGTTGGCGTTTCCACCGCCTTCCTCAAGTAACTTTTGAATATCGAGTGAGACCCGAGTCACTTCTGTCAATGGTTGATAATGCAGAGTTTCTCGATCAGCTGCTTGAATACATGATGACCAAGCACTACGAGTTGTATAAGCCCAGATTAGTAAAGCAGTTGGCGAGGATGAAAAGGAGTTCTGCACACCTCACTGTCAGCGTTAGGCGTTTGTCTGAAGATAGGCAGAAACAAACATTAGAAAATGATTTGCTCAGGAGAGAGTTATTAGCAGCGAAGCACGATGCGGTTCGGAGACTAACAAAGCAAGTTGCTTTCAAGGATGAGCAAATCGGCGGTATTAAGAATTCACGAGGATGGCGACTATTAACTTACGTTCGCCGGACTTGGCAAAATGTGCCGCAGCTCTTAACATTGTGGAAGAACCATTTCAGAAAAAAGCTCGAATAAATGGCGTGTCTGCTCATCTGGCTAGCATCGCGAGCCCGATGAACGCGAATAGCAATCGATACCGTCGTTGCATCCATAACGCGGTCTCGAATCCCAATCCACGCTGGAGCGCTCGCAGAGACCATGCCACATGCAAAGGCCACACGATAGTGCTCCAGAGCAACAGCCTTGGCAGGATGCCAAGCGCGGCTAGGCTGGCGAGTATCGCATAAGCGGCCGTAAAGGTGCACAGGCTCGCGAGAAACGTTCGCCGACAGCCGAACACTACGGCACTAGTGCGAATCCCGTTGAGAAGATCACCCTCGTAGTCACGCACCTCCTGGTTGAGATGGCCGCCGGCAAACACCAAACCAAAGAAGAGACTGATCACGAGACCGCTTGCGTCCAGGGCGCGGGATAAGGTGTAACCAAGCAAGAAGTGCAGCGCGCCTCCGAGCAGGTGATTGATAGACGCCACGATTGGCGTACTCTTGCCGAAACTCGGCGAACACGAGTATAGAAGGCTGAGGGCTGCGATCACGGCGCCAAGCAGTATGGCCGGGCTGCCGACGGCAGCGAAGGCGACATTCGCGAAGATGAGGAGAGCGATCGCAACGCGCGCGACCTGGCGCCTGCCAATGCCCCGCCGAGCAAATACGAGTGTCGCCCGCCGCGGATCACGAATGTCGCTGCTGTGCCCGGCCCAATCATTGAAGACAAAGACATGGGCCGTGAGCGCGAGGCTGCCGAGGAGCAGTAAACCTAGCCGGATCACACCGCGCCGTTCGAGGCTGAAGCCACCGAGGAAGCTACCGAGAATCGGAGAGGCTTGAAGCGCAAATACCTCCAGCGCTCGAGTGGACGCGAAGTGTTGCATGACTCGCGCGTAATGCCGAAAAGGCGATTGAGAAGTCATGGCGATGGTTGGTGAAGCTGTCCGGTTTCGACACCAGCTGCTTCGTAAAGCCGGAGCCACAGTGCGTAACCAAAATCCTCGGACCAGTAAAATCGTTTCACGGTCGCGCTCAGATCGTTGTGGTAGAGCAGTGGCGGCGAGCGACGAAGCTGGGCAAAGTCGTCGCTGCCAATGCGCACAAGCAGATTGCCAATCGCCCGTCGCCCGTTCGCGTCCTGTGGCGACGCCATTGTTTCAGCGAGCAGGCGCACCGCCTCACTCCAGACCTCCTGTCCCGCAGCGGGAAGCGCCAGCCGCTCCGTTGGCAGCGGAATTGCGCAACCAAGCTGCCGCAATTCGGCGCTGCGGAGGTAGGGCACCAGTGGAGCTTTGGCGTAGTAAATCCAGATATCCCCGTCCCCAAACGAGCGTTGGAGCGCATTGCAAAGGTTCTGCGCGGCAGGCGGATCAAGTTCGCGCAGCATCAAATACACGTGCATCTGGATGGCGATGTCTGTCGGATTTGGATCGCGTCCGGGGTCTAGATTCTGATATTTCTTTTGTGGGGCGAGCCAGGTGCGGTATAAGCCCCTCGCGTCGCGATAACGAGCAAGCTCTCCCAGCATGCGTTGCTGTCTCGGGTCATCAGCGCCAAGGCCAGCGATTCTCCACGCTAAAGCAGTGTCGTCAGCGTCCGGAGTAATAACACATCCCAACGTGCCAATGGTGGGTCCGTCTGGCAACCCATGATAGCGTACTAATCCATCGCTTTCAATCTGTGCCGCGAGATGCCGTCGTGCACGCTCCACCACATCGTCGAGACTTCGCTGGCGTGCGACTGGCGAGAGCAAATCCACTAGCATTGAAGTCAGGAATGTGTTCATTTCTTGTTGCGGAGCTTCGTAACGAAGTTCCTTCGTATACGAGGTGAGCCAAAAGCCGTACCCGGTCTGCCGTTCCCGCAACAACAACGCCGCGCGCGCTGCCATCACATCCAACTCAGGCCGCGACGCCGGCTTCTGTGGCATCGTGGCGGTCTCTCCGGGAGGCTCCTGTGCGATCACGAATACGCGCTGTTCACGAACAATGCGGATATCGCTTCTTGGCTCGATGCGAACGGCGAGCTGAAGCACGCGCTCCCCCGGTGAAACGCCCCGCGTGTTAGCGGATACGCGCCAGCCCGAGGGCGAAATGGTGTGCATCACTTCATTGACGTCCACTCGCGGTAGAAAATCCATCGTCGAGCCGATCACGACCCCATCTATCAACACCAACAGTTGGGCAGGCGTGCGCCCGCAGGTGAGCGCCCATCCTTCGAGCACCGCTCCGGGTTCCAAGTCAGGGACCTCTCCGGTGCCGTGAAGCAGTGTCGGCCCCACACGATCGATCGAGCCGCCCGCGTCGCACTGAAGCTCGCCGCGCGCACGTGGATGACGCAATTCGGTGAGGAACGGAACATTGTGGGGATTCCACGCAGCGCGCATGGATGCGGGGTTTCCAGCGAAGATGCGTTCGTCACTCGTCTTCGTATACCAGAAGGCTCCTATCGTCTGCACGACGACCGACGCCACCATCGCCAGGATGAGCAGGCCGCGTGCGAGCGGGCGCAGAACGAGCGGAACGGGCGCGAGCATCCACACCAGGATCGGCAAAAGGTCGGTTAGCCAACGCGGACCCCATGACACTCCAGCGCGCCAGTCTGCCTGCGAGTAAAGTAAGAACTGGACGGCGACGGCAAAACTGAGCGCCACGGCGAGCCCTTTCGAGCTTGGTGATCGCAGGCGCTGAATCAGCCCCACAGGAATGAAGACAAAGAACGGCGAAAAGACGAGCAGTCCGCGCGCCGGACTGACCAGCAACCCGGGCACCCCTGACCAGTCCAGTTGGAAGAAGGGCTTATTAGGGGCCTTTCCAACGGCGTATCCACCGGCAATGTGGCCGATAAAGTTGAGGTTGTAGTACAGGAGTGCCGCCAGCGGGACAGCGGCGCCGGCGAGAAGCCACAGAGCGTTGCGCCTGCGGCTCCAAATAATGAAGAGTACGATCGCGCCGGCAACCAGCGCGTCCGGTGGGCGATTCGCCGCCATGAAAACACACACGGCACCGAGTAGCGCAGTGCGCACGGGTGAGGCAGGGGCGACGGCCAGCAGCAATGCCAGGGCGATCAGGAGTTCTCCAGTTCCGTGCTGCCAAAGTGCTTGGCTGGAGATCATCCATGTGTTGGTCCCGAAGGCGAACACCGTGGCGAGCGGGAGGCTCCACCGGGTGCCTTCGCGACGCAGCACCAGGTACATCAGGACACTTGCGACCGAGGCAAGAATCGACGCCGAGACCTTCTCCATTAATTCCGCCACCCGGTCAATCTGCGGCTGCTCCCAACCGTGTGCGTTGAGCCAGATAACGGCGGGAAAATAGAGTGGGGCCACGAGCAATGGTGTCACCACGGGATACAGGGAAGCGAGCTGATTCTGGCGAGTGCGGACCATCCAATAGGCCCACGGCTCGAAGTAGGTGACCTTACCGTCAGCGCCCGCTGGCCGATTCTGGTCTGCAATCATTGAATGGCCATGCGCAACCAGGCGCGCGTTCGCGTCGAGGTCGAGCGTGCCATCATGCCAGAGAATCAGCGGCAGATATCGAGCGGACACTGTGTCCCCCGCGCCGATCTGCCGCAGGTTCGCGTTGTAGACTAAGAAACAGAGCAAGCACAGGAGGATCGGCGCCGTCAAAGATCGCAGGTAAAAGCGGATCGATCCTCTGGACGATGGTGAAATGCAAGCGGGCATGGTCAATTCCCCTCCTTGATCAGATACATTCTCGCGCTTCAACGCCTTTGAATAATCGTGTCTGGAAGCGATTGCTCACGCCCAAGCGATCCATCGGCGGTCGATTCGGAGAAAACTGATTGGGCGACCGCTTGATTGTTTCTTCCAACTCATCGCAGAATCTGCGGAGTTCTTGCCCTCCGGCGCGTGCTTCTCGTAGCCGAGGTGGTGGGTGAGTTCGCCCTGGAGGACGCGCTCGACTAAAGCCTTGGTGAACTGCTGGAGCAGGCCGTTGTCGCCGAGCAGGTCTTCGGGCTTCTGTCAGTCTTTCAAAAGCTCGTCGAGCAGTTCGGGACGGATCGGTGGCATGATCAAATCTCCTTTCGAGACTGAGCGGTTGATTATTGCCACTTACACAGACTTTTTGAGAACCTCCCAATATTGCTGCGGCAGCCACCTTGCGTCGCGCATCGGCAATTAGCGCTTTTCCGAATGCTGAATGACTCTGCGCCTGATGCCAAAGAGGTGGGCGAAAAGGTGTTGAGCCGGTGCCAGAAAGCGGTTTTTGAAACGACCGTAACGACACACCCAGCGCCAGGCCCTTGAATTCAGAATCGCGTTCAGTTGTTCGATGCTGGTCATGGAACTCACCTCGACGTTAATCCGACGTTTTAACTCTTCGGATTCGAAGGGGTTGCCGAAACGTCGCCACTCTGCCGGAAGGCTTCGGTAATGAAGCCTGAGGTCAGAGGGGATGGGCTCACCTGACTTGAAATAGCCAAAGGTGTAAGGCCATGAGATCGCCTGCTGGTAACTATTTGCGATAAGCAGTTCTTGGTACTGAGCAAATAATTTTCGCAGGTCCCGCCGGTTCGAAAAACCGTAGCGCGCCAGACTCTCCGGGATATGGTTTGAGATGGCGTTGCTCTCCGGCTGATAGCCGCTGAAGTGGAAGAAATACAAAGGCCCATCGTTACATTTCCATTGACCCTTCTCGCTCCTGACTCGGCGGCTGTGCAGGTTCCAGTAGGCGACGTTGTAGCCCATGTCTTTCTCAACCAGCACCTGCTCAAAGAAGAGCGGCACAAAGTCTATGAATTTCTGGTCCACAAAGTAGCCATTCAACAAGTCAACGACGCACTTCTGATACAATTTTGGCTTCCACCAATTCAGAAACTTTTGCGCATTCCCGCTTGCATTGACTCCGATGAAACCCAGATTGAATTGCCCGGCTCTTAAAATGTATCCGTCGTCAGGCAGTAAGTCGTCGTCGGGATAGTCTGTATCTAAGTGCGGAGTAAGAACGATGTCATAAGTAGCGAGCTTTTCGTAAAGTCCATCCAGCGCCCCCGTAACCAGGACGTCCGGGTCAAGGTAAAGCAACCTTTCGACAGATTTTTCGCGGATCAAATAATCGAGCAGATGGGCCTTGGCCGCGGTGCACAACTCCTTAACATTGTATTTGAAGCAAAAGCCGGGAAGGCTTGGAATTTTCAAATCAGTTAGCTTAACTATCTCGAAGCATTCATCAGGTGGATTGACGTAGCCTTCGAAATCATCAACGATGAGGACGTAACACTTGTAACCCGGATGGAAAGAGAGGAACGACTGTGCCAACGTCCGCGCGAACGCAACATAGTTTTTGGCGATGATAGTGCAAACTGCACGGCCCTGAGTCATCACGACTTCTTCCTGGTTAAACGACTGCCGAGCCTCTAACCCGTCTGGCCCGTCTTAGCTGAAACGGCTTGAAGCAGAATTGTCTCAAGCCGGTCAATGCTGCTCTCGACGTTCCAACTCCGCTGCACGTTGATGACGGCCCGCTCCCCCATTTGCCTTGTCAGCGCCGGATTCTGCAAGAGTTGGCCGGCAGCACGCGCGATACTTTCCGCCTCAGGATCAACCAGAAAACCGTTGACCCCATCCTGAACAGTTTCGCGAATGCCGCCTTCCGCGATGCCAACTACCGGTAAACCACAGGCATTCGCCTCAAGGGGCGCGAAACCGAAAGGCTCAAGCCTTGATGTGTAGAGCAGCAACGTAGCTTTGTTCAAGATTGCGACGAGGTCAGCATCAGAGATAGCCATCTGAATCCGCAGCTCGACCCCTAGTGAACGAGCGAGTTCAATGATCGCATTCCGGTAAGCTTCGTTTCCTGAATTGGCGATCCACACGAGCGGAGGACGAGGTTCAGGCAGCAAAGCCACGGCCTTCACAGCCAGGTCCACTCCCTTGATTGAATCGAACGAGCCGAGCCCGACGATGACGCGCTCGCGCGGCAATCCGAGGTCACGAAAAAGCGTTGTGTCAACGCCGAGATAGCAGACCTTGGCGTCCACTCCATAAGTCCGGAGTACACTTTCACGGCTGAAATATGAATTGACGAGAACGTGATCGCAGGACCTAACGTTGAGCCACTCTTGTTTGGCCTGCAGCCGCAGGGTCTGCAAGAGCGAGTAATCCGCAATGAACCGGCGGGGACGGAAGAGGTCCGCTTGCTCCAGGTCCTCAGGAGCATTAGACACCCAGGGAAGGACCGGCCAAGCCTCATAGAGGAACCGGCAAGGTTCCTGTAGGTACAGCACCTTCTTCATCTGCAGGTGCCGCATGATATAAGGCACGTAGTAGTGGAGAGCGCTGTTGGCAAAGAGTACGTCAAAGTCGCCCGCTTCAATTTCGTGAGCGCAGAGCTGGCACGCCTGATCAAACGCCCTCATGCGATCCACTGTTTTATTGAAGTCGGATCGCCATTTGTCGGTAAAACTCTTGCCTGAGCGGCCTTTGAAGTCGGAAGAGATAATACGTTCGGACACAAATTCCGAGAGGGACAAATATGAATGGGCGGCTGTGTCCAGACTCCAGCAAGCGAGCTTGTGTCCACGTCCTACCAGACCACGAACAAAATAATAAAGCGCACGCTTTCCGCCGCCGCTGGGTAAGTTATGCCAGACCGCTATCTTCAACAATCAGCCTGCTTCCTGACCATCGCTTGGGTCGTGAGACGCAAGTGGCAAATGATAGTTATGCGAATCAGTAGTTGAGAAGACAGACAAACGGCAGAATTAGTAGAATTTTCTTACCATGGAAAACCTACTGATTGAAATCTACCTGTTTGTCTGTCAAATCTACCATACTTCGTCAGCGTCATGTTTTCAACGCTTGAGCAATAACCGTCAGCCAGAGTTCACTGACCAGGAACTCGTCACCATCTGGTTCTTTGCCCAAGTGGAGGGTTGCTTTGAGAAGAAGAGGCTGCACCGCTTGATTGAGAAGTATTGGCGGGAGTGGTTCCCACGCCTCCCCGGCTATCAAACTTCCGTCCTGCGATTGAACCGCCTGGAGCCTGGTTTTCAGACTTTCGGCGCGCTCTTGCCTCGGACGCGGCGCGCGCCGAAGTAACTCTCGTCGACCTCGACTTCGCAGCCAGAAAAGGGCGAGGCGCGTTCACACTCTTCCGCTATGCGCTCTCTGATTTTGAGAAAGATCGAAGTCGCGCTATGGCGCGAGAGTCCCGTCAGTTGCGCCGCGTCGCTGGCCGTCAGGTCGAGCGCGAAGTGGCGCACGAGCCGGCGGAATTTACGCTCCGAAATTTTCGACCGCCTGTAGTAGCGGTTTAGTTGATGCAGGTCGGTAGCTTAGCACCGCGAACCAGGCACTTTGCTACTCTAGAGCCTATCCGTGGGCGAGATACTTCCGTAACGCAGGGACATTAATCCAGCCTTCGTCGCAGCAGACGACGAGAGGCCTCTTAGCCGCCCCTTAAGACAGGAGGATACCGCGGCTAGACTGAAAGAGTCGAACACCGGCGGGCCGCACTGCACCGGTCATCACGTCCGAGGCATCTGCTGAGACCAAGCGAGACCACGTAAGATTTGCTGATAATTTAGCCCCCGGCGGCCGTCCAAAGCACGGCTATTATCGGCAGGTCACACCACGTACTACATACTCCCCGTCCGGGTTCTCATGCGTCTCCGCCGGGAACGTGACGCGGTCGTAGACTTCCGCGCGCCGCAGGGAACAGTCTATTGACGCAAGGTGTAAGTCTCCCTCAAGCTCGCTGACCGCAGATAGGACCCACTCGGTATTTGGTTGACGGCGATAACGCTCGACGAGCGCCATTGCTTGCGAGACGAGGACGTAATCGGTCAGCGAATCAATGTACGTGCGATAACGCCGGAACTTCTCGCCGCGATCAAAAGCTTCGGTCGAAGGTGATAAGACATCAATGATGATCTTCGGGTTGAGCAAGACATCACGGTGCTGGTCGTGATATTGC
The DNA here is from genome assembly GCA_003222975.1 of Acidobacteriota bacterium. GTDB lineage: Bacteria > Acidobacteriota > Blastocatellia > Pyrinomonadales > Pyrinomonadaceae > QHXN01. The sequence continues at coordinate 2,805 of QHXN01000025.1, read as the reverse complement.
CGCTTGTCGCAGATACCACATCGGGGTAAGAGAACAACCCTCTGGTCGTCTGGTATGGCTCGGGCGTTGGGCCGCTGCGGACTTTCACATCTTTAGTCCAGACGCGACAGGGCCGGCCTCTTAACTGTGTGCGAAGTTCGCCAACAATATTCACGCAGATGTCGCCATGTTCTTCGCTTTCACCGGCCATTGCATAGATCGCCCGTCGAGGTACTCGTGACGCTCTTCAGACCCGCGTTCCAGCGTGAGATACTCTTCAACAGGGCTTCGTTGCATAGATAGGGCTGAGCGCAGCCTACTCCCGGCTCTGTTGACATCCTTGCCCCCGACTTCAAGTCATCGTGCCGCTCGGCAAGTTCGGAACTAGATGTTGTGCCCGACTCGGAGGTTGTCAACAGAGCCGGAACATTTTCGACTACCCCTTCTCTTACAGATTTCCGCGCTCGCCATAACCCTAGCGTTGTGGCTCAAGCGAGGATTAATTCGTCTTGTTCGCATAAAATTTCCTTCATCTCACTTGCAAATTTGCGCTCTACAGACCACGTCGAATGACGGCCTCCGTCACCGAATGATCGACCGACGAAACGGCGTTTGAGTTAGCTACCCAGGGGCTTCCACCGAAGTATGTTTGAAATATCTTCTCAGCGATTCGTGTTGCCAGGGCCTGCGTTGTCAGCGTCGGATTCGGCCCGCCTAGCCCGTTTGCGAGCGCCGAATTGTCGGCAATAAATAGTCGCCTGACCCAGCGCGATTCCGCGTTTGCGTCGAGAACAGAATTACCCGGCTGGGTGCCCATCCGCATCGTGCCGTGGCTGTGGATGACGAAAGGCGGCTTGTTGATCCGGTGAACCCGCGCGGCGCCGAGCGCCCGCAGCAGTCGCACGGCCTGCTCGACAAGGTATTCACGATTGCGGATTGTTCTCGCTGAACGGTTGCGGTATTGAATCTCGATCCGCGGTACGGGGCCGTGCTCATCGGGCGGAACATTGCTCGAAAGCGTGACGCGGTTTTGTGCCTCTACGTCGTCGTCGGTGAAGACATCGATGTAGAGCAATCTGTCAACGTTCGACATCGCCGTCTTCAGATCGCGGCCCAAGAGGCGGCCCGCGGTGTCCGCCCCATGCCCTTCCGGCAGTCCGTTGTTGTAAAAGCCCGCGATGCCGGCGTCACTGAACGCCGAAAGGCCCGCGGTCGTGCCGGGCGGTTGACCGACTACTTCGATCATCCCGTAGCCGGGATAATCAATTCTGGCGCCGGAGCCGGAGCCTTTCGTGAGGCCGGTATAGAAGGGCATCACGCCGACGACGAGATCAACAAAATGGTCCGTCAGTCCTGCGCCCACCCATCCATTCGGGTTTGGTAGCCCGCTGTTCAGCCACAGCCGCGGGCTCTCCGCCGTACCGCATGCGAGGACGATGACCGCGGCCTCTTCGGTAAAGAGTTCGCCGGTTGCGCCGATTCGCCAGGTGATGCTTCTGGCAATCGACTGCGAATCCATATTCACGCGCACCGCAAAAGCATCGGTGATCAGCTTTACGGCCTTCCTCCACGCGACCACAGATCGGCGGTCAGAGCCATCGGCATATAGCTCACAGAGGTTGCACGTTTCGACTTTAGGTTTATGGGCGCGTGGCGCGGCAGGAAGCACCCTTGCCCGCAATGGCCGCAGAAGGTGCAGCCCTTCGCCTGTGGGAATCGCAGCTTCGACGGATCGCTTGTCTTGCCCGCCGTTCCACTCGGCTGGAGGATGGCGTTTTCCTGCGCGCGGCAGGCGGCCCGCGTGATCTCCTTCGACCTTTGCACCGGCAGGCCGAGCAATTGCGCGCCACGGAGAAACACGTCCTCCTTCGTTCCCATGGGCGCGGTCTCAACCGGAAGCGTATGCTCGACCCACTCGTAATAGGGAATCAGTTCGCGGTAGCTGAAGGGGAAAAGGTGTGCCGTATCGTAGGCGGCGCGGTCGTCTCCCTGATAACCGGCAAACGCGCCCGGCATGGCTCGCGGAGAATTTCCCTGATAATGATTGGTCGTGCCGCCGACGCCGGAGAGCTGCAAAAAAAGCGAACTCTGCGGCAGGTCGCGCAGCCATGCGGGCCGCGAAAGGTCAGCCGGGCCGAACCGCAGATAACCACCAAAGAGTCCGTTGGCATCACTCTCAAAGTGAGACCAATCGCTTTCGAGATTGCCGAAGCGCGGGCCTGCTTCGAGCAAGAGCACGTCGAGTCCCTGTGCCGCCAATTCCTTCGCAATGACCGCCCCGCCGCCCCCTGCGCCTGCAACGATCACGTCTCTCATCGAACTCCTCCTTGCATCGTCAATCCGCCCGACGGCGATTTTCGAAATAGCCGAGGAACTCACCAAAGCCGTCGTTTGCGCCCTCGTAGTTTGAAAGCGACCACCCGACCGGCTGGCCGGTAATCGTATGAGTCGCCCGGTCCAAAACGCTCGCTTCCGAATAGCAGATGTACGCGGTGAATGCGGGCAAAATGCCGGCCAGCGGCTTGACCGCGTCGGCGGCGTCGAGGTACTGAAAGACGACGACTTTCTCGTTGAACGAAAGATTTGCGAACGGTGAATCGAATGGCCCCGCCGGCGCGGGATTCACCACCAACGCCGTCTGATTGAGCAGTCTGGCGACGAAGGCGGAAAAGTTCGGTATGAAGGGCACGGAGCCGTCCAGGATAGGATCAAACCACTATGCACTTTCAGTGCATAGATTTCGGCGATGACTGAAAGTCGCGCCTCTTCTATTTCAATAGGGGCCACGTCCTACAACGCTCCCTTTCAGATTTTATCGGAGTGCGT
>QHXN01000097.1 GCA_003222975.1 Acidobacteriota bacterium | reverse complement strand
GAGGCCCGTGCCGCCGATTAACTCGGCGAAGCGCGGGTCTGAGCGGAGCGCGTCGAGACGGCGATCCACCTTGACGAAGGCTATCGTGTTGTCGCGCTCCTGCAAAACCTTTTCGAGCCACGCGAGCGCCTGATCCTTCTCGCCGAGTCCGAGGTGAATGACCACGAAGTAGTACGGCGGGACGTAGCGCTTCTTCGATGCGCGCTCCATCTCGGCGAGCACCTGCCGCGCCTCGGCCTGACGGCCCGCCAGCGCGTATGCGTAGCCGAGCGCGAAGGTCTGCGTCGCGTCGCCCCCGCGCAGCCTCAAGACCGTTTGGTATTCCGCGATGGCCTCGTCGTAGCGCCCCTCCCCTTCGTAAGTCTCCGCGAGCCAGCGGTGCGCGAGCCAGAAGTTCGAGTCCATCTCCAAGACCTTCCTGAAGTGTTCGGCGGCCCTTTCGTACTGGCGCGAGAAGATGTAAGGCGCGCCCGCCGTCAGGTTCGTGTAGAGCGAGAGCGGGTCGAGCTGCTGCGCGCGCCCGAACTCCGCCTCCGCCTCGTCGAACTTGCCGAGCGAGAGTTGATACCAGCCGTACCACTGGTGCGCCCGCGAGTAGTCGGGGTTAAGCTCGATGGCGCGCCGGAACTCACGCTCCGCGCCCGGCCAGTCCCACTCGAAGCGGTGCTTCACGTAGCCGAGCGAGGTGTGCGCCTCGGCCAGTGTGTCGTCCAATTCCAAAGCCTTCAACGCCGCCGAGCGCGCCTTCGGCATGATCTCCCGCGGCGGCAGGTCGTCGAGTATGCCGAGCGTGGCGTAAGAGTCGGCGAGGCCCGAATAGGCGAGCGCGTAGTTCGGGTCTTCGATGATCGCGTCCTCGAAATAGCCGACCGCCTTCTTGATGTCCTCCGACGTTCGCTTGTTCCAGAAGTAGCGCCCCCGGATGTAAGACTGATAAGCCTCTGTGTCTTCCGTGTAGTGTTTGGTTAGCTGCTGCTTCTGCTCGACGTTCAGAGTCGGCAGGAGCGCGCGCACGACCTGCTCGGAGATTCGGTCTTCGACGGCGAAGATGTCTGTGTACTTCTCGTCGAACGTGTCGCCCCAGAGCGACGAGCCGTCGGCGGCGCGCAGGAGCTGTACGGTGACGCGTATGCGGTCGCCCGATTTCTGCACCCGCCCGTCGAGCACCGAGTCCACGTCGAGCGCGCGCCCGGCGGCGCTTGGGTCTTGCCCGGCGTCCGCGAACTTGATGATCGAGCTTGTGGGGCGCACCTTGATCTGGCGTATGCCGCTGAGCTTCGTAATCAACGCGTCGGCCATCCCCAGACCGAGGTATTCGTCCGCCCCCTCCGAGCCGAGTTGCTTGAACGGCAGGATCGCGATTGATTTGATCTGCGAGTTCGAGTTTGTCGTGGCTTCGGCACGCCTCGCGCGCGTTGCAAACAGGTAGTACCCGCCCGCGAGAACCACCGCGGCGGCGAGCGCGGCAGCCGCCAACACCTTCCGACTTCTTCCCCCGCCCGCCGCGCGCGGCTCGACCGCATGTGTCTCCGTCGCGCGCGGCTCGACGGGGGAGGCTGAAACTTCCTCGACGGCGACTGCGGACAAAGGACAGGGAGTAGAGCCATGAGAAATAATCACCGGCGCGACGAAAAAAACGGCACGAAGCACGCACTCGGCCTGCGTCTCTTCGCGCGACTCGGATTGCTGTGCGTCCTAAACGCGAGTCTGCTTTGCTCCGGATTCGCGCAGCGGCCTTCGGGCAGGCTGGCGGCGAAGCCGAATCAACCCGACGACGAACAGGTCGAGCGCGAAGACCCGACCGTCAGGCACGAGCAGTCGCCGGAGGTCAAAGCCTTCCGGAAGAAGGCCGTCACCGTCACCTTTCCGAGTGGCGGCCTGACGCTCAAGGGCTGGCTCTACAAGCCCGACGGCGACGGCCCGTTCCCCGCGATCATCTGGAATCACGGCAGCGAACAGAAGCCTGTGCTCCACCCAGACCTCGGATACTTCTACGTCACGCACGGCTACGTCCTCTTCCTGCCCGTCCGACACGGCCACAACCCTTCGCCCGGCGACTACATCGGCGACGTGATAGACAGGTACAAGGCCGCGGGGCACAGCAAAGAAGAGGTTCAAAAATATTTCGTCGAGCAGCAAGAGATTTATAACAAGGATGTCACCGCCGCCGTCGAGTGGCTCAAGCAGCAGCCGTTCGTTGACCGCAACCGCATGGCTGTCACGGGCGTTTCCTACGGCGGCATACAGACTCTGTTGACGGCGCAGAAGGGTCTGGGACTTCGCGCCGCTGTTCCCTTCGCGCCGGGCGCGATGTCCTGGGGCAACCCACGGCTTCAGCAGCGCGAGATCGAGGCCGTGCGCCGTTCACAGATGCCGCTCTTTCTGCTTCAGGCACAGAACGACTACAGCCTCGGCCCGAGCGACGTACTTGGTCCCGTCATCAGAGGCAAGGGCGGCCTGAACAGGGCAAAGGTCTATCCCGCCTTCGGCACGACTCACGAAGAGGGGCACGGGGGCTTCGGCACCTGGCAGCAGGCGACGGCCATCTGGGGCGCAGACGTGTTGGAGTTCCTGCGCGCGGCGGGCGTCGGGCCGAACAGTACCGGCTACGGGAATATTCGCGGAGTCCAAGTCTTGGCGTCTGCCTCGCAACTGACCGAGCAGACCAGCCTCCGCGCGGCTGAGACGAACCTCCGCCCGGAGTTCTACGCAAGCACGCCGGGCGGTGTCGCGCCCGGCCAACGGATTTTCGGCCCCGAATCGGCGACCCACAGAAGACCGCGACGATCCGCGAAGGCCGGACAACGACCATTAACTTTTCGGTCTCGCAGAGAACCAATCCCCCTGCGCGAAAGTAGGAAGTTCGCCGCGCGATTATGGAATTGAGAATGGTAGTCAACCGAAAGAGGAAAGACGCTATGAAGCACAATCACACAATCAATCTAAAGCAGACACGGAAGGCGATGCTGCGAAGCCGTCGCGCGAGGCGCGTCGGTTTGTTGACGTTGCTCGCCTTGAGCCTGTGCGCCCCGGCTCTCGCGCAACGTCGGGCCGCCGAACCGAGGGCGCAACAGCAGAAGGTCAGGCAGTTGCCCGTGCCGGCGCAGGGCAATCCGTACACGACCTTCTACTACAAGAGCGGCGGCCTGAACATTGAGGCTTACTTCTACAAGCCGGAAGGTAACGGCCCGTTCCCGCTCGTCATCTACAACCACGGCTCGCGCTCCGGGCAGGAGCACGTCGAAATTCCGTTCCGTTTCATCGCGGCCATACTCGTGCCGCAGGGCTACGCCGTGCTCGTGCCGGAGCGCCGCGGGTACGGCAAATCGGACGGCCCGACCTACGACGAAGAAGTTCAGGGCGACAGCGGCGACCGGATGATGAGTCGTTTTCGAGAGGAGGCGAGCGACGTGCTGGCCGGCCTCGACTACTTGAAGAAGGGCGGGGCTTCGGCGAGTTCGGGTCGCTTCACGCCGACGCCGACGACCAGCCCCGTTGATTTCAGACGCGTCGCCCTCATGGGCTGGTCGCACGGCGGGGTCGTCTCGCTTCTCGCGGCGAGCGAGCGCCACGAGTTCGTCGCCTTGGTGGATCAGGCGGGCGGGGCGCTGACCTGGAATCGAAGCCAAACGCTTCAGAACGAATTGCCCGCAGCCGCCCGAAAGATCAAGGTTCCGGCGCTCTGCATGGACGCCGAAAACGACGCCACGACGAACGCGGCCAAAACGGTCGGCCAGGCCATCAAGTCTTCGGGCGAGTGGGAGAAGACGATTATCTACCCGCCGTTCACGCCGACCAGCAACCCCGACAACATCGCGCCCGGCCACCTGATCTTCGCCCAGGGAGTTTCGATCTGGCAGGACGACCTGCTCGCGTTTCTGAAGCCGCGCCTCGAAGCTAACGCGCGGTTCGAGCGTGCTCTGCCTGCCGTGCCGTTGAAGCGCGCTCAGCCGTAAACGTGCGGGGCGTCTCGACAGAAAATGAGGAGGAGAGTCGTCATGAAGTTTCGTTTCGCAATAGCAATCGCACTCGTCGTGTTAGCGGCGTCGGCGCACACGGCCCAAGCGCAGGGCACGGTCATGAACTTTACCGTTGACGGCGTGAAGCGGCAGGCGCTCGTCTTCGCGCCGAAGGACAGTAAGGAAAAAGCGCCGCTCGTCTTCGCCTGGCACGGACACGGCGGCAACATGCACGGCACGTCGCAACTGATGCACATTCAGACGCTCTGGCCCGAAGCCATCGTCGTCTATCCGCAAGGTCTGCCGACGGTGAGCGGGGGCGACCCGCAGGGAACGCGCCCCGGCTGGCAGGCCGAGGCCGGGACGAACGGTGATCGCGACCTCAAATTTTTTGACGAGATGCTCCAGACGCTTCGCCAGAAGTTTTCCGTTGACGACGAGCGCATCTACTCTATGGGTTTCTCGAACGGCGCGTTCTTCAGCTATCTGCTGTGGAGCGCGCGCCCAAAGCCGCTTGCCGCCTTCGCCATCTGCGCGGGCAAGCTGTTTCCTTCCGACCAACTCACGGAGCCGCGCGCAGTTGTCGTCATCGCCGGCAAGAACGATCCGAGAGTGCACATTCAGGATCAGCAACAGGCCATCCAAACCGCTCAACAGCTTGACAGCGCCACGGGGCACGGGCAACCGTGCGGCCAGATGTGCACGCTTTACACTTCGCCGAACCACACGCCGGTCGAGACCTACATTCATCCGGGCGGCCACGTCTATCCGCCTTGGGCGTCAGACCCGATTGTGAAGTTCTTCAAGGCGCACAAGCACCCGTGAGTCTATCCGGCACATGAGAACCGGGAATCAATTTGAACTGAAAGGAGGCCGGCGACGATAAAGAGTTTCGCCCAATCACTCGGACGACGACCGCGTTTATTAATCGGCGCGTCGGCAGCCCTGCTCTGCGTGCCGAGCATCTGCTTCTCGCTCTGAAAAACCGGGGCCGCGAGTTGGCGCGGGCGGTGTGCCGCCGCGGACGACGCGGCACGTCGCCCGCGCGCTTTTGCGCCCGCCCGCCGAGAGGGTACAATTCTTGAGGGTAGTTTAAAGTTAAAAGCTCAAGGCCGCGCGCGGCGTTTTGAATTTGGAAGCTTGAGCTTTAAACTTTCAAATCTGCCGGAGGGTTGTCATGCAGGAGCGGGGCGAGTCGCGCGTCGAGGGCGTCGTGGATCACATCGCGGTCGAGTCGGAGGACTTGGGGCGCGACGTGCGGGAGTACGAGCGCCTGGGGTTCCGGGTAGAGACCCTCTACGAGGACTGGGCGATGCTGCGCGACGCGCGCGGCTTCGGCCTGGCTCTTTTGCCGCCCGGCTCGAAGCACCCGCCGCACATCGGCATCCGCGTCGAGTCGCGCGGGGCTTTGGAAGAGGCGGCACGCCGCGAGAGGCGGCCCGTCAAAGAGCACCGCGACCGCTCCGTCTCCTTCTACACGAAAGGCGTCGGCGGGCGCGCCGTCGAAGTCATCTACTACCCGCCGGACTACAAAAAGCTGTGAACCGTGAACCGTAAGCCGTGACAAGACGAAAGCCGTTTTTTTCTTATCACGGTTTACGGTTCACAGTTTACGAATCGTCTTATGCACGTTCTACTCTTTCTCGAATTCTTAGGGACGAGCGAGCTGCTGGTGATCGCGGTCGTGGCGCTCCTGCTCTTCGGGCCGCGCAAGCTCCCGGACATCGGGCGCACGTTGGGCAAGAGCCTGGCCGAGTTCAAGCGCGCCTCCGACGACTTCAAGCGCACATGGGAGTACGAGGTCGAGCTTGAACGCCGCAAGCCCGCGCTCGACGCCGTCGAGGAGCCGCGCTCCATCGGCGGCGAATCGCCCGAACAGTCCGCGACGACCGCAACGGCGTCAAGCGTCAACGCCGAAGAGTTGACGGGCCGCGACGGTCAGCGCGAGAGTCAGACCGTCGCGCGCGCCTCGCTCGGCGCGGAATCAGCGCGCGGCGTGGGCGGCAGCGCGGAGAACGCGGCGGGGGGAGGCGGCGGGACTTCTGACGAGCGCGATCAAGAGGAGAATGAGTTGAACGCGTCGTGAACCGCGCCCGCTCGTCGCGAGGCGAATGCCTCGCAACGAGAGCGAGTCAGCTTCCACCTTTTTTTACTCCCGCAGGGCTTTTCGTATTTAAGCTTCCGAGATGGCTTCAACCCTTCTTGACACGGACAACGGCGAAGAACGCGAGGGGCGACAGCTCGGCGGGCAGATGTCTTTCCTCGAACACCTGGACGAGCTGCGCCGCCGCCTCATCCGCTCGATGGTCTTCGTCTTCGCCGCGCTCCTCCTCTGCTGGTTCGTCTCCGACCGCATCTACAACTTCCTCTCCGTCCCCGTCCGCCGCGCGATGGCCGAGGCCGCCGAGCGGCCCGTGCCGCTCCAGGGCCTGACGGGCGGCGAGACGATCCAGCCGCTCAACTCCGTCACGGACGGCACGACCGGACGCTACGTCTTCGGCGAGGCGACGAGGCTCGGCAAGAGCCTCATCCCCGCCGGGGCATCGGTGGCGGCGCGCGTCGCGCACGGCCCCGACGGGCAACTCGGCGTCTTCACGGACGAGCCGGTCTTCGCCGGGCCGACCGTCATCCCGAAGGGCGTGCGCCTGCCCGTTGACTTTTCGGCGCAGCCCGGCGCGCTCTCCGACCGCGAGGGCCAGCTCGTCATCCACACGGCGCTCGAACCCTTCTCGCTCTACCTGGAAGTGTCGCTCTACGCCGCGCTCTGCCTCTCCGTCCCGTTCCTGCTGTGGCAAATCTGGGCGTTCATCTCGCCGGGACTCTACCCGCACGAGCGCGGCTACGCGATGCCGTTCGTCCTCATGTCGAGCGTCTCGTTCGTCATCGGCGCGGCCTTCGCCTACTACGTCATCTTCCCGCCGGCGATCCGCTACCTGCTCGGACTCGGCCAGGACTTCCGCCTCTTCCTGAACGCCTCGGACTACTTCGACTTCATCATCATCGTCATGCTGGCGATGGGCGTGGTCTTCCAGATGCCCGCGATCACATACGTCCTGGCGCGCATCGGGGTCGTCAGCGCGGGCTTCCTCGTCCGCCACTGGCGCATCTCGACCATCGTCATCCTCGTCGCCGCCGCCGTGCTCTCGCCCACCAACGACATCCCCAACATGCTCCTCTTTGCCGCCCCCATGCTCGTCCTCTACGTCGTCTCGGTCTTCGTCGCGTGGATTTTCGGCAGGCCGCGCACGGCGGAGTAAATTTCAGGGGATTCACAAAAATTGGGGGCCGTATCCCCGGCGAGTTTCCCGGTAATCATGTTTGAAAGACTGCGCCGGAGGGGTAATTTCGGGGGACTTTAAAGGCGTCCGACAGGCAACCGGGAAGTCCCCCCGGCGCATCTTGACTGTGTCTCCTGAGAGGTTCTAAAATCTGCCCGAAAGTTGAGGCGATGGCTGGGTTTAACCTTGCGGGAGAGGAAACCCCCGACGGTTTTTCCGGCGTCGCCATTTTCGTGGCCTCAGGTTAAATTTTCGACAGCTCGAAACGGCCCTCCCGCCCCGCGGGCGGCGGCCCGAACCCAAGTTAAAATTGTCCTACAGGAGTATTAAAGCGATGTCCCGTCAGAAGCGGATGAGCGCCCTGGCCCTGGCCTTCGGCCTCCTTCTCTGCGTCACGGCTTCGGCCCTCGCCCAACAGAAAGACAAGGGCAAGCGCGCCGACCAGCAACAGGACGTGCCGGAGCGCGAGCGCAACGTCAAAAAAGAAAAGTCCAGCATGTTCAAGAAGTGGATTGAGGAGGACGTTGCCTACATCATCACGCCGGAGGAGAAGAAGGCCTGGAACAAGCTCCAGACCGACGAGGAGCGCGAGCAGTTCATCGAGGCCTTCTGGCGCAGGCGCGACCCCGACCCGGACACGGATGTCAACGAGTACCTCGAAGAGCACTACGAGCGCATCGCCTACGCCAACGAGCACTTCGCCTCCGGCATCCCCGGCTGGAAGACCGACCGCGGGCGCATCTACATCATTTACGGCCCGCCGAACGAGAAGGAGACGCACCCTTCTGGCGGCCAGTACGACCGCCCCTCCTATGAGGGCGGCGGCTCGACCACGACCTACCCGTTCGAGGTCTGGTTCTACCGCTACCTGCCCGGCGTCGGCTCCGGCATCGAGATCGAGTTCGTTGACCCGACGGGGTCGGGCGAGTACCGCATCGCGCGCAACCCCGAAGAGAAGGACGCGATGGCGAACGTTCCGGGCGCGGGCCTGACCTTGAACGAGCAGTTGGGCCTATCGAGTAAGGCCGACCGCATCGCCAACTCAGGCGCTTTCGGCTACACCGGCCCCGGCGCGCGCGAGCAGGACAGCCCGTTTACGCGCCTGCAACTCTACACCGACTTGCAGAGGCCGCCGCAGGTCAACGACGTGTTGGAGAAGAACCTGCTCCACACCGCCAGTAGCCCCGCCGAGGACACCTCCGCGCTCAACGTCGCGACGAAGGTCGACTTCTACCGCGCCTCCGATAACACCGTGATGACGGCGCTCACCGTCCAGACCGACAACAGCGACCTGCAATTCAAGGACGTGGGCGGAGTCCAGCAGGCCCGCCTCAACATCTACGGTCGCGTCACGAACCTTTCGGGCCGCCGCATCACGAGCTTCGAAGACCCTGTGACGACCGACGCGACCGTCGCGGAGCTGACCACGGCGAAGGATCGCAAGTCGGCCTACCAGCGTGTGCTCCCGCTCTCGCCCGGCCACTACAAGGTTGACCTCATCGTCCGCGACATCAACTCCGGCGCGCAAACCATCAAGTCGGTCGGCTTCGAGGTTCCGAAGTACGCGCCCGACAAGCTCGCCACCTCGACGCTCGTCCTGGCCGTCAAGCTCCAGGCCCTCAACGACCAGTTGCCCGGCATGTTCACCATCGGCCCCTACAAGGTGCTCCCGAACGTCTCCGGCGTCTTCAAGCGCGGCCAGGAGGTCGGCATCTACATGCAGGTTTACAACGCCGGCATTGACCAGACGACGCTCCGGCCCTCGGTGGACGTTGACTACGTGCTCGTGAAGGACGGCAAGGAGATTTTCAAGCAGGCCGAGGACTGGCGCGGCTCCGCGGATTCGGGCCAGCGCCTGACGCTCGCGCGCCTGCTCCCGACCGCCTCGCTCGCGCCCGGCGAATACGAGATCGCCGTCCGCGTCCGCGACAAGGTTTCGGGGCAGTCGCTCTCGCCCACGGCCAAGCTCACGGTCACAGACAAGTAAGCCGACACCGCCCGACGCGGGACACTACAAGGCGGCGCGCTCGAATGACGAGCGCGCCGCCTTCCGCATTTCAACCAGCCGCCGCGCCGTATATTCCGTCTTCCACAAAGCCGCTTTGTGCGGCACAATGCCGGGGACACCTCGCGCGTGTCGCGCGCGCGCCGCGACGCCCACGTTTTAGTCCCCGGAGATTTGTGCCATGACACACCGATTCAAATTTCTCCTGAGCTGGACTCTGGCGATTGCTCTGCTGGCCCTCCCGTCCGGCCTGGCGCAGTCGCGCGGACAGGAGCCGGGCGCGACGCCGCGCTCCGCGCAGGCTTGGGCGCTCGAAGAGGCGCTCGCCGCGCTCGCGCTCCAGCCGCGCGACGCCTACCTCCAGTACGTCGTGCTCCAGCTCGCGCGCCGCGCCGGTCGCTTCGGCGAGGTCGCCCCGCGCGTCCAGGGCCTCATCCCGAACGACGCGGACGTGCGCGCCGAGCGACGCGAGGGCGTTGACCTCTTCAGCCTCTTCAGCGGCGCGCTCGCCGTGCAGGAGAGCTTGCAGCTCGACACCATGCGCGCCGTCACGCCCCCCGCCGCCGGGGGATCGAACAGGCCCGCCGCGCCCGCCCTCAGGAACGAGCCGCCCCCGACGCCGCCCGCGAGACGAACGCAAACGAAGCCACCCTCGCGCACACAAACGGCGCGGCGCGGCGCGCGACGCGGCGGCGCGGCCACACAGACTACAACCCCCTTGCCCATCGCCGCCGCGGTTGACCCGACGCTCACGCGCGGCCAGGCGAACACGCAGCCGCAGTACCGCCCCGGCGAGTCCGTCGCCGTCTCAAGCCTCGCCGGCCCCTCGGTCAAGAGCCACCCTTGGGAACGGATGCTCGCGGGCCGACGGCCCGACATCTCTCCGCTCGCGCGCGACGTGCCGGATGATTTTTACTTCGTCGAGTTCCGCACGCTCACCCGCCTACTCGACGCCTTCGACGCGGGCGACCTCTGGGGCACGCACCTCTTCAACCAGGCTTACCGCGAGGCCGACACGGCGGGCGTCGGCGAACGACTCAAGCGACAACTTGCCATCGAGTCCGACCCGCGGCTGCGCCCTTTCTACGACCTCGTCGTCGAGGAAGTGGCCGTCGCGGGCAGCGACCCCTTCGTCCGCGAGGGCAGCGACGTGACGCTCCTGTTCCGCGTCAAGCAGCCCGAAATCTTCCACGCCAGGATGGACGCCTTCCTCTCGGACGCCGAGCGCGCGCACGCGGACGCGCGGCGCACGACGGGACAGTACCTCGGCGTCGCCTACGTCCAGATTGAGAACCCCGAACGCGACGTGAGCGTCGTCGCCGCAGACCCCGAACCCGGCCTGCACCTGCGCAGCAACTCTCTGGCCGCCTTCCGCCGCGTCGTCGCGGCGATAAAAGGCAAGACGGAGGACGGAACTGTGGTGCGCCGCCTCGGCGACACGGCGGAGTTCGCCTATGCGCGCACGCTCATGCCGCGCGGCGACGAGCGCGAGGACGGCTTCATCTACCTCTCCGACCCCTTCATCCGCCGCCTCGTCGGCCCCGAATTGAAACTGACCGAGCGCCGACGCCTCGTCTGCTACAACCACCTGCGCATGATCGGCCACGCCTCGCTGCTCTTCCGCACGGAGCACGGTCGCTGGCCCGACTCGCTCGAAGAACTCGCGCGCGCGGGCGACGCGCCCGGCCTCTTCGGCGAGGGCGCGCTCTCCTGCCCCGACGGCGGCCACTACACTCTCTCGGCGGACAAGACCACCGGCGTCTGCTCGCGCCACGGCCACGCGCTGCACCTGACGCCGAACGTCGAGACGCCCGCCGCGCAGGTCACCGGCGCGGAGGCCAACGAGTACCATGCCTTCGTCGAGGACTACAACCGCTACTGGCGTTTCTACTTCGACCCCGTAGCCATCCGCTTGAAGGTTAGCCCTGAGCAGTACCGCGTCGAGACCATCATCCTTCCACTCATTGATAACTCGGTCTATACCTCGCTCGCCTCCGCGCTCGGCGGCAAGCCCGAAGCGCTCGACTCGCTGCCCGTCCCGCGCCGCGACATCTTCAGCGCCTCGTTCCGCCTCAACAAGGAGAAGTATCTGGACGACCTCGGCCTCGTCGAGAAGGGGGCGAAGCCGGGCGAGCCGGCCTACGTCTTCGGCCACCCGACCGACGCCGCCATGAACGCGAAGGCCGCGGACTTCGTCTCGCGCGGACTGGGCAACCAGGTCGGCTTCCACCTCTACGACGCGCACCCGACCTTCGACCTCAACACGGCCTCGCTGCTCGGATGGCTCTTCGGCAGCGGCGTCGGGCATGGTGCGCGCTCGCTCGGCGGCGAAGAGTTCTACATCGCCCTCGCGCTGACCTCTCTGAACTCGCCCGTCTATCTCTCCTTCCCCGTCCGCGACGCGAAGGTGGTTGACGACTACCTCACACAGTTAGACACGGTGCTCTCCGTCGCCGCGCGCAACGAGCGGCGGGGCCGCTGGCTCGACTTCGAGTACGACTTCTACAAGTACCAGCTCCCGACGGGCGAGACGGCGCGGGCTTTCGGCCTGCGCCTCGACCCGGCCCGCCTGCGCTTCTTCTGGGCGCGCGTCGGCAGCGGACTCTACGTCGCGAGCAAGCCCTTCATCCTTGAAGACCTCGCGGGCGCGGCGCAGGGACAGCCCGCGGGCGCATCTCAGACGCAGGCCGCGAACGTGGACGCCGACGCGACGGGCCACGCGCTCGTGCGCGTGCGCGCGCAGAACTGGAACGACGTTCTGCCCGACTACCGGCTCGCCTGGGCCGAGAACGAGCGCGAGGCTTGTCTCAACAATCTCGCCGCGCTCTCGGACGCGGCCCGCGCCTTGAGCGCCCGCGCCGCGGGCCAGACGGGCGGGCAGGCTCTGAGCGGCGAGGCGTTCGACCGCGCCGTCGTCGAGTTGGCCGACCGTCTTCACGGCACGCACCACTTCTGCCCCGAAGGCGGCACGTACCACGTCTCGCCGGACGGCAGGACTGTCTCTTGCAGCGTCCACGGCACTGCCGACGCGCCGCGCCAGCCCGTCGCGCCCTCCGAGCACAGCCCCGCCGGGCGCACGATGCGCGAGCTGTCGGATTTGACAGCCACGCTCACCTTCATGGAGGATGGCCTGCACGCCGTCCTGGTCGTCAACCGGAAGTAAGCCAAGCTCCCGTCGAAACCAAACAGACACGCGAGAGGTCACACACGCATGCGCCAGCGCCCGCCCCGTTTCGCACTCCTCCTCTTCGTCCTCCTCGCCTTCGCGCCGTCGCTCCTCGCGCAGACGCTCGAAGAGCGGCTCAAAGAGATTGACGAGTACGCAGCCCGTGCCGGCCAGGAATGGAAAGTGCCCGGATTCGCGATGGCGATTGTGAAGGACGACCGCGTCGTCTTCGCCAAAGGCTACGGCGTGCGCGAGCTGGGCAAGCCCGACCCCGTTGACAAGGACACGCTCTTCGCCGTCGCCTCGAACACGAAGCCTTCTCTGCCGCTCTCGTCTTACGCGGGCACGTACACCGGCGCGATGTACGGCGACGCGAAAGTGTCGGAGGAGAACGGCCACCTCGTCGTCCGGCTCGCGCCCGCGCCCGACTTCGTCGGCGACCTCGAACTCTGGCACTTCGACACCTTCCGCATCAAGTGGCGCGACTCCGTCGTCTATCCTTTCCCGCGCGGCTTCGTCACCTTCACGCTCGACCCGCAGGGTAAACCCGACCAGATGAAGATTGACGTGCCCAACCCCGACTTCGACTTCAAGGAGCTTGAGTTCAAGCGCGCGCCCGACGCGCGTGCCGCGGGAACGAGGTAGGCCAGCACCCAGTGCCCGGAGCGTCTTTCGCGCGGCCCGGCGACTATTGACACTCAACACGCGGGAGGATATCGTGTCGGCGCTCTGGGCCGGGCGGTTCACAGACTCCGGCTTTGCGCCCTGCTCTTCCGCTAACGCACGTCCGGCGGAGTTCGCTTTAGCCCTTCTGACAAAAAACGCTATTTCGTCATCGCCCGCGCCTGCCTTTTGAACTTCCGCCGCGACGGCGGCAAACCTGTACGCCGAAGGAGTAAAGCATGAGAAAAGACAGACCGAAGGGCCTCGCAGCACCAACCCGTTCGGCGAGGGCCAGTGATTGATCCGCAGGAGGCGTTTTCAAAGCCGAACGACGACGGCTCGACCGCGGAGGTTTCATGGACAAGATTCGCACGCCGCCCCTCGCAGTAGCTATCCTTCTGTTCTCCCTCGCCCCGCCGTCTGTACCCGCGGCTCGCGTCGGCGCGCAGGCCGTTACCCTGAAGCCGAATCAACAGCTTCTCTTCGACATCTACAAGGAACTGGTCGAGACGAACACGACCGACTCCGTGGGCAACACGACCGAGGCCGCGGAGAAGATGGCGGCGCGTCTGCGCGCGGCGGGCTTCCCCGCCGAGGACGTGCAGGTGCTCGTCCATCCCGGCAACGCGCGCAAAGGCAACGTCGTCGCGCGGCTGCGCGGCACGGGCGCGCGTCGGCCCGTCCTCCTGCTGGCGCACCTCGACGTGGTCGAGGCGAAGAGGGAGGACTGGTCGCCCGACCTCGATCCGTTCAAGCTCACGGAGCGCGACGGCTACTTCTACGGGCGCGGCTCGATTGACGACAAGGCGATGGCCGCGATCTTCATCGCCAACCTCATACGCTACAAGCAGGAGGGCTTCCGCCCAGACCGCGATATCGTCGTCGCGCTGACGGCGGACGAGGAGGGCGGCAACTTCAACGGCGCGTCCTGGCTCGTCTCGAACCACCGCGACCTCTTGGACGCCGAGTTCGGCATCAACGAGGGCGGCGGCGGGCGCGAGCGTGGCGGGCGTCCCCTCTTCAACGGCGTGCAGACCGCCGAGAAGATGTCGCGCAACTTCACGCTGGAGGTGAAGAACAAGGGCGGGCACAGCTCCCTGCCCGTCAAGGACAACGCCATCTACACGCTGGCCGCGGGTCTCGAACGTCTCTCCAAGTTTGACTTCCCCGTTAACCTTAACGAGACGACGCGCGCCTACTTCGAGCGCATGGCCTCGGTCGAGACGGGGCAGACTGCGGCGGACATGCGCGCGCTCGTGCGCACGTCGGGCGCGGACGCGGGCGCGGCGGCGCGGCTCTCGGAGGCTGCCTTCTACAACGCCGTGATGCGGACGACCTGCGTCGCCACGCGGCTCGAAGCGGGCCACGCCAACAACGCCCTGCCGCAGACGGCGCGCGCCAACGTCAACTGCCGGATACTGCCGCAGGAGACTCCCGCCGACACGCAGGCCGCGCTCGAACGCGTCCTCGCCGACCCGAAGATCAGTGTCACGATGGTCGGCGCGAACAACCCGAACCGCGCAGCGCCCCCGCCGCAGCGCCAGTCGTCGCCGCTCGACCCGGAAATCATCTCGAAGATAGAGCGCGTCACCGCGGAGATGTGGCCGGGCGTGCCCGTCATCCCGTTGATGGGCACGGGCGCGACCGACAGCCAGCCCTTCCGGCAGGCCGGCATCGCCATGTACGGCGTCTCCGGCCTCTTCACCGACATTGACGACAACCGCACGCACGGGCGTGACGAGCGCATCGGCGTCCAACGCCTCTACGACGGTCAGGAATTTCTCTACCGCCTGGTCAAGGCGTTCGCGTCCACGCGCTAACCATGCCGCAGACCCGACACGTCGAACGACACTTCACGGCGGGCGAGACCGTTCGCGACATCGTCATCGGCATGTCGGACGGGCTGACCGTTCCCTTCGCGCTCGCCGCGGGGCTTTCGGGCGCGGTCGCCTCCTCGAACGTGGTCATCACCGCAGGGCTAGCCGAGATCGCCGCCGGCTCCATCGCGATGGGCCTGGGCGGATACCTCGCCGCCAAGAGCGACGCCGAGCACTACCGCAGCGAGCGCGAGCGCGAGCAGCGGGAGGTCGTCGAAGTCCCGGAAGAGGAGCGGCGCGAGGTCGCGGCCATCTTCCGCTCCTACGGGCTGACCGACGAGCAGGCCGCGCCGCTCGTCGAGGCTTTGAGTCAGCGCCCGCGCAAGTGGGTTGACTTCATGATGCGCTACGAGCTGGGGCTGGAGAAGCCCGAGCCGGGCCGCGCGCTCCGCAGCGCCCTGACCATCGCGGGCGCTTACGTCGCGGGCGGCCTCATCCCGCTCAGCCCTTACGTCTTCGCGTCGGGCGTGCGCGCGGCGCTCCCCGTCTCAGTCGTCCTAACGCTCGCCGCGCTCTTAGTCTTCGGCTACGTGAAGGGCCACTTCACCGGCGCGCGGCCCGCGCGCAGCGCCGCCCAGACGGCGCTCATCGGCGGACTCGCCGCGGCGGCGGCCTTCCTTGCGCTCGCCGCGGCGGAGTGCGTTGACGAGCAGGTGCGCGCGTCGTGTCGGCTCCGGCTGGCGGTAGCCGCCGTCGCATTGAAGCGTCAAAGCGATTGCGCCCTCAAGGTCAATGAGGTGTCCCGGCGAGACGTAGATGGGCTGCACACGCGTCTTCGTCCTCAGCGCCGCGCCGACCGTCTCGCCCTTGTCCACCAACGGCGTCCACGCGCCGCGTTCCTCGCCCGGCTCCTCAAACTTGCCGACAAGGACTGACTTGGCGCACCCCAACGTCGGGCGGTTGATGAGAAGCCCGACGTGCGAGGCGATGCCGACCCTGCGCGGGTGCGCCAGCCCCTGCCCGTCGAACATCACCGCGTCCGGCTCGGTCTTCAACTTCGCCCACGCCTCCAAGACCGAGGGCGTCTCGCGGAACGACAACAAGCCCGGCACGTATGGGAAGCGCGTCTCACTCACCACGCCGACCTCTTCAATTACTTCCAGCGACGGCAGACGCAACACGACGATGCCGGCGTACACCACGGGGTCGAACTTGTTGAAAGAGATGTCCGCGCCCGCGATGGTCTCAGCTTTCTTCCTGAGCGGCACAACGCGCACACGCTCGCGCAAACGCTTCTGCAACTCGACGGCCTCGCGCGGCGCGAGCGACCACTCGTGCAGTTGTTCAAATCGTGCCATGCCTGATAGCCCTCACTGTCTGACCGTCGCGGCGAACTCGACGGTCTCGGCGGAAGAAATCCCAGCGTCCTTCTGAATGATCGAGTGCACGCGCCAGCGCCCGTCGTCGCGCGCGGGGAAGTCAACGCGGAAGTGTGCGCCGCGCGACTCCTCGCGCCAGAGTGCCGCGCGCGCGATGAGCGCGGCGACGGTCAGGAAGTTGCGCGGGGCCGTTCGGAGCGGCGCGCGCGCGATCTGCTCGAACTCGGAGAGGGCGCGCGTGAGCGAGGCGCGCGAGCGCAGGATGCCGACGCGCTCCCACATCAGGCGGCGGACGCGCTTGCGCACGGCGTCCGCCGCCGCGCTCATGCGCCTCAAGTCTTCGCGCGCCGTCGCGCCCGGCCCGCCGTCGTCCGTCGCGCCCGTGCCAACGGCGGCGGCGTGCGGGACGGCCAGGTCTTGCGCCGCGGCGCGTCCGGCGCGCGCGCCGAAGACCAGACCTTCGAGCAGAGAGTTCGACGCCAAGCGGTTCGCGCCGTGGACGCCCGTGCAGGCGACCTCGCCCGCGGCGTAGAGTCCGGGCAAGCTGGTGCGCCCTTCGAGGTCTGTGCGGACGCCGCCCATGATGTAATGCGCCGCCGGGCTGACGGGGACGGGGTCGCGCGCGAGGTCGAGGCCGAAGCCAAGGCACGTCGAGTAGATTTTGGGGAAGCGGCGTCGCAAGTAAGCGGCGTCGAAGGCCGTCATGTCGAGGAAGACGGTGCGCGTGGCCGTGCGCTCCATTTCGGCGACGATTGAGCGCGTGACGATGTCGCGCGGCGCGAGTTCCGCCGCGTCGTGATAGCGCGGCATGAAGCGCTTGCCCGCCGCGTTGCGCAGGACGCCGCCCTCGCCGCGCAGGGCCTCGGAGAGGAGGAAGCGCGGCGCGCCTTCGAGGTTGAGGGCCGTCGGGTGGAACTGCACGAACTCCATGTCCGCAAGCTCCGCGCCCGCGTCGAAGGCCATCGCCATGCCGTCGCCCGTCGCCACGGCAGGGTTCGTCGTGTGCAGATAGAGCGCGCCAGCGCCCCCCGACGCGAGCACCACGCCGCGCGCGAGGAGCGTTCGCGGCGCGCGCACCAGCGGGTCGAGGTAGCGCACGCCCACGGCGCGCCCGTCCTGTACGATTAAGC
This sequence comes from Acidobacteriota bacterium, assembly GCA_003222975.1. Lineage (GTDB taxonomy): Bacteria > Acidobacteriota > Blastocatellia > Pyrinomonadales > Pyrinomonadaceae > QHXN01. The sequence goes on along the minus strand of QHXN01000097.1, from coordinate 4,601 downwards.
TTTCGGTCTCGGCGTGCGCAAGGAAAGAGATTTTGCGCTCGGCCCCGGCGCGCGCGAGCAGGGCGCGGACGATCTCGCGGCCCGTCGCGTCGCCGTGCGCGTGCAGTATGCGCGGGCGTGAGTGCGCGGCCTCGCGCGTGAACAGGAGGCGGCCCCCCTCGCGGTCGAACTCCGCGCCCCACTCGATGAGTTCCCGGATGTACCACCGCCCTTCCTCGACCAAGACCTCGACCGCCCGCTCGTCACACAAGCCGGCGCCCGCGCTCGTCGTGTCCTCTTCGTGCAACGAGACCTCGTCCGTATCGGCGAGCGCGACGGCGATGCCGCCCTGCGCGTACTCCGTGTTCGACTCCTCGCGCCTGTCCTTCGTCAGTACCGTCACGCCCGCGCCCGCGCGTGCGAGTTCAAGCCCCGCGCGCAGGCCGGCGATGCCGCTGCCGACGACGATGAAGTCAGTTTCGGGAACCATTCGCGCTGTCGTTGGAAATCCTGAACGGGATTTTAGCAACACGGTGCGGAGCCGACAACGTTTGCGCGCCGACGCCGCGCGCGTTAGAATTTGCGGCGTAACTTCATAGCTCGTTTCCCCGGATTCATAAATCACAGATCAGCAGAGTGCGCGCGGCCAACGTGTGTGTCCGCCGGACGATGCTCTTCTCACACTCTCGGACGGAGGTTTGACTATGCGTTGTAAACGTCTGCTGGCGGCGACGCTCGCCGCCGTGCTGTTCGCGCCGACACTGACGGCGCTCGCGCAGAAGGGTAAGGCGAGGGGCGGCGCGAAGACTTCGGCGACCGCGAAGGGCGCGCCGGTGCTCCCGCCCATCAAGTACACGCAGTTCTTCCTGCCGAACGGGCTGAGGGTCATCTTCCACGAAGACCACTCGACGCCCATCGTCGGCGTCAACCTGTGGTATCACGTCGGCTCGAAGAACGAGACGCCCGGTCGCACGGGCTTCGCGCACCTCTTCGAGCACATGATGTTCCAGGGCTTCCGCGGCTACGACATGGATTACGTGCCCGTCATTCAGGAGTTCGGCGGCGCTTTGAACGGCTCGACCAACGACGACCGCACGAACTACTGGGAACTCGTCCCCTCGAACTTCCTCGAAGACGCGATCTTCATGGAGGCCGGTCGCATGGGTGGCCTGACCGACGCGATGACGCAGGCCAAGCTCGACAACCAGCGCGACGTGGTGAAGAACGAGAAGCGCCAGCGCATTGACAACCAACCTTACGGGCAGGCGACCTACAAGATCGCCGAGACGATGTACCCGGAAGGCCACCCGTACCACTGGACGACCATCGGCTCGATGGAGGACTTGAGCGCGGCCTCGCTCGATGACGTGAAGGCTTTCTTCCGACGCTACTACGTGCCCAATAACGCGAGCCTCGTCATCTCCGGCGACTTCGACCCGGCGGAGGCCCGCCGCCTCGTCGAGAAGTATTTCGGCCCGATTCCGAAGGGCGATACGATTGCGCGGCCCAACCCGCCGGAGCCGCACCTCGACAAAGAGGTACGCGAGCAGTTGGAAGACCGCGTGCAGCTCCCGCGCCTCTACATGATCTGGCACTCCGTCCCGCAGTACTCGAAGGACGAGGCGGCGCTCGACATGCTCTCGTCCATCCTCGCGGGCGGGAAGTCTTCGCGCCTCTACAAGTCGCTCGCCTACGACCGACAGGTCGCGCAAGCTATCTCCGCCTTCAACTCCACCGAGGAGATCGCCGGCCTCTTCCAGATCATCGCCACGCCGAAGCCCGGCCACGCGCTCGCCGAGATCGAGCAGGCCGTCGGCGAGGAGATCGCCCGGCTCAAGGCCAACGGGCCGACGCCCGAAGAGATGGAGCGCGCCTACAACGCGCGCGAAGCCGGCTTCATCTACGGCCTGCAAACCGTCGGCGGCTTCGGCGGCAAGGACGACCAGCTCAACAACTACGCCACGTTCCTGGGCGACCCCGGCTACTTCGAGAAAGACCTCGCGCGCTACCGCTCAGTCACCGCCGCCGACGTGCAGAGAGTCGCCATGCAGTACCTGACCGACAAGCGCTACGTCCTCTCCATCGTGCCGCGCGCGGCGGGGCCGACCAGCGCCGCGGGGCCTGCGCCCGCCAGCCCGCGCGAAGGGATCGCGCCGCCCTCGCAGCAGACCGCCGGCACGCAGACGGGCGGCGCGGCCAACGCCGCCTCGCAGACCACGCCCACCGGCACGGCCTCCGGCACACAACAGGGCGCGGCCAACGCGGGCGGCTCGACGCCCGCGGGCGCGCAGACCATCACGAAGACGGAGGCGCAGGCCTCACAAGCCGCCGGGGCCGCGCCGCCCGCGATGACCGCGCCCGGTCGAGGCGGCGGCATGGGCACGGGCACTGGACGCGCCGCCGGGCAGAAGGTCAACAGCAAGGGGCAGACCAAGCACGTTGACACGTCGCTCCTGCCGAAGCCGAAGCCCGACCCGAAAATGACGCTCCCCGCCGTCCAGCGCCGCAAGCTCTCGAACGGACTTGAAGTGCTCGTCGTCGAACACCACGAGCTGCCCGTCGTCAGCATGAATCTGGTGACGAAGATGGGCGCGTCGGGCGACCCGGCGGACAAGGCCGGGCTGGCGTCTCTGACCTCCGACATGATGGACGAGGGCACGGCGACGCGTTCGTCGCTCGACATCTCCGACCAGCTCGCGCGCATCGGCTCGTCCGTTTTCATAGGCACGGGCTGGGACTCGACGACGGCTTCCTTGCGCACCATCACGAGCCACCTCGACGCGGCGCTCGACATCTACGCCGACGTAATCACCAACCCGTCGTTCGCCGACAAGGAGCTTCAGCGTCTGCGCGCGCAGCGGCTCGTCGGCCTGCGCCAGCAGCGCGACCGGCCCGAATCAATTGCCGGCAACGTCTTCCAGACCGTGCTCTACGGTAGCAAACACCCCTACGGCCACCCGCTCGGAGGCGACGAGGCTTCGCTGAACTCGATCACGGGCGCTGACGTGCGCGAGTTCTACCAGACTTACTTCCGCCCGAACAACTCGGCGCTCGTCGTCGTCGGCGACGTGAAGCCCGACCAGATCGTCGCGAAGCTTGAGAAGGCTTTAGCGGGTTGGAAGAGCGCGCACGTCCCGGCGGTTGACGTTTCCGCCGCGCCCGCCGAGCGCGACCACGCGGCCATCTACCTCGTTGACCGGCCCGGCTCCGTCCAGTCCGTCATACAGATCGGGCAGGTCGGCGTGCCGCGCTCCAGCCCCGACTACTTCCCTCTGCTCGTGATGAACCGGATACTGGGCGGCTCGAACTCCTCGCGCATCAATATGAACCTGCGCGAGGACAAGGGCTACACCTACGGCGCGAGTTCCGCGTTCAGCTTCCGCCGCGGCGCGGGGCCGTTCACCGCCGCCGCGCCCGTCCAGGGGTTCTCGACCAAAGAGTCGGTCGTCGAGTTCATGAAGGAGCTGCGCGGCATACGCGGCGAGATACCTGTGACGCAGGCCGAACTCGACGCGGCGAAGCAGTCAATCGTCCGCGGCTTCCCGCGCGGCTTCGAGACGCCCGACCAGATCGCCGCGCAGTTGGAGCAGGTCGTCACGTATGACTTGCCCGACACGTACTTCGACAGCTACCTCGAACGCATCCAGGCCGTCGCGCTCGAAGATGTGAGCCGCGTCGCCAACCGCTACCTCCAGCCCGACCGCATGGCCGTCGTCATCGTCGGCGACCGCTCGAAGATCGAGCAGGGACTCCGCACGCTCGAAGGACTCGGCAACCGCATCAACCTCGTTGACACCGAGGGCCACCCCGCCACGCAGGGCGGCGCGACCGGAGGCGGGATGAGGCAGTAAACAGAAGACAGAAATAAAAGGGCAAAGGGGAGACGCGAGCCACGCCGGCTGTCGTCTCCCCTTTGCCTTTTTATTTGCGCTTTACTTGCCAGCGCGCTTAATCGAGATGACAGGGATGAAGAGCTGGCCGTCCAGAATGTTGAACGAGCCGACGAGCGTCGGCTCGCCCTCGCGGACGCTTATCTGCGTGTAGATTCCCGTGTCTTCGTACTGGATGAGGGGGTAGCCCTGGCCGGCCTTGTCATTGCTCACAGCCGACATCTGGATAGGGACTTTCAGGCCGAGCCTAAACTCGTGGATGGTGATAAGCACCCCGCCCGACGAGTCGTCGGCGAGTTTTACGCCGTCGAGGGTAAACTGGAAGAACATCGGCGTGAGAGAGAGTGGCCGCGGCGGCCAGAGCGGCCAGCCGCCGACAGTCCTCACTTCAAGCTTACCGCCGTCCCTCACTCGGTAGATGAATGTCGCCGCCAACCTGTAATCGGCGGGTGGAAGCGAAGCCTTCAACTGTCGGACTAGGCCGTCCAAAGCCTGCGGGATTTTCGCCGCGCCTTTCGTCGCGCCTTCGGCCCCTTCGGAAGTCACGAGCAGGTGCAATTGAACCTCGTAGTTTATTTCGCTGGCGCGGCCCTCCTTCCGCGGCGGGCCGCCTTCTTGCGCCGCGGCAACGCCGCACCACACCAGTGCCAGGGCGAAAGCGAGAACGGGCAGAAACGCCGCGGCGCTGCGTTTGTTTTTCATGTGGGTCTCCTTGAGAGTTTCCGACTCGGT
>QHXN01000096.1 GCA_003222975.1 Acidobacteriota bacterium | reverse complement strand
GCGTAGGCGCTGTTCTCACGTGGACGGCGGGCGGAGTGAAGCGCACGCGGCTGAGGACGAGCGGCGGCAGCTACCTCGCCTCGCACGACCCGCGCGAGATTCTCGGCGCGGGCCGCGGCGGGAAGATCGAGAGCGTCGAGATTCGCTGGCCGAGCGGGAAGATTGACAGACTCACCGACTTGCCGATCAACACCTACATCAAAGTCGTGGAAGGCGAGGGCGTGAGCAAAAGATGACGGGGCGCGGTGAGAGTTCGTGAGCATGAAGGCGAGATGTTGTAATCTGGGCGGGGGCTTATGCTGACGCTTCTCTTTACTTCGCTCGCCATGTGTTCGACCCTGGTCGGCGGCTACATCGCCGTCGCCGCGCGGCGCAGCATCCACCTGTTGATGGGCCTGGGCGCGGGCGTCCTTCTCGGCGCGGTCTTCTTCGACCTTCTGCCCGAAGCCTTGTTGGTGGCCGAAGGTCAGAGGTGGGACTCCCGCGTCGTCCTCGGCATCGTGCTGGCCGGCTTCCTCCTCTTCTACCTGGTGGAGCGTCTGCTGGTCTTGCACGCCTGCCCGGAGGGCGACTGCACGAACGAAGTCCACCAGCACATTGGTCGCCTCGGCTCGGTCGGCCTCATCGCCCACAGCACGCTCTGGTGGTGCTACCCCCGGCGCGTGCGCTGGCCGTCTTCCTCGGCTTCGCCTCCGGGTTCTTCCTCTACACCTCGACGAGCGACCTGCTGCCGGAGGCGCATCGGCGCTCGCCGAGTCTGACGGTCTCGGCGGCGGCCATCGCCGGCATCGTCTTCATCGCCGTCGCGGTGCAGCTAATCGGTAAATGAGCGGCAGAGCAGGAGCGATTCGACCTCGCCGTTTACAGCAGCAGCGTCTCGACGCGGTGCGCGTGCACCATATCCTCGCAGGGCGACCAGGCGAAGACCGTGAAGCGCCCGTCCTGCGACGCCACCAGCGCGACCGAGTCGCGCTGATCCTGTACGAACTGCGCCGCCGAAAGGTGTCGCGTCCCGCCGAGCTGCGCGGGGCTGACGACCGAGGCCGCGTCGCCGACGACAGGCTCGGTCACGACCACCCGCTCGACCTGCGCGCCCCCCTCGCGCCGCCCGATCTTCGCGCCGAACGCGAGCAGCTCAAACCGGTCGGTGATGAGGGCCGCGCCGTCCACCGCCGTCAGGCCGCCGACGGCGTCCACCGCGTCGAGGAGCGCCTCGCGCCACAGACGCCTGTCCCTCTCCTCCGCGTCCCGGCGCATGAGTTCGGCCAGTTCGGAGAACGCGGGCGCGACCGAGTACGCGACGGGCCACACGATTGACTCGCGCCACACCTCCGAGCCTTGCGGGACGACGAGCAGCGACCCGCCGCGACCGTGCGCGCGCATGGAGACGGCCAGTTGGACGAGCACGTTCACCGAGTCGTCCTTCGGGGCGGGCGAGCCGAAGCCGAGGAGCGAGGTGATGAGGCCGGGGCAGTCGGGCAGGCTCGTCCCCTCTTCGTCCACCACCTTGATCTGGTCGCCCTTGAGCACCACGACGTTGACGAACTTGCCTGGGTCTTGGCCGCGGCGGTACTTGACGACCAGAAGCCCCGGCTCGATGACCTCCAGCACGAAGCAGAGCCTGGGGATGACGCGCGTGGTTCCCCACACGCACAGTTGGCCTCGGTCGCGCCAGACGCAGAGGTGTATGCCGGGGCGCTCGACCGCGGGCGCGAGCCGCGCGAGCGCCGTGGGGGTGAGTGGGAGCCGCCGCTCGAACGTGAGCGGGCGGCCCACCTGCTCCGGCGAGAGGAAGGCGAGCGAAATCTTCGGCGAGTAGCCCTCCTCGCGCCGGAGGCTCGCCCAGAACGCGGCATCTATGATCGCCTCGACCGCCGGGGCGTCGGGTTCGGTCGCCAGCTCTTGCTGCCCTTGCCGGCGCGCAGCCGCGATGTGGCGCGCGAACTGCTTTTGCACGGTGTCGGCCACCGCGCGGGCAGCCGGGTACGCCGGTTCTGTCATGGCTCGACCGCTTTCTCTTTTGATGACGAACGCCGTGCCGTCTCCGCCGTCGGCGCGGCGCGTCGGCGACACGGCACGCGAGCGGCGGTCAACGACCGCGCACGTTGCGCGCCGCCCTTTATCTTGTCCGAAGTATAAAGGGCGAAGCCGTCGGATGCACGAATGCTATGTTTATCGTGAGTATCTTTCGCCTGATCGTGATGATCTTTCGCCTGAGCTTCTTTCCGCGCCGGTCACTCGTACCTGAGCGCCGCCATCGGGTCAACCTTCGTCGCGCGGAGCGCCGGGACGAGGCAGGCCATCAAGGTCACGCCGACCAGGATCACGAACACCCCTGCGAGCGTCAACGGGTCGGCCACGTCCACCCCGTAGAGCAGGCTCGTCGCGAGCCGCATGACCGCGAGCGCGGCCAGCAGCCCGACCCCGACGCCGGCGAGTGCCAGCTTCACCCCTTGCGCGATGACCAACCTCAGCACGTCACGCTTCTGCGCCCCCAGCGTCATGCGGATGCCGATCTCGTGAGTGCGCTGCGTGACGGAGTAGGCCGTCACGCCGTAGATGCCGAGGCACGAAAGGGTGAGGGCCGTGAGCGCGAACAGACTCAGCAGGAGCATCCGCCAGCGCCGCGCCGAGAGCGACTGCGCCACCACGTCGCTCACCGCGCGCACCTTGTATAAAGGCACGTCCTTGTCCGCGGAGTGAATCGCCGTTTCGAGGGCCGGGGCCGCGCCCACGGGGTCGGACTTCGTGCGGACGACGAACGACATGAACGGCCAGGGGTCTTGCGCGTATGGCACATAGACGGACGGGGGCGGTTGCTGCGCCAGCGAGTGCTGCCGCACGTCGCCGACGACGCCCACCACCTGGCTCCAGTCCTCGTCAACTTTAATCATCCTCCCCAAAGGGTCTTGCCCCGGCCAGAAGTGGCGCGCCGTCGCCTCGTTGACGATCACCACGCGCGGCGCGTTCGGGTCGTCGCGTTCTGTGAAGTCGCGGCCTTCGAGGAGCGGGATGCCCAGGCTTCGGAAGTAGGCCGGGCTGACAACCAGGTAGTCCGGGTTCACGTCGCCCGAAGGCGGCGGCGTGCGCCCCTGAACTTCCACGCTGCGCGTGCTGCCCCCAGGGTCTAAGGGGAGGCGGGAGATGACGGCAGCCGACGACACGCCGGGCGAGCCGCTCAAACGCTCCGTCACCTGTCTGACGAAAAGCGCGCGGTCGTTCTTATCCGGGTAGCGTGCCTGCGGGAGCGTGAGCTGCGCGCTCAGAACGTTCTGCGGGTTGAAACCTACGGGCACGTCCGAGAGACGGTAAAAGCTGCGCGTGAGTAGCCCCGCCCCCGTGAGCAACACCGCGGCCAGAGCTATCTCCGACACAACCAGGAGCCGGCGCGCGCGGTTCGAGCGCGCTCCGCTCGCCGCGCCGCGACCGCCCTCCTTCAGCACGCTGTTCAAATCCTGATCGGCCAGGCTCAGGGCCGGGAAGAGGCCGAAGACGAGCGCGGAGCCGAGCGAGATGACGGCGGTGAAGACGAGCACGCGCCCGTCGAGCCTGAGCGCTGTGCCGTCTGACATGTCCGGCGGGATCAGCGCCTTCAAAGGGGCCAGGCCCCAGAGCGCCAGGAGAACACCCAGCCCGCCGCCCGCGACCGCGAGCAAGACTCTCGGTTAAGAGTTGTCGCACCAGGCGCACACGGCTCGCGCCCAGTGCCATGCGGAGCGTGATCTCCTTCTGGCGGGTCGCGCCCCGCGCGAGCAGTATGTTGGCGACGTTGGCGCAGGCGATGAGGAGGAGTATCGCGACCGCGCCTATCAGAAGCATGAGGGCGGGCCGCGTCTCGCCGACCACGTCCTCGTGCAGAGGGACGACCGCCGCGCCCACGTCTTCCTCCTCGTCCCCGTACTCCTGCTTCAGCCTGCCGACGATGGCGTCGGCCTCCGCCTTCGCCTGCCCCTGCGTGACGCCCGCTTTCAGACGACCGATGACATCGAAGTAGTGTGTGTCGCGCCGGTTCGAGGGGTCGTTCGTCGGCTTCAAAGGGTGTTCGGGGACGGCGAAGCGCGACGACGCCCACAGCTCGGAACCAGCCGGGAACTGGAAGCCTTCGGGCATGACCCCGACCACGGTGCGCGGCTCGCCGTCGAGGTTTACTGTCTTCCCTATGACCCCGCGGTCTCGCCCGTACCACCTCTGCCAGAGTGCGTGGCTGAGGACGACGACGCGAGGGCCGCCCGGCTCGTCCTGCCCCGCTGTTATGGCCCGGCCCACCTGCGCGTTGACTCCCAGAACCGAGAAGAAGTCCGGCGTCACGACCGTGCCGCTCACCCTCTCCGGTCGCTCCTGCACCGTCAGGTTGAAAGACAATTCGCGGTAAGCGGCGAGCCGCTCGAAAGAATTCGCCCGGCGGAATTGTTCCAGAAAGTCCGCCGGCGCTACGGGGACGTTCTCGCCGGTCTCCGCGCGACCGTAGAGCTTCACGAGCCGTTCGGCTTCCGGGTACGGCAGCGGCCTCAGTAACACGGCGTCTATGACGCCGAAGATGGCCGTGTTCGCGCCGATGCCCAGCGCCAGCGTGAGCACCGCGACGGCTGTGAACCCCGGATTCTTCGCCAGCGACCGCGCGCCGTACCTGGCGTCGCGTAGTATTCCTTCCATCATCCCGCCTCCCCTCACCTCGTAGGCCGCGTCTCTTATGCTGCCCACGTTTCCGAACGACCTGAGCGCCGCAAGGCGCGCCTCCCCCGGCGTCATCCCCTTCTCGACGTTCGCACGCGTCTCCATCTCGACGTGGAAGCGCAGCTCCTCTTCTATGTCGCGGATGACCGCCTCGCGCCCCAGCAGCCCGCGCAACCGCGCCACGAGGATGTTGAGCCGTCTCACCTGTGCACACTCCTTTAAGTAGCCTGGCGCATCTTCGCGATTGCGAGGACGAGCCTGTCCCAGCCCGCCTCCTCTTCGTCGAGTTGCCGCCGCCCCGCCCTCGTCAGCGTGTAGAACTTCGCCCTGCGCCCGGTCTCGCTCACCTCCCACTTCGAGTTGACCCAGCCGCGCTGCTCGATGCGGTAGAGCGCCGGGTAGAGTGAACCCTGCTCCACGTCGAGCATCTCGCCCGACATCTGGCGGATGCGAGAGATGACGCCGTAGCCGTGCAGCGGCCCCAAGCTGAGGGCCTTGAGGATGAGCATGTCGAGCGTGCCCTGTAGAAGGTCTGCTTTGTGTTGAGTCACTGACACCTCCGGCCAGCCGATGATACCTAGAATGATTAGGCATGGTAGCGGGTGACGCCTAGACTGTCAAGGCATGGCGGGCGGGCGGCGGGCGCGGGTCGTAATCCGCGACGCGGAAGCCGACCTCATTTTTAGAAACCGAGCCGCAGCGCGAGCTGTATCGAGCGCGGGCCGCCGACCTGGTAGAGCGGGCTGAGGCCGCCATTGACGCCGCCCGCGCCGAGGCTGCGTGCGAGCGTCTGCGTGCTCCGCCCGAAGAGGCGGCTGCTGATGTCGCCCGCGGGGTCGCCGAAGTTCGGGTGGTTGAAGACGTTGAAGAACTCTGCCCGGAGTTGCAGGCGGACGCGCTCGGTGATGGTGAACCGGCGGCGCACGGCCAAGTCGAGCTGCGAGAGGCCGAAGCCGCGCAGGGCATTGCGACCGAGCGTCCCCTGCCCCACGGTCAGAGGGCGGAAGGCCGCGGGGTTCAATCGGCTCCCACCCGGAGCACGCGGGTCGTCCAGATAGACGGGGGCGCCCCCGACGAGGTCTGGGTGTCGCGCCTCGACGAGGTCGCCGACCACGACGCCCGTCGTCTGGAGCACGTTGACCGGCGTGGCGGTGCGCGCGCGAAAGATCGCGTCGAGCGACCAGCCGCCCAAGACGGGGCGCGCATGTGCGCCCGCGCCGGGCCGCGGCAGGTCGTATGTCAACGCGCCGACGAGCGAGTGGCGCACGTCGAAGGTGGAAGGGCCGCGCTCGGCGCGATGGTCGAGCGTCCCCGTGAAGAGCAGGTTCGAGGAGTCGTCCGAGTCGTCGTCAATCGAGTGCGACCAGGTGTAGGAGACGTGTGCCTGCAAGCCCTTGGAGAGACGGCGCGCGTATTCGGCCTGAAGGGCGTGGTAGTCGGACGCACTGCTGTTGGTCGTCAGGCGGACGACGGTGAACTTCGGGTTGGGCCTGAGCAGTGCCGTCTGCCTGAGCAGTCGCCGCCCGGCAGCGCCGACGTAAGCGACCGAGAGGAGTTGATGACTGCCGAGGGGCTGCTCGGCGGCCACGCTCCACTGGAAGGTGAGTGGAAGCCGGAGGTCGGGCGCGAAGGCGTAGATGGTTCCGTAGGGCGGGTCGAGGCTGATGGGCGGCGGCTGCGCAGTCTGAGGGTCGAGCGGGAACGAGACGTTCGCGAGCAGCTTCTCCGACGTGAAGGGGAAGACGCTGCCGAAGGCTTGCGCCGCCTGCCCCGTGCCCATGTCGTAGAAGACGCCGAGGCCGCCGCGCAGAAGCGTTCCTCTCTTCGGCGAAAATAAGTAGGCGGCCCCGGCACGGGGCGCGAAGTTTGTGTGGGTCGTTTGCCAGAGCGGAGTCCCGCGCGGCGCAAGCGCGAGGTTGCTGCTCCCGACGCCCGCGCCGCTGAGGACGGAGTCGCCGCCGCCCGTCAGCCCCGTGAGCGCGGCGGGGTAGTTGCCGCTACTTTCCGAGGGCGGCGGGTTGAGTTCCCAGCGCAGGCCATAGACGACGGTCAGGCGCGGCGTGACGCGTGCGGCGTCCTGCGCGTAGGCCGAGAGGTTGGTGAAGACGGGCAGGCGCGGCCCGGCGTCGGCGTTGACACGGACTTGGAAGGCGCGGCCCGTCTGGACGGCGGCGACGACCCCGTTCGCCTCCGAGTCGCCGAAGACGACCGACTGGGCGTAGCTGAGCGGGCCGTAGATGGGCGAGAGGCGTCGGTAGTCGAGTCCGAACTTCAGCTCGTGCGCGCCCGCGACGACCGACAGGTTGCCGACGAGGTTGAGCTGCCGCTGAAGGTTGTTGACGCTCTTGCCCACGCCGAAGCCGGAGTTGAGACCGCCGCTGAGCAAGACCTGGAAGCCCGAAGTGTCGGGCCGCGCGAAGGGCGGGAACAAGAGCGCCGCGTCGGGCACCGCGGCCCCGCCGAAGTCGTCGAGCGCGAGCGCCGTCTCGCCGCGCGCGCGGCTCCGGTTGAAGCGCAGGTCGCCCGTGACGCGTGGGGTCAGCGCCGCGGTCGCGCCGGCGGTCAGCGTCTCGGTGTCGAGCGCCGTGCGGCTGACGGTGTTCAGGCTCTGGCCGCCCGTGACGGGGGAGTTGACGCCGCCGCGCTGCGAGGTGCGCGAGGGCGCGCGGTTGAGGCGCGCGAAGAGCGTGAGGTTGTCGGTCGCGACGTAGTCCAGGCGGGCACTCGCGGCGTCGAACCTCGAAGGGTCGGAGTAGCTCGCGGCGAACTCGGCGAAGCCGTCGCCTAGGTCAGCGCCGTTCGGCACGGGGAAGGCGTTGAGGAGTGGGCGCACCTGCGCGGGCGCGCTGGCCCTCGACGCGGCGGAAGGCACCTCTGTGAGCGCGACCTGCGGCTGGCGCAGGCGCATGCCCTCATAGGAGAGGAAGAAGAAGGCGCGGTTGCGCGCGACGGGGCCGCCGAGTGTCGCGCCGAAGTCGTTCTGGCGGATGGCCGGGCGGCTGAGGCCGCGGCTGTTGGCGAACCAGTCGTTGGCGTCGAGCGCGTCGTTGCGGAAGTACTCGAAGGCGGAGCCGTGCAGCTCGTTCGTGCCCGAACGCGTGGCGACGGCGACCTGCGCGCCGGGCGTGCGCCCGAACTCCGGGGCGTAGGACGAGGTGAGCAGCCTGAACTCTTCGAGCGCGTCGAGCGAGACGAGATTGTTGGCCCCGCCGAGCACGGTCAACGCCGGCAGGCCGCCTGCCGCCGCCTGCCCCGGCGACGCGCCGGCGCTCACGCCGACGTTGGCCGAGACGCCGTCCACGGTGAAGTAGTTGGCGTTGGCGCGCTGGCCGTTGACGCTGAACTGCCCCTGCTCGTTGAAGCTGGCGCGTGTGAGCACCGCGCCGGGCGTCAGTTCAAACAGCGACTGGAAGCTCCGACCGTTCAGGGGCAAGTTCTCGACGAACTGGCGATTGACGACTGTCGAGACCGAGGCCGAGGCCGACTGCTCGACGCCCGACGACACGGCGTCGAAGACCGTCACGTACTCGCCGACCTCGCCCACGCGGAGGCGAATGCGGAGCGCCTGGCGGTCGCCGACTTTGAGGACGATCTCTCTGACTTCGAGCGTGGCGAAGCCATCGCGCTGCGCCGTCAGAGTGTAGCGGCCCGGCGGCAGCAGCGGGACGACGAACGCGCCCGCGCCGTCCGTCGCCGCGTGCCTCTGCACGGCGGTGCTCAGGTTCAAGACCGTGATCTCGACCGCGGGCACGACGGCCCCTTGCTCGTCGAGCACCGTCCCGCCGAGCGTGGCCGCGGGCGACTGTGCGCGCGCGGCAGGCACGCCAGCCCAGGCCGCAGCCGCGAAGAGGAGGGCCGCCAGCGCGAAAGCGAGCCGCACGTCCGCACCCCATTTTTTCGCGTGAGTCGTCATCGCTCGCCGCCGAAGGTCGCAGTCTTTCAGAATCTGAAGCCGACGCCGACGCTGCCCTGGAAGTTGTGCGTGGTGTTACTCCCGACGCCGACGGCGAACGTGCCGCGGTTCGGGACGGTGACGGGAGCGAGGTGATCGCCCGAACGGAGAACGGTGTCGCCCGCGTCGAAGCGGACGAAGGCGTGCGCCGACGGGTAAAGCTCCAGGACGCCGCCCGCGTCGAACGCGAAGTCGGTGCGGCCCTTCGGCGCGAAGCAGCCGATGGGCTGGGGGAAGCTCAAGATGCAGGCGTTGCCGTTCGAGGTAAAGTCGCCCTGACTGAAGCGGACGAAGCCGGGGCGGGCCTTGGCGAAGACGCCGAACTTGTCGTAGCGCCGCCCGACCTTCACGCCGAACAGACCTTGCGTCTTGCGCCCGCCGTTGAAGCCGTTGTCGCTCAGGCCGCGCTCTCGCGGGAAGAAGTTCGTTTCGGCTTCGACCGCGAAGTAGCGCGAGACGTTGTAGCCGACGCGCGCGCCGAAGCCCGGATCGGTCGCGCGACCCTCCGTGGTCGTAGTTGTGGTCGTGAGTGCGCAGGGCGCTATGCACGGCACGACAGTCGTCACATTCGCTCGCCCGTTCGTAACACTAAAGGCCGAGAACTGGCCGCCCATCTCCCACCCATGTTCGACGCCCTGCGCCTGCGCGCGCTGAGCGCCGCAGATTAGAAGCGCCAGTGCGAAAACGTATGCCGTGAGATGAAGCATGCGCATGAATGTTTCCTCCTTATTCTGATTCCCAGGTTCGATGACGACAACCCCCTGCGAGAGCGCGACGCCGGCGGCGACCGCGCATCTTATACCGAGCAGCAAAGAGGGTGGGGGTTCAGAGTTCAGGCTTGAGCTTGTTATTCTCGAAGGAGGGAGCAAGCTAAAGCTTGAACTCTGAACCCTCCTTTCATCGCAACTCGGTATTACTTTTCTTCATCGCGCGGCGACTCAGCGCTCGTAAGCCTGCTGAATCGCCGACGCGAGCCTCTCGGACGCGGCGAGCTTCTGCCAGAACTGCGGCGACTTGATGGCCGACGCCGCCCCGCCTTCCTCCGAGACGGTGAAGGCGGAGCGCACCGCGCCGTCCCGCTCGTAGCTCAAACGGAGCAGACGCTCGGCGGCCTGCGCGACGTTCTCATCGCCCATGGCCTCGGCAGGAGCTTCCTGCCCGCCAGCGTGGAAGACCGTGCCGAGTTGTGTATTCAGCGCCTCGACCTCGCGCCGGTAGGCTTCGGCGTGCTCGCGGATCATCGAGAGCCACTTGGCGCGCGCGTCCGCGCCGAGCGAGCGCGATTCGGCAGGCGTGAACCTGTCGGCCAAGCGTTTGAGCGCCGAGGCTTGAAGCAGAGCCTGGCGCGAGTGGCTCATGGCGCGCGCGGCGAACTGCTTGATCTCATCGTCCACGCGACCTGTGTCGGCAAGTCGCGCCGCGAAGTGTGCGCGCAGCTCGGCATCCGCAGGGAAGCGGCCCGCGCGCACGCTGACCTCGCGCTCGGTCACTTTCGGCGGGGCGGCCTCCGCCTCCCGCCGCCTCTCCAACGCCTCGGCTACCGTGTCCACTTCAACGACGACCGCGGGGTTGTTGAGAACTGGGCCGAGGGCGCGAAGAATCGCTTCTTTGCGCTCCTCGGACTCGACGAGGGCCTCGACGCGCAGAGCGCCTCCTGTCGTCCGCCCCACGCTGACCTGCTCGCCGAGATTCGCCTTGATCTGATTGAGTAGGTATGCCACCTCGACTTCCAGTTCCGCGGAAGCGACTGCCGGCGGCTGCGCGGCGCTGGCCGAGGGGTGAGAGCGCGCGTCGCCCTGCATTCTCGATTCGTTCCCCGCGCCTGGCCCCGCTGGCGCGTCGAGCAGTTCGGGTTCGAGTTGATAGACGCCCGGCGGCACATCCTCCGCCCGCCGTTTCTCGAAGCCGCCTTCGATGAATCGGTACTCAATCGCCGCGCCGCCGCGCCGCACGTCGAGCGTCATCCTGAAGGCGTGGAGGTCGGCCTTGTTCAGCCAGAGCGCCGCACGCAGCACGCCTTCGGACGCGGGCGCGGCCTCGTAGCCGACGACGTAAGTTCCGAGTCCTTCTTCCACCTTCAGCCCACTGCCTGCCGCGCCGAGCGCGGAAAAGCTTTTGGCCGAAGGCTCGATGCGCCAGGCTTCGCCCGCTTCGAGCAACGAGCCGACCGTGGCCGCGCCGGTCTCGGCGGGCGTCGCGCCTCGCCGGAAAACGGTCGCCGTGCCGTCAGACTTCGCCCACTCGCCCGCGACCAGCCTGCCCTGCTCGTCGTAGAGACGCCGTAGCCTGATGCCGCTCGCCCCCTGCCACACCTCGACGCGGCGGCGTGAGGCGACGCTCCGCCCGTCCGCCTTCAACTCCTCAACGAAGACCGTGCGGTGAAGCACGAGGCCGGGACTCGCGGAGGCGAACCACTCTTCCGCCGCCGCCGCGCGCCGCAGCAGCGCGGCGGCAGAGACCGGCGGCGCGTACAACCTTGTGAAGAGCAGCGCGGCGATGACGAGCACCGACAGAGCGGCGGCCAACGCGCCCGGCTTGAGAACAGAGAAGGGATTCGCGAATCGCCCTAACAACTTTAAGAGCCGACGCCACGCCGCGCGCGCGAGGCCGCCAAGACGGTTCGACGCCTCGTGGCGTTCGACGCCGTCCGACGCCGCTTGCGTCGTCGCCCTCTCCTCGAACGGGTCGAGTTCTGCGGCAGGCCTGGCGGTCATGAGCGGGTCGCGGTAGATGACCTGAACCGTGGGCGCGGAGTCGGCGTAGGTGAGTCGCGCTTCGAGCGTGCGCCGGTCGCTCAACTCCACTCTCAACGCGTACACGCCTTCGTCGTCGGCAGGCCACGAAGCGGGGTCGAGGTACATGAGCCTCACGTCCTGCTCGCTGAAGACCTCGACGAAGTTGATCTCCTCGCCGTGGCCGACGTTGAGCTTCTGCTCGTTGAGCGCGGCGGCGACCTTCTGCGCGGCCAACGGGCGACCGTTGACCGAGACGCACAACTCACGCGGGCGGTGCTCGAACACTTCGCGCGCGCGCCGCCTGCACCTGCGGGCCTCTTCCTCGGACGCGCCCCCCGTCGCGCCGCCGTCGCCGTCGGCGGGGCCGGGGCCGTCGCTGCCGTCGTCGCCGTCGCGACCTTTCCGGCGCGGCTCGGCCCCGAGCGAGTCGGTCGGGTAGCGTTCGGAGAGTGGCGGCAGCCCTTGAATCCGGTTGACCTCGTCCATGCAACGCGGGCAACTCACGGCGTGCGCCAGCGTCGCGCAGTCCGGCCCCCGCCCGCCGTCGCGGTAGAGGCGCGCGAGTCGTTCTTCCGTCAGGCAGACGCCGCATCGCGAATCGAAGACGGCGCGGCGCAGGTCGCGGAGCAGTTCCTCCGGCGACTGCGCGGATGCGTTCGTCGCGGGCGAAGGCCCCGGCGACTTCTTCCCCGCGATGAAGCGCAGGCTGGCCGGGTCTTTGAGGAACTGCCTGGCTTCGTCGCGGGCGACGCGCAACCTCTCTTCGACGGCCTCGCGCGAGGAGCACATCACGCGCGCGATCTCGCTCGGGTAGTAGCCGTGCATGAAGCGCAGGATGAGCACGCTGCCGGCCTTCGAGGTCTCCTTGCGCAGGCAGGCGTAGCGGCACACCTGGCGCAGGTCGTCCTGCACGCGGACGCACGCGCGCGGGTCGGCGGCCCGCAACGCGACCTCGACCGAGTCGTATTCGACGACCGCGAGGCGTGGGCTTTGCCGCCGGCGTTCACGCCTCATTTGCGACACGTGGAGGTTGCGCAGCATCGTGTAGAGGTAGCCGTCTATGTTCTGCACCCGCGCGAGGCCGGGGCGGGTAAGAGTGAACTGGACGAACACGTCGTGGACGAGGTCTTCGGCCCGCGCGTCGTCGCCCCCGGTCAGCCGCAGCGCCCACGCGCGCAAGGAGCCGTAGCGCGCGAGGAACACGTCCTCGTGCCGCTCCTCGGCGCGTTGGAATTCCGAAGGCTCTAACATCGCTCTCACAAACTAAGACGCCGCCCGCGCGCTCGAACCCACGCGCACGGTTCTAAAAAGTTGCACCCCTTCCCTGCCGCCTCGTAATTTCAGGCACGGGAGGGAGTTCTTGAAACAGAACCGCCGAGGGGGTCGTGTCGCAGGAGATATTTTGGGACGAGTTGAGGTTGCTAACGAACCCGACGGGGCGGCCACCTCGTCGAGATGTTGATAAACACTAGCGCGTCGCGGTCGTGGTTGCCGCCGGTGTGGCCTTCTTCACGTACTTGTCGTACCAGGCCACGTAGCGTTCGTAGCGGTCGCGGATGTAGCTCGGACGTTGGATGCCGTGAAACTCGTTGGGGTAGATCACGAGTTGCGTGTCAACGCCGAGGCTCCGCAAAGCCTGGTACATCTGCTGACTGCCCTGCACGGGCACGTTGAAGTCGCGCTCGCCGCCTAAGAACAGCGTCGGCGTCTTGATGCGGTCGGCGTGAAGGAAGGGGTAGGAGATTTTCTGGTAGGTCTCCCACGCCTTCGGGTTCCAGGGCGGGCCGATCTCGTAATCGTACTGAGTGATGTACTGATCCGTGCCGTAGAAGGCGACGGTGAAGGCCGTGCCCGCGCCGCTCGTCGCGGCTTTGAAGCGCGGGTCGGTGGCGATCATGTAGTCGGTCAGAATCGCGCCGTAGCTCCAGCCGCCGACTCCCAGACGCTCCGGGTCGGCGACGCCCATCTGGATGACGTGATCCACGCCGGCCTCCAGGTCTTCGACTTCGTAATGGCCCCAGTCGGCGAAGATGGCGCGCGAGTATTTCTGGCCGCGCCCGGCGCTGCCGCGGTAGTTCACCGTCAGCACCGCGTAGCCGTTCGCGGCGAACCACTGCCGCTCGACGCTGAAGGAGTGCTGATCCTGTCCGTTGGGGCCGCCGTGGATGCGGAGCAGCAGCGGGACACGCGTTCCGGCGACGTAGCCGACGGGCTTGGTCAGAAGGCCGTGAACCTCCGTGCCGTCTTTGCTCTTGAAGCTGACTTCTTCCGTGGGCGCGACCTCAAGCTCGGCCATGAGCGGGTCGTTCTGGTGCGTGAGCCGGCGCGCGGAGCCGTCGTCGAGCGCATAGACTTCCGTCGGCTGCGTGTCGCTGCCCGAAAGCGCGGCGACGCGCCCTTTGGCGTTCGCCCAACTGGACACGACGACGGGCGGCGGAAGCAGTCGCTCGACGACGCCGCCGGAGAGGCTCACGCGCGCCGGATAGACCGAGCGGTCGTCGGCTACGAGGAAGCTGATTGATTTCCCGTCCGCACCGAAGTACGGCGACGAGACGCCGCGATCCAGCTCCTCCACGCCTTTGACACGCGCGGGGGCGCTGCCGCCGTCCGAGGGCACGAGCGACAGGTGCTCCATGTTGTAAGCGCTGTATTTCCTCTCGTCGCCCTCGATGAATGCGATCCACTTTCCGTCGGGACTCCATTCGGGGCGCGAGCGCCCGGCGCGGTCGGTCGGCTGCGTCAGAAGCTTTTCAGTCGCGCCCGGCTTCGCCTCGGCGACGAAGAGCTGCGCGATGGGGTCGCGGTCGGGGTCGTCGGAGTGGTTGCTCATGAACGCGACGCGGCTGCCGTCGGGCGACCAGGAGGGCGAGGACTCGTCCCACTTGCCCGTGGTCAGACGCTCCAGCTTCTGCGTCGCGATGTCGTAGAGGTAGATGTATGTGTGGCGACCGGAGAGGAGGTAGCCTTGCACGTCCTGCTTGTAATGGTAGCGATCAATCACAATCGGCTTGGGCGCTCTGGGCGTGGCCGGGGCGCTGCCGCCGCCCTGCGGCGTGGGGCTGGGGGTGGCGTCGGCCTCCGGGTCGGGGTCGCCGACGACGAGCGCCAGGCGCTTCGAGTCCGGCGACCATTCGTAACCCTGCAAGCGGCCTTTCAACTCGGTGAGCTGCATCGCCTCACCGCCGCTGCGGTCGAGCAGCCACACCTGGCTGCCCCTGGCCTTGCCGGGGCGGGACGAAGTGAAGGAGAGATACTTTCCGTCGGGACTCCAGCGCGGCGACGTTTCGCTGTCCTGGCTGAAGGTTATCTGGCGGTCGTGTTGGCCGTCGTAGCCGACCATCCAGATGTGCGAGTTGGTCTTGTCCTCTTTCGTGTCAACGGTCGCGACGACGTAAGCCACCCACTGCCCTTCGGGCGAGACCTGCGGGTCGCGCACTTCGCGCAGGCGGGCCACGTCGTCGAGTCTGAGCGGGTGGCGCGCGGTCTGCGCCAGGTATGCCGTCGTGAAAGCCAGGACGAGGAGCAGGACGTGGGACAATCTCTTGACAGAGATGTTGGACAATCTCTTTGCAGACATGAGTGTGTTTGACCTCCCGAAAAGTTTGATCCTCCCGGCCCGGTGAGACGGGCGCGGGGATTCGCCCGCGCGCGCGGGGCCGCCCCGCTACGATGGCGAACAATCACGCAAAGACGGCCTTCACGCGAGTCCGGTCGGATGAGTTATCAGAGACGTTCGACGCGCCACACTAACACCCGTAGAAGTTTAGTATGTGCTTTTTACCCTGCGACGCGGGGCAGAATCTACGTCGGGGCGGAGCGGGTTGTCAAATCTAATTCACCGGAATTGCGGGAGACCCAGGCCGGGAACTGGAAGTCAGCAGCACGGGCGACGACAAAAGCTTTGTGAGGGACGCGTCCGACGCGAGGGATGGGGCGACGGCGGGCGCTGATTCAAAATTAAGCGGGGTACTGAAAAAAGAAGCGGCGAGTGCCGCACCGCATCGCCGCGCTACTCATCCACAGGAGGTCGGATGTTCTGATAATACAGTCCTAAGCTTTCGGCTCTTCCCGAAATTGTATGCCGAATCATTCGGCACAACGTCGGTCAGACCGTCTGAATTGCAATTAACGAGACTGCTATTGTAATTTGCATTCAGCCCGACGCGCCGATAGCACTTGTTTAAATAGCATAAGGGGGCGAGCTGAATGAACTGCCCCTGATGGCATTCTTCGGGCGGCGTCTTCGCGGAATGCCGCTCCGGCGTGACTGACTGAGTTCGACATGCAAAGCCTCGCGGGCACCGCACACAACTTCCTCCTCCTGGCCGCGGGCGGCGGCGCGAGCGAGCACGCCGTCACCGTCTTCATCGCCGAGATCGCGCTGATGCTTTTCGTCGGCAGGCTCCTCGGCGAGTTGATGCGGCGCGCGGGGCAGCCCGCCGTCATGGGCCAACTGATCGCGGGCGTCCTCCTCGGCCCTTCCGTCCTCGGCGCGCTCTCGCCCTCGCTCCAGCACGCCATCTTCCCGGACGCTCCCGAACAGAAGAAGATGATTGACGCCGTCTCGCAGTTCGGCGTCCTGATGCTGCTGCTCCTCACGGGGATGGAGACCGACCTCGCGCTCGTCAGCCGGATGAAGCGGACGGCCATCTTCACCTCGCTTTCGGGGATCATCCTCCCGTTCACCTGCGGCTTCCTGTTGGGCGAGTACCTGCCCGCGGCGATGCTGCCCGACCCGGCGAAGCGCCTGGCGACGACGCTCTTTTTGGCGACGGCGCTCTCGATCTCGTCGGTGAAGATCGTGGCGATGGTCATCATGGAGGTCGGGTTCCTGCGCCGCAACATCGGGCAGATCATCCTCGCCTCGGCCATCCTCGACGACACCATCGGCTGGATCATCATCGCCATCATCGGGGGCATCGCCGGGCAGGGCACCGTCAACCTGTCGGGCGTCGGCCTGAGCGCGCTCGGCACCGCCGCCTTTCTCGTCTTCAGCTTCACGCTCGGACGCAGGGGCGTGGCCTACATCATCCGGTGGACGAACGACCACCTGACAATCGAGTTCGCCGTCATCACGGCCATCCTCGTCCTGATGTGCGCCGCCGCGCTCGTCACCGACTACATCGGCGTGCACACAGTGCTCGGCGCGTTCGTCGTCGGCATCCTCGTCGGGCAGTCGCCGATCCTGACCGCGCACATCGAGGAGCAGTTGCGCGGCCTCATCGTCGCCCTCTTCATGCCCGTCTTCTTCGCCGTGGCCGGACTCTCGATTGACCTGTCCGTGCTGAAGAGCGCCTACTTTCTGGAACTGGCGCTCGGACTCATCCTCATCGCGAGCTTCGGCAAGATCGTCGGCTGCTACGTCGGCGGGCGTCTCGGCGGGCTGGGCAGCAAGGAGTCAACGGCCCTCGCCCTCGGCATGAACGCGCGCGGCTCGACCGAGGTCACGCCGTCGAGCGACTCCTGATCGGCGCGGACAAGAGCGGGAACGGCGAGCTGGCCTCGACCCTGGCAGGCTACTTCGTCGGGACGCGCAAAGTGCTGGCGACCGTCGTCCAGCTCGGCCCCGAAGGGCACGAGCGCCGGGGACTGTTCGATAACGACGACACGGGCGAGATCGTCAAGGCTTCTGCCGAGTTCGCCGCGCGGCAGGTCGAGGGAGAATCTTCGGGGGCCGCGTCGTCCGCCTCCGACCTGCTGACGCAGCAGAAGGCTTCGGAGGAGCCGGAGCAGGTCATCCTCAAGGAAGCGAAGAAAGGGTTCGACATGCTCTTCCTCGGCGTCGGGCACGCGCTGGAGGACGGGGCGGCGGGCACGTTCAGCCCGCAGGTCGCGAAAATCCTGCAAGGGTTCGAGGGGGTGACGGCGGTCGCCGTCGCGCGCGGCAACCACCCGCGCGGGCCGCGCGAAGGGTCGCTCCGCATACTCGTCCCCGTCACCGGCACGGACTACTCGCGCCGCGGCGCGGAGGTGGCAGTCGCCATCGCCAAGGCCTGCAAGTGCGGCGTGACGGCGCTGCACGTCTCGCGCCCGCCCGACGAGTCAACGCTGCTGCGTCACCAGCCGCGCGCGCGCGCCGAGAACGGGGAGGCCCTGTTGGAAGAGATCAGCGCGCTCGGCGGGAGGGAGGGCGTGAAGGTCGAGTCGCTGGTCGTGTCGCGGCGCAGCCAGGAGAGGGCGATTCTGCGCCAGGTGAGGAGGGGGAGACATAACCTCGTAGTGCTGGGCATCAAGGCGCGGCCCGCGACCGGCGAGAGGCTGTTCGTCGGCCAGAGCACGGCGGCGCTGGTCGAGCGTTTGCCCTGCTCCGTGCTGATAGTCAACTCCTGACGCGCGGAATCAGTCTCACCGTCAGAAAAATGTCCGCCCTGCGGCGTGGGTTTACGCCTCCGGCGGGCGTCTCTATAGAAAGAGCTTCACCGGGGAGAACGAGCACATGTACGGAGTAACGAATGTGCTCGCTTTCGCCCGGCGTGGTCTTCCGACAGGATCGGAATGCGTTCTACCGACGCCCGCTCAGGAGGTATCTTTAAATGCCGATCAGTGTGCGCAGGTGTCTCGCCCTCTGCCTCGCGGCGGCAGTCGGGCACGTCTCTTCTCTGGCCGCCGCCGCGCCCGACGCGAAAGGACTCAGGCCCACGGGCGACCTCTTCACGTCCGGGCGCGTGCTGCTCGACGGGTCGGACGCCGTGAGCGGCACGTCCCTCTTCTCCGGCGGCGAAGTCAGCACCGACGAAGGCTCGCGCGCAGTCCTCGACCTCGGCCCGTCGGGCCGGGCGGAGTTGCTGCCGCAGTCTTCACTCGTAATCAACTTCGGCGAAAAGTGTGTGTCAGGCTCGCTCGGCGCGGGCGGCGTGCGCATCTCGAAGCCCGCGGGGGTGGCCGCCTCCTTCGCGACCGGCGACGGCTCCGCCGTGGCCGAGTCCGGCGGGCCGGCGGTCTTCACGTTGCGGTACGAAGAGGGGCGCACGACCGTGGAGACTCAGGCGGGCGAGGTGCGTCTGCGCCTCAAGGGCAAGGACGTAACGGTCGCGGCGGGCGAGCGGTACGCGGAGGGGCAGGACGCGCCGAGCGCCTCGAACAACTTGAACGGGAAGAAGAAGGCGGGCATATTCCTCGCCCTCGGAGGCGTCGTCGCGCTGCTCGTCATCATCTTCTCCGGCAACGACAACAGTAATCAGCCCGTCGTCATCAACCCTCCTCCCAATGTCAGCCCGTAGGCGCGAACGGGGTTTTTACGAGCGCGCCGGTCGAATCAAAATTTTCTGCCATGAATCTCCGCTCCGCGGTGTTTCCCGTTTGTAAAGCGGTCGGAAATCCGGTTCGAGGAGATGCTTTCATGGCAATAAGCGCCCAAACTTTAATGCGCTCCGCCCTCGGTTTGGCCTTCATCGTTCTGGTCGCCGGCTCCAACGCCGTCGTCGCACAAAGCATGCTGACGGGCGAGTGGAAGGCCACTGCCGATCTCAATCCCGACAAAATCCACCTGTCTTTCGAGCGCCGCACCGAACGGGGCGGCAGGAGTCAGATGGGTTCAACCTACGCTTACGACGATTTGCAGGGCCTGAGCCGCGAGCAGGCACGCAGCGGCGGCGCGGTAAAATTCAGCCTCGTGCGCGAAGCCGGGAGGATTGACTGCGAAGGGGTTTTTCAAAACGGCGAAGGCTCCGGCACTTTCCGCTTCACGGGAAGTCAGAGTTTTGTTTCGGCCATGAAGAGCCGGGGCTTCGACTTCGAAAAAAATTCTTTCGCGTCGGATGACGGGCGCGATTCTGAAAATAGACTCTTCGCGGCCACGACGTTGAACGTCACGACGGCTTTGGCGGACGACCTGCTCTCGGCGGACTTCGGCAAGCTCGACGTGGAAGACCTTTTCAAGGCGGCGATTTTCAAAGTTGACTCGAAGTTCATGCGCGAGATGAAGGCGAGCGGTTTTCCGAACCTCGGCATGGAAGAACTCGTCAAAGCGCGCATCTTCAAAATAGACGCCGGCTTCGTCAGTGAAGTGGCTCGGATGGGTTTCGATAAAGAGCCATTCGAGAGCCTCGTCAAGATGCGGATTTTCAAAGTCACGCCGGAATTCATCAACGAAGCCCGCGGCGAAGGGTTGACGAATCTTTCGGTCGAAGACCTCGTCAAGATGCGGATTTTCAAGATTGACGGCGAGTTCATTCGTCAGGCGAGGGCCGAGGGCGTGCCCCTCGAAGTCGAAAAACTCGTGCAGAAGCGCATCGGCGTCTGGGGCAAGTAATTTGATTGACCGCCGCCCTGACTTGAGACGACTGCCGAAGCCCGCGAGTTCGCGGCGGCGCTTCGGTTAATAGTCGAGGCGGGGCGCGATGGACGGCCCCGTCGCGTAGGCGACGAGCGCGTCGAGCAGTCGCGTCGCGTAAGGGTCGCGCCCGTAGTCGTCGAAGCGGAAGGTCGTCGCAAGCAGGCGGCCCCGTCCGGCGCGCGCCTGCACGGCGAGCGCCTCGTTGCTGTTGAGCCAGCCGTAAGTGATGCCCGAAAGCACGTCGTCGTAATTCTCACCTTTGACTCCCTCGATCACGAAGCGCGGCACGACGCGCTCCGACTCGAAGCCCAAAATCTTCGTGAACGCGACGCTGCCGAAAGGCGACGGCGCGTCCGTCCGCACCCAGTTGAAGTTTGAAATCCAGTTGCCGTCGAGGTCTGAGCCGGCGCGCGGCGTGACTTTGAGCGAAGAGCCTGCGGGCAGAGCCTCCTTCGAGTCGGCGAGCAGGAGGACGCGCCCGCCTGCGCGCAAGTGGCTCTCAACTCCACCGTCGAGGCTTGAGGCGATTAAGAGGGTCGGGCGGTTGAGTGTCGCGGTGTCGGCTTTCTCATTCAAGACCGTGTAGCCCGCGGCCTTCAATTGCTCCGGCCTGAGCTTGAGCAGTTGCTTCGGGTCGTGGAAGATGATTGCCGTCTGTGTCGCGGGCGTGGGCTTGGGATAGACGAAGACTTCGGCGTAATTCTCCGCGACAAACGCGTTCCTGCGGTCGAGCAAATCAACCATGAACCGCTCGTGCCACGGTCTTGTGTTAATGGCCCGCACCGTAGGCAGTGAACGGCTCAGCAGTCGCGTGACGCTCCCCTGCGTGACTTGCTGTGTGATAGTTAGTTGGGCAATGGGTAGTCCGGGGCCGGTGCGTAACGATAACTTTGCGCCACGCAGGTCGCGCGTGCTGTAGTGCGAGAGCAAAACTTCTAGCTGGACAGGCTCGCCGCTCGTGTAGTTGTTTCTGTCGGTGCGCACTAGCAACACATCGTCCTGCTGAATCTTCGCAAGCTCGGCGGCGTAAGCCTTCGGCTCGCGCCACATGCTCATCAGCCCGTTGGCCTCCCAGTTGATGTCCGTGAACTCCGTGATGACGTAGCCCTGAATAGAATCGTGGCGGCGAATCTCCTCGATCTCGTGCTTGAGCGAGACAAACTGGTGCCACTCGGTCGCCTCGGCCAACGCGTCGTAGTCGCGGAAGAGCGTGCCGAACTTGAACTCCTTGAAGCGTTCGAACAGGCCCGCCGGGCGCGTGATGGGGCGCTCGCCAAAACCGCGCTCGAACCACCACGGCAAATCTTTCGGCAGCCGCGGCAGACCCCAGTTGCCGAACTCGGAGACGACGAGCGGCTCGCGCCCCGTCTCGTCGGCATCGCCGAAGGGGCTGAAGTTCCACTTCGGGCGCGAGGCGAAGCCGGCGACCCAACTGTCGAAGGGCTGGTACTCGTCGGGGATGGTGTTGTAGCGGTGGTTGTCGGTGATGTCGGTCCTGAGGTGGAAGTTGTCGCAGCACGCTGAGTTGTCAACGACGAGGCGCGCGAGCGGCGCGGTCAAAGCTTTCGCGCGGTCGAAGGCGGCGCGCAGCCAGCGGCGCGTCTCCTCATTGTGCGCGAGGTCAACGCCCCAACCCTCGTTGACGACCGACTGGACGACGATTGACGGATGGTTCCAGTCACGCGCGACCATCTCTTGAAAAGTCTGCTCGCCGCGCTCGGCGGCCTTCTCGGAGAAGTGGTGGCCGGAGTTCCAGGAAGGAATCTCGTACCAGACGAGCATCCCTACTTCGTCCGCCGCTTCGAGGTATTCGGGCGTGCAGACCTTGATGTGGCAGCGCAGAAGGTTCAGGCCCAGACGCTTGCCCTTCAACATCTGCTCACGCACGTACTCCTTCGACGGCGGCGTGTAGATCGTGTCGGGGTAGAAGTCCTGATCGAGCGCCGCGCGCATATAGAACGGCTCGCCGTTCAAATAAAACTTCCCGTCGCGCGCCTCGAAGGAGCGGAAGCCGAAGCGATCATTTTTCGCATCTGTAACGACGCCGCCGATTGAGACTTCAACTGCATACAATTTCGGGTCAGCTAAACTCCATAGCTTCGGCGAATTAATGTGTCCCTTGAATGTGTGGTCGGTTGCCACGTTAGCGCGCTTGCTCTCCTGATACACAATCAGTCCGCTCGGCTCACGCACAACCACTTTCAAAAGGAGAACGGGAATCGGAGACTTGTTTACTTCTTCATCGGTTGGCGTGCGCCCGGCCATGTCAACGTCTATCTGGAAATCACCGCTCAGGCTCGGCGTCACGTGAACACGCTCGATGTAGAAGCGTGGGCGAACCTCAAGCCACACGGGTTGCCAGAGGCCGCCGGTCTGGACGTACCAGTCCTGCTTGCCGTGCGGGATTTCGTCGTAGAGCATTTCGGGGAAGCGCGCACGATTTTCCTTCTCGTCCACGGGTGGGTCTGTGACACGCACCGAGAGTTCGTTTGCGCCCGCACGCAAGTGCTCGGTCACGTCGAAGGCGAAGGGCGTGTAGCCGCCCTCGTGCGTGCCGACGGGTTTGCCGTTGACGAAGACCTCCGCGAAGTAGTCGCACGCGCCGAAGCGCAAGACGGCGCGTCGCCCGTCGCGCAGGTCGGGTCGGTCGAACGTCATGCGATACCACGCGACGCCCATGTAGTCGCGCAGGTCTGCGAACTGCGCGTTCCAGGACACACCGACGCGCGCGTCGCGCCAGCCGCGCGCGGCACCGAGGTTGGACGCCTTGAGCGTCCCCTCCCTGTCGGGGAGGAACTGCCAGCCGCGTACTAGCTCTACTGTCTGCGCGCGTCCCGACGAAACGGCCAGCAGCAAGAGCGCGCCGCACAGCACGGCCAGACGTAGAGGCCGACGCGCAAACCTCGATGCCGCTTCTCTTCTCTCGTTCATGGATTCATTTCTCCGGCTGCCCGGCGGCGGAACGGTCGCGGCCAAGAAGAGTGCCAACCTCCCCCGCGGCGTCCATTCGCTATTACCGTCGTCTTAATCCCTGTACCCTTCGGGGTGTTCCTGCATCCACTCCCACGCCGACGAGATGATGGCGCGCAAGTCTTGAAGCCGCGGCGACCAGCCGAGTTCGCGCCTGATCTTTTCGGAGCTGGCGACGAGCACCGCCGGGTCTCCCGCGCGCCGCGCGCCCGTCTGCACCTGTATATCGCGCCCCGTCACCTCGCGCGCCGTCTCGACGACTTCGTTCACGGTGTAGCCGTCGCCGCCGCACCCCAGGTTATAAATCGCGCTGCGCTCGCCGAGTATCGAGAGGGCGAGGACGTGCGCGCGCGCCAGATCAACGACGTGTATGTAGTCGCGCACGCACGTGCCGTCGCGCGTCGGGTAGTCCGTGCCGTAAACTTCGACGTGCGCGCGCCGCCCGGCGGCGGCTTGAAGCACTACAGGGATGAGGTGAGTTTCGGGGTCGTGGTCTTCGCCGCACGCGCGCGTCGCGCCCGCCGCGTTGAAGTAGCGGAGGGAGGCGTGGCGGATGGCGTAGGCTTGTTCGTACCACTGAAGCGCGCGCTCGAAGGCAAGCTTCGTCTCGCCGTAGGGGTTCGTCGGGCGCGTCGGGTCTGACTCCTCGACGGGCTGCTTCTCAGGCTCGCCGTAAACGGCGGCGGTCGAAGAGAAGACGAGGCGGCGCGCGCTCGTGTCGCGCATCGCGTCGAGCAGCGCGAGTCCCGCCGTGACGTTGTTGCGATAATACTTCGCCGGGTTCTCGACCGACTCGCCGACGAGCGAGTCCGCGGCCAAGTGTATGACGGCCTCCGTCGAGCGCTCGCGCAACGTCGCGCGCAGGAGTTCGCCGTCCGCCAGGTCGCCCTCGACGAACTCCGCGCCCTCGACGACCGCGCCGCGATGACCCTTGTACAGGCTGTCGTAAACGGTCACCTCGTGGCCGTCTCTGACTAACTCCTCTGCGACGACGCTGCCGATGTAGCCCGCCCCGCCCGTGACCAGAACTCGCACGCCGAATTCCTCCTCGATAAATTTATTCTCAGTAGGCGAACGACTGATAGACCTCCGCGCCTTCTTCGTCCGGCGAGTCAACGACGGGGTTGAAGCGCAGCAGGAAGCGCGCGCGCTCGGAGAGTCCTCCGAGGGCGGCGCGGGGGATACGGATCGAGACTTCGGGGCGGAGGAGCCAGCGGCGGCTGTAGCCGAGGACGACCATCGGGCGCGGGGTCTCGGTGCGGTTCGGCGTGCCGCGGTGGAGGCCCCTCACGTCGCGTATCATCACGTCGCCGGCCTTCATCAAAAGCGGTTCGAGCCTGACCTCGCCCGACTCGATCAGACGCATCCCTTCCTCCCTGGAAATCATGTGCGTGCCCTTCGTTATCTCGAAAGGGCCGCGCTCCTCAGTCACGTCAACGAGCGGGAAGTTGACGGCGAGCTGGAAGGGCGGCGTCTCACGCCCCGTCTCTGGAAAGAGCGGCGGCGCATCGCGGTGCACATCCTGATACTCGGAGCCGAGGAGCGGCGTGTCGGTCGCGAGCTGGTGCAGTTGCGCGTCCTCGCCGATCAACCCGTGTACGACCGCGAGCACGTCGTCGTCCTCGTACACGTCGGGGTCTGCGAACGGCGCGACGAACGGCAGCGTCACGTAGAAGCGCGCCAGGCCGCGGTTCTGCAAACTCCCCTCGCGCTCGATGTGCCCCGCGAGCAGCGGCGCGAAAGCCTCATCCCACGCCTCCATCTTCTCGCGCGGAAAGTGCCCCGGCAGGACGCAGAAGCCGTCTTCGAGCACCCCTCGCACGAACGATTCTATCTCTGACTGACTGTAACGACCCATAACTCGAAGTGATGAGTGATGAATGCGGAATGATGAATGGATGCCGGATGTCAGGTCTTAGGTGTTAGGAAAAACATTCCATCACCCAGCACCTAAAACCCGACACCTGCTTTCAATTCATCATTCATCATTCCGCGTTCATCGTTTGCTCAGGCGGTTCTGCACGATGACGACGGCGAGCAGGATGACGCCGCGCAGGACGAGCTGCCACCAGGGGCTGATCCAGCCTTCGAGGTTGAAGATATTGAAGATGAGCGCCAGCAGCAGCAGGCCGACGAGGGTTGAGCCGACGCCGCCCTGCCCGCCCGTCAGGAGTGTCCCGCCGACCACGACCGCCGCGATGGCGTCCAGCTCCCAGCCGACGGCGGCGACGGGCTGCCCCGTTCCCAAACGCGAGGCGAGCAACACCCCGGCTAGCCCCGCGAGCGCGCCGCTCAGAGTATAGACGCCCAGCGTCACGCGCCCGACGTTTAAGCCCATCAGGTGCGCCGCCTCCTCGCTGTCGCCGAGCGAGTAGGTGTGCCGCCCGAAGCGCGTGTAGTTGAGCACCAGCCAGGCGGCGGCGTAGGCGGCGAGCAGTACCAGCACCGGGTACGGAATCGAGAGCGGCCCCGCGTCAACTTTGCCGCGCCCCAACTCGCGGAAGGCTTGCGCCGCGACGGGCACGCTCACGGTCTTCTCCTGCGTATAGACGAGCGCGAGGCCGCGCGCCGCGATCATCATCGCCAGCGTCACGATGAAGGGCTGGATGCGCGCCTTCGCGATGACCGCGCCGTTGACGAGTCCGAGCGCCGTCGCGACGCCGACGCCCGCGACGAGCGCGACCAAAAGCCCCCGGCCCGCTAGCCCAGCCGCGACGACTCCCGCCACGGCGACGAGCGACCCGACCGACAGATCAATCCCGCCCGTCAGGATGACGAACGTCATGCCGAGCGCCACAAGCCCAAGCATGCTGTTCTGCCTGAGCACGTTCGTCAGGTTCTCTTCCGTCAGGAAGCGCTCGTACCGGGCGGCGGCGAAGACCGCGACCAGGATGAGCGCCACCAACGCCCCCTGCCTCTGGAGGAATGAAGTCACCCTCGCGCGCATCACCCTCCCGCGCACCGAACCAGACTCGACCGTCATCCCGGCCTGACTCATCACAAGCCCCCTTCGGAATGATGAATGCGGAATGATGAATGATGAATAAGAAGGCGCTTATCGCCTGTCATTCATCATTCATCATTCCGCATTCATCATTTAATTGGCGTGATCTTCACCCAGTCGAAACGCGCCGGGCCGCCGCCCGCGGTGAGGGCGACGCGCGCGCCCTCGATGTAGCCGCCTTCGACCGCGCCGCCCAGCTCCTTCCAGTCGCGCCCGTTTGCGCTGAAGGCGAAGCGGTAGCGCTCGCCGCCCTCCGCCGTCATGCGCAGGTAAACCGCTTCCGACCTGGGCGCGTCGGCGCTCGCCACCACTCGCTCGTCCTTGCCCTCACGCCGCCAGACCGAAACCTTGCCCCCGCCGAAGGCGACGCCGGTTGACGCGTCGCGCCAGCCGTAGGCCGCGAGGCCCGCGCGCGCGTTCGGCGTCACGGCGCGCGCGTCCAGTAGGGTCGTCGCTGCGTAATCGCCGGAGGTCGTCCGCCGCGCGACGACGGCCCCTGTGAACTCGTCGCCGGGTGTGTTCGACGGTTCGATGACGAGGTGGCCGCCGCCCGCGACCTCGACGCGCGCCGACTGTTCGTTCGTCATCGGCCACTGCCATTCCGCACTGAGGCGCGCATCGGTGAAGCCGTCGAAGAACTCCGACTCCGTTGCGCGGCCAGCGACTCCGAGGGGCGCGGGCGCGACACTGCTCGGCCCGCGCCCCTCGTCAACGACGGGCCAACCGTCCGCGCCCCACTTCACTTCGTCGAGCACGGCCTCGCGCCCGACGCTGAAGGCGTCGCGGCGCTGCCGGTACGAATGATAGAGCAGGAAGTCGCGCCCTTCCGCCGTCTCGACGATGCTGCCGTGGCCGGGACACTGCCAGTCGCGGTTGGCGGCGATGATGGGGTTCCTTGCGTACTTCTCCCACGGGCCGAGCAAGCGGCGCGAGCGCGCGACGCCGAGGGCGTAGTTGCAGGCGCGACCGCAGCAGGCGTTCCCCGAATAGAAGTGATAGAACCAATCGCCGCGCCGGAGGATGAAAGAGCCTTCGGTGACGCTTCCCTCCCAGGGCGCGTCGTTGCGCAATATTTCCTTTCTCTTGCCCACGAGATGCGTGCCGTCTTCCGAAAGCTGTTGGGCGTAGATCGAGGTCGGCTCCATCGGGCGTGCGTCGTTGCCGTCGGCCTTCCAGACGAGGAAGGGGTCGCCGCGCTCGTCGCGGACGAAGGCCGGGTCAATCGAGCCGACGCCGCCGCGTTCGGGAATCTGGCAGACGAGCGGGCCGCGATCCGCGTAAGGCCCTTCGGGTGCGGCGGCAGTGGCGACGGCCACGCACAACGTTCCCTTCTTTTTCGGCCCCTCGTCGCGACGCGCGACGTAGAAGACGAAGAAGCGCCCGCGGTCACTCATGATCTCCGGTGCCCAGAAGTCGCCCTTCGCCCAGGCGGGTTTGGTCTGAAACACGTAGCCGACCTTCTGCCAGTTCACAAGGTCGCGCGAGCGCAGCAGCGCGAAGTGCGGTGCCCAGTCGCCCGTCGTCGTCGCCGCCCAGTAGTCTTCACCGGCGCGCGTGACCGAAGGGTCTGGGTAGTCGCCCGCGACGACCGGGTTGTGGTAAGTCGCCTGCCGGGCCGACGCGGGCAAGTAAAAACAGGACAGAAAGGCTATAAAGACAACAAGCCTCGTCCCGCGCGACATGAATGGCTTAGTGTGTTGAAGCACTCGGACTCGTCCCGCGGCACTCGCCTTCAGCCCCGGAGGGGCGTCATATAAAAGCCGGGGGCAGCGCCCCTGGTCGGCCCGACGGTTAATTTTCAAAGCCCCGGAGGGGCGAAATAAATGACGTTTATTGCTTCAAGCGACCTTCGGCCTCTGGATGTACACGGCGACGATGATGATGGCCGCCTTGATGACGAGCGACCACGAGTAGGAGATGCCGTTCATCACGAAGCCGGTGGTGATGACCTGCATGATGAGCGCGCCGACGAGCGTGCCCAGAACGGTCGCGCGCCCGCCCGTCAAAGGCGTCCCGCCCACAACGGTCGCGGCGATGGCGTCCAGCTCGATGTTGAGTCCGACCTTCTGCGCGTCGCTCGCGCCGAGCCGCGCCGTCTCAATCAGCCCGGCGAGTCCGGCGAGCAGGCCGCTCAGAGCGTAAACCGTGATCTTCGTCCGGTGAACCTTGACGCCTGCGAGACGCGACGCCGCCTCGTTGCCTCCGACGGCGACGACGTAGCGCCCGAAGGCCGTCGCGCGCATCAGGAAGACTGCGACCGCGACGACCAAAGCCATCACGAACACCTGCACCGGAACACCTGCGACGACGCCCTTGCCCAGGAATTCAAAAGAGGGGTTGCTGAAAGGGATGAGTTGCCCGCCGCGGCTTAGAACCTGTGCCACGCCGCGTCCCGAAATCAGAAGCGCCAGCGTGACGATGATCGGCTGGATGCGAAAACCTGAGATGAGCACGCCGTTGAACGCGCCCGCGCCGGTGGCGGCGGTGAGTGCGAGCAGAATCGCTATCCCAGCGCCGAGGTCGAGCTGCGTGGCGGCGACCGCCGAGGCAATCGCCATCACGGAACCGACCGAGAGGTCAATGCCGCCCGTCGCGATCACCAGCGTCATGCCGACGGCGACGAGCACCGTCGGCGCGACTTGCAAGAGGATGTTGCGGAAGTTGTTCACGTCGAAAAAATTCGGCGTGAAGATCGAATTTGCGACGAGGAGGAGCACGAGCGCCGCGAGCGCGCCGTAGGTCGGCGCGTAGTCCGCGATGCGCCCGCGCCCCACTCCGCCCGCCCCGCCCGCCGCCGCCGCGTTAGACATTTGCTCTACAGCCCTCCGAACTTTTTCGCTCGGCCTCTCGCGGGTTGCGCCCCGCTAAATGCTCGCGCCCGCCGCCCCCGGCTCGCCCGCGGCGCTGCCCTCGGCCATCGCGCGGATGATCTTGTCCTGCGAAATCTCCGCGCCGCGAAGCTCAGCCACGCAGCGCCCGTCGCGCATGACGACGACGCGCGAGCTTCCTTCGACCAGCTCCTCAAGCTCCGAGGAGATCATCAGGACGCCCAGGCCGGAGGCGGCCAGCTCGTTGATGAGCGATTGGATTTCGCCCTTCGCGCCGATGTCTATGCCGCGCGTCGGCTCGTCGAGGATGAGGAACTTCGGGTGCTTGCAGAGCCAGCGCGCGAGCAGAACCTTCTGCTGGTTGCCGCCCGAAAGCTCCCTGATCTTCTGCTCCGCGCTCGAAGCCTTGATGCCGAGCCGGCGCATGTAGCTCTCGACCACCTCGTTCTGCCGCGCGCGCGAGACGACGCCCATCTTGCTCATCTCAGGCAAGGCCGCCAGCGTCAGGTTCTCGCGCACAGAGAGTTCGGGGATGATGCCTTCGGCCTTGCGGTCTTCGGTGAGGAAGGCGAGGCCCGCGTCAATCGCGTCGCCGGGCGAGTGAAGGTTCAAAGGCTTGCTTTCGAGATAGACCCTGCCTTCGTCAACGGCGTCCGCGCCGAAGATGGCGCGCGCCGTCTCCGTGCGGCCAGAGCCGAGCAGGCCCGCCATGCCGACGATCTCGCCGCGGCCCGCCTCGACCGTCACGTGGTCGAGCTTGCGCCCGCGCGTGAGATTTTCGGCGCGCATGAGCGGCGCGGTCTCCTTCTTCTCCGCCGCGGCGTGGTGCTCGCCGAACGCGGTCGCGCCCTGGCGCTGCAACTCCTCGCGCCGCTTGCCGAGCATGAGGCAGACGAGGTCAATCTTCTCCAGCCCCGCGAGCGGGCGCGTGGCGACGAACTTGCCGTCGCGCAGCACCGTCACGCGGTCACAGATCGTGTACAGTTCGTCGAAGCGGTGGCTGATATAGACGACGCCGACGCCCTCGGCCTTCAGCCGCCGGATCACGTCGTAGAGGATGGAGACCTCGTGCTCGGTGAGCGAGCTGGTCGGCTCGTCTAGGACGACGACCTTCGCGCCGAACGAGACGCCGCGCGCGATTGCGACCATCTGCCGGAGCGCGATGTTGAGACTACCCAGGGGCGCGCGCGGGTCTATGTCGAGTCCGAGCCTCTTCAAGATCGCGCCCGCGTCCGAGTTCATTTTCTTCCAGTCAATGAGTCCGAAGCGGCGCGGCTCGCGACCGAGGAAGATGTTCTCGGCGACGGTGCGGTAAGCCAGGAGGTTGACCTCCTGATAGACGGCGACCACGCCCTCGGCTTGCGCGTCCTCCGGCGAGCGGAAGTTGACCTCGCGCCCCTCCAAAAGCACGCGCCCGCCGTCGCGCCGGTAAGCGCCCGTCATTATTTTAATGAGCGTTGACTTGCCCGCGCCGTTCTCGCCGACGAGCGCGTGCACCTCGCCGCGCTCGACCGCAGCGTCAACGCCGTCGAGCGCCACGACGCCCGAAAAGAGCTTGCGGATTCCCTCCATGCGGAGGAGCGGTTCGTTGCTCATAAGAGTTCAAGGTTTAAAGTTCAAAGTTCAAAGTTCGAGAAGTCGAGGGACAACTTTGAACTTTAAACTTTGAACTTTGAACTGACGTTCAAAACGCCTCGCCGACGAACTGCGCGGCGTTCGACTTATCGAAGAAGCGATCCTGGTTGATGATCTTGGGCGGCAGTCTCTCGCCGCGCTTGAACTTCTCCAGGGTGTCGAAGGCGACGGGGCCGAAGCGCGGGTTGCACTCGACCGTGGCGTTCATCTCCCCGGCGTTGATCGCTTCGAGCGCGGACTTCTGCCCGTCCACGGAGAGGACGATCACGTCCTTGCCGGGGTTCATCCCCGCGGCCTTCAGGGCCTGTATCGCGCCGAGCGCCATCTCGTCGTTGTGCGCGTAAACGACGGTGATCGTCTTGCCGTGGGCCTGTATCAGGTTCTGCATCACGTTCTGCCCCTGCGCGCGCGTGAAGTTGCCGTCCTGCGCGGCGATGATCTTCATGTCGGGGTAAGACTTGATGGCGTCGGCGAAGCCCTGGTGGCGGTCGTTGGCGACGGAAGACCCTGCGGTTCCGAGCAGCTCGATGATGCCGGCCTTCCCCTGCGTCTGCTTGGCGAGCCACTCGCCCGCGCGCTTACCCTCCTCGATGAAGTTCGAGCCGATGAAGGTGACGTAATCATCGCCGGCCTTCGGCCCTTCAAGCTCGCGGTCAATGAGGAAGACGGGGATGCCCGCCTCCTTCGCCGCCTGCAAAGGCCCCTCGTAGCCCTTGGCCTCGCGCGGCGCGAGGAAGATGGCGTCCACGCGCTGCGCGACGAGGTCTTCGAGGTTCGAGACCTGCGTGGCCGTGTCGCCGCGCGCGTTCGTAAAGACCATCTCGTAGCCGCGCTTGGCGGCCTCATCCTGCATGCTCTTCGTCTCGGCGATGCGCCACGGGCCGTCCGTCTCAGTCTGCGAGAAGCCGACGCGCATCTTCCCGCCGCCCGCGCCGCCGCCAGACGCGCCGCCCTCCTTCTTGCGGCAGCCGCCCGTGACGAGCGCGAGCAGCGCGACCGCGAGCAGAATGGCGAAGGCGCTCCGCCGTCCGTTGTTAAGCGATTTCATGTTTACCTCTCCGGTGTTGTAATCGAATGCCCTGCTCAACATTTCGTGTGCCTCAGCGCGACGGCTCGATTCGCAGGAACTTGAACCAACCAATCGACTCGCCCGCGACGAGGGCCACGCGCACGCCCCTGTCCCAAGGCGGCAGGTACGCGCCGTCCTTCTCAACGCCGACATCCTTCCACGTGCGACCGTCGTCGCTCAAGGCGAAGCGGTAGAGGTGGCCTTCGCGCACGGTCATGCGGAGGTAGATGACGGGGCCGCGCGCCGCGCCTTCAGTTTGATCCGTGAGCTGCGTCGGCTTGTCCTTCTCCTTGCGCCAGAGGAAGACGATGCCGCCGCTGCGCACGGCGATGCCGAGCGAGTTGTCGGAGTCTCCGTATGCCGACAGCCCAGCCGTCCCGTTTCCTTTCAGGCTGCGCGGGTCAAGGCCAACAGTCGCTACGTAGTCGCCGCGCGTGGTCGTGCGCGCGAGCACGGCGGCGGTCGGGTCACCCGCGGCCTTGCCCGAAGGCGAAAGCAGAAGACGCCCGCGACCGGGGGTGAAGTCGGGCCTGTTCGCCTGCGGCCACTGCCAGCCAGGCCGCAACTCCGGCGTGTTGAAGTCGTCGAAGAAATGAGATTCGGCTTTCATGTCGCGCGCGCCGAAGGGCGAGGCCGCTTGCGCGCTCGGCCCGTGGCCGTGGTTGATGGTCGGCCAGCCGTCCGCGCCCCACACGACTTCATCCAGGAGCGACTGACGCCCGACGTAAACAAAATCCTTCGGCTGGTAGGCGTGATAAAGAAGCCAGTATCGCCCGCGCGCGTCGGCGACGACCGTGCCGTGGCCGGGGCACTTCCAGGTATCGTTGCCGGCGAGGATGGGGTTGTTCGGGTTCTTCTCCCAAGGCCCCAGGAGCTTGCGCGAGCGCGCGACGCCGAGCGCGTAGTCGCACTCGCGCCCGCAGCAGAAGTTGCCCGAATAAAAGAGGTAAAACCAGCCGCCGCGCCGGACGACCGAAGGCCCCTCGACCAGATTGCCGTAAGGCAGCGTCGGGTGCTTCTCCCACGCTTGGTCGTTGTGAATAAGCTCGCGCCGCTCGCCCACCAGATGCGTGCCGTCCGCCGAAAGTCGCTGCGCCCAGATTGGAGTCGGCTTGCTCACGCTGTTGCCGTCCTCCTTCCAGAGCAGGTAGCGTTGTCCGTTCTCGTCCGTCACGGGGAACGGGTCAATCGAGCCGACCTCCTGGCAGACGAGCGGGCCGTGATCCGTGTAAGGCCCCTGCGGACTCTGCGCCGTGGCGACGGCGACGCACAGCGGCCCGCCCTGCTTGCGCCCGACGTAATAGACGAAGAAGCGTCCGCGGTCTTGCGAAATCTCAGGTGCCCAGAAGCTTCCGACGGCCCAAGCGGGTCGCCGCTGGAAGACCGCGCCGACGATCTCCCAGTTGACGAGGTCGCGCGAGTGCAGGATGGGGAACTCTGGCCCCCACTCCGAGGTGGTCGCCGACGCCCAGAAGTCCTGCCCCGTGCGCGTGATCGAAGGGTCTGGGAAATCGCCCGCCTCGACCGGGTTCGTGTACGACGCGCGCCGCTGCGCGGAGACGAGCGAGGCCGTCACGCACAAACACAGGGCCAGAAGGATCGCCCCGCGCGAAAGCGAAGCCGGGGCCGAGGCCGCACGGCTGTTGAAAGAGTTGTTCGGCATACCTTCCGTCATTTCACCTTGTCGCTGTCCTTCCGTGCGGGCGCGCGTCGCGCCCCGGCGTGCTGTTGCTTCGCGCCGCCCCGCCGGTCGGCGCTCTGTTTTCCGTCAGCGGCGCGGCGCGGCTGAGCGCCATCGCGCAAAGGCGCGCGGGCCGGGGCGGTCGAGCCGCGCACGACCAGGTAAGTCGGGATGTTAATCTCCATCATGTCGTTGGCGGCCACGGCGGCGGTCGGCCTCTCGCGCGCGGCCAGAATCTCGCGGGCCGCGCGCCGCCCGCCTTCGAGCTTGAAGTCGCCGCGATAGACCAAGGCCCGCGTGTCGGAGAGGTGGCGGCGCATCGAGTTGCGGAACGACTCGTTGCGGCGGGCCGCCGAGCGCAGGTGCGCCGGGCCACTGATGAAAGAGATTTCGGTATGGCCGAGCGAGACGAGGTGGAGGATGGCCTCCTCGATGCCGGCCTCGTAGTTCACTCTCAGGTTGCTCATGTGCACGCCGGGCTGCCCCAGGTCGAGGAAGACCACCGAGACCTCGCGCCGCGCCAGCTCGCCGATCAGCTCCGCGTCCAGCTCCGAGGTCATGATGACGACGCCCGTCAGCTTGCGCTCGATGAAGCGGCGGACGTAGTGCGAGGTGCGCTCCGGGTCGTAGTTCGTGTTCGACAGCACGAGGTCGTAGCCGCGCTCGAAGGCCGCCGCCTCGATTGACTTGACCAGTTCCGGGAAGAACGGGTTAGAGATGTCGGAGACGACGAGGCCGAGGATGTGCGTCCGGCCTGAGGCGAGGCTGCGCGCGTGCGCGTTCGGGTAGTAGCCGCACCGCTCGACCGCCGCGAGCACGCGCGCGCGCACCTCGTCCGAGACGTACCTCGTCTTGTTGACGACGTGCGAGACGGTCGCCGTCGAGACGCC
This sequence comes from Acidobacteriota bacterium, assembly GCA_003222975.1. Classification (GTDB taxonomy): domain Bacteria; phylum Acidobacteriota; class Blastocatellia; order Pyrinomonadales; family Pyrinomonadaceae; genus QHXN01. The sequence goes on along the minus strand of QHXN01000096.1, from coordinate 12,671 downwards.
CGCCTCGCGCGCCACATCCTTGATGCTGCTCATAGAATCAAACGATGAATGCGGAATGATGAATGATGAATGAAGAGGGGCAGGCTGCTTTTAATTCATCATTCATCATTCCGCATTCATCACTTCTTTGGCTCCGCCCCCGGCCTCCGAGACGTAAACGACGGGCGCGTGGCCGAAAAGCTTCGTGAACTCGGTCGTGATCGTGCTCCCGAACTCCCGGAGTGCGCGGCGGCTGACGAGGTTGACGGTCGAGCCGCCGAAGCCGCCGCCGGTCATGCGCGCCCCGGCGACGCCCTCGACGCCCGCGGCGATCTCGACCAGCGCGTCAAGCTCCGCGCAACTGACCTCGTAGTCGTCGCGCAAAGACTCGTGCGACTGCCACATCAGCCTCCCCATCTCTTCCATGCACCCTGCACGCAAAGCTCCGGCGGCGCGGAGCGTGCGCGCGTTCTCCGTCACCACGTGGCGACACCTGCGCCTGATGATTTCGGGAAGACACCCGCCGTACCTCTGTAAGTCTTCGACGCTGACATCGCGCAGGGCCGTGACCGCGGGGAGCACATGGCGGAGCAGCTCGACCCCGCGCTCGCAGTCGGCGCGGCGCTCGTTGTAGGCGGACGAGGCCAACTCGTGCTTGACGCGCGTGTCGCAGACGACGACCACGGTCTCCGTCGTGTCGAGCGGGATCGCCGTCGTCTCCAGCGAGCGGCAGTCAATCAGGAGCGCGTGCCCCTCGCGCCCGCAGGCCGACGTGAGCTGATCCATGATGCCGCACATCGTCCCGACATAAGTATGCTCGGCCTCCTGCCCGGCGAGCGCCAGCTCCACGCGTTCGACCGACGCGCCGGAGACGGCGGCGAGCGCCATGCCGGTCGAGACTTCGAGCGCCGCCGACGAAGACAGGCCCGCCCCCGCCGGCACGTCCGACTCGACGACGAGGTCTGCGCCTCGCAGCCGCGCGCCGCGCCTGACGAGTGCCTGCGCCACGCCCTCCACATAATCGAACCACACGCCGCGCCGCGGGCGTCCGGGACGGTCGAGGTCGAACTCAGCGGTGCTTCCGAGGTTCACGGAATGCGCGCGCACCCTCCGGTCTTCGCGCGGCGCGGCGGCGACGGTCGTGCCGCGCTCAATCGCCATCGGCAGGACGAACCCGCCGTTGTAGTCCGTGTGCTCGCCGATGAGATTGACGCGACCGGGCGCGCGGAAGAGCCGAGGCTCGCCGCCGCCGAACAACTCCCGGAAGGCTTCGCGCACGGTGCCGGCGTCAATCACCTGTCATCCCCTCCGCCGCCGTTTCACTTCGGCGTCACCACGCGCACGGCGTCCCAGTCGTTCTCAGACGAGCCGAAGCCGTAGAGCATGACGCGGAAGGTGCGCGGCAGATTCTTAATCGTCTTGCGCAAGCCCACCTGCGCCGCTTCGGGCGGGCTGTCGGGGCCGTTGAGGACGAAGAGGAACTCGTCGCCGCGGCGGACGATGCCGAGGACGGGGTTCTTCAGTTTCGTGCCGAGCTTGCGGTTGTCGAGCCGCTCGCCGCGACCGTCCACGACCGACCACGCCTCGAACGTGCCCTCGCTCGTCAGAATCCACTCGATGCGGTTGCGCCCCGACCCGTCGAAGAGAATCGTCAGCGCGGCGAAGCCGAGCGGCGCGGAGTTATCGCCGGGGTTGAGTACCTGCGGCCCGACCCGCGCGACCTTCGCCTCGACGCTGAAGCTGTCGGCAGTGAACGACTGACGGCTTCGGATGCCGGCGCGCGTGCCGTTCCCGCTACGGATGCGAACCTCACCGTCTTTAACCTCGACCTTGCCGCCGCCCGCGCCCTCGAAGGTGAAGCGCTCCCACTTCGACTCGTCGAGCGCGACGCCCTGGAAGCCATCCTCCCACTGGTCGAAGGCCGGCTGTTTCGCCGACTGCTGATTGTTACCCGGCTGCTGCGGCTGCTGTCGCGCGACGGGCCGCGCGACCGCGGCGAGCAGCAAGACGGATAGAGAGAAGAAGGTCGCTAAAGATTTCATGTCGGTGTCCCTGCCGTTCAACGGAGGTCGCCGCTCAGAAGCGCACGTTGGCGAGGCGGCGCAGCAGGTCGCGCCGGTCGGTCTCGCGCTTCTCCTTCTGCGCGTCGCTCAGTTGCTTGAACGCGGCCAGCTCGCGCTCGGCCTCCCCGGTCTTCTTGAGTCGCACGTAAACGCGCGCGAGCTGGTAGTGCGCCTCCGACGACTGCGGGTCGAGCCGGATGACGCGCTCGAACTCCGCGGCGGCCTCCGGCCAGCGCTCCGCGCGCACGTCGAGCTTCGCCAGCGCCAGGTGCGCCGGGGCGAAGTCGGGTTCGAGTGCGACGGCCCGCGCCAGATACTTCTCGACGCGCGGCGCGTCAACTTCGGGCTGCTTGAGGAGCGCGTCCGCCGCGAGGTAGTAGGGGACGGCCAAGTTCGGGTCGGCGGCGACGGCGCGCTCGTAGAAGGAGACGGCCTCGGCGTACTGCCCGCGCTCGGCGTAGGCCGAGCCGAGGTAGGCGAGCGCGGGCGCGGAGCGCGAGTCGAGCGAGAGCGCCCGCTCGAAAGACCTCTGCGCGTCCTCGCTCTTGCCTTCCGTCTGCTCGGCGATGCCGAGCGCGAGCCAGAGGCGCGAGGAGTTCGGGAACTCAGAAAGCGCCTCCTTCAAACGGATGACGGCGGCGGCGGGCGCTTTCGTGTCGTTGAGGAGCATGCCGTAGCGCAGGCGGTAGAGTTCGTTGTGCGGGTCGCGCGCAATGGCGAGTCGCATCGCGGGTATGGCGTGCTCGACGTAGCCGCCGGCCTCGTACACGTCGGCGAGCGCGGCATAGACGGGCGCGGGGTCGAGGCCGCGCGCGACAGCCGATTCGAGCGTGCGGCCCGCGGCGCGGATGTCTTTGCGTTTGAGGTAAGCGCGTCCGAGCGCGATGACCGCCGTCGCGTTTGAAGGGTCGAGCGAGACGGCTGCGCCCAACTCGTCGGTCGCTTCTTCGTCAAGGCCGCCTTCGAGCAAAGCCTCGCCGAGTTCGGCGCGCGACGCGGCGGAGGCCGACGGCGAAGAGGGGACGAAGGGACGAGACGAAGCCGGAGAGGGAGACGCAGGCGGCGATGCAACGGACGACGGCGAGACGGCGGAGACGAGCGCGGCGTAATCGCGGTAGCTCGCAGCCGCCTTGTCCTTCTCGCCGAGGCGGAGCGCGGTGACGACGAGGGCGCGCGCGACTTCGGCGTCGGGCGCGACGCGCATCGCACGCCCGAACAGCTCGCGCGACGCGCGGAGGTCTTCCGGCCTGCCGGAGTTGAAGCGTATCTGCGCGAGGTTGACGAGGGCGTTCGGCTGGTCGGGGTCGAGCTTGAGCGAGGCCTCGAACTGCGCAGCGGCGAGTTGCAGACGGTTCAGGCGGACGAGGATCGCGCCGTAGTTGTTGCGCGCCGGGGCGGAGAAGGGCGCGAGGGCCGCCGCCGAGGCGAAGTGTCGCTCGGCCTCCTGCAAGTTTCCTTCGCGGTCGGCGAGGACGCCGAGGTACGTGTGCGCGTCAACGTTGTCGGGGTCGGCCTGGAGCGCCTTGCGGAACGAGTCGCGGGCGGCTGCGGCGTCGCCGCGCTCCAGGGCCGCCGCGCCTTCGGCGACCAGCGCCTCGGCCCGCCCGCCGCGCGCGCTGTTCTGCACGGAGGCCGGGGCGGCCCCGCGCGCCGGTGTGAACGGCAGCGCGGAGGCGGCGAGGGCCGAGGCGATCAGAAGCGTCCTGAGCCGCGAGGGCTTTGAATGTCTCATCGGTTGCAGCGCCGCCACGCGTTAAGTGGCCGGAGGAAGAATAAAGCGAGCGGCGCGGGAAGAGTTTAACCGAACTCCCCCGCGCCGTTCACCCCCTGCGGGGTTCTCGGATCAGTAGGTGAACCGGACGCGTATCTGAATCACGCGCGGCGCGAACACGTCCGACCCGCCGACGCTTGAGAACCCGAAGTTGAACGGATCAATCAGGTCGCTGCCGGGGAAGTTGAAGCGATGGCGGTTGAAGATGTTGAAGGCCTCGGCCCCAAGCTCCAGCGTCGTCGTCTCGCTCAAACGCGTCTTCTTGAGCAGGCTGATGTTCTCGCTCAGGAACGGTAGCACCCGCGCGTTGCCGATGACCGGCGGCGCGTTGCCGAAGAAGCGGTTCGGGTTCGAGTAGTAGGCGGCGTAGGCCGGGTTGATCGCCCCCGTGGAAGTGAACTCCGGCGGCACGTCGCCGCAGTCGTAGCAGGGCGGCGCGGCGAACGCGCCGGGGTTGAAGAGCTGCACGCGGCTGCCCGTCAGGGGGTTGTTGGTCAGTATGGGCTGCCCCGTCAGGTTGGGACGGAGGTCTGTGTTGAAGCCGGTCGGGCCGCTGCCGCTGAAGAACCCCTGGCGCGTCAGGCGTATGACCAGCGGGAGGCCCGACTGGTAGCGCTGGATGCCGTTGATCTGCCAGCCGCCGAGGAGCCTGTCCGTCCAGCCGCCCTCGTTGAGAAAACGCCTGCCCTTGCCGAAGGGAAGCTCGACGAGGTAGTTGACGACGAAGACGTGCGTCGCGTTGTTGGGCGAGACGGAGCGCAGGTCTCCTCGGTCGCCCGGTATCTGGATCAGGCTGCCCGTGGGCGACCCGCCGAAGAGGTCTTCCGCCGCATCCGTGATGAGCTTCGAGAAGGTGTAGGACGCGCCGAACTGGATGCCGTTCGAGTAGCGGCGCTCGATCTTGGCCGTCCCGGCGTCGTACCAGCTCCGGCCCTGGCTCTCCAACTGGTCGGTGATGAAGCCGTACTGCGGGAAAGGCTTCAGCGCCTGGCCGACGTTGTTGTTGAAGCCGGGGAAGACGGCGTTGGAGCTGGCCGGGATCGTGACGCCGACGCTGGCGGCGTAGGCGCGCTCGGCTGCCGTCACGTCGTTGAGGTTCTTGTTCAGGAGCGGCGCGCCGAGGCGCAGCGCGTTGAGCGGGATGGCGTTAATGCGGCTGAAGTTCGAGCGCAGGCGCGAGGCACGGTGGCCCGTGTAGCTCAGGGTCGCGACGAACTTGAAGGGCAGTTGGCGCTGCACGTCCACGCCGTACTGGAAGGTTCGGCCCGTGCGGAAGTTGGTGTCGAAGAAGTCAATGTCGTTGCCGATGAACTGCCCCGTCGGGTTGACCGGCTCCACCTGTTTGAAACTGCGCAGGAAGAGGTCGGCGCGCTCGTTGGCGGTGCATCCCGCGCCGTTGCAGTTGGCCTGGAAGGGCGAGTTGAAGCCGACCGTCCCTTCGGTGAGCGTGTTCGAGCCGTTGACGCCGTAGATGATCGGCGAGTAGTAGAGGCCGGCTCCGCCGCGCACGACCGTCTTGTTATTGAGCGAGTAGGCGAAGCCGAGGCGCGGCCCCCAGTTTGTGCGGTCGGGGCGGGTCAGCGTCTTGAACTGCGCCGTGATGCCGCCCAGGCCCCCGGCGGTGACGATGGCGCCGGGGCGGCCTCCCACCGCGGGGTTCGGCACCGTCGGGTCGAAGCCGCGGAAGGCCCCGTGCGCCTCGGTGCGCAGGCCCGGCAGGTCGTAGCGCAGGCCCGCGTTGACCGTCAGGCGCTGCGTGACCTTGATGTCGTCCTGGAAGAAGTAGGAGTGCGTGAACTGCCGCCAGGCGGGGTTGAAGTTCTGCTGCGCGTTGAAGGAGAACTCGGTCGCGCCGGTGAGCAGGCTGGCGATGGGGAAGCCCTCGGCGTCGCAGTTGCAGTTGCTCGTCTGCGGCGCGCGGAAGTTGATCCAACCGCCGGGCGAGAGCAACTGCTGCACGTTGAACTGCTGGAGGCGCACGTCCGCGCCGAACTTCATCGTGTGCCGCCCGCGCACGTAGGTCATGAAGTCGGAGATGTCCCAGCCGTTGTCTCGCAGGTGGTCGCTGAAGAAGGTCGAGCCGATGCCTTGGTAGGCGCGGACGTTGCCGTTCGGGTCGGCGGGGTCGCCGTAGCCGGGGAAGTCAATTTCGGGGAACGCCTTGTTCTGCGTCGCGCCCGCGGGGAAGCCCAAAGATTGCGAGCTGAAGCCCTCGGTCGTGTTGTGGTTGGCAACGTCGTAGCGGTTGAAGCCGAGGTTGAAGTGATTCAGGAGGCGCGGCCCGAAGGTGTAGTCGTCCTGGACGCGGTAGAAGTCGGACTTGAAGAACTGCTGCCACCTGCCGAAGGCGATGAACGGGTCGGGGAAGCGCGGCGCGCCGCCCGCGATGCGCGTGTTGTTGCGGTAGGCGAAGCTGAAGCTCAGACGCTGCCTCTCCGAGAGCGCGGCGTCTATCTTGAAGGTCGGGTTGTTCATCGTCGTCGGGGTCGTCGTCGAGGCCTGGTAGTTGTGGAAGACTCCGGGGCGGTTGGGCGCGGGGAAGAACCCGATGATGTTCTGCCCGACGGGGTCAATGATGGACTGGCCCGTGGGCAGGCGGAAGAGGTCAATGCGGTTGCCGGGGATGGCGACGCGCGTTCCGGGCGGCGCGAGGATGACGTTGCCGCGGGCGTCGAAGCCGGCAATCGGGCTGAAGAGCTGGATCGGGCCGCCGTTGCGCCGGATGAGGTCGGGGTCTGTGAGAAGCTCCGAGAAGTCGCCCGTCCTCATCTTCGCCGTCGGGACGGAGATCAGCGCGTTCTCGCCCTGCGAGAAGCGGTAGCTCTCCATGTTGAAGAAGAAGAACGCCTTGTTCTTGAAACTCCGGTAAGACTTGCCGCCCTCGCCGAAGCGCGGCAGGTAGATCGGCCCGCCGATGTTGCCGCCGTAATCATTCTCGTGATCGCGCGCCTGCCTCTGCCCGTTCAAATTGTTGACGAAGCCGTTGGCGTTCAGCGCCTCGTTGCGGAAGAGGTCATAGACCTCGCCGTGGAACTGGTTGCCGCCCGACTTCAGCGTGAAGTTGACGACGCCGCCCGAAGACTGCCCGAACTCCGCCGAGTAGTTCGAGGTCGAGATGGTGAACTCCTGGTAGGCGTTCGGCCCCGGCGCGACCTCGGAGAAGAACGAGCCGTTCTGCGAGCGGCGCGTCGTGGCCCCGTCAATGAGAATCTCCGTGCCGAGGCCCTGGCCGCCGTTGACCCTGAAGTTCGAGGCATTAGTCCCGTTCCCCGTCGCCGCCGTCACGTTGCTGTCGAGGAAGATGAACGAAAGCGGCGTGCGCCCGGAGAACTCGGACGAGACCTCCAGCGGCAACTCTTTGACCTGCCGCTCAGTGACGTTGGTCTGGCGCACGGGCGTGTCGGTCTGGATGGCGGCGGTCTGGTCGCTCGTGACGGTGACCACGTCCGTGACCGTGCCGACTTCGAGCTTCAAGTCGAGGCTGTGCGTCACCTGGACGGAGACCTTGTAGTTGTCAACCGTGGCCGACTTGAACCCCTGGGCCTCGACGGTGATCTTGTACCGCCCAGCCTTCAGCTCCGGCAGCGTGTAGCTGCCCTCGCCGCTCGTGGTCACCTCGCGCAACTCGCCCGTGTCGAGGCTCGTGGCGGTGACCTTCGCGTTGGGGACGACGCCCCCGTTCGGGTCGGTGACCGTGCCGGTGATCGTCCCGCGGTCGCTCTGCGCGAGGACGGGCGCGGCGGCCAGGGCCAGAAGCAAGGCCAGCAGCGCTGCTGCGAAAAGCTTGTGCGATCTCATAGACTCCCCTTCCCTCAACCGAAACCAAGTACCTGACACCTGTTGGATCATGCGCCCCCAAGCCGACCGGAGAGAGACATCAACGCGTGCCTCTCCGCCGGATTAAAACCGGCCCGAAGACGAAGCCGCCACCCGGCCCGCGGCAAATTTTCATGCCCGCCGGCTGAGCGAAACAACCGCGCCTGTAAAAAAGAGATGCCACCCAACTGCCGCGAGAAAACGCTTACGCAAACGTTTAACTTGACAGGCTTATAGCTAAAGAGAGGGCGGATTGTCAACACTATTATTTCTGAACGGAGCGGCGCGGGGAAAATGTCCGCCTGGTAGAGCCGCTGTTACTGTCAGGAGAGATCATTAGCACAAACAGCACTTACTTCCGCAGGGTCTTCAATGCGCCGCCCCAGGCGATGACCTGGTCAAACATGGCGTTGACCGACTGCTCTTGCTGGGGAGCCGGCCTGAAGACGCTGAAGTTCTCGAAGTCCGTGAAGAGTGAAAGCCCGACTTGAGCGCGCACGTCGGCGACCTGTAGCTCGCCCATCACCAGCCGCAGATTCTCTACGGCGCGTGCCCCCAGCGCACTGCCGTAGCCGACGAACCCCGCAGCCTTGTTCGTCCACTCCTGGTAGAGGAAATCAATGGCGTTCTTGAGCGCGGCGGATGTCCCGTGGTTGTACTCCGGCGTCACGAAGACATAAGCGTCGAATGAATCTATCTTCGCCGCCCAAGCCTTGGTGTGCTCCTTCGTGTACTGCCCCAGCGAAGGCGGTACGGGTTCGTCGAGGAGCGGCAGGTTGAAGTCTTTGATGTCGATGAGTTCGAACTCGGCGTCGCTGCGCTGTTGCGCGATCTCGTAAACCCAACGGGCGACCGATTCGCCGTTGCGGCCGGGCCGCGTGCTTCCGATGATGATGGCAATTCTAAGCATAAATTCCTCCCTTTAAGAGTTGCAGCACTTCGCGCTGCGCGAATATCACCTCCGGGTCGCGCTGGATGGCCGCGTAGTATCTTCGCTCAAACTCGCTGCCCGTCTCCGACGGCTTGAGCATCGCACGCGCTTGGGCGACGAGCGCGTCGGCTTCTTCCTTAGTCGCTTCCTCCGCGTCGAGCAGCTCGTCAATCTGCACCACGAGGGCGGAGAGCGGGCGCAAGTAAGCGAACCACTCGTCGTGCAGCACGAGTTGCAAAAACTCGCCGCTCGATTCGATACGCCCGCGCACACGCTCGAACTGTGCGCGCTCGTCGTCGAGCAGTGCCTTGTGAAGTCGCAGCAACGCGCTACTAACTTCGCGAAGCCGCTCGCGCGACTCCGCCGAAATCAAACTCTCGCTCGTCTTAGCCATCGCCAAGCTTTCCTCCGCTCACCGCAGTAGAGCTGAAAGACGCCGAAGCGCGCTGTCTTTTTCCACATGCTCTACGTCCTATAGCTCGTCCAATCCTCAGAAGTTAATCGCGCCCATGCGCCCGCTCCTATAGTCTTCGACGGCTTGGTAAATCTCCGCCTCCGTATTCATCACGAACGGGCCGTAGCGCACGACCGGCTCATTGAGCGGCACACCAGCAATCAGTAATACTTCGAGCGGTGCGCCCGCGTCCGCCGGATTCGCTATCATCACCTCATCGCCATCAGCCACGAACATCACCATCTGCCCGTCTCCGGCGCGCTCTCCCTCAGCGCCGAACAGCCCCTCGCCGTCCACGACGTAGGCGAAGGCGTTGTACCCTTGCGGCACGGGCTGCGACACGCGACCGCCTGGCTGGAGCGTGAAGTGTAAGTACATGATCGGAGTCACCGTCTCGATCACGGCACGCGCGCCGAGAGATTCGCCCGCGATCACGCGCACACTTACCAACCCGTCGTCAGTCCGCGCTACGGGGATGCTCGCCGATGGTATCTCCTGATAGCGCGGCTGCATCATCTTCTTCTGTTGCGGCAGGTTCACCCACAGTTGAAAGCCGTGCAGGCGGCCACCCGTTCGCTGGAACTCCGCCGAGGGCATCTCCGAATGGACGACGCCCGCGCCCGCGGTCATCCACTGCACGTCACCCGCGCTTAACTTGCCCGCGTGCCCCTGCGAATCCTTGTGCTGCATCTCGCCTGACAGAATGTACGTCACCGTCTCAAATCCCCTATGGGGATGATCCGGCGCGCCTTTAGCTGCACCGGGGGCGACGTTCATGGGCCCCATCTCGTCCAACAGCAGGAACGGGTCGAACTCCGAGAACGACGCCTTCGGGAACGGACGGCGCACGAGAAAGCCTGCGCCTTCCAGCGTCTCGATGCTATTGACAATGCCAGCCACCGTGCGCCCCGCCGCGTAGCTCTCTTTTTCCTCTCTCGATAATTTAGTCGCCTCCATCTTTCACTCCCCCTTATAAAACCTTCCTCGACCATTCACGAGGCGTGATCTTCCGCCTCCGGTTTCGACGTTGCAGCCGCCTTGAAGCCGATCTTCTTCAGCAGGCGGATGAGCGTCGCGCGCTCCGCAGCCGACAACTCGGAAGCGAGACGCTCCATGTCGGCGGCATGTTCGGCGTAGACGCGCGTGATGAGCTTTCTGCCTTCTCTGGTCAGGTGGACGATTCTCGCCCGACGGTCGTCCGCGTGAGCGCGGCGCTCGACCAGTCCTTTACCTTGGAGCCGATCAACAGCGACGGTGATCGAACCGCTCGTTAGCAGAACTTTTCTGCCGATCTCGTTGACGGGCAGCGCACCCTTATGCAGCAACGCCTCAAGCACGGCGAAGTCGCTGCCACACAACTCCGAATCAGCGATGCTCCTTTTAGCGTATGCCTCGACCGCCTGCGCCGCCTTCCACAGCACCAGCCAGACGTGCACGCCGCTCCCGCCGCTCAACGATTCAGCCTTGTTTATGGTCATCATGCTTCATTGTTTAGATAGAGTATCTTGATATCAAGATACTCTAGTTATAGATAATTGTCAAAAAGGCGGGGCGCATTTCTTTCCGGCAAGAATCGGAGTCTCCGGGTAACCCTACAGGGCCATGATGATGAGCAGTCTGGCGAGCATGCCATCGCCGATGTTTAGAGACGCCTTTTACGCCAACACTGTCCTCCATGCAAGTGAGTGTATTGGCGACCGTTTGTGCAAAGTAGCTGGAGCCGAATAATTCTTGATTCAATATCGCCAAGGGAGAGTAGAACGAGCTAAGCCAGCGTTGAATCTAAGACGGCCAGCGGGCCGTCGTTCGATACCAGGCTCACGCTCGTCAGGCCGAGCATGCCGCGCAGCTTCTCCGCGGGAACATCTTTCATGGGGCCGGGCGCGGGCGCGGTGCCCGGCGCGGGCTGCGGGAAGGCGGTCGAGCGCGCCGTGTGGAAGGTGATGTTGCCCTCGACCTTCTGCATGATCTGGTGGATGTGGCCGTTTAAGACCGTGACCGAGCCGAACCTCTTCAGGAGGGAGAGCGCCTGCGCGCCGTCGTCTGTGCCCCAGCCCCAGTCCGGGTAGATCGTCCACAAAGGGATGTGCGTGAAGACGACGACGGGCATGCTGTTCGACAGTCCTTTGACATCCTTCTCCAACCACCCCAGTTGCTCCTGTCCCAACTGGCCGAAGCCGCTGCCGCCCAAGCCCGTCCCGCTCCCCTGCTTGAGGTTCAAGACGTTGACTAACCCGACGAAGTGCACGCCCTGATAATCGAAACTCTGCCAGCCTTGCCCTTGGGTCCCTTTGCCGAACCGCTCCAGGTAGCTCTTCCCTTCGTCCGTGAACACGTCGTGCTCGCCCGGCGTGTAGAACACCTGCTTGACCTTCGCGCCTTTAAGCACCTGTTGCGCCGTGTCGAACTCTTCAGGCTTGGAGAGCTGCGTGATGTCGCCGGTGTGAATGAGGAATGCGGGTTGATCCTCCATCGCGTTGATGCGGCTGATCGCCTCCTGGAAGGTCTGCGTCGCGTCGTGGTTCGGGTCCTTGTTGAAGCCGATGTGACTGTCGCTCACCTGCAAGAACGAGAACAAGCCCTTGCCGCTCCCCTTGCCGCCCGGCACGAGGTTGCAGGACGTGAGCACGCCCGCGTTCATTACCCAGACCACGCCCGCGCCGGCCCAGGCCATGCACTTGAGGAACCTGCGCCGCTCGATACCTTCGACTCGCTGTTTGTCCACCTTTGAATCTGACATCCGCTCATGCCTCCTCTTCGAGATTAATTTGACGTTTCACTTCACGACGATCTGGCCGGTCATCTTCGGGTGCAGGGCGCAGAAGTAGTTGTACGTGCCCGGCGACTTGAAGGTGAAAGAGAACTCCCCGTCCGTATCCAGCGTGCCCGACTTGAAGCGGTTCTCCGTGTCGTTCGCCGTGTGCGGCACATCGTCGCGGTTGACCCAAGTCACACTGGCCCCGACCTTGACGTTCAGCGTCGCCGGTTTGAAGGAGAAGTTTTCGATGACGACCTGATTCTTGTCCGCTTTTTGATTCGCTTCGGCGCTCGCCGGAGCAGTAGCGCCGGCCCGTGGAGTCGGTTTGACTGCCGCGCTGCCACCCACGCTCGGCGCGACGCCCGGAGTCGCACCGGCTCGCGCGTTCGCGCCCTCGCCGCCGTAACCCGACCCGCTCGTAGCTTGATCACACGCCGCGGCTAATAGGCCGAGCAGACTCATCGCCAGGATGAGTGGCAATTTTCCAGCTAATCTACTTTTCATCTTCCTCCCCCGCTCTTCGCAAATTGGCGTAACGGCTTTGCTTTATATACCGCGTTCGTGTGACATATATTCCCGGCAAGTTATTTCATAAGGACGGGAATAAAAGTGGCGCTGAATGGGTAGTATTGGTGTACGGAAGTAGCTGTCGGAAAAAGCGGAAGGCAGGATTGCAAGCACAAAACAAGCTCGCCAGTTTTGAAGAAGCAGTCTTACCGCACCTGGACGCCGCCTATAACCTGGCGCGCTGGCTGACGCGCGACGAGACGGACGCCGATGACGTGGTGCAGGAGGCCGTCTTGCGCGCCTTCCGTTACTTCGGCGGCTTTCATCAAGGCATGGACGGTCGCCCCTGGCTGCTCGGCATCGTGCGCAACACCTGTTACACATGGATGCGG
>QHXN01000095.1 GCA_003222975.1 Acidobacteriota bacterium | reverse complement strand
GCGACCATCATCTGAGCGGCGTGCGTGCTGGCGACATAATGCGCGCGCACACCAGCCGCAAACATAGCATCCCAGCGCCAGAGCGGTTGCTTCCAGAAGGGCAGTGTCCAAGTAAACTCACCGTCCTCGATCATGTTCTCGTAGCCGCCCCAGACGTTATTAACCAGAATATCCAGACGGCCCTGCTCTTTGCTCACTTGGTGAAACGCTGACTCGACCTCTCGGTCATGAGTGTGGTCGCAAGGGGCCGGAATGATTTGCGCGCTTGCGGCAAAAGTTTCTTCGGTGATGCTCCGCCCCGTCGCATAGACGATGGCCCCGCTTTCTGCCAGTTCAAGAGCAACACCTTTGCCTACTCCGCGAGTCGCGCCGGTAACAAGAGCGACCTTTCCATCTAGGCTTGTCATACCCTCGTTGTCTCCGCGTCTGAAATGAAAGAGGGTGCAATTATAACGGCGATCTCAATCTGGCGCACCAGAGTGCGCCTTGACCGCCTGTTCGACGAACAGTGTGATAGCGTCGTCCGCCAGTTTCGGTTGATCTTCAAGCACCAGCAGCCGGGCATTCTCAATCTCTTGCGACGCCGTCTGTCCCCTTGAAGAATCGCCGCTCAACATCTCCGGCCGCATGTCATTACCGTTCCACGTTTCGGGCGTGACGTACCTGAACCACTTCGCTCCCCAACCCTCGTCAACTAAACTGACACGCTCTTGCAGCGTCGCTGGCGTTTTTCTTGTCGGGTCTTTCGGCGAGGCGAAGAATTGCGTCAGGTTAGTCGCGGCGAGAACTACGCCGCCAATTTTGTCAGGGTGTGCGATGGCAAGTTCAATTGCCGCTTGCGAACCCGGCTCTCGTTCGGTGACGATGATAGGCTTGGACAGTTTTTCCCTGGCGATGAGATCAAGGATGTCGCGTTCGAGTCGGCGCGTCCAGGTCATCTCACCGAAGCTTGATCGTTCAGCAGGCATTGATCGTGCAGGCGTCCCATTAATTCCCGGCGGCGTTACAACATAGAATTTATAGCGCGATTGATTCCGAGCGATGAAGCCGGCAAATGAGTTTGCCCCAGAATACAGGCCGGGCACTAAAATCAGCGCCTGCCTGCCTCGTCCCTTCTTTACGATAAGGGGCGGCTTGTCATCTGCAAGAGTCTTGTAGTCCGCGGGGAGTTCGAGATTGTTGCGGCTCACGTCTATCTCACGCAGCCCCTGTTTTGGCCTTTCTGCTGAGAGATCGATAATGATTGATCCGGCATTGGGCACATCGTCGTTCCACTGCTGATTTGAACCGACCGCGGCAATCACATTCATCTTTAACTTGTCAGTTATGTCGGTGCGCTTCACACCGACGATGATCGAGTCGCCTTCAACCCGGAGTTGCAGATTATTCTGCTGTAGATTATTAAATTGCTTTGACTCGGCTCCTGTTGCGTCGCCAACACCGATTGTCCCCTCATAGCCGTTAGCGCCGCGTGTTACCCATGCCGTCACGAGCTTGTCGAATTTGAAAGCCTTGTTCGCGCCCCACCAATTCATCTTGGCTGCTTCATCCGCGCCCGTATCGAACACGAGATTGACGCCAAACGCCTGCTCGTTCGGCTTACCATAGAGGCTCACGCGGAACCACAAGAAGTCTTGCTCCTTGTCGTAGCGAAAGGAGAGCGTTGCAGCATCAGCCAATGATGGATCGCGTGCGTCGCCTTTGGCGTCGAAACCGACCACCGTCCAAACCTGCGCGATAGTGCCGACTGGTGCGATCATGATGAAGACTAAGAGCAGCACGACCTTTGAAACTGGATACAACCGTCGTTGATTGTTCTTCATAGCAGCCCTCGATTCAAAGATGGCCTGTTGAATGCCTTAAAGAGGAAGGAGATGCGTCTTGGTTTTTTCTTGGCTTGCTAGCCCGTGATGATACTGATGCGCATATCGTCTCCTTTTTGATCTGCACAATTCTGATGGGCTGGAGCGGCCTTGACAACAATTAGTCAGGGGACGGTAGGTAAGAAGCAGTGAATGGTCAATCCTTTTAGCGCCGAAGCAGTTTGGTCACACGTGTGCGACGGCGACGGCTGACGGGGATGCGAACTCCATTGCGAAGGACGAGCAGTATTTCACCAGCTTCTCTGCGCACTTCGCACACCCGATCCACGTTGACGATGGCAGAGCGATGGGCGCGCACAAACTTAACGCCATCAAGACGCTGTTCCAGCGACGTGAGCGACTCGCGAAGCAGATAACGCCCATCGCGTGCGTGAACCGCAGCGTAATAATCATCCGCCTCGATCCAATCTATCTCGTCCGAATCAATCACTAAATCGCCCGTTGAGGTTGTGACCACGATTCGTTGCTTGGCCTGCTCCTTTTCACGCGTCGCCAGCAAAGCCGACAGCTTGCGCGACAGTTCGATAGCTTCGACCGACCGCAGACGTTGGCGCGCGTGTTCGAGCGCCTCGGCGAACCGCGCCACTTCCAGCGGCTTGACCAGATAGTCGAGCGCATGCGCGTCAAACGCACGCACCGCGAACTCGTCATACGCCGTCACGAAGATCACGGGCGGCATTTGCTCGGCCCCGATCTCACGAAGCACCCCGAATCCATCCAGCACAGGCATCTGCACGTCAAGAAACAGAAGGTCTGGTTTTAACTCACGCAGCGCCCGCACGGTCTCGCGTCCATTTCTCGCCTCGGCAACGATGGCAATATCAGGGTGCGGCGCGAGCAGTTGGCGGATGCCGCGACGGGCGAGCGGCTCATCATCGGCGATGACCGCGCGAATTTTACTCAACAGCTTGTCTCCTCACGGGAAAACTTACGGTCGCAATCGTGCCGCCGCCTTCGGCGTTGAGCACGTCAAGTCTGGCGGCGTCGCCGAACAGCGTTTCCAGCCGCGCTCGCGTATTAGCGAGTCCGACTCCAATGGCGGATTCAGCAAAATATCCGGGACCGTTATCCCGCACGCACAGTACGAGCTTGCCGTCCGACTCCAGTCCCGTTATTTCGATCAGTCCCGCTTCGCTGCGCTTCGACACGCCATGACGAACAGCATTCTCCACCAGCGGTTGCAGAATGAATTCGGGCACCAGCGCGTCACGGACGTCAGGCTCGATTGACCAACGAACCTGAAGCCGATCTGAAAAACGGACTTGCTCAATCGCCAGGTACTTTTCGATAAACCGAAGTTCCTCATCCAAGGTGACCTCTTGCCGCTTTTCGCTCTGCAATACCTGACGCAAGACCCCACTCAGCAGTTCGAGCATCCGCGCCGCGTCGCGCGTGTTCTGATCACGCACGAGGACTGTGATGGCGTTGAGGCTGTTGAAAAGAAAGTGAGGGTTGAGCTGCATACGCAGCGCACCTAACCGGGCTTCGGCAAGTTGCGCTGCGAGTCGCGACTGTTGCGCCTCGCGGTCGCGTGCCTCGCGATAGTAAGTGAAGGCGTAGATACAGCCGAGCACCGCGAAATACAAGAACACGCACAGAGTTAGATTTGTAAGTAGCAAACTCGCATAGTAACGGAGAATAGGCACCTCGGGGGGACGACGAATTAGCAATAACGACAGGATCAGACCGGCGGAGACCCAACCAAACCACATCCCGAGGGCGCCGGCAAGATGCGCTAAGGTGGCACGAACGATTCGTTCACGTCGCAGGGGAAAACGCCGAGCGAGAACGTAAACGAGCGGCATCAGCGCGCCAAAGAAGAGCCATAAAACGCCGGCGAAGAGGACGCCGCCCCAGTCTGTACCGCCCCGCCCGGAAAACCGCGAATTCAAATATGAGGTGAACGCGCTCAGCAGCGCAGGGACAAGCGAGGCAGCCGCGATCAGCAGCCAAAAGGGGCGCGGTCTGCCAGCACCGTTGATGAAGCGGGAAGCCATGCGCCGAGTTTACTCGGTCACAGCCAAGCTCGGAACTTTCTGCCGCCAACGGTCTCCTGAAAGCAGCTAGCGGGCGGCGGGCAGCGTCGTTATTCCTAAAAATGGAATACGATGACTTCATAATCCATGCACATTTATCCTCCGGGAGAAACTTTAGTCCCCACGTTCGTGGGGACAGAGTAAAAACTCCCGAATTTCATTCGTATTAGCTTTCAGCTCTGCTTGCGCCTCTTTTTCGGCGGCAGCACGCCGGGCGGCAGTTCGTGAACCCTCCACATGTACCAGCTCGCCACGGTGCGGAAGGGTCGCCAGCGCTCGCCGTATCGCGCTAACTCTTTCGGCTTCGGCGACTCTTTCATCCCGTAAGCCAAGGCGAAACCTTTGCGCACGGCGTAGTCGTCCACGGGGAGCACGTCGGGCCTGCCGAGCCTGAATATGAGGAGCATCTCCACCGTCCAGCGACCTATGCCGCGCACCTGCGTGAGCTGCTCGACGATCTCTTCGTCTCCCATGCGCCGCAGACGCGCCAGAGTGGGCACCGTCCCGTCAAGCGTCTTCGCGGCCAGGTCTCTCAGCGCCACGAGTTTTGCCGCCGAGAGTCCCGCACCCCGCAGACTCTCTTCCGAAGCGGCGAGCACATCCTCCGGCTCAAGCCTTTTCTTGTCGAAGAGCGCGAGCACGCGCCGGTGAATCGCCTCGGCGGCGCGCCCGTGAAGCTGCTGGTAGATGATGTTTCGCGCCAGAGCCTCGAAAGGGTTGTGCATCCGCCGAACCTCCAAACGGAAAGGCCCTGCGACCTCCATCAGCTTGGCGAGCGTGGGGTCAACCGAAGCGAGTTGACGCACGGCCTCCTCCGGGTCGTAGCCGAGGCCGCGTCTCTCTAGCCCGCCTGTCTTACTGCTTCGCCTATTCATAAACGTAACGGGGCGGTTGCCTAATCGCCTGATTGTAATTAGGCTGTGAACGCAAGACAACATCAGAGTCTCTCAAGAAGCTCGTCGTCTTTCAGGAAGCTCGTCTGCCGACCACGTCACGCGGGGAAGTCATGTCGTCAATCTCCGAGCGCGCCGTCAACAGAGAACGAATCGCGGAAGCGTCTCGTCTCATCCGGCCACACGTCCGCCGGACGCCGGTGGTTGAAGCCGACGGCGCGGACTTCGGCCTCAGCCGCGGCGACTTAACTTTTAAGCTGGAGTCGCTTCAACATTCCGGCTCTTTCAAGGCGCGCGGGGCCTTCGCCAATCTTCTGACGCGGGAGTTGCCGGCGGCGGGCGTCGTCGCCGCTTCGGGCGGCAACCACGGCGCGGCGGTCGCTTTCGCGGCGATGAAGCTCGGCGTCGCGGCGAAGGTCTTCGTCCCGCGCGTCGCGTCCGCCGCGAAACTCGAACGGATGCGCGAGTACGGCGCGGAGCTTGTTGTGACGGGCGAGCGCTACGCCGACGCGCTGGCCGCGAGCGAGGAATGGATTTCCGTGTCGGGGGCGGCGGCGGTTCACGCCTACGACCAGGCGGAAACTCTGCTCGGCCAGGGGACTGTAGGCGCGGAGCTTGAGGATCAGGCCCCCGACCTCGACACGCTTCTCGTTGCGGTGGGTGGAGGCGGGCTGATCGGGGGCATAGCCGCCTGGTATGAGGGCGGAATTAAGATCGTCGGCGTCGAGCCGGAGCTTGCGCCGACTCTTCACAGGGCGCTCGCGGCGGGGCGGCCCGTGGATGCCGAGGCGGGCGGCATCGCCGCCGACTCGCTCGCGCCGCGCCGCGTCGGCGAGTTGATGTTCCCTCTGGCGCAGAGCTACGTCGAGCGCGTCGTGCTGGTCACGGACGAGGCCATCCGGGAGGCGCAGGAAAAGCTGTGGAAGGTGCTGAGAGTCGTCTCCGAACCCGGAGGGGCCGCCGCGTTCGCGGCCCTCTCTTCGGGGCGGTACAGGCCGCGTGCGGGCGAGCGCGTGGGCGTCATCGTGTGCGGCGGTAACACCGTGGCGGTCAACTTCGACCGTTGAGCGCGCGAACCACAATCGAGCCGAGTCCTCAATCACATTCCGCGGATCAATACTGAAGAGGCCGTCGCAAAACACGGGGCCGACGGATGCCGGAATAAAAACAGGCGCTCAAAGGTCTCGACGATATTGGCGCAGGTATGCCGGCGGCTCTTTCCCATCTTGCAGTCGCGGGTCAGCCACTAAATCTCCGGCGACGGTCTTGAGCCGGAGCACGCCCGCCCAGACCGGAAGTTGATAGTCCTCCTCGTCGTCGAGGGGCGGCCCCGTGCGGACTTTGGCCGAAGCCTCTTCGAGCAGGAGCGAGAGGACTGTCGTCCCATTGAGTTCCGCTTTCGACGGTGGGCGCACCTCCGCCCAGCGTCCCTTTATGATGTGCTCTGTAAAGCGCCTGAGCGCTTCGGTCTTCTCCGAAGGGTCTTCAACCGCGGAAACCGCCCCGAAGATCACCACCGACCTGTAGTTCATCGAGTGATGAGAAGCCGAACGTGCGAGCACCAGCCCGTCAAGCAGCGTCACCGTCACGCAGACCCGCGCGCCGCCCCGCAAGACGCTCATCATGCGACTCGCTTTTGCGCCGTGAAGGTAGAGCCTGTCGTCGGCGCGAGCGTAGGCAGTGGGGATGACGACGGGCAGCCCTTCGTGCACGAAGCCGACGTGACAGACCAGCCCCTCGTCGAGAATACGGTTGACGACTTCGCGCTCGTAAGTCCCGCGTTGCGGAAGTCGCCTGAGAGTCGTGCGCGGCGTGGGATTGAAATCCGTCATACCAATCGTCCCTTCGGGTTTATGTGCGTTAAGCCTCTCGCCGGCTTTGCGTTATCTAAAAGAAGCGTGCGCCCCAGGCGAAACTACCATTAATCGGTCTTTGGGCAAGCGCCATTTTCACCTATAATGGAAGTACCAATTCGGATTGGATTCTCGACCCGACGAGCTACCCGCGATGGCTAAATATTCTTCTTCCATACCCAACGGGCTAATCACACTGGATGCCGAATCGGAGACGCCTCTCTACCGGCAACTGTACGACTCGCTGCGCAAGGCAATCCTGACCGGCCAGCTCGCTCCGGGGACGCGCCTTCAGTCGTCGCGCGAGATAGCGAAGGAGTTGAACGTCTCCCGCAACACGGTCGTCAACGCCTTCGAGCAGCTTCTCGCCGAAGGCTATCTGGAGGGCCAAGTCGGCTCCGGGACATACGTCTCGCGCGCCCTTCCCGAAGACCTCCTCAACGTCAAGACACTGGCGCGGAGTTGTACACGCGCGGGCGGCAAGGGGCCTGGGCTGTCCGAGCGCGGCAAAGTGTTCGCCGCGTTCGCCACGAGCGTCCCGCGCGCTCCCGAACGAGTCCGCGCGTTTCAATCCGGCGTGCCCGCCCTGGACTCTTTCCCGTTCGAGACGTGGTCGAAGCTGGCTTCGAGGCACTGGCGCAGACCCGTCAACAGTCTGCTCGGATACGGCGAGCCGCAGGGTCACGGCCCGCTGCGACGGGCCATCGCCTCTTACCTCGGCGTGGCGCGTGCGGTGCGCTGCAAGCCGGAGCAGGTCATCGTCGTTGACGGCGCGCAGATGGCCTTCGATTTAATCGCGCGCGTGTTGCTCGACCCCGGCGACGCCGCCTGGATGGAAGAGCCGGGTTATCCGGGAGCGCGCGCGGCCCTTATCACTTCCGGCGCGCGCCTCGTCCACGTCCCTGTTGACGCGGAAGGACTCGACGTGGCGGCGGGCGCAGGGTTAGACGCGCAGGCGCGCTTAATCTACGTCACGCCCTCGCACCAATTCCCGTTGGGGATGACGATGAGTTTGCCGCGCCGCCTCGCCCTGCTGGAGTGGGCGAGCCGGGCCGGAGCGTGGGTGATGGAGGACGACTTCGACAGCGAGTACAGGTACGAAGGCAGGCCCATCGCGTCGCTTCAGGGACTCGACAATGACGGGCGCGTGGTCTATATCGGGACTTTCAGCAAGTTTCTATTTCCTTCGCTGCGGCTGGGCTACATCGTCGCGCCGCCCGCCCTGGTTGACGCCTTCATCTCGGCGCGCGCGATGGTCGGTCGTCATTCGCCTTCGGTCGAACAAGCCATCCTGACGGACTTCATCGAGGAGGGTCACTTCGGGCGGCACATACGCCGGATGCGCACGCTCTACGCGGAGCGCCAACTGCTTCTCATCGAGGCGCTCAAGAAAGAGTGCGGCGGCCTGCTCGAAGTAGAACCTTCAGCCGCCGGAATCCAGTTAGTCGCCTGGTTGCCGGAAGGGTTAGACGACAGGGAGGTCGCGCGTGAAGCCGCCGCGCGCGGCGTGGAGGCACGACCGATGTCTATTTTCTACGCGGGGAAGCAGCCCCGCGGCGGGCTGGAACTCGGCTACGCCGCATTCAACAAACAAGAGATTCGTAAGGGCGCGGCACAGCTATCCGCCGCGATCCGGTCGTGCGTAGAAATGAAGCGAAGGGAGACGCGGCGGCGCGCGAGTTAATCCTCTACTTCACGCCCTCATTCACGCGACCCACGCGCCCAACAGCTTCTTCACGTCGGCGCTCGATGCCAAGTCCGAAGTCCACCCGAAGCTTCCGCCTTCGCGCATCTCCGCGCCCGCGCGCAGCAAGGCCGTGATGGCGGCGCGCGCTAGCGCCCCCCCGGTGCTGATGCGCTTTGCGCCCGCGTCGGCCAGTTGCGAGACCGTCACCCCTTTCAGCAGCGGCGCGAGTACGTTCAACGGCTTACTTAACGCGCCGGTCACCGACCGAACTTCGTCGAGCGTCGTGAGGCCCGGCGCGTAAAGAACGTCCGCGCCCGCCGCCTCGAACGCCTGTAGGCGGCGGATCGTGTCGTCGAGGTCGTGTCTGCCGTGGAGCAGGTTCTCGGCGCGCGCCGTCAGCGTGAAAGGAAAATCGAGGAGGCGTGCCGCCTCGGCGGCGGCGTGCACGCGCTCGACGGCCAGCCCGAAATCGTAGATGGGCTTCGAGGGGTCGCCGCTGTAGTCCTCGATTGAGCCGCCGACCAGTCCCGCCTGTGCTGCCAGCGTGATGGTCGCGGCGGCCTCCGCCGGGTCATCCGCGAAGCAGTTCTCCAAATCCGCGCTGACCGGCAGGTCGGTCGCCGCTGAGAGGCCGCGGCAATGTTCCAACACCTCGTCCCGTGTGACTTGTCCGTCCAAGCGCCCCAGCGAGTTGGCAAAGCCCGCGCTCGTCGTCGCCAGCGCCTCGAACCCTAACCCGGCTAGCAGTCGCGCCGAGCCAACGTCCCAGGGGTTAGGGATGACAAAAGCGCCCTCGCGCTCGTGCAGCGCCTTGAACCCCTCCGCCCTTTCTATCTGAGTCGTCATCGCGTCCTCCAGTACCTACCGGCCTACGGTCTTGCCCGCTCTGCCCGCCCTGAATCTTTCACCATCGTAAAGAGCGGCGTCCCCAGAAGATCGTGCGGGCCTTCTTCGCTGCGCCGGAAGCCGAAGCGCTCGTAGAGCCGGATCGCCCGGTGCAGAAATGGGGTCGTGCTCAGAATCAAGCGCCCGCAACCGCGCGGCGACGCATAGTCCTCTATC
The DNA here is from genome assembly GCA_003222975.1 of Acidobacteriota bacterium. Lineage (GTDB taxonomy): Bacteria > Acidobacteriota > Blastocatellia > Pyrinomonadales > Pyrinomonadaceae > QHXN01. The sequence goes on along the minus strand of QHXN01000095.1, from coordinate 7,315 downwards.
TGCCGTAAGAGCAGTTCGCCGATTCCTCGCCCCCTCCCCGCCGGCAGAACAGCCATGCCCCTGATGTATAAATCCTCGCCGCGACCGACGGCAGCCGCCGTGCCGACGACCGAGCCGCCGAGCAGGGCGACCCACGCGGGGCCTTCTTTCATGCGGCCTCGCACCTCCTCACTCGCGGGAGTGGTGGCGGCGAAAGCCTCAGTCGTGTATGAGTCTCTGTACTCGATGAACGATTCCCGGAGCACCGAAGCGATCAGCTCGGCGTCTTCGGGCGTAGCCATTCGTATTTGCAAACTCCCGTCGCTCCCGCTCCCAGGAATTGAAATCCGCGCCGCCATTGTTAATCCCCATCCAGCTACAGACAGCACGAACGCTCGTGCGATCCAACGGTCAGGTTAAACGGAATCCTAACCGGTTCAAGTGCCACTTTCCAGATATTAAACGAGACCACTTCGGCAGGCGCGTCAATAAGTTTTGCGGATGAATTGGTACACGCCCGTTGACCTTAAATGGCACTTGTGGCGGTGCAGGTTTCAGGTAAGGTTTTATCAATGCGTAGGCGATTGAGGAGCTTAGAGCTTTCGGTCGGCAGCGTCGAGCGTCGGCGGCGATTGCCCGACATCGCCCGGCACTACGACGTGCTCGTCGTCGAGGATGAATCTTTCGACGAACTGCGCTGCCGCGCCGCGCCGCTCAAATCGCTCGCGGCGCAATGATAAAATCTGAAGAGAGTTGGAAACGATGTCGAGAGCTATGCCTAAAGCACACACCTTCGAGGTGAATGTCGCCTGGACGGGAAACACTGGGGAAGGGACAATTGACTACGCCTCTTACGAGAGATCGCACGAAATTTCGGCGGAGGGGAAGCCCGCGGTTCCGGGTTCGTCCGACCCCGCTTTTCGCGGCGATAAGTCTCGGTACAATCCCGAAGAACTGTTGGTCGCGTCGCTCTCGACGTGTCACATGCTCTGGTACTTACACCTCTGCGCGGACGCGCACGTCGTCGTGATTGCTTACGCCGACAAAGCCGCCGGCACGTTGAAGCTGAAGGAGGACGGCGGCGGGCGCTTCAGCGAGGTGATTCTGAAGCCGTCTGTGACGATTAAGAAAGGGTGCGACCCGCGCCTGGCGGAGGAACTACACCGGAGGGCGCACGAACTTTGTTTCATCGCCAACTCGGTGAACTTCGCCGTGCGCGTCGAGCCGACGATCACGGTCGAGTGATGAGCAAGGCTGAACTCCGTTGAGAAAGACGATGCCTGTAAAGCATTTGACGTTGAAAGAGCTTGAGGCCGGGTTGGGCGAGATACGCCGGTCGCCCAAAGATGAGGGCGTGTTGGAGTTGATTGTGCGACGGCCCGTCTTCGACGAGCGTGAAGTCCTGGCGGCGGGCGAGCTTGACGTGGCGGAAGGACTCGTCGGCGACGGTTGGAGGACGCGGGGCAGTTCCTGCACGCCGGATGGTTCTCCGCATCCGGACATGCAGCTCAACATCATGAACTCCCGCGTGATCGCGCTCGTGGCGCAAGGTAAAGATCGCTGGCCGCTGGCGGGGGATCAGCTTTTCCTGGACATGGATTTGAGCGAGGAGAACTTGCCCGCCGGGACGCGTCTGGCCCTCGGCTCTGCTGTGGTCGAAGTCACCGCCCAGCCGCACACAGGCTGCAAAAAGTTTGTGGCGCGCTTCGGGCCGGACGCCATGAAATTCGTCAACTCGCCCGTCGGGCGGCGACTTAATCTGCGCGGCATCAACGCGAAGGTGGTTCGGCCCGGAGTGGTTCGGGTCGGCGATGTCGTTAAGAAAATTTAAGCGGGCTTCGACGCTCGCCGCGCCGCCGTGTCACGCTAGACCGCTGACTATTTTGTTTCTCCGTCTCTCCCCGCTCGGACTTTGCGCGATGGCGTGACAGGAATTGCCGGGATGGGCTATTCTTTGGCGTCCGCAATCAGGAGAGGTGCAGGAGTGGTTGAACTGGCAGCACTGGAAATGCTGTGTACGGGGAACCGTACCGTGGGTTCGAATCCCACCCTCTCCGCCAGAATAGCTTTCAGCCGTCAGCATTCAGCGTTCAGCCGGTTTTGTGTTAAGCTGAAAGCTGAAAGCTGAAAGCTTTTTGAAAACTTATCAGACTTCGGGCTCCGCACAACGCCCGCCCCGCGAACCCCGCCAGGCCGGGAACGGAGCAACGGTAGCGGCGGCGGCGTGTGTTGCGGGTCAGTCCGGAGTCTGGCCACATCGAAGAGAGTTGCCGCGGGCCGAGGCTTGCCGAAGCGCGCCGCGTTGGAGCACAATCCAGCGCGAGCGCGGATTTCCGAAAGCCTTGGCCGCCCGCGGCAACTCTTTTTCTTTGCCATGAAACTCAACATCAAACGTCTCGACCACGTCCAGGTCTGCGTCCCACGCGGGGCCGAAGCGCGGGCGCGCGAGTTCTACGGCGGCCTGCTCGGCCTCGAAGAGATCGAGAAGCCGGAAGTCCTCAGAAAGAACGGCGGCATGTGGTACAACGTCGCCGACATCCAGCTCCACGTCGGCGTCGAGGAGACGGTGGCCCCGTCGAAGCGTCACCCCGCTTTCGAGGTCGAGGGACTCGCGGGCGTGAGGGCTTACCTGGAACAGAACGGCGTGCGGACGAAGGACGAGCCTTCGCTCCCCGGCGTCGAAAGATTCTCATTCTTTGACCCCTTCGGCAACCGCATCGAGCTGATGGAGAAGACGCGGGCCGGGTCGTCGAAGACAAAAGCTAACGGCTAACAGCTAACCGCTAACAGCTTTCCCATGACCTACCAAGTCATCGCACGCAAGTGGAGACCGCAGACCTTCGAGGAGGTCACGGGGCAGGAGCACATCACGAGGACGCTCAGAAACGCCGTCGAGCACGAGCGCCTGCACCACGCCTACCTCTTCTCCGGCGCGCGCGGGGTGGGGAAGACGACGACCGCGCGCCTGCTCGCGAAGGCCGTCAACTGTCACAAGGCCGACAAGCCGACGCCGACGCCCTGCCGCACGACCGACCCCGAAGCCTGCGCCTCCTGCCGCGAGATCGCCGAGGGGCGCTCGATTGACGTGCTGGAGATTGACGCCGCCTCGAACACGAGCGTTGACAACGTGCGCGAGTCAATCATCAACACCGTGGGCGTGCGGCCTGCGCGCGACCGCTACAAGGTCTTCATCATTGACGAAGTCCACATGCTCTCCGGCTCGGCCTTCAACGCGCTCCTGAAGACTTTGGAGGAGCCGCCCCCGCGCGTCCTCTTCATCATGGCGACGACGCACCCACACAAGGTTCCCGAAACCATCCTCTCGCGCAGCCAGCAGTTCGAGTTCCGCACCATCGCGGCGGCGAAGATCGCCGAGCGACTGCGCCACATCGCAGGCGAGGAGAAGATCAAGGTCTCGGACGACGCGCTCCGTGAGATCGCGCGCGCCGGCGAAGGCTCGATGCGCGACGCGCAGTCGGCCTTCGACCAGGTCATCAGTTTCAGCGAAGGGCCGATTGAGACGGCGGACGTTGAGGCCGCGCTCGGAATCGCGGGCGTAGAGATGCTCGCGCGCGTCGTGCGCGCCGTCTCTGAAGAGAAGCCGGCTGAGGCGCTCGCCGTCGTGGACGACCTCGTCATGCGCGGCCACGACCTGCGCAACTTCTGCCGCGACCTGCTCGCGCACCTGCGCGACCTGCTCGTCTTCAAGGTCGCGGGCGACTCGTCGGCGCTCGCCGACGCGGGCCGCACGGAGCGGCGCGAGTTGACGAATGAGGCGCGCGAGTTCTCCGAGTCAGACCTCGTGCGCTTCTTCCACAGCCTGACCGAGACGGAGACGCGCCTGCGCGAGAGCGCACACCCGCGCTACCAGCTTGAGATCGGCCTGGTGAAGCTCGTCGAGATGCGACGGCTCGCGCCGCTCGGACAGATCATCGAACGCCTGAACGCGCTCGAAGAGTCTCTGCGCGGGGGGCGCGCGCCCGCCGGGGGCGCAGGGGGCCGGCAGACGCCGCCCGCCTCTTCAGCCGGAGTCCCGCCGCGGCGCGGCAGCGCGGTCGGCGGCGGGCGCGGCCCTGCATCCTTCTCCGCGGAGGTCTCCAACGCCGCGCCTCCGTTCAACGGCTTCGCCGCGAACGCGGGCGACACGAACGGCGGTGGCGACGCGGGCGCGCAGGCGTCGTCACGTCCGACTCCTCCGGCGGACGCTCACGCGCGGACGCGCGCGGGCGTCGCGTCCCAGGGCGACGGCGCGGGGCGCGCTCCGGCAGGCACGACTCCTAGCCTCAAGCTCGTCCCGCCGCCCGCGATGTTCTCCGGCGGCGCGCCTTCGTTTGCGGGCGACGCGGCCTCGCGCGCGGACGACGCACCGTTCGCGCTCGACGGCGACCCGACGCAGCCGCCCACGGGCGAGGATCGAGTCGGCCAGCCGGTCGCGCTCGTCACTTCGCAAGCGACCGCGGGCGGCGCGGGGGCCGCGGTCGCGCCTGAAGCCACACGCGCGCATGAGGTCGCGCAGGACGCGACGCGCAAACATGAAGAGGCGGGCGACGCGGTCGGTCGCGTCAAGCAGAAGCTCGAAGAGCGCGGCAAGCCGCTGCTCGCCGTGGCGGTCGAAGGCGCACGTCGCGTTGTCTTCGAGGGCGAGGATGTGCGCGTCGAGTTCGCGCCGGAGGGGAAGCACCTGTACGACACTTTGAGGAGGCCGGAGAACCAACGCCTGCTGCGCGAGGTGTGCTGTGAGGTACTGGGCCGCAGCGTCGGCGTCTCCGTCTCGGTCAGAGCGCCGGGCGAGTCGGACGACGAAGCGGTCGCGCCCGAAGACGAGGCGCGGCGCGAGCAGCGACGCATGCGCGAGCGCGCCGAAGGGCACCCGGTCGTGCAGAAGGTCTTGAAGACCTTCCGCGCCGAGATCGTTGACGTGCATCGCACCGACAACGCGCCGCAGTAGTCGCTCGGACGACGGCCATGTGTTCGCGGCGCGGCTCTACGGCTTTAACCGCCGACTCGGTTGCTTCAGCCGAACAAACGCGCGGGCGCGGGCGTATAGCCCCGCGGAGGTGATTTCAAAAGATGCGCGACCCGCTGATAGCAGGCATTCTCAGCTTCCTGATTCCCGGCCTCGGCCAGATTTACAACGGCCAAATCCTCTGGGGCATCATCTGGCTCGTGCTGACGGGCGTCTCCTGGATCGGCACCGCCGGCACGCTCGGCTGGGTCGTCCACCTCATCGCGGCCTACTTCGCCTACACCTACGCCAAAGAACATCCCGTCAGGGGCTGACGGGAAGGCAAGAGGCAAACTTCAAAAGGCAAAAGTGAAGACGCCGAGCACCGCGGCTCGTGTCCTTCATTTTTGCCTTTTGATTATTGCCTCTTGCCTTTTGCCTTGCCCTTCAGGGCTTGGGCGTCGGCTTCCGCGTCGGCGGTGTGGCGCGCGGGATGTCGTCTTCGAGGATGGGCGCGAGCGCCTCGGTCTCGTCCTGCGGCTTCAACTTCGGCGCGCCGCGCAGCGAGGGCGGAAGCCTTGGGCGGGGGACTTTCACGGTGGCGACCGCGTCCGTGCGCTTGAGTATGGTGCCGCCACGACCCGCGACCCACGCGGCGGTGCCGCCGTGGTAGGTCGCGCCGAAGAGTGCCGCGCTCGTGACGGTCGGCTGTACGCCCCACTCCTCGCCGCCGTTTCTGGTTTGCAGCACGCGCCCCTGGTCGCCCGCGACCAACACGTCGTCGCGCGAGGCGGCGGCCACCGAATACAGGTTGACCTTGACGCCCGACTCCTGATCCTTCCAGGTCTTCCCGCCGTCGTCGGTGCGCAGGATGATGCCGCCCTCGCCGACGACGTAGCCGCGCCCGCCTTCCGCGAACGTCAGGCCGTAGAGCCACTCCTTCGCGTGGAGTTCGACGCGCGTCCAGGTCTCGCCGCCGTCCTCCGAGCGTAGAAGCGTCCCGTTCGAGCCGACGGCGACCGCCGTCTTCTCGTCGGCGTAGGCCACGGCTTCGAGCCAGTTCTGCGTGCCCGAAGCCTGGCGGCTCCACGTCTCGCCGCCGTCGTCCGTCTTTAAGATGCGGCCCCGCGCCCCGACCGCGAGGCCCCGCTTCGCGTCGAAGAAGCAGACGCCGAACAAGTCGTCCTCGGCGTCCACACTCACGCGCGCCCACGTCAGCCCGCCGCTCATCGAACGCAGCAGCGTCGCCTTCTCGCCGACGGCGAAGCCTTCCGCCTCGTTAACGAAGAAGACGCCGAACAGGCGCGCCGTCGTGTTTGAGAAGCGCAGCGTCCAGCGCTTGCCGCCCGAAGAGGTGTAGAGTACGCGACCGCGCGAGCCGACGGCCCAGCCGTGCTCGCCGTCGAGGAAGAAGATGTCTGCGAGGTCGTCGCGCCCGCCGTCGGTCAGGCGACGCCACTGGATGCCGCCGTCGTCGGTGCGCAGTATCAGCCCGTCGCGCCCCGCGGCCCAGCCCGTGTTCTCGTCAACGAAATAGACGGCGGCGAGCCGCGGGCTGGTCTTGACGCTCACCGGGAACCAGGTCTCGCCGCCGTTCGCGGTGGTCAAGACCTGACCCTCGTCGCCCGTCACCCAGCCGTGGTGCTCGTCCGTGAAGAAGACCGAGAGGAGGTCTGTGCGCAGAATCGGCTCCACATTCGTCCAGGTCTCGCCGCCGTCCTCCGTCTGGTAGATGGTGCCGCCTAAGCCCACTGCGACGGCCTTGCGCGCGCCCCCCGCGAAGGCGACTGAGGTGAACGGCAGGTCTGACTTCACGGAGCGGTCGAGCCACGTCGCGCCGCCGTCGCGCGTGACGACGAGCGTGCCGTTCTCCCCGGCGGCGACGCCGTCGGTCGCGTCGGCGAACGAGACCGAGTAGAGATGCGCCCTCACGCCCGACACTTGCGCCGCCCACGTCCGCCCGCCGTCCGCCGTCTTCACGACCTGCCCGTAGCTCCCCACCGCCCACCCGTGCAGAGCGTCCGGCGCGAACGCCACGCTGAACAGGTGATCCTTCACCCCGGTCTGCCGCACGACCCAACGCCGCCCGCCGTTCTCCGTCGTCAACGCCTGCCCGCGCGCTCCGACGGCGACGGCCACGCGCGCGTCACGCACGAACAGTCCGTAGAGCGGCGCGTTCGTCAGCGCGTGCTGCTCCTCCCAGCGGAAGCCCCCGTCCACTGTGCGCAGGATGACGCCGTCCGCGCCCACGGCCCAGCCCGTGTGCTTATCCGCCGCGAACCGCACCGCGTAAATCGCGTTCCCCTGCGGCAGAGGGTTCTGCCACAGCCACGCCCGCTCCGCCTGCTGCGCCACGACCACCGAGGCCGACGCCGCGCACACGGCCACGCC
>QHXN01000094.1 GCA_003222975.1 Acidobacteriota bacterium | reverse complement strand
TGCGGTCGAAGAGACGGCGCGCGTCGAGGGCCTGCTGTCCGAGGGCGTCGGGCAGCCTTTGAAGGTTGATGAGAGCCGCGCTGTCGAAAACGGAGAGGCGCGCTGGGAGTCGAACTGGACACGGGACGACTTCGAGGCGGCGGTCGTCCGAATCAAGGAGCACATCGCGGCGGGCGACTGCTACCAGGCCGTGCTCTCGCAACGCTTTGAGAAGCAGGTCACAGTTGACCCCTTGCAGATTTACCGTGCGCTGCGCGCGTCGAACCCTTCGCCTTACATGTACTTCCTCAAACTCGGCGACGAGGCGGTCGTCGGCGCGTCGCCCGAAATGCTCGTGCGCTGCCGCGGGCAGCGGCTCGACTACCGACCCATCGCGGGCACGCGCAAGCGCGGCGCGACCGAGACCGAGGACTGGCTGCTCGGCGAGGAGATGCGCGCCGACGAGAAGGAGGTCGCCGAGCACGTGATGCTCGTTGACCTCGGTCGCAACGACCTCGGAAGGGTGGCGGACTTCGGCTCGGTCGAAGTGGGCGAGTTGATGATCGTCGAGCGCTACTCGCACGTGCAGCACCTCGTGACGGGCTTGCGCGCGCGCCTGCGCGACGACCGCGACCGCTTCGACGCGCTGGCCGCGTGCTTCCCCGCCGGCACTGTGTCGGGCGCGCCGAAGGTGCGGGCCATGCAGATCATCGCCGGACTAGAACCCGAAGCGCGCGGCCTCTACGCGGGCGCGGTGCTCTACGCCGACTACGCAGACAACCTCGACTCCTGCATCGCCATCCGCACCGTCACCTTGCGCGACTCGCGCGCGCGCGTCCAGGCCGGGGGCGGGATAGTCGCCGACTCCGTCCCCGAACGCGAGTACGAGGAGTCGGTCAACAAGGCGCGCACGATCTTCAACGCCGTCGAGCTGGCCGAGCGCGGGCTGTGAAAGCAGGAGGCAGACGGCAGGGGCGGGAGGCAGGAACAAACGTGGTAGGAGCAGACGGCAGGAGGCAGCCGTCGTAGTTGCGAGTTCCAGGCTATGAATCTCAGATTTGAAACCTCGACTTTGAACTTAAAATCGGTTCTGCCTGCCGTCTGCCTCCTGCTCCTGCTTCCGGCCTTCTCCTGTTCCACAGGCGACGAGGGCGAGATCGGCCCGGACACGGCGCGGCGCGAGTTGTTCCTGCGCGGGTACTCTTACAAGCCGGAGGTCTTCCTCGACGGCGCGAAGGACGGCGAAGTTGTCGTCGTCAAGCTCTTCCTCATCGCCGGCATGAGCGCGGAAGTCAGAAACGACGCGGGCGAGACGCCGCTGCTGCTCGCCTCGCGCTATGACCACGCGCAGGCCGCGCGAGCGCTGCTGTCGAGCGGCGCGGACGTGAACGCGCGGGACAAGAGGGGATTTACGCCGCTCATGCGCGCGGTGCTCAACGGCTCGGTCGAGACCGTGAAGACGGTCATGGAGTTCAAGCCCGACCTGAACGCGCAGACCACCGACCCCGACCCGAACACTTCCGGCTCGACCGCGCTCATGTACGCCGTCGCGAAGGACAGGAAAGAGGTCGTTGACATGCTGCTCGACGCGGGGGCCGACATCAACGAGTCGGACGTGAACGTCGGTCCGGCGCTCACGTGGGCCGCGTACTACGACCGCGAGGAACTGGTCGCCGACCTGCTCGAAAGGGGCGCTGACCCGAACGTCTCGAACAGCGTCGGCGGCACGCCGCTGATCGTCGCGGCGACGAAGGGCAGCACGCGCATCGTCCGGCAACTCCTCGAACATGGGGCCGACCCCGAAGCGAAGAGCAAGGACGGCAAGAACGCGCTCCAGTGGGCGAAGGATGCGCGCCGCGCCGACGTGGCGAAGGTCTTGCAGGACGCGGCGGCGGCGAAGAGGAAAAAGTGACGGAGTTAAGGCAGACTATTGAAGACGGACTGTGAAGATGAGCGAGAAGGTTCTGCTGATAGACAATTACGATTCGTTCACCTACAACCTCGTCCAGTACCTCGGTGAGCTGGGTGCGGAGGTCGAGGTGCGGCGCAACGACGAGGTGACGGTCAAGGAGGTCGAAGACCGGATACGGCCCGACCGCGTCGTCGTCTCGCCGGGGCCGGGCACGCCGGACGAGGCGGGCGTCACGCTCGAACTCGTCGCCTCGCTCGCCGGACACGTGCCCCTGCTCGGCGTCTGCCTCGGCCACCAGGCCATCGGCCAAATCTTCGGAGGCCGGGTCGTGCGCGGCCCCGCGCCCGTCCACGGCAAGCCCGCGGAAATCTGCCACGACGGCAAGACCATCTTCGATGGACTTGAGTATCGCTTCGCCGCCGCGCGCTACCACTCGCTCGTCGTCGAGCGCGAACGCCTGCCCGACTGCCTCGAAGTCTCCGCCACCACGCCCGACGGCATCATCATGGGCCTGCGCCACCGCAAGATGAAGGTCGAGGGCGTGCAGTTCCACCCGGAATCAATCCTGACGACCGAAGGCAAGAAGCTGCTCGCGAATTTTTTGAAGCTTTAATCTGCAAGCCGACCGGCGATTGCTGACAGCCTCTTTATGTCCGACGGGACGCGACACAAGACACGCCCATCGTGGCTCCTGCCGACGCCCGCGCGGCGAGACGAGCCTGCGCGTTCGCCTCTGCGCGAGTTCACGCTGCGGCTGATGCGCGGCGAGAACCTGCGGCGCGAAGAAGCGGCGACGCTCCTGGACGCGCTGCTCGATGGCGCGACGGACGCGCAGATCGGCGCGGCGCTCGTGGCGCTGGCGGTGAAGGGCGAGACCGTCGAGGAGTTGGCGGGCTTCGCTTCGGCGATGCGCGCGCGCGCCGTGCGGCTCAGGTGCAGACACGGCTGCTTCATAGACACTGCGGGCACGGGTTCGAGCGCGGCCAAGACCTTCAACGTCTCGACCGCCGCGGCCTTCGTCATCGCGGGCGCGGGCCTGCCCGTCGCCAAGCACGGCAGCCGCGCGGCGACTTCTCGTTCGGGGAGCGCCGACGTTCTCGCCGCCCTCGGCGTCAACGTCAGCGCCGCGCCCGAAGTCTCCGAGGCGTGCCTGAACGAAATCGGCATCTGCTTCATGTTCGCCCCGCTCTACCACATTGCTTCGGCGCGCGTCGCGGGCGTGCGGCGCGAGTTGGGCGTGCACACGACCTTCAACCTGCTCGGCCCTCTGACCAACCCCGCGGGCGCTCCGCGCCAGATCATCGGCGTCTGGCACGAGGCCCTGGTCGAGCCGCTCGCGCACGCGCTCCTCGCACTCGGCACGGAGCGCGCGTGGGTCGTCCACGGTCGCGACGGTCTCGACGAGGTGACGCTCGCCGACCGGACGAAGGTCGCGGAGGTCGCCGCGGGCGGCGTCCGAGTCTTCGAGGTCGGGCCGGAGGAGTTCGGCCTTGAGCGCGCCTCGCTCGAACCTTTGCGCGGCGGCGACGCCGAAGCGAACGCGCACATCATCCGCGACATACTCGCCAGCACTCGCCGCGACGCCGGGCGCGCGCTCGTCGTGGCGAACGCGGCAGCGGCCCTGCACGTCGGCGGCCTCGCGGATGATTTGGTCGAGGCCGCGCGCCTCGCCGAGGCGAGCATTGACGGCGGGGCCGCGCTCGCCAAACTTGAGCAGCTTGTTCAGGCGTCCAAAAGCTAAATGGAGTCGGGCAACTTTCTTTCAAAGATTATCGAGAAGAAGAAGGAGCGGCTGGCAGAGGCGAAGCGTCTGCGCCCGCTCGAAGAGTTGCGCCGCGAGGCTTTGAAGGCGAGGGCGGGCGCGAGGCGGCACGCCTTGCGCGAGGCACTCGCGGATGCGGAGCGCGTGAACGTCATCGCGGAGTTCAAGCGCGCGTCGCCGTCAAAGGGCGAGATTCGCGGCGTGGCTTCGGCGGGCGAAACGGCCAACTCTTACGAGCGCGGCGGCGCGGTTGCCGTCTCCGTGCTGACCGAAGAAGACTTCTTCCGCGGCTCGCTCCGCGACCTGGCCGAAGTTAAAGAGAGCGTGCGACTGCCCGTTCTGAGGAAAGATTTCATACTCGAAGACTATCAGGTCTTCGAGTCGGCAGCCGCGGGCGCGGACGCGCTGCTCCTCATCGTCGCCGCGCTCGACGACGCGACACTCGCGCGTCTGCTCACACTCGCCGAGGACGAACTCGGCATGGACGTGCTCGTCGAAGTCCACACGGCTGAGGAGCTGGGCCGCGCTTCGGAAGCGGGCGCGCGAATCGTCGGAGTCAACAACCGAGACCTGCACACCTTCGAGGTCTCGCTCGAAACGTCCGTCGAGCTTGCCACGCGCGCGCCGTGCGGCTCGCTGCTCGTGAGCGAGAGCGGCCTGCGAGACGCCGCAGACATCGCGCGCCTGCGCGCGTGCGGCTTCAACGCGTTCCTCGTCGGCGAGACGTTGATGCGCGCCGAGCGGCCCGAAGAGGCGCTGCGTTCGCTGGTCACACGCGGCGGCGACGCTTGAGTTGTCATGGCCCTGGTAAAAATCTGTGGCATCACAAACGCGGAGGACGCGCTGGCGGCGGTCGAGGCCGGCGCTGACCTGCTGGGCTTTAACTTCTACTTGAAGAGTCCGCGCTACATCTCGCCGAGTGAGGCGCGACGAATCGCCGGGGCGTTGCCTGAGTCGGTCGGGCGCGTCGGCGTCTTCGTCAACGAGACCGAGCCGGGGGCAATCGCGCGCGCGGTCTCGGAGGCCGGAGTCGGCGCGGCGCAGTTGCACGGCGACGAGACGCCGGAGTTCTGCGCGGAGCTTGTCGGGATTTCTGTCATCAAGGCGCTGCGCGTAGGCCGTGGCTTCGGCGTCGAGCAGGCGTCCCGGTACAAGACCGACGCGGTGCTGCTCGACACCTACGCCGAAGATGCCTGGGGCGGGACAGGCCGAACCTTCGACTGGTCTGTCGCGCGCCGCGCCCGCGAGGTCGTCCCGAAGCTTTTCCTGGCCGGGGGGCTGACGCCGGAGAACGTCGCGGAAGCGGTCAGGGCGGTCAGACCCTTCGCCGTGGACGTGTGTAGCGGCGTCGAGACCTCGCCGGGTCGAAAGAGCTTCCGCCTCATGCGCGGCTTCGTCGAGGCCGTGCGCGAGGCGGAACAAGACCTGACGGGGTGACGGGGTGATGGGGAGACGGGGCGACTGTTTTGACTTCCGGCCTACATCTTTGCACCGCCCCGTCGCCCCATCTCCCAGTCTCCCCGTCCTTCCTCTCTTGACGCGCAGCCCACCTCATCGGTTATTCTGGCGGCGAACGAGCGAAGGGTTGGCGTTCGCCGGAAGACGATGGCCCCCGACTTTTGCAGTTCTCACCGCTGGCCGATTCAGTCCGCAGGATAGAGACACCCCGAAGTTTGCACATGAGCGCAACAGCTCGAACCAAAGACAGCCGTCGCGCGGCGGCGCGCGACCAGGGCCGCATTCTGTTCGTGGCCGACGACCCCGCCGTCAGCGCCCACACTCAATCGCTTGAACAGAGCGGCCTCGTCGTCGCGGGCGTGGCGGGCGGCGCGAAGGCGCTCGTCGCGTTGCAGCGCACGCGCCCCCACGTCGTCGTCGCCGACGAGAAGCTGCAAGGGATCAGCGCCGCCGAACTCGCGCGGATGCTCTCCGACGCGCAGGACGCCATACCCGTCGTGCTCGTCGGCGGCGAGCGCGCCACGCCCGAGCGGCGCGGCGAGGCGATGGCCGCGGGCGCTTCGGATTACTTCCAACTGCCGGCGGAACTCCCCCTGCTCATCGCACGGACGCACCAGCTCGTCTCGCACAAGCTGACGGTCGAGCGCCTGCGCGCGGAGGCCGACCGCGACTACCTGACGGGCCTCGCCAACCGCCGCCGCTTCCGAAAGGCCCTCGGCCAGGAGGTCGAGCGCTGGCGTCGCTACCAGATTCCGTGTTCGCTCCTGACGCTCGACATTGACCACCTCAAGAAGATCAACGACACCTACGGCCACCCCGCCGGCGACCGCGTGATCCGCTACGTCGCGGACGCCCTCACCGAGCTTTCGCGCGACAACGACACGGCGGCGCGCCTCGGCGGCGAGGAGTTCGCGCTGCTGCTCGCCGGAGTCGGGAGCGACCGGGCAGTGGCCGCCGCCGAGCGCCTGCGCCGCGCCGTCTGCGCCAGCCCGCTCGAAGAAGTCGGCGCGGTCACGATCAGCATCGGCGTCGCCGCGTGTCCCTCGAACGCCAAGACCGAGCGGGAACTCTTCGCGGCCAGCGACGACGCCCTCTACCGCGCCAAGCGCGAAGGGCGCAACCTCGTCGTGCTCGCGGGCGGCGAGTCGGAAGTTAAAACTTTAGTCACGAACCCTGTCTCGTCTGTCGGCGACTGACCGTCGGGGTGAACGGCGAACGCACTTCGTAAACCGGGCGGATTAGGCTAGACTTACAACACCGATTCAAGCTCGCGGCGGCGCTTGTGACGGACACACGCCGCCGCTCGAAATTTCTCAGGCGGACGCGACACTTACTCAGATGGGCGAAGCCGCATTTACGAACCCTGACGCGGGCGGCCACTTCGGGCCATACGGCGGGCGCTACGTCCCCGAAACTTTGATGGCCCCGCTCGAAGAGTTGACCGAGGCTTTCGACGTGGCGCGCGACGACGCGGGCTTTCAGGCCGAGTTCGAGGCGCTGCTGCGCGACTATTCGGGACGCCCGACGCCGCTCTTCCACGCCGCGCGTCTGACCGAGCACGCGGGCGGCGCGCGCCTCTACCTCAAGCGGGAAGACCTCTCGCACACAGGCTCGCACAAGATCAACAACGCGCTCGGACAAGTTCTGCTCGCCCGACGCATGGGCAAGCGCCGCGTCATCGCCGAGACGGGCGCGGGCCAGCACGGAGTGGCGACGGCGACGGTCTGCGCGCTCTTCGGCTTGCAGTGCGTCGTCTATATGGGCACGGAGGACGTGCGCCGCCAGAGCCTGAACGTCTTCCGCATGCGTTTGCTCGGCGCGGAGGTGCGCGAAGTTGACTCCGGCTCGCGCACCCTCAAGGACGCCATCAACGAGGCGCTGCGCGACTGGGTGACGAACGTCGCCGACACTTACTATCTGTTGGGAAGCGCGCTCGGCCCGCACCCGTACCCGCGCATGGTGCGTGACTTCCAGAGCGTCATCGGGCGCGAGGCGCGCGCGCAGATTCTCGCGGCGGAGGGACGCTTGCCCGACGCGCTCATGGCCTGCGTCGGCGGCGGCTCGAACTCAATCGGCCTGTTCCATCCGTTCCTTAAAGACGAAGGCATACGCATGATTGGCGTCGAGGCCGGAGGCACGGGCGCGGAGCTCGGACAGCACGCCGCGCGCTTCAATCAGAAAGGCGGCGGGCGGCCCGGCGTTTTGCAGGGCACACTGAGCTATGTCCTGCAAGATGAGCGCGGGCAAATCGCCTCGACCCACTCAATCTCCGCCGGACTCGACTACCCGTCCATCGGCCCGGAGCACGCCTTCCTACACGACGCGGGCCGTGTCGAGTACGTCTCCGCTTCGGACGACGAGGCGCTCGAAGCCTTCCAGACCATCTCGCAGCTCGAAGGCATCATCCCCGCGCTCGAATCCGCCCACGCCGTCGCGCACTCCTTGAAACTCGCCCGCGAGATGTCGCGCGAGCAGACCATCGTCGTCAACCTTTCGGGGCGCGGCGACAAGGACGTGCACACAGTCGCGGACAGACTCGGCGGGGAGCTACAGCAGGCCGCAGAGGAATTGCCGTGAGCCGCATCGGTGAAGCCTTCGAGAGACTCCGGCGCGAGGGGCAGCGCGGCTTCATTCCTTACATCACTGCCGGCGACCCCGACCTCGACACGACGCGCGCCCTCGTCGTCGAACTCGCGCGCGCGGGCGCGACCCTCGTCGAACTCGGCGTGCCCTTCAGCGACCCCGTCGCCGACGGCCCGACGATCCAACGCGCCTCCGAGCGAGCGCTCCGCCACGGCTTCAGTCTCGAAGACGTTCTTCAAACCCTCGCCGCCGCGCGGGCGCAGACGGACGTGCCCGTCATACTCTTCAGCTACTTCAACCCGCTTTTGCAGTTCGGCGTCGAGCGCCTCGCACGGGAAGCGCGCCGCGCCGGCGCCCACGGCATACTCGCCACAGACCTCGTGCCGGAGGAGTCCGGCGATTTCAACTCGACCCTCGCGCGCCACGGCCTCGACCAAATCTTTCTCGCCGCGCCGACGACCTCGGACGCTCGCCTCCGCATGATTGCCGAGCGCGCCAGCGGCTTCGTCTATGCCGTCTCGCGCGCCGGCATCACGGGCGCGCGCGCGAACTTGAGCGCCGAGGCCGAGCGATTGGTCGCGCGCCTGCGCCGCGTCTCAGACCTGCCCGTCGCCGTCGGCTTCGGCATCTCGACGCGTGAGCAGGTCGCAGACGTCTGGCGCTACGCAGACGCCGCGGTCGTCGGCTCGGCCCTCGTCGCAGAAATCGAGAAGCACGCCGGTCGCCCCGACCTCGTCGCCAGCATCGGCCATCTCGCGCGCGCGCTGATTCCGGCTCAGGGTTGAATTCCTGCCGCGCGCACGAAAAAATGTCTCACCGGCTCTCGACTAAATTCTGCGGGCGGCGTATATTTCCGCCGTTCTGTTCGGACAGACTAGAGCCTCACCGGCCACCCACGGTGAAAAAAAACTTCGTTGCAAGTGTGAAACACTGTTCCATTCTCGCGCCGTTTGTGTTAGACTCTCCGGGTCTTCGGACGGTTAGAACACCGAATTTAAATGCGTGAGAAAAGGGGACGAGAAAGAGTGGTAGCAAACATGGCTGAAAAAGTGAGCGCGGATCGTGGCAAGGCGGTCGAGGCGGCGCTCCTCAACATCGAAAAGAAGTTCGGCAAGGGTTCCATCATGCGGCTCGGCGAGCGCGAGGTGGCCGACGTGCTGTCAATCTCGACGACCTCGCTCTCGATTGACGCGGCCATCGGCATCGGCGGCATACCCCGCGGACGCGTCATCGAAATCTTCGGGCCGGAGGCTTCCGGCAAGACGACGCTCGCCCTGCACATCGTCGCCGAGGCGCAGAAGGCCGGGGGCATCGCGGCCTACATTGACGCCGAGCACGCGATGGACGCCGAGTACGCCGGGCATCTCGGCGTGAACATTGACGACCTGCTCATCTCGCAGCCCGACTCTGGCGAGCAGGCTTTGGAAATCACCGAGGCGCTCGTGCGCTCGAACGGCGTGGACGTGATCGTCATTGACTCTGTGGCGGCGCTCGTCCCGCGCGCCGAGCTGGACGGCGAGATGGGCGACAGCCTGCCGGGCCTCCAGGCCCGCCTGATGTCGCAGGCTTTGAGGAAGCTGACGGCCATCGTCGGCCAGACCAACACGAGCCTCATCTTCATCAACCAGATTCGCGAGAAGATCGGCGTCATGTTCGGAAGCCCTGAGACGACTTCGGGCGGGCGCGCGCTCAAGTTCTACTCCTCCGTGCGCATAGACATCCGACGCATCGGGGCGATCAAGGACGGCGACCGAGTGGTCGGCAACCGCACCAGGGTCAAGATCGTCAAGAACAAGGTCGCGCCGCCATTCCGCGAGTGCGAGTTCGACATCATGTACGGCGAGGGCATCTCGCGCGAGGGCGACGTGCTCGACCTGGCGGTTGCCAACCGCGTCGTCGAGAAGTCGGGCGCGTGGTTCTCCTACAATGGTGAGCGACTCGGCCAGGGGCGCGAGAACTCGAAGAACGCCCTGCGCGAGAACCCCGAACTCCTGCGCCGCGTCGAGACGGACGTGCGCAGGGCACTCGGCATCGCGGTGGCCGGAGACACCGAGGAAGAGGCCGCCGCGGCGAAGGCCGACGGCAAGAAGTAAGGCGCGAAGCCAGCCGACAGAACGGAACCGCGAGCGTACTGATTGCGGAATGCGGATTTCGGATTGCAGATTTAAGAAGAGCGTGGCTCTCATCAATCCGAAATCCGCATTCCGCAGTTCCGTCTCCGCTCGCGGTTCTGTTCGACTTTACAGCCGCGGCGCGGTGTGTAGATAATCGCGCGGCAAGAGACCCCGCAGAATCTCTCGCCTGTTTTCGATGACAGAATCAATCCTCATCCGAGGCGGCACAGTCGTCACGATGGACGCGGACGAACGCGTCCTCGAAGGCGACGTGCTCGTGCGCGACGGGCGCATCGCCCGCGTCGGCGAGGTGTCTGAGTCCGCTGACGTGACGATTGACGCGCGCGGCTGCGCAGTGCTCCCCGGCTTCGTGCAGACGCACGTTCACCTCTGCCAGACCATCTTCCGCGGGGCTGCCGACGACCTGGAGTTGATAGACTGGCTCAAGCGGCGCGTGTGGCCCCTGGAGGCCGCGCACGACGCGCGCTCCGTCCGGGCCTCGGCCCGGCTGGGGCTAGCCGAGTTGATCCGCGGCGGAACGACCTGCGCCCTCACGATGGAGACGGTCAGGCACACCGGGGAGGTCTTCCACGCCGTCGAGGGGTCGGGGTTCCGCGCGACGGTCGGAAAGTGCATGATGGACAAAGGCGAGGGCGTCCCCCTCGGACTGCGCGAGGAGACCGAGGACTCCATCCGGCAGTCGCTCGCACTGCTCGGAGAGTGGCACAGTCGCGACGGCGGGCGCATACGCTTCTGCTTCGCCCCGCGCTTCGCCGTCAGTTGCACGGAGGAACTCCTGCGGCGGGTCGCGGCGCTCGCGCGCGAGCACGGCGTACTGATTCACACGCACGCCTCCGAGAACCGCTCCGAGATCGAGTTGGTTGAGAAGGAGACGGGCCTGCGCAACGTCGAGTACCTGGACACGGTCGGTGTCACCGGCCCGCACGTCGTACTCGCGCACTGCGTCCACGTCAACGAACGCGAGATGGATTTGCTCGCGGCGACGGGCACGCACGCCGCGCACTGCCCCTCTTCAAACCTCAAGCTCGGCTCCGGCGTCGCCCCCGTCGCGGAGATGCTTGAGCGCGGCGTCTCCGTCTCGCTCGGCGCGGACGGAGCGCCCTGCAACAACCGCCTCGACATGTTCACGGAGATGCGCACCGCAGCCCTGCTTCAGAAGGTCAGGCGCGGGGCGGAGACGCTGCCAGCGCGCCGCGTCCTGCGCATGGCGACGCTCGACGGCGCGCGCGCCCTCGGCCTCGCGAGCGAGATCGGCAGCCTCGAAGCGGGCAAGCGCGCCGACGTAACGATCCTCGACCTGCGGCGTCTTCACCTGACTCCGCGCCCCGATGTCGTTTCGACGATTGTTTACGCCGCCGAGGCGCACGACGTGCGGGCGGTTCTCATTGGCGGGCGCGTCGTGCTCGGCGACGGCGAGCTGAAGACGCTCGACGAGCGTGAAGTGTTGGCTGAGGCGAGAGAGGAGTACGAGGCACTCGCCGCGCGCTCAGGCGTCCGGACGTGAGCCTTGCACGGCGACCCGGCAGTAGTGGAAAGGGCGGCGGTGAATTGAATCACCGCTGCCCTTTCTTTCGTGACCGTTTCGTTGTCACTCCCGCACAGCTTCACGACGCCACACGTCATTTCACGCCGCTTTGAGGAGATAAGAAAGACAGGGTTTAGAAGGGAAGTTTGACTTAACTGTTGAATATAGAAATGGCAGCTCAAATGTAGCGCTTGTGGGGGGCACAATCGGCGTTCGAGCTGCCACGGGCGGGCACTATCTAAGTTCGGGCTTTGGATGGCTTCCTCTCGCGAGGCATGTCGGCTGTTTGGCAACCGGCACCACCCTCAGACGGCTCGGATTATACACCTCATGTCGAAACTGTCAACGATTATTTGTGACCAAATTGACAAAAAAGAACGCCCTCATACAGCGCACCGAACGTTCGGCGGCCCGTTTGACAGTGCAGTTTCGACCGCCTATACTTTGCCACTTGCCCGCGAGACACATATCGGCCAGGTAGCTCAGTTGGTAGAGCACGTGACTGAAAATCACGGTGTCGGCGGTTCGATTCCGTCCCTGGCCATCAACAGAGTCAACGAGATGCGGGCGCTCATTCGAGCGCTCGTTTTTCGTCGGTGCAACTCTGGTGTAACAGCCCAACAAAAATCGCAACCTCCGACCGATAATCTTATCAGCCAACAATCCGGTTCTTGAATGTACCGGGAAGATAATTTTGTCCCGCGCGGGACAAAATTATCTTCTTATCTTATCCTCGCTGAAGATGCGTCCCGCCGAGCAAGCACCCACCTAATATATTCGTCGTACTTCTTATGCGTTAGCCTCTTAATCTTTCTTCGCAGCGTATTATCAATAGTGAAGATATTCTTATTTTGAAGTCTCTTAACAAGCTCCGCGCTAGTAAGGTGGGCTTCCGGCCTTGTTTGATACCAACCAACAACTATTTTATTGACGGCGGCGAGCAGCTTATCATTCTCAGACTGAGCCGTCGGGCGACCTGCGCGACGTTTCTGAAGGTCTCCACTCTTTTCAGAGCCAAGTCGGGCGGTTCGCTTACTCGTATCTTTGCGGTAGGTGCTAACGTTCGACTCAGAGTGTTTTCTTTTGCGGGCGAGCAATCTATCGGCAAGGTCATCAAGCGGATGGGGCTTCACTTCTTGGCCTTCGTGGAGAGTTCCCGCGTCGTGCTTTCTCTGAAGGTGACGCGCGGCCACATTTGCCTCTTCCTTGGACTCATAACTCATCAGTTGCGTCAACGCAGTAGATTTTCTTTTCCCGCTCATCTCGGCGGCAGAATATGCGGACGCGGTACTTATTGCCGCCTTTATGTATCACCTCGGGCATAGTCTATTGTTTACACAGCCCCAACTGTGAACCCTGAAGATTGATTCGGCTCGCAACGCGGTCAAGATTCCGGGCTGTCCCCGCTCCTGATCAGGAGAAGGTGAGCGGGCCGAAACTTAAGCGCAACCTAAAACCGTTTTAGGTTGCGACCACGGCACGGAAGGCCGCGTCGTCTGCGCGCGCCTCACTCCTTCTCGCCCGGCTTCTCGCCGTGCATCCCCTTGAGGGCCTCTTTGATCGCCGCGCGCTGCTCCTCCGGGGACTTGTCCCGGTTGGCGAGAAACGCCTCAGCCGCCGCTCTAAACCCGCGCTTCATCTCTTCTTCGGTCGGCGCGTCCCTGTAGTAATTGGCCGGTGACTCTTCGGGCATGAAATTACCTTCCCGAGCGGACGCGAGCGCGAACGAGCCGTCACTCGCCGCCCTTTCCGTTCTTGCCTTCGCTGATGTGGCGCTCGACGGTGTTAATCAGCGCGTTCAGGCGCTCGTCCGTGCGGGCCTGTGACTCGCCGAGGGCGACGATCTCGCGCTCGTGAATCTCCGCGATGGCTAGCAGGGCTGTGACGCTCTCGGCGGTGCGGTCAACCTTCGCGGCCAGCTTGTCAACGGTGGTGACGAGTTGTGCCTGCTGGTTGAGGATAAATTCCATCGTGCTTTGCATCTCTTCGGGCGTCATTTCCTGCTGCCTTTCCTCAATCTGAGGTATGCGAATATCCGGGCATCCATTAGTCAAATCTAATTCTTTCCGTTGCGCCCGGTGCTCGCCCGCTTCAAGCCTTCGAGCGCATCATGCAGCGCCTTCTGCGCCTCATCCTGCTTCTTGTGCGCGTCGAGCACCGCGTCGTTGGCGCGCTTAAACTCGTCCCTGGCTTCGTCCAACCGGCGCGCGGCCTCGACAACGGCGGCAGCCGCCTCGATGTAGTCTTCGGGGATGTCTTCACCCGTGCTCACTTCTTAGCGCCCTTCTTCGCGCGCTTCGACGGGGCCGCACCGTTCATCTTTTGTTTCGGTGGTCTGCCCATTGGCCGATCTTCTACCAGCTTCAAATCAGCCTCTTTAATCATCAGGTCGCGCCCGAATTTCTCGGCTGGCAAATCCCCGGCGAGCACGAGTTGACGCACCCGCGCGGGCGTCACGCCTAGCTTCTCGGCAGCTTCTCTTGTGGTAAGTGTCGCACTCATAGGCGGAACTCTAACGCGAAAATAAAGTTTACGCAAGGGTTACTTATCTATTGACATTCTTTTACTCTTGCGTTAGACTTACGCACAGGTTAGAGATTGAAACGGAGGGCGACAAGGTGATTCAGATTCAGCGCCGCGAGCAGTTCGAGCGCGCAGCCGAGCATCTCCGCAAAGAGCCGCAGAGCATACGCCGTCACGAACCCGGCCTCTACCTCGTCACCAACAAGGTGAAGGGAACCGAGTACCCCGTGAGGATTGAGCGCCGGGACGACCTGACGTTCATCACCTGCGGCTGCGAAGCCGGCACGCCGCACAAGCGCCCGCACGTCCCCCAGGTCTGCAAGCACGCCGCCGCGGTCGTCATCTTCCTGCGCGCCGTGCGAGGGATGCGCCGGCGCGCCGCGTCGCACTAACAGGGAAGGGCTTAGGGAGTTGCAACTCCCTAAGCCCCGCTCTTCTCAACCGAACCTCCGACCGTAACGAAGGAGAAA
The DNA here is from genome assembly GCA_003222975.1 of Acidobacteriota bacterium. GTDB lineage: Bacteria > Acidobacteriota > Blastocatellia > Pyrinomonadales > Pyrinomonadaceae > QHXN01. The sequence goes on along the minus strand of QHXN01000094.1, from coordinate 1,520 downwards.
CGATTGATGCCCGAAGATAACATATCGGGGCAAGCTCCGCGCATCGCCGAAGCTCTACGAAGCGTCCGCGCCGCGCGCTCACGCCTCGAAGACGAGAGCCTGAACAGTTTCGATTGGGAGGAGCGGCTTGAGACTGCGCGGCTTCTGGCCGGAGCGATCCGCCGGCTTGAAGAGATGAGAAAGGAGGAAGGGAAGGTCGTCCGACTCGACCTGTGGAAGCAGACGCTCGCGCGGCCAGGCGACCGCGCGAGCTGAATCGGCCACCGAGGAGATGTTAGACCGCGTGGGCGGCGTGCTCGGCGGCTCATACTTGCTGCCGAGCATCTACCCCATCGTTCGTGATGTGCTCGACGCGAACATCCACTGCGGCACGGCGGACGGGATTTACCACACGCTCATTCAGGCCGTCGAGGTGCTCGTCCCGCGCGAGGTGGCAAAGCGCGTTCGCGCCGAGGTCGGAATCGCCAGCGAGTAAGGGGAGGGAGCGAAACGGGCCGGGCGCGTGTTGATGGCGAATTTTACGGCGTCGTCACGTTCATCATCCGGCCTCTGCGCCCGGAGTCGAACGGCGGGAAGGGAAGGGCCGCGTGAAACAGACGAGACGCAAGTTGACCCGCCGCCCGCGCCTCCTGATGCGCTACTGCCACCGCGAGCCGCGCCAGCACAAGAGGGGAGGGAAGTTGTGAGCGAGGGGCTACCACTCCTCGCCGTGCGAATCAACTAGGCCCGCCAACTCACTCAGAACTTACGCGGCCACGAGTTGAAAGCGGAAGTGGCCGACAAGATTATGGTGAGACTGAAGGAGGCGGCGGGCCTTCTACAAGGCAAGGATTCGCCGCCCATCGTGGGCAACAAATCGAACGCCAAACCGGCGCGCCGGCGTCAACTCTGGCGGCGCGACCCGCATTGCTTCTGGTGCGGGCGCATCACTAAGTTCGATGAGTATTACTCGGACGACGCGGCCACCGTCGAGCATATCTACCACCGGCGACATCCCAAGCGTCACAACGGGCGCAGGCATCTACCGTCTATCGTGCTGGCTTGTAGGCGGTGCAACAATGAGAGGGGAGCGCCGGAGGCCGTGGCCCACAGCGAATGCCCGGTAATATTCGCGGAGCGGAAGAGGGGAGCGGTCTGAGAATTATTGCTAACGGTTTTGACAGGGGCAGGGCGAAACCCTGCCCCTCTTTTTTGCGTCCGACCCGGAGCCGTCGCCGTCACAGCGATTTAAGGAACTTAATCAACTGCGCCTTCTGGAGCGGCGTCAGCGCTTGGTAGGCGGTGCGGCTGGAGGTGGCCTGCCCGGCGTGGCGCAGGATGGCCTCGTTGAAGGTGAACGACTGCGCCCCGCTGTTCGACGGCGCGCTCGAAGACCCGCCGTCGTGCATCAGCCGGTCGTGCGTGCGCACGCCCCACAGCGGCGCGGTGCGCACCATGTTTCTGGTCGCCTCCCCATTAGTCTCCACTATCCCGTCGCCCGTGCCGATGTCGTGCAGCAGGAAGTCGCCGAAGGGGTGGAT
>QHXN01000127.1 GCA_003222975.1 Acidobacteriota bacterium | reverse complement strand
CAACGGGGCCGCCGCCCGACGCGCGCGCGGCGTTGTAGATGAAGGCGATGAAGTCCAGGCGCGTGGAGCGCGGGAAGCGGCGGTCAACGCTGAACTGTACCTGCGGCGCGTCGCCCGCCTTCGCGCCGCCGACCTGATGTCCACCGAGGAGGAGGCTGCTCAAAGAGAGCTGCCGCTTCGAGAGGTTGGGAATTTCAATCCAACGCGTCGCACTCCCGACCTGTCCGCCGCCGGCGTCGCGCGCCGCAGCCCTTATCTGATAAAGGCCGGGCGCGAGCGGGGCGCGGTAGTTGTAGATGACGCCGGGCCGCTCCGCGGCGGAGGTCGCGTCCGCGGGCAGCGGCGTCACGCCGAGGCGCGTCTTGAAGTTCGCCGCCGGCTTGCCCTGGTCGTTGAGCACGACGCCGATGATGTCTATGCTCGCGGGCTGGTGGCCGTCCGCGCCGTAGTCGAGCGAGTCCGTCCCGACCTGCACGGAACTCGTCAGAACAGGCCCGCTGCCCGGCACGTCAACGAAGCTCGCCGAGAGCGTCACGGGCAGCGCGCGCTTCGGGACTGCCGAGGTGATCGCGCCGCGCAAATCGGCGACGGCGTCTTTCGCGCCGCTGCCTTTTTCGACGGGCGCGGCGGCAGTCGTCCGAGACTTCGCTTTGTCCGACAGACCGGCGGCGAGCGACGCCATGTAGCCGCGGGGCAGTCGCACCGTCAGTTCGGGGCGGCCCACGACGCTGACCTCGACGCGCTTGAAAGCGCCCCCCTTCTGCTCCTCGGCCTCCGGCTTCCAGGCCACGCGGTAGTAGTTCGAGGTCTCTTCGAGGGCGCTGTGAAGCGCCGCGTCGAACTGGCCGGAGTTGAGGAGCGCGCGACCGCCCGTGTCGCCCGCGAGGGCGTTGAGCGGGTCTTGCGAGGCGGAGAGTTCGCCGACGTTCACGCGCGAGAGCTTGCCCACGGAGTCGGAGCGGTTGCTGCCCGCGTCCGTGTCGCCCACCAGCCCGCGCGCGTCAATCGAGTAGATGACGACGCCGGCGCGCAGGGCGGCGTCCGTGATCTGCTTCAGCTTGTCGCCGAAGCCCGTGTTGCGGTCGTTCAGGTAGAAGCCGTCGGAGATGAAGAAGATGAGCTTCCGACCGGGGAACTCAGCCGACCCGCGCATCAGGCTTTCCAGGGCCGTGAGCGTGCCGAGCGAGTAGTCGGAAGTCTGCTTGATTATCCACTGCGCGCGCTCCCTGACCATGTGCTCGGCCTGCTCGCGCGTCATCCCGATCTGCTGCCCGCCGGTCGGCTTCGAGTAGATCGAGCCGCCTGCCGGCGGGCCGACGCCGACGGGCGTGGCGGGCGGGTTAGTCTGCGCCAGGAGCAGCGCGGCGAATTGCGAGATGGCGTCGCGGTCGCCCGCGTCAACCTTGATCGCCTGGTACTCCGTCATCGGCACCTGCTCGGAGTCGCGCACGATGAAGGGCTTGTACGCGAGGCGCGCGAGCGCGACCCGCAGCACGCCCTTGTCGTCCGTGAACTGTTGCAGGAAGCCCAACTGTCCCGTCGCCGTCGCGATCAGAACCGAGTCGTTCGGCCCCATGTCATTCTCGACGAACTGGCCGACGGACTTGCGCACGCGTTGGAGGCTATCGGCGGAGAGATGTACGTCGTCGAGGAAGAACGCGACGTGACGGACGCGCGCGCGAGCGCCGCCCGCGTCAGGAGTGGCCGGCGCGACCGCGCCCGAACCCGCGCGCGCGGCCCCCTCGCCCGCGCCCCCGGCCACGACGCGCTCGAAGAACGCGACCGGCACGACGCGCCCGTCCACGCGCACCTCGAACTGCTCGCGCCCCAGGCCCTCGACGAACTTGCCCTGCTTGTCAAAAACCATCACGTCGGTCTGGACGAGTTCGGTCTCGACGCGCACAACGTCTTCCGCCGGCTTTTGCGGCGGCGTGCCGCTCGCCTGGTTCTGCCCCCGCGCGCCGGACGCGCAGAGCGCGAGGGCTGCGAGCGCTGCCGGGAGTGTCGCGAAGCTTCTTCTCAGTTTGAGGTGGGTCATTGTAGTTTGCTCGCTTTCACCGCGCGGGCCGGCGCGGGGATTTGGGACGGGAATCCGTTCCGAAGAAAGTCACGTCGGGGCATCGTGAGAATAGACCGGCGCTTCGGGGCTTGACAACCGCGGGCGAAAATTTTGACGGCCCGGCGGGGCCGGCGGCGGTCCGTCAATCATCGAAATGGATTGTCGAAAACCATCAGCGCCGGGCCGCTCCCTTCATGCCCCTACGGGACATCCGGGTCGCCTTCCTCCTCTCCCTGCGCGCCGCCCGCCTGCCCCGACGACGTGGCCGCGCCGGGCGAGGGCTTGACGATGACGGCGGGGATGTCGGAGGAGCGGACGAGGTTGTTGAACGACTTGAGGTCTGCCGTCATCACCTGATTGAGGCGCTGCAACTGCGCGTCTATCTTCGCGGCCATCTCGTCGTAGAGTTGATACGACTGCTCCGTGGGCTGAGAGTCGGCGCTGCCGACGATTGAGCCGAGCGCGGCCAGCTTGTTGTTGAGCTTGATGGGAAAGTTCAAAGGGTCTTGGCTGCTCTGGTTCTTCGTCTGGTACAGCTCCTCCTCGACCGCCGAGAGCTTCGCGTTCAGCTCGCGCCCGGCGTCAACGACGGGCTTCGCGTTCGGCTGATCGCCGACGCGCGTGAGCAGGTCGCCCAGTTGTCGCTTCACGTCGCGTATCTGCGCAAGGGCGTTGTGCGTCTCCGTGAGCTTGTCGCGAATCTTCAAAGAGAGCGCCATCTGCTTCTGGAACTCTTCCGAAGTCGTGGAGAGGCGCGGGTCTTTCTTGATCTCGAACGTCTGCGTGTAGGTCTGGCCGCCCGCCGTGAGCTTGACCTGATACGTGCCGGGCACGGCCTTGGGGCCGCGCACGTCGCCCGCCCAGAGGATCATGCCGGGGAAGCGCGCGGCGTCGAGGTAGCGCATGTCCCAGACGAAGCGATTGAGGCCGGGGTCTGTGGTGACGCGCGGCGGCGCTCCGCCCCGCCCGCCGAACTCGGAAGACTCTTCGCCCGAAGGCGCTTGCGGTTGTTCGGGCGGCTGCTGCACCTGCGCCGAGCCGGGCGCGGTCGAAGCGCCGGGCTGCCCCGCCGTTCCGCCCGCGGGGGTCGGCGCGGGGCGCGGCACGCGCGCTGTGAACTTGCGTATGGACTTGCCCGCGGGGTCGAGGAATTCGAGCGTCACGTCCGAGGTCGGCTTCAACTTAAGATAATAATAGACGGCGACGCCGTTCGGCGGATTCTGTCCGACAGTCGCCGTCGGCGGCAGAGGCACGCCGCCCGCGCCCGGCGTGCGGTACGTGTCTTCGGGCTTGAGCAGAGTCGTCTCGCCCGCGCCGGCGCGCATCGCGTCGGTCAACTGGTGGAGCACGGGCAGGTCGTCGAGAATCCAGAACGAGCGCCCTTGGGTCGCGACGACGAGGTCTTTGTCGCGCTTGTGAATCGCGAGGTCTGTGACGGGCACGTAGGGCAGATTCAACTGGAACGGCTGCCAGCGCTCGCCGTCGTCAAACGAGACGTACATGCCGAGTTCCGTGCCCGCGTAGAGAAGGCCGCGGCGCGCGGGGTCTTCGCGTATGACGCGCGTGAAAGCGCCGTCGGGGATGCCTGCGTCAATCTTCTTCCACGTCTTGCCGTAGTCGTTCGTCTTGTAGAGGAAGGGGCGGAAGTCGTCCCACTTGTACATCGTCGCGGCGAAGTAGGCCGTCGCCGGGTCTGTAGGCGACGCCTCGATGGAGTTGATCTGAATCCACTCCGGCATCTCCTTCGGCGTGACGTTCGCCCAGGTCTTGCCGTTGTCGCGCGTCACCTGCACCAACCCGTCGTCCGAGCCTGTCCAGATAGTTCCCTTCTGCACTGAAGACTCGGCGACCGTGAAGATCGTGTCGTAGTATTCGACGCTCGTGTTGTCCTTCGTGATCGGGCCGCCGCCCGGCCCCTGCTTCGACTTGTCGTTGCGCGTCAGGTCGGGGCTGATCATCTCCCACGACTGCCCCTCGTTCGTCGAGCGGAAGAGGTGATCGCCCGCCGCGTACAGAGTGTTCGGATCGTTGGGCGAAAACAGAATCGGGTAGCTCCACTGGAAGCGATACTTCATGCCTTCAGCGCCCCAGCCCATAGGATTTTCGGGCCAGACGTTGACGGCGCGCAGTTGTTTGGTGCGGTGGTCGTAGCGCGTCAGGTAGCCGCCGTAGGAGCCAGCGAAGACGACGTTCGAATCCTTCGGACTCGGCGCGATCCAGCCCGACTCGCCGCCGCCCACGTCGTGCCACGCGTCGCGGCCAATGCCGAAGTCTTCGGTGCGCGAGGCAATCGCGACCGTGGAGTTGTCCTGCTGCGCGCCGTAAACGTGATAGGGGAAATCGTCGTCCAAGGCCACGCGGTAGAACTGCGCGGTCGGCTGATCCTGCTCAGTCCACGTGCGACCGCCGTTGAAGGAGACGTTCGCGCCGCCGTCGTTCGACTCGATCATGCGCTGCGCGTCGCCCGGCGCGATCCAGAGGTCGTGGTTGTCGCCGTGCGGGACGGAGATGTTGTTGAAGGTGTGCCCGCCGTCGTTCGAGCGGTAGAAGCCCGTGTTGAGGACGTAAACCGTTTCCGGGTTCTGCGTGTCGGCGTAGATGCGCGTGTAGTACCAGGCGCGCTGTCGAAGATTCCTCGACTCGTTCGTCTTCGTCCACGTGCGACCGCCGTTGTCGGAGCGGAAGATGCCGCCGTCCTCGGCCTCGACAATTGCCCACACGCGGTCTGGGTTCGCGGGCGAGACGGCGACGCCGATTTTGCCGACGGTTCCGCGGGGCAGGCCGGGCGCGCGCGTGAGTTCCGTCCAGGTGTCGCCGCCGTCTGTTGTCTTGAAGAGACCGCTACCCTGTCCGCCGCTCTCGAACGTCCACGGCTTGCGGATGAACTGCCAGAACGAGGCGTAGAGGATGCTGGCGTTGGTCGGGTCGAAGACGAGTTCGTCCGCGCCCGCCTGCGGCGAGCGGTAGAGAATCTTCTCCCAGGTTCGGCCTCCGTCCTTCGAGCGGAAGATGCCGCGCTGCTCGTTCGGGCCGAAGCAGTGGCCGATGGCCGCGACGTAAACCAGGTCGGGGTTGCGCGGGTGCACGCGCACGCGCGCGATGTGGCGCGTGTCTTCGAGTCCGATCTTCTTCCAGGTCTTGCCCGCGTCCGTTGACTTGTACATCCCGTCGCCATGCGAGACGTTGCCGCGCAGAGTCTCCTCCCCCATGCCGACACACAGTGCCGACGCGACCACCGCGGTACGGCCCTATCGGCCTGTACGCGAGCGGCCCGAAGGGCTTCCTCTCAGGCGCGGCGCGCTGCTGGCCCTGCTGCCCGCCTTGCGCTTGCGGCTGCTCCTCCTGCTGCGCGACGGCGGCGCGCGGCGCGGCGCTCAGGAGCACGAAGGCGGCGACGAGCGGCGACGCTGCCCGGACGAGTTTGCGCGGGAGAAGACGTACCCTCTTCATGTGCAGGCTCTCCTCAAAGATTATTCTTGTGTTCCGGCGTGGAAAGCTTTAAAACGGCAGTCCCCGAAGCTTCAGGTGTTGGGACACTATATTGCCTTTCGGCTTCGGGGGCAAACGGCATTTCTCGAAGGAGAGTGAAAAGAGTTGAGCGTCGAGATTCGATTCGCAGACCACCTCAGCGACGAGGAGCGCCAGACGCTCTTCGGCTGGGGCGAGAACATCTTCGGCGTGGAGGACGCGCACTACCGCTGGCGACCGAAGGACTACCACTTCATCACCGAAGAGGACGGGCGCGCGTTGAGCCACGTCGGCGTGCTGAAGACTTCGGTGAAGGCCGGCGGGCAAGAGGTCACGGTCGGCGGCATCGGCGGCGTCGTCACAGTCCCGGAAGCGCAGGGACGCCGCCACGTCCACGCGGCGATGCGGCGCGCCGTCGTGTTTCTTTGCGATGAGCTTGGCGCGGAGTTCGGGATGCTCTTCTGCCTGCAAAGGCTCGTGCCCTTCTACGCGCGGCAGGGCTGGCGGCTCGTCGAAGAGGAGGCCGAGTTCGAGCAGCCCGCGGGCAAGGTCATCTCGCCCTTCAGCGTGATGGTTCTGCCGTGCGGTGGTCGCGTGTGGCCCGCGGGCAAGGTCGAGGTCGCCGGGTTTCCGTGGTAAGGATAAGGACTGAGTGCTGAGGACTGTGTGAGGACTTGTCTTTTACTCAGTCCTCAGCACTCAGCACTTTATTGCCTGTTGTCGTCGCGGCGGCCCGCGCCCCGGTTCTTGTGCTCGACGTGTATGCGCGGGATGCCGAGGCTGCCTTCGAGCCTCTTGAGCTTGTCTATGTCCACGTCGCCGACGATGTTGATGACGGTGATCTCCTTCGGCCCGGCGACGAGTATGGTCATCCCCTCGACGCGGCCCCCCTCGGTCGCGACGTAGATTTCGGCGTCGTCCGCGTCGCCGTCGTGCGACTTCACGTCAATCAGGCGCGTCCAGGCGGGCGCGCGCAGTTGCTCGCGGATGGGCGCGATGTCTGAGTCGGCGTACTCGCCCGCCTTCCCGAACTCGTAGCTTCTGACATAGACGCCCCTCAAGCCGGAGACGATCTCCTTGACGGTCTTCTCGTCGGGGTCTTTGTCCGAGAGAATCTTCGACGCCAGCTTAATCAGGATGCCGTCCACCTCGACGCTGACGGTGTCGGTCGCCCTCGGCGCGAGGCGTTCGAGGCCGTCCAGGCGCAGGCGGCCC
>QHXN01000093.1 GCA_003222975.1 Acidobacteriota bacterium | reverse complement strand
TCCTTGATTCGCAAAGTGTCAAGACGACAGACCGGGGCGGCGAGCACGGCTATGATGCGGGCAAGCATGTGAATGGGCGCAAGCGGCACATCCTCGTGGACACGCTCGGTCTGCTGTTGGTCGTCCGCGTGACGGCGGCTTCCACGCAAGACCGTGACGGCGCGAGGCTGCTGCTCACAGTGCTGGCCCACCACTGGACGCGGCTGCGCTTGATCTGGGCCGATAGCTCTTACGCTGGTGAATTGATCGAGTGGGTGCGGCAGTTGAGAGAGCGCCGCCGGGTCACATTGGAGATCGTGCGACGGTCGGATGCAACCAAAGGTTTTGTAGTCTTGCCCAGACGGTGGATTGTCGAGCGCACTTTCGGGTGGCTCAATCGGTGTCGCCGTTTGAGTAAAGACTATGAGTATCTGACCGAGACGAGCGAAGCGATGATTCATGTCGCAATGATTAACCTGATGGTGCGGCGATTAGCTCGCCGACCTACTTTTTAGACACGCTCTAAGGGATAATATACCGGCTCTCGTTTCGCCCGACATAGGAGACATGAGATCGGTAGTGGGTCATTTTCACTGTCGAACAGGGGTTGGTACTGATGCAGTTTGAAAGATGAGGATATGCTACAGCTCTTGGAAGAACCGGATGCGGTTGCCATCGGGGTCACTCAGGTACATTTCTCGCGTGCCCCAGTCTTGATCGATGGGGTGTCCGTCATCGACAGTAACACCTTTCGCGAAGGGTTCTGTATGCAGCACATCAGGCGCTTCACTCGATGACTTGGATCTCGGGGTAAAGCGTAGATGAAATTTCGGGCTTTGAAACGCCTGCCCCCTTGAGATATGCGTCGAAAAAGGTGTGCACGCAGTACGCAGTCACCGCGAGCTGACGGCGTCCGTCGATGCCGACGATTCCGAACACGCGGAGCGCGCGCAGCAGAATGTGGCTCTTCAGCACCCCGTCGTCGCTGAAGAGGAAATGCCTTGCGCCGCGGATCGCGATGCGCAGCCGTCCGTTCGGAGGGAGGCGGTCGTAAATCGATTGGATGTTGGCCTCGATCTGACGGCTGACCGGGTCGGATGAACCGCCGTGGTCGCTCAGAAGGAACATGAACGGCTGACGAAGGCCCGACTGAACGACGCTGCCGAATGGCTGACCGTCCACGTCGATCCCCGCCTTGCACCTGGAATCATCGTGGCAAAATTGCGCGGCCGTCGCCCCGCCGAGGGAATGACCGAATACTCCGACGCGCGTCAGGTCGAGCCGTCCGGTGAACCGCCCGGACGCGTCGGCGCTGTTCAACCGTTCCAACCGGTCGAGGGCGAACGCGATGTCGGCTGTCCAGGCAGTCAGCAGTGTGTTCATACAACCGGCCTGCTGCGCCTGCTCCTTGGCCGCACAGAGTTCCGGGTTGTTCTCGGGCATCCTTCTCATCACCCGGCCGTCGGGGAACGCGACGACGCCCGTGCGATAGGGGGCGTCGAAGCCGACGACGACGTAGCCGTGACTGGCCAGATCCTCGGCGAGCGTTGAGTAGCTCACCACGCCGGCGGAAGCCCCCGCCCTCATGATTACCACCGGGTACGATTGCTGCTGCGGTGACACGTCGGCGTCCCGAACACTGTGCCCGCGGACCTTCGAAACATCTCGCGTCACCAGACTCAACGGGCCCTGCGCGGGCCCGGCCGCCGCCCGCATCTGAGCGGGCACGTAATCGTCCGCCGGCGCTGATTGCGCAGCCGGGTACCAGGTCCAGACCAACAGCTCGCGCTTCGTTCCCGGAACCGGCGCGAGCGTATCCAGTTTCTCATCGTCGGTCCAATCATAAGTCACGCGGCCAACCGCAAACGGGCCCGTAGGGGCTGGTAATTCCAGCGGCTGGTTGCGCTCCCACCACAATAGCGCCACTAAGAGTACAGCACCGGCCAGACCGATGAAGGCCGCCCTAGCCAGCCAGACCCCAATTCGCTTAAGACGGAAGTTCGGTGTGCGCTCCATAGTCGTACCCTCTTTGGCTGATAGCCTCCACCGCTCGCATAGTGCTTCAAAGTGCTGAACATCATAAATAACTCTATGAAGCAAAGTCAACTGATGATTTTAGTTTCAAGTTAAGGACAGGTAGCTAGCCGCCGCCCAACTAATCGCGAGTTGAGCGGCAGTGCCCGACGACTTAGCGAAAGCGCTTTACAGCTTCGTGGAGGGATGGGCGAAGCTGACGGAACACGGCGTCGGCTCCAGATGTTAGGCCACACGCTGCAACGCTGCTCGGCTAAGTGCTCCGTCGCCTTAGGCCCAGTCCCGCTGCCGCAACTAGCGCGACCACAAACGCCGGGACTGCGGTCAAAAACGGCCACGCCACGAGCGCGAAGACGAGTAAGCGCGGGTGGCTTGAGCTGACCCACTGCCCATGAACGTTCGCCGCGACCGCAAGAGCAAAGGCTCCGAGAGCGACAGCCGCGGATGCGTGCGCCGCTGTTATGCGGGGCGAGTGACCCAACCGAAAGTGTTCGTAACTGATATGAACCGCGAAAGCCACCGCGGAAATCAAGAAGCCCAATCGGTTCCAGGTGACACGCATCGGATTGGAAGCAGACCAACCGGCGAACGCGGCGAATGCGATGTTAACGATAAAGTACACCACACCTACGATTATCACCGTTCGCAGCCACCGTTGATGATAAGATGCGTTCATGTGTGTGGCCCAACGCCGGAATTGAGATGCCCCCGCGAACAGCATCCAGCATGATCTTTAAGAAGAATGATGAGAAGCATTCTATCGGGCGTCCGCGTCGAATGGTCTCAGTTGGATGTCAGGCGTGTCTCGCCAACAGACGACTGTGCAACTCCCATAAAGCTGTTCGGTTGCTGTCCCACTCAAGATGACTCTGCGCCGTTTCATAATCCAACCACTCGCACGTGCTATGTTCGCCGGAAAGACAGACTTCTTTGATTTGACACTCAACTCCGAAACTAAATTCAGGGATGACAAATATGCTGCCCCCCCAAAGATGACGTTCTGCAAAATGTCTCGCCGGAATTGAGGCCGTCGAATCTAGCCGAATCAGACGAGTGTCTTTAGGAATACCCGCTTCCTCAAGGGCTTCGCGGCGGGCGGTTTGTTCGGGTTCTTCGTCATCTTCGCCGCCGCCAGCAATCCATTGCCAAACATCAAGGTCAGAACGCTTAAAAAGTAAATATCGAGGCTCGCCGTTTGTATCAACGTGGAAAGGAATAACCAGAACTTGAAACGCTGCACGAGACATAGCTGATTATAACCACGTAACGCCTAACGGCAGTATTCAGCGGGGCCGGCCTGAGACATTGGGAGTAATCGAAGCCTCCGTCGGTGGACACTTCCGCCGGACGGCTCAGCAACTCCCCCCCTCGGTCTCAAGCGCGAGGCGGGCCCCGGATTCAGTCAGCTCAAGAATGGAGTAGCTCTCGCCCTCGTAACCGGGGTCATACGTAATCACGAATGCCCGGTCGTCTATACTCAGGACGCCGAGCGGGACTCGGCCGCCATCCCCTTTAAGGTCGCAATCCGCCCAGCCTATCTGAGTGCCCAGCAGACTCAAATCGCCTCGCAAATTCCTTATCCCCCACCCCCTGAAGATAACGTTATTGCAGCTCTGGTCGTTTGCGGGGAGAGGCTCCCTGTACTCTTTTTGCGCCTCAAAATAGTAAAGGTACCGCTCGCCGATCATGGCGTCGCTGCGGTACAAGTGGGACAGCGTTACGTTAACCTTCTTCCGGTCTTCGCCGGACGGCGATGTGAGGAAAGAACTCAGCTCGGCGGCCCTGGTCTCTTCCTCTCTCTCGAACGCCGGACGGACGAAGGAGAGAAAACCCTTCCACTCGTCGGACGTGTTTGCGACCTCAGTCATGCTGTTGACCTGCCGCTTCGCGTCCAGTGCCACGCCGGGCTTCCCTCGCCGTGAGTCCGCAGTGGATTCCTTGGGTAGATCGCTTAATAACCCCCAGGCGGTCTGGCAATGGCTGTCAACTTTTACGATCTTACCCGCTTTGAGCACGTGGAGGGCGCCGTCCGACGACCAGAAGTACCACGTGGGTGACGGCTTCTTATTTTGTGCGAACCAGGGCTTTGAAAGATCGGCGACCGTATTCGGCTCATCGTCGGAAGAGAGTTCCGGCTTGGGCCACGGGTTTAGCCACTTGCCCCCGTGATACTCCGCGAAGGGGACAAGCACGCCGTCCGGCCACAACAAGCTGATCGTGAAATCGTTGACATCCGTCTGGCGGTTTTCTACGGCGGCACCTGCGTTATTGCCGGCGACAACCGAGAGCACTAGCAACAAGAGTATGACGACGAGATGCCTGCTCATTGGACTTCTCCCAAACAGGACTTAAAGCATGAGGCGCGCACTCTTGGAATGCGGCCGCTTCCAGAGATCGCCCCGGCGCGGCCCCGCCGGACAGCCTGCATCTCAGCGCATCACGCGGGCCGAGACACCTTTACGGAAAGGAGCACCGGCACATGCAGGTTAATAATGACATGCATCGCCCGCAGCAGCCCTGCAAAGGAAGATGAGAAGTTGCGTGTCCGCGGCGGGGTCTATGCCACTGTCAGGTGCGGGACTCTTATTGCTCAAGAGCCCTCCTTAGAGCTGCTCTCGCGAGCAGGCGCGTCGAATCTAAGGTCGGCAGAGGGGTGTCGTCCGGGCGCACGATTAAAGGTATCTCGGTGCAGCCGAGGACGACCGCGTCACAACCGCGCGCCTTTAACCTGCCCGCCACTTCGTTGAAGTACAGCCGGGAGGCTTCGGGGAAGACGCCCTTCACCAACTCCTTGAAGATGATCTCGTTGATCCTCTCCCTATCCGCCTCATCCGGTATTACGCTCTCTATCCTGAATCCCTCCAACGCCTCGGGATAGACAGGCCCTTCCATCAGATACTTCGTCCCTAAGATGCCGAGCCGCACGTAGCCCAAACAGTGGGCCTCTTCGGCGACCGCCCCGGCGATGTGTAGCCAAGGGATAGGGGAGTGCGGGATTAAATACTTGAACGCCTGGTGGTACGTATTATCGGGGCAGATGGCGAAGTCGGCTCCGGCCTGCGCGACCTTCCGTGCGGAAGCCGCCAAAGTCTCGGCCAACGCTTCCCAGTCGTTCGCACGAATGTGGCGCATGTGCTCGGCCAGTGGCACCGAGTTCATTGTCACCTCCGGGTGGTTATGCTCGCCCATGAGGGTCGGCGCCTCCGAACAGATCGTGCGGTAACAGAGGGCGGCACCCTCGGCACTGCCGGCCACGATGCCGATGTGTTGAGTCATAACCTCTTCACCTCCGCTCCTCTGAAGACCTTCGGAATTACCAAAGGGAGTATCACACTTTGTGATTAGGCCGAGCGTCGTCCGCCCACTCAGGTTATCTCTGCACGGGACGGGCGGCAAGTAAGCGACCAAAGAAGAGGGACGATCCCCGCATGAGAACTCGCCCCTTCTTGTATCAAGTACTTTACGCCGCGGCCTGCAAGACCGACGGAGCGGGAGGCGGGTGAATCGCACATCCTCCGCCCGTTTTCCCGATAATGGGACTGCGGCTCTGCGGAAACGGACACCACGTAAACCCCTCCTCCAGACCCGTCCGGTGAAAAACCTTGGGAAAAGTCTGACAGGCGTGGGAGGGCCGGACGTGGTACGTGACTTGTTTATGCGAGGCACATCCCTCGCGCCCGTGACGCCATGCATGTCGAGTGTCGCGAACCTGAGAAATGCTGCCGGCTAAGTTCTTCGTATAGGCCGCGCTTCGTGCGTGCCGTCGGCACGTATCACCCGCTCTCGTCCGGGCTGCGGCGCACCTCAGAAGTAGAACCCGGTGGTCACGCTCGGATACGAATGAGTTAAAGGATATCGGATAAGAAGAACGGCTCTGTCCGCTCATCCCGCAACCCGCAATCGCACGACCGGAGGCTCGTGATGAATCAGCTCTGGCAGGAATTACGCTACGGAGCACGGATGCTGGCGAAGCGTCCGGGCTTCGCCGCGGCAGCCGTAATGACGCTCGCCCTGGGGATCGGCGCGAACACCGCGATCTTCTCCGTCGTCAACGCCGTCCTGCTGCGCCCGCTGCCGTTTCCGGAGCCGGAGCGGCTGATGACTCTGCGGTCAAATGAATCGCTCCCCGACCTCGAAGACATAAGCGCGCAGGGGCGGTCGTTCGAGGCTTACGGCGGCGCGACGATGCAGGCGCTGGCCTTCACGGGCGAGGCCGAGCCGTTGCAGGTGCAGGCCGGACTCGTGAACGCGGACTTCTTCAAGGCGCTGGGCGTCAGCGCCGAAGTCGGTCGCACTCTCGCGCCGGAAGAGGACCGCTACGGCGGCGAGCGCGTCGTCGTGCTGAGTCACGGGTTCTGGCTGCGCCATTTCGGCGGCGACGGAGGTGTCGTCGGCAGGAGGATACCGCTGAGCGGGGAAGGCTACACCGTCGTCGGCGTGATGCCGCCGCAGTTCAACACAATCGGCGAAGATTTGGACATATGGGCCGCGCTGCGGGTCGTCAACCCTCTGGCGGCGCAATTCCGCGGCGTACATTTCCTGCGAACTTACCTGCGCCTGAAACCGGGCGCGACCATCGAGCAGGCGCGGGCCGAGTTGGCGAACATAGACCGCCGGCTGGAACAACAATACCCGGAAGAAAACAAGGGACGACACAGGCAATTGCTCTCTCTGCACGAGCGCGTCGTGGGCGACGCGCGCCCCGCACTGCTCATCCTCTTTGGCGCGGTCGGGCTGGTGCTGCTGGTCGCGTGCGCGAACTTCTCCAGCCTCTTGCTGGCGCGCGCCGCCACGCGGCAGCAGGAGATCGCGATCCGCACGGCGCTCGGCGCGGCGCGCGTGCGACTGGCCCTGCAATTGGTGACGGAGAGCGTGCTGTTATCTTTGCTCGGCGGCGGCTGCGGTTTGGTGCTCGCGATGTGGGGGATAGATCTGCTCCTGACGCTCAAGCCGGAGAGCCTGCCTCTGGCCGGGGCGGTCGGGATTGACGCTCGGGTACTCGCGTTCACCTTCGCCGTGTCCGTGCTCACGGGCGTCTTGTTCGGCCTTCTGCCCGCGCTCGCCGCCACGCGCTGCGACGTGAACGCGGTCTTGAAGGAGGGAGGGCGCGGCGCATCGGGCGGCGCGTCGCGCCAGCGCGTGCGCCGCCTGCTCGTCGTCGCGGAGATGGCGCTCGCCGTGATACTGCTCGTCGGCGCGGGGCTGCTCATCAAAGGCTTCTGGCGGCTGCGCTCGGTCGCGCCGGGCTTCGACCCGGAGCACGTGCTGACGATGCGGATCGAACTGCCCGAAGCGCATTATAAAGAGATTCCGCAGCAGACGCGTTTCCGCCGCGACCTGCTCGAACGGCTCAACTCTTTGCCAAGCGTCGAGGCCGCGATGGTGAGCGAGCTGCCGCTCAGCGGCGATTACCTCACACATAATTTCGCCATCGAAGGGCGCGCGGTCGCGCCGGGCGACGAGCCGGAGGTCCACGTGCGAAGCGTGGGCGGCGACTACTTCCACACGCTGAAAATTCCAGTGCTACGGGGGCGCGACCTCACGGCGCAGGACAAGGAGGACACGCCCATAGTCGGCGTCGTCAACGAGAGCTTCGTCCGCCGGTACTTCCCCGACGCGAACCCGCTCGGCGCGCGCATCATGTGGGCGCGGCAACAGCCGCCGCAGTGGATGACGATTGTTGGCGTCGTGGGAGACGTGAAACAGTTGGGACTGGATCAGCCGGAAGAACCCGCGTTCTATTACTCCTACATGCAGTCGGATCAGCCCTGGAAGCGCTGGATGTATCTCGCGGTGCGCAGCCAGTCCGACCCGACGATACTCGCCCGCCAGGTGAAAGAACAGGTCTGGGCGGTGGACAAACAACTGCCGGTCACGAAGGTGAAGCCGATGACGGAAGTGGCGGCCACGTCAATCGCCGGGCAGCGCTTCAATATGCTTCTGATGGGCATCTTCGCCGCGGTGGCGCTCGCGCTCGCCGCGGTCGGCATCTACGGCGTGATCGCCTACTCGGTTGCGCAGCGCACGCACGAGATCGGCGTCCGCATGGCGATGGGCGCGCAGACGCGCGACGTGCTCAAGCTGGTGTTGGGGCAGGGGCTACTGCTGACGCTCGTCGGCGTGGCGCTCGGTCTCGTCGGCGCTTTTATCCTGACGCGCGCCTTGACGAAGCTGCTCTTCGGCGTCTCGGCGACCGACCCAGCGACCTTCGCCTGGGTTTGCGGGCTGTTAGCGGCGGTGTCGCTTCTAGCCTGCCTGGTGCCGGCCCGGCGCGCGACGAAGGTGGACCCGATGGTGGCGCTGCGCTACGAGTGACGGCGCAAGGTGATGACCCTCCAAGAGAGGTGCATATGATTCCCGCCATTATGTCATAGGTAGCATATACCTCGGGGGCGCTCTATATTTATAAAGGCTGCTCAGAGAGACGCCGAACATCGCACAGACATGAGTTGTAGATTCACCCCGAACTAATGCCGGGACGGCTCGCGCCCGTTCGGGCGATTTGTTTTGTCCGCAAGGCTTCCTTACTCTTGCCTCTTACGCCGCTTCTTCCAGTCATCTGGTCAACGCAAAACTCCTATTGACATTCTGTATGAGAAGGTGTATCTCAACCTACAGAATGTCTATAGGAGGATGGGCGTGAAGGAAACGAAAACAGACTTGTTGCAGGGGACGCTTGACCTGCTGGTGCTCAAGGCGCTGGCATTAGGCCCGCTGCATGGGCTGGGAGTCTCAACCCGTATTGAACAGATCACAAAGGGAACTTTTCAAGTCAAACCCGGCTCCCTTTTTCCTGCGCTTCACCGGATGGAGGAGGCGGGCTGGCTCCAATCATCTTGGGGAGAGTCGGAGAACAATCGCCGGGCGAAATATTACCGGCTCAGCCGCGCCGGGCAGAGGCAGCTCGAGACGGAGACCCAGGAGTGGAAGCGCATCGCGGTCGCGATTGCCAGCGCCCTGCGGGCCACGTAGGAGGGTCTCGTGCCACTGCTGTCACGCGCCTTTTCATTCTGGCGAAACCTTTCCCGCAAGGCCCAGGTGGATCAGGAACTCGACGAAGAGTTGCGGTCTTACGTGGAGATGCTCACTGATGAGAAGGTTCAGCGGGGGATGCGGGCGGAGGAGGCGCGCCGCTCGTCCTTGATTGAAGTCGGCGGCATCGAGCAGGTCAAAGAGCAGGTAAGAGAAGTGAGGATGGGAGCGACTATGGCAACTTTCTTACGTGACGTTCGCTACGGGGCACGCTCCCTGGCTCGGAGTCCGGGCTTCACCGCGGTCGCATTGCTCACGCTCGCGCTCGGCATCGGAGCGAATACCGCGATCTTCTCAGTGGTCAACGCCGTGCTTCTGCGCCCGCTGCCATTCCCTGGGTCGGGCGAGTTGGTCGTGGTCAGGGACGAGAACGGCAAGACCGGCGAGACTTTTCCGTCCGTCTCGCCCGCCGACTTCTTCGACTGGAAGAGTCAGAGCCGGTCGTTCGCAAGCCTCGCGGCTTATTCGGGCTGGTCGGTCACCCTTCTTGATTCCGACCGACCCGAAATGATCCCCGCCACGCGGGTGACGGATGAGTTCTTCAACACTCTGCGAGTCCAGCCGCTGCTCGGGCGTACCTTCCGGTCGGACGAGTTTAAGGCCGACGGCAACGTCGTGATTTTGAGCTACCGCCTGTGGCAGCGGCGCTTCGGCGGTGACCCGAACGTCGTCGGCAAGACGCTGGCAGTTGAGGGCGGCGATATCACTGTGGTTGGTGTGATGCCCCCGGAGTTCAAGCTGCCTGCAACGGCAGAGGCCTGGACGCCGGTGGCGCAGGACTCGGGCGAGATGCATTTGCGCGCCGCCCGCTACTTCGAGACGGTCGCCCGCCTCAAGCCGAACGTCGCCCCGTCGCAGGCGGAAGCGGAAATGCGAACCATCGCCGCCCGGCTGGCGAGCCAATACCCGGAGTCGGACTCGAACTGGAGTGTGCTCATCGAGCCGCTGCGCGAGACGCTGGTCGGCGACGTGCGCCCGGCGCTCCTGATCCTCTTCGGCGCGGTCGGCCTTGTGCTCCTGATCGCGTGCGGCAACGTAGCCAACCTGGTGCTCGCGCGGGCGACGACCCGTCACAAAGAGCTGGCGATTCGCGCGTCGCTCGGCGCGTCGCGGTGGCACATCACCCGCCAGCTAATCACCGAAAGCCTAATGCTGACGTGCACGGGCGGCGCGCTCGGCGCGCTGCTGGCGCAGTGGTGTGTGGGCGCGATTGTCTGGCTCGTCCCGAAAGGCTTGCGTTTCCCGCGCATCGAGGAGGCGCACGTTGACACGGCGGTGCTCGGCTTTACCTTCGCCGTCGCACTGTTGGCCGGCGCGGTTCTGGGTTTGATCACGGGGATGAAAGCTTCGAGGGCGGATTTGCACGAGTCGCTCAAGGAGGGAGGGCGGAGCGCGACCGCGGGCTGGCGTGTGCAGCGCGCGCGCGGCGCAATGGTGGTCGCGGAAATCGCCCTGACCCTCGTACTCCTGGCCGGGGCAGGGCTGCTGATTAAGAGTCTCATGCGGTTGCAGCACGTCGAGCTCGGCTTTAATCCGGAAAAGCTCCTGGCCGTGCCGGTCGGCGCTTCGATGTCGAAGTACGCGCAGCCGGAGTCGCGCGCAGCCTACTTCGAGCGTCTGGCCGCGCAGGTGCAGGCCGAGCCGGGCGTGCAGTCGGTCGCGACCGCCTCGTGTCCGCCGATGATGTACACGATGTATTTCCCCTTCGCGATTGAGGGCCGGGCTAATCCGAACGAGGTGCCACAGGCTTGGTACAACGCCGTCAGCCCGAACTACTTTAGCCTGATGGGCATCGGCCTGCTCGAAGGAAGGGAGTTCACAGATCATGACCGCGCGGGGGCGTCGAACGCCGCCGTCATCAACGAGACGATGCGGCGGCGCTACTTCGCGGGCGAAGACCCCGTGGGCAAGCACCTCACGGTCAACTACCTCAACACGCCGATGTCGCTTGAAGTCGTCGGCGTCGTGAAAGACATCAAGCAGGAGTCGCTCGCCGCACAGGCCAACGCCCAAATCTACGTCTCCTACCTGCAAGTGCCCTGGTTCAGCACGACGCTGATCATCCGCACTGAGAACGATCCGGGCGCTTTAATCCCCTCCGTCCAGCGCGCCATCAGCTCGGTTGACCCGACGCAGGCCGGCTCCGGCGCGAAGACGATGGAGCAATTACTCTCCGACTCGGCGGCGCAGCCGCGCTTCTACAGCCTGCTGCTGGGCGTCTTCGCGGCGTTGGCGCTTCTGCTGGCAGCCGTCGGCATCTACGGCGTGATCTCATACGCGGTGGCGCAGCGCACGCATGAGATCGGCGTTCGCATGGCCCTCGGTGCTCAGAGGCGGGATGTGCTCAAGCTCGTCATCGGCCAGGGAATGATCTTGGTGCTGGCCGGAACGATCATCGGCCTGGGGGCGGCCTTCGCCCTGACCCGCGTCATGAAGAGCTTGTTGTACGAGGTAGGCGCGACCGACCCGGCCACTTTCGTGGGCGTAACGGCGCTGCTCGCGCTCGTGGCGCTCCTCGCCTGCCTCCTTCCTGCGAGGCGGGCGACGAAGGTGGACCCGATTATGGTTCTCCGGCACGAGTGATGACGCAGGTCGAAGGCGTGTAAGGTGAGAAGTGCGTCGGATTACGTAAGATTCGTGCGCCGATTCTGAAATCATTAGGTGAAGGGGACGGAGAGCGGGATAATGACGTCGAAGTCGCGCGGCAGCCCCTGACCCGGGGTAGTAGTCACGTGCCGGCAGGCTTCCAAAAAATCTCGCGGCATGTGAATCGCTTTGAGGGGCGAGCGTCTCTGCCGCTCGTGTATTTAACCGCTACAGAACGGCGTTGTGTGTAGTTCCGCCGTACCGTTTGGCGACGAACTGATCTTCCAAGGAGTATAAGGATATGGGAAACAACAGAGGAGGAAGCAGCACGGGAGTCGTCGCGGTATTGGTGATCTTCCTGATCGTCGTGCTTTTAGCAATCCTCTTCTTCGGCGGATTCTTGTTCGGGAGCAAAAAGGTGGAGATTAACGTCCACGCCCCGTCGGCGCCGGCGAGCAAGTGATGCGTTGGCTGAAGGGTCGTAGAAACATGGTCTATCGCAATAGGAGATTAAAGTTAGCCGCAGCGGCGCTATTGGTACTCGGTCTCGTCACACCCGCCGTAGAAGCCCAAGACAGTAAGGATAAGAAGAAGTCCCCGCCCGATGGCACTCCCGTCCTGTGGCGTGCGCCGGACGACCTCCCCGCACGCAACCTCTATCTCGGCCCCGGCGGCGAGGAGATGAAACCAGACCTGACGAGCGTCACCTTCGAAAGCGACGAGACGGGCGGCTACTCCGTGAAGTGGCAGGTGCGCGACGGGTCGGGCAAGAAGTGGACGGCCAAGCTCGGCAGGGAGGCGCAGGCCGAGACGGCGGCGGTCAGGCTCATGTGGGCCGTCGGCTACATGACGGAGGTCAACTACCTCGTCCCGTGCGCGCACATCCGTGGCGCGCCGAAACCCCGCAAGGACGTGGAGAGGTGCGAGGGCGACGGCTTCCGAAACGTCCGCTTCAAGACCAGACCGGAGGGGGAGAAGAACGTCGGCAACTGGAACTGGAAGCAGAACCCCTTCTTCAGGACGAAGGAGTTCGGCGGCCTTTTGGTGATGATGGCGCTTTTGAATAACTGGGACCTCAAAGAGGAGAACAACAAAATCTTCTACGTGCCGGGGGAGGGCGGCGGGCGGGGCGAGCTGCGGTACATGGTCACAGACCTCGGCGCGAGCTTCGGCCAGGTGAAGGTGAACGCACCCGTCCTGTGGCGGATACTGCGCAACCGCAATGACCCACAGGACTACGCGCGTGACCCGTTCCTCGAAGACGTGAAGGGCGGGCGGGTTAACTTTTTCTACACGGGGAAGCAGGGGGATTTGTTCGACGACATTGGCGTGGATGAGGCGAGGTGGATCGGCAACCTCCTCTCGAAGCTCAGCGACCGCCAGATCGGTGACGCGTTCCGGGCGGCCAACTACACGCCCGAAGAGGTGCGGCTGCTCTCGGGTGCTGTCAGAGCGAGGATCAACGAGCTGGCGAGCGTCGGCGGGCCGACTACCGCACGTTAAGTTTCAAACCCGCCCGTCGTCCCGCCGAAAAGATTTAGAGCTTGTCTAGAACAGCCTATTTCTCGATAGCTGTTCTAGACAAGCTCCAAAAAAAATAATAAAAAGGGAAATATCCGGCTCACACCGGGGGAGATGCAATCCTTCACCGCCACCGTCGCTGATCTCTTGGGCGAGGGGCAGTCAATCGAAGAAGTCGAAGCGAGGTTCGCGCCCAACATGCATGCCGTGGATTAAGCGGCGATCCGGAGCACGGCGTTGACGCAAGGGGCGACGAAGAAAGGGGAGTGAATCGGGCCATGAAAATCACGCGCGCGCTGGCATCCCTCTCTTTCCTGTTGGCGCTCGCCGCCGCCTGCGCGGCCCAGGAGCCACAGCCCACACCCACGCCCGAAGAGTTCCAGACTAAGCTTGAGTCGCTCATGTCCGAGACCGGGGCCGTGATCGTCAAGGGCTACACGCGCGTCCGCTCCGTCAACGGCTCTAGGGGGACGGCCTACGTCACGGCCTTGGAAGTGACGGACGCGCCGGCGGGGCACAAGGAGCAGGGCCTCGGCGTCGAGATCAGCGACGCGGCGCGGCCCGACGCCGCCGACGAGCACGCCTACATTGACTACGACGAGATCGCGCCGCTGCTAAAGGGCATTGACTACATCATGCGGCTCGACAGCAAGGCGACCAAGCTCTCCAGGTACGAGGCGCAGTACCGGACGAGAGGGGGCCTCGTGCTGGTGACCTTCACGACCCCGAACGGACAGGCGACGGCCATCTCGACGGAGGGCGGCAGGCGGGCGCGCTTCGTGCTGAGGCCGGTGGGACTAGCGGAGTTCCGCAACCTGGTGGAGAGCGCCAAGCAGGCTCTCGACGCGCCGCCAGCACAGTGAGAGTGCGCCGGGTCGAGCCGTTCTTCTGGTCGGACGCGAAGGTCGTGAGGGTGTGGCTGTGCGGGGAGTGCTCGGCCCGGCTCGGTCTCCAGCGGGACGAACACAACTAGCGCGCGAGGGGAGGGGAGTATGAGACGGCTCATCAGAAGTGTAATGCTCATCGTCGCCGCGGTCGCGCCGGCGCTGGCGCAGGAGGCGGCCACGGTAGAGCAGCAGGCCGAAACTCTGCGCGCGCAACTCCGCGATGTGACGGACAAGCAAGCGCAGCTTCAGGCGCGCGAGCAGCAGCTCGACGAGGCGCTCAAGCCGGAGAACATCGAGCGCAGCGTCGCCGGCATTGGGACGACTGACGCCGCGGCACTCCGCGACCAGCGGCGGCAGCAGTTGGAGAGAGAGAAGGCGGCGGTCGAAGCGCAGCTTCAAAGCCTGGATTCTAGTCGCAGCCGGTTAGAAGCCTCAATCGCGAGCGCCGAGGCGGAGGCAGTCCGGCTGAGGGCCGCTTCGCCAAACGCGAACTCGGCCCCTCGACAAACAAGGGCCATCGGCGCGCCCGCTTCACCCGCCGCGCCGAAGAAGCCAAACGCGCGGCGCGTGATCAGGCGGCGACACGGGAAAGCTAGGCGTAAATAGCGTTGAGTTCTAGTCGAATGTGATCAGGAGCACAGCGCTGGCGCAAGGGGCGATGAAGAAAGGGAAGTGGAGCCGGAGAGAATTAAAAGCAGCCTCACGGTCAAATCTTAATGAGAAATCACCGGATCGGAATAACCCTCGCACGACTGGCCGCTGATTGAGGCTCTGGGCGACGGCGACCCTTCGGTACGCGTCTTCGCGGCCCAAGCGCTTGCGAAGCTCGGCGCCGCGGAGGCGCTGCCGAGTCTGCGCGCACTGCTGAACGACCATGAGAAGTCCCGCCTGGGTAATCCGATCACGGTTGCCGAGGCCGCCGCCACCGCCATCGCCAAATTGGAAGGGAAGCCCTGAAGAGAATGTTTCAGGGAGGCGTAAAGCGATGGACGAACAATACGACGAATCAACCTACGGCGACCGCGTCGCCGAGATTTACGACGAATGGCATCCGGCGGCCCCGCCCGAAATGATAGCGGCGTTGAAGGATCTCGCCGGTGCCGGGCCCGCGCTCGAACTGGGAATCGGCACCGGGCGGGTCGCTTTACCGCTCGCGGCCCAGGGCCTCGACGTCCACGGCATTGACGCGTCGGAGGCGATGGTGGCTAAGCTGCGCGCCAAGCCCGGCGGAGGCAGCATCCCCGTAACGGCAGGAAATTTCGTCGAGGTCGGGGCGGGCGGCGACTACTCGCTGATCTTTGTCGCTTTCAACACCTTCTTCGCTTTGGGGTCGCAGGAGGAGCAGGTGCGATGTTTTGCTAACGTCGCCAAGCGGCTTCGACCCGGCGGATTGTTTCTCATCGAGGCGTTCGTGCCAGACCTGACGCGCTTCACCCGCGGGCAGATCGTTCAAGCAGTGCAGGTGGGAGTTGACGAAGTGAAGCTGGAAGCCTCCCGGCATGATCCGTTAACTCAGCGCACGTATTCTCAGCACGTGCTTATCACTGAAGGAGGGGTGAAGCTTTATCCCGTGCAACTGCGCTACGCGTGGCCGGCAGAGATTGATCTGATGGCCCGGCTGGCGGGGATGCGCCTGCGAGAGCGTTGGGGCGACCGGAGGCGAACGCCGTTTACCGCCGCGAGTATCAACCACATTTCTATTTATGAGTTACCCTAGCCACGACCGCCTGCTTCCTTGCATGTGATCTTCACTTGCGCCGCGCGCGGGTTTAGTCTAATATGCGCGGCATCCGAGACGTTGGTGAATCCTTCGTCTCAGTGTTTGCTGGGGTGAGGACAGTGAACACATTAGAACAGGCGCGAGGCCCCCAAAGGCTGCCGCGCCTGTTCGCTTTTATATATTTTCGTGCTGTCAGGTAGTCTACTAAATCTTCGGATCAGCGTTCAATTCCGGAGGCTGCTCGAACACTATCTTAATCCGTCGCCTGCGTCGGCTAAGGAGGCTGCGGCGCGCTCGTAGAGGCCGATCAGGAAGTGCTGCCCCGGCGGCGCGGGTGACTCGATGCTCAGCCCGCAGGCCCCTTGGCGGTCTACCCGGATTAGTGTCGCGTGCAACGGGATGATGCCCTCTTCGGCTATGAGCGTCACCCACAGGCGGTCGCCCGCGGCGGCTACGGGGTCGCCC
>QHXN01000126.1 GCA_003222975.1 Acidobacteriota bacterium | reverse complement strand
CGGCACCTCGGTGATGTCCACGTTACCGGGGTCGCGGTCGTAGTTCGAGTAGGCAACCGAAAAGGTGAACTCGCCACGCCGCAATGTGTCGCCGTCGTAGATGGTGAATAAACCCGTCGGGCCGCCCTCGGGCCCGCCCGTCCCCACCGATGGCGACTGGTTGCGCGGGTCGTTGCCCGGCCTCAGCGTCTGCCCTGTAACTGCCGCTAATAGAAATAAGCTGGTGAGCGCGGCGAAGAGCGCTCTTCTCGCGAGTCTCATCGCATTCCTCCTGCGAAATGAGTTTAAATTTTGCGGAAGGGCGACCGTGCTCCTCGAAGTCGCCTCGGCGGCTCGCCCCCTTGCGCGGTCGTCACAGACCTGCCGCGGGGCGCTCGCCGCTACTCGGCGATCTTTCGAGTCCTGGGCGCGGACGCTCCAACTACAAGCCCACAACCTTTGAGTCAAAGAAACTGCTGCCGCCCTCGAACGCGAAAGTCTTGTAGATGGAGCGGAGCAGCGAGAGGAGCCTGAACGCCTGAAACACGTTCATGGGCGCTCTTGCACTGCCTCTGAAGCGCCTCTCGACTGGTTGTACTGATTGCTTTGCTCGTGCGCCACTGCTTATATGAAAACAGGTGCGCCGTTGTCAATACTTCGGACGGTACGTTGCCTCCGCCGTCCCAATGACCCTAACGGACGGCTGTCCGGAGCGTACCAAGTTCCGCCAGACCATACTCCACTTAGTCGCGGAAATCAAGAGTTTTTCGCAACTTAGCGCGAAAAAAGCTTCACATTTTCGTCACGCGTAAATACCGCGCATGCGCGTGTCGTAGGCGACGCGGTCAATCGCGAGCATGTAGGCGGCGGTGCGCGTGTCAACGTTGTGCGTCTCGGCGTACTTCACCACGTCGTTGAAGCTGGCGACCATCACGTCCGATAGGCGCTCATTGACTACCTCCTCCTTCCAGAAGTAGCCCATGCGATCCTGCACCCACTCGAAGTAGCTGACGGTGACGCCGCCCGCGTTGGCGAGGATGTCGGGGATGACGAAAACGCCCTTGTTGTGAAGTATCTCGTCGGCGGCGGCGGTGGTCGGCCCGTTCGCGCCTTCGGCCAGGATTCGGCACCTGATCTTGTCGGCGTTCTCCGAAGTGATCTGGTTCTCGGTGGCGCAAGGGGCGAGCACGTCGCAGTCGAGTTCGAGCAGTTCGGAGTTAGAAACCTGCTCCGCACCGGGGAATTCCTGGAGCGAGCGCGTCGTTTGCAGGTGCTTGAGGGCGGCGGGGATGTCTATGCCGTCCGGGTTATAGACCCCGCCGAAGATGTCCGAGATGGCGACGACCTTGAAGCCGGCGTCGTAGAGGAGGCGCGCGCCGATGCCGCCGACGTTCCCCGACCCTTGCACGGCGACGCGCGTCGTGGGCGGCGAGAGCTTGAGGCGCTTGATGGCCTCGCTGATGACGAACAGGAGGCCGCGCCCCGTCGCCTCGCGCCGCCCGCGCGAGCCGCCCAGCTCGACGGGCTTGCCCGTGACGACGGCGTTGACGGTGTGGCGGGCGTGCATGGAGTAGGTGTCCATGATCCAGGCCATCGTCTGCTCGTTGGTGTTCATGTCGGGCGCGGGCACGTCCTTCTCCGGCCCGATGAAGTCTATCAACTCGGCGGCGTAGCGGCGCGTCAGGCGCTCCAACTCGGCCAGAGACATCTGCGCGGGGTCGCAGATGACGCCGCCCTTCGCGCCGCCGAACGGCACGTTGACGACCGCGCACTTCCAGGTCATCCAGGCGGCGAGGGCGCGCACCTCGTCGAGCGTCACGTCGGGCGAGTAACGGATGCCCCCTTTTGCGGGGCCGCGCGCGAAGTTGTGCTGCACGCGGTAGCCCTCGAAGACCTCGAGACGCCCGGAGTCCAAGCGCACGGGGATGTAGACCTTCAGCTCGCGGTTCGGCACGCGCATCACGGCGTAGAGGTCTGGGTTGAGGTCGAGCAACAGAGCGGCGCGGTCGAACCGCTCCATCATTGACTCGAAGGGGTTCTCCTCCCTGATGCGCCGCGGGTCGTCCATCATTGCCTTTGTCATTATCTTCTCCAGGAACGTAAACCGTGGCGAGATAAAACCCGTCTTTCTCTCGTCACGGTTTACGGTTCACTTGTCACGGCTTTTAAGACTTCGTTCATCGCGCCGGTGCGGTAGCCGTGCAGGTCGAGCGTGACGTAGCGGAAGCCGAGGGCGCGGAAGCGGCGGGCGAGTTCGTCAACGACTTCGCGCCTCAGAGCCTTGTCGAGTTCGGCGGGCGCGACTTCGAGCCTGACCAGCTCGCCGTGGTGTCGAACGCGGAACTCGCGGAAGCCCAAGCGCCGCATGATCTCCTCGCCGCGGTCAACCGCGCGCAGGCGCTCGATGGTGACGGGCGTTCCGTAGGCAAGTCGCGAAGAGAGGCAGGGGCTGGCGGGCTTGTCCCAGGTCGGCAATCCCGCGCGCCGGCTCATCAGTCGAACCTCGCGCTTGCCCATCCCGACCTCGACGAGCGGGCTTCTGACGCCGCGCTCGCCCGCCGCCGAGCGGCCCGGCCTGTAGTCGCCGAGGTCGTCGGTCGTCGAGCCGTCAACGACGAACGAGAGGCCGCGCTCCGAGGCCAGCGGCGCGAGCTTCGAGTAGAGTTCCGATTTGCAGAAGTAGCAGCGGTCGGACTCGTTGCGGAGGTAGCGCGGGTCTTCCATCTCGTCCGTGTTGACGAGTTCGTGGCGCAGGCCGAGGCGAGCGACGAGCGCGGCGACCTCTTCGCGCTGGTTCGAGGCGAGGCTCGGCGAGACGCCCGTGACGCAGAGCGCGCCGACGCCCAGCTCCTCGTTGGCGACGTGCGCGAGGTATGTGCTGTCAACGCCACCGGAGAAGGCGACGAGGACTGAGTTCATCTCGCGCAGCAGCGCGCGCAGCGCGACCTCTTTCGCCGACGCCCCGGCGAGAACTTCGGCTGACTCCCCGACTTCTTCCTCGACGGCCAGACTGTTCAACGCTTCCCTCTCCCTTCGAGCGCGCCGCACACGGACGACTTCGCTTCCGCCGCCGCAACCGAAAATGTCTGTTGGGTTTTATGAATCTTCCGGGCGCGCATGTTATCGCATGCGCTTCGCGGCGCGCAACTCGTTTAGACCCGGCGGCTCATCAACCGCCACGCCGAGAGTTGAAATGGACGGTGCGGCGCTCGCGTGTTATATTCGGCCCGAAACTCACGCTCCGTCTCCCGCCGTGAGTAGTTTCGTCTGGACGTTTACACGGTCGGCGACCGTTCCAATGCTTTCCTGCTTCCGCTCACGCACAGTCGTCTTCGCTCTCGCCCTGGCCGTCGTATGCGCCTGCGCGCAGCGCGCCGCCGCGCAGGGCACGGACGAGTTCGGCGAGGCAGCGTCAGACCCGGTCAAGCTCTTCAACCAGGGGCAGGACGCGCACTCGAAGAAGGAGTACGAACGCGCCGTCGAGTTTTACGACGAGGCGCTGAAGCTCCGCCCCGAATTCGCCGAGGCGGAGTTTCAGAAGGCCGCGGCGCTCGTCGCGCTGAAGCGTCTGCCGGAGGCCGAGAAGTCTTACCGCCGCGCGATGGCGCTCAAACCGGCGTGGGCGCTGCCGCCCGCCGCGCTCGGACTGTTGCTCGTCGAGACGCAGGGGCGAGAGCGCGAGGCCGAGCCGCTGCTTCGGCGCGCTCTCGAACTCGACCCGAAGAATTTGACGGCCACCATCGCGCTCGCCGAGATGCGCGCTCGCGCGGGCGACGCGCCGGAGAGCGCGACCTTCTGGCGTCGCGCGACCGAACTTAAACCGGACGACGCTTCGCTCTGGGTCGCGCGCGCGCGCGCCGAGCTGAGTGCGAAGGATGCGGCTGCGGCGTCGAAGAGCTTCGAGCGCGCCGTCGCGCTTGAGCCGTCGAACGTCGAGGCGCGGCTCGGACGCGCAGACCTGTCTCTTCAGTCGGGCGATAAGGCGCGCGCCGTCGAAGACCTCCGCGTGCTCGAAGAGCAGGCGAAGACCGACCCGAAGCTCGCCGTCGCGCTCGCCAATCGCTACGGCCTCGCCGGCCAGATGGAAGACGCGCGCCGCATCTACGACTCTCTGCCCGACGAGGCGAAGAACTCCGAGGAAGGCAGGAAGCTTCTGGCCGCCATCAGCGACGTGCGCTGCGAGGATACGCCGGAGTCGCGCGCCGCGCTCGAAAAGTTGATCGCCTCCGACCCGAAGAACGCGCACGCGCTCGCCTGCCTCGGCAGCCTGTCGCGCACGACCGACCCGCCGCGCTCGCTCGACCTCTACCGGCGTGCGCTCGACGCCGACCCGCAGAGCGTTGATTACGCGGTCGGCTACGCCGCGGCCCTCAACCAACTCCGAAGGTTCGCGGACGCGGCCACCGTCCTCCAGCGAGTCCTTCAGGTCGCGCCCGACAAGTACGAGGCGCACGCGAACCTCGCCCTGGCCCTCTACGAGATGAAGCTTTACAACCAGGCCATTGTGGAATACAAATGGGTCGGACAGGCGAAGCCCGACCTGGCGGTCGTCTATTTCTTCATCGCGACGGCTCACGACCGCCTGGGCGAGTACGAGGACGCGCTCAGCGCCTACGAGACTTTCCTCGCGCGCGCCGACGCGAAGGTGAATCAGCTTGAGATCGAGAAGGTGAACCTGCGGCTGCCTTCCCTGCGAAACCAGGTCAAGCGGGGCGAGGGCGTGAAGAAAGACAGGAAGGCGCAGTAATGAATCCGAAGCACAACGCGCCGCGCGCGGACGCGGCACACGCGAACGAAGTCCCGGCGGCGCGCTTCATCGTCGCGCTCGCTCTCGTCGTGTTCGCCTTCGGCGACGCGTCCGCGCAGCAGGCGCAGGAGACTGCACCGCGGCAGCAGTCGGACGACGTGACGACTGCGCCGCCGCCGCTGCGCTACATCCCCGACGAGGTGCGCCGGGAGCTTGACGCCGAGCAAGACCTGAAGGCGCGCACGCGCCTCGCGCTCGACCTCGCCGAGGAGCGGCTCGCGCGCGCAGCCGAGCAGGCGAACGCCGACCGCTTCGAGGAGGCGACCGCCGAGCTGGGCATCTACGAGGCCGTCGTCGCCGATGCCGTCCGCTTCGTACAGTCTTCGTCGCGCCGCGTCACGAACAAGCAGCGCGACATCCTGAAACACTTCGAGATAGCGCTGCGCTCTCACGTCCCGCGCCTCGAAACCATCCGCCGCACACTCCCCGCGGCCCACGCCGCCTACGTCAAGTCCACGATTGAGTTCGTCAACCGACAGCGCGACCAGGCCCTCGACAGCTTCTACGACGACACGGTCATGCGCGAGGCGGCGCACGGCAAGGACAAGCCCGCCGTCGGCGAGCACGCCAACGGAACCGCGGCGGCCACCTCCGACAACGAGAAGAAGCCCAACCAGCGATAGTCACAAGCGCCCCAGGCCCGGACGCCGCCGCGCTGCCGCGCGCGCCCACGAAACGATGAAGCTCGCCGTCACGCACCCCGAAGAGGCGTCGAAGCAGTCGGCCAAAGACAAGGAGAAGTGGGGCGAGGTCAAGGGCACGCGCGCGCAGTTGTTCTACGACGTGTCGAAGATTTTCGACGAGGCGGTCACAAACGTTGACGACGCGGCGCAGCACAACCCCGACAGCCCGCTCCTGAGGAAGTCACTCTACAAACTCTCGGAGGCCGCCGGGCGCGTCGTGCCGCAGCTCACCCGCTTGCGCGAAGGAGTGCAGGACGAGGCCGAGGCCGACCAGCTCGACCGCGCCATCCAGACGGCGCAGGAGATACTCGAAGCCGCGAAGGAGCGCGGCGTCAGCGCGGAGGATTTGAAGACGAAAGACCCGAAGTCGAAGGACGGGAAGAAGGGTAACTGAGTCGAGTTCATTAGAAGCTCGGACGATGGCGGCGGCGCGGCGGAAGTTTCAGTCGGACGGCGGGCCGCCCTTCATTTTGCCCGCCGTCCGAACCGCCCGGTTTGTTTTGACGTAAGATAGGGCGCGAAAGGAATCATTGAGAGGTTATGGAAAGTAGATTCTATCCGGGCGTAGAGGTTGACGCGGCACGGCTCCAGGCGGAGCTGCGCACGCTCTTCGACAAGGACGAGGCCTTTCAAGTCCAGACGATGCAGGTCTCCTCGACCACTGTGCTTCAGGCGCGGAAGGCCGGGATGCTGCGCGACCTGACGGGGCTTTCGGCGGCGCTCACCATCAAGGTCACGCCGGAGCACGGTGGGACGCGCGTCGAGATCGGCATGCAGAAGTGGTTCGACAAGGCGGCGGTGGCGGCGGTCGCCGTTCTTCTTTCCTCCGGCCTGTTGCTCGCGCTGCCCGCGCTCGGCTTCTACTGGCAGCACCGGCTCACCGAGGACGCCTGGAAGCTCATCGAGAGCCACATCGCGCGCAAGGCCGGCGGCTACGTCCCGCCGATGCCGGGCCGCTGCGGGACGTGCGGCGCGGTCGTCACTTCCGGCTCCGACTTCTGCTCCGGCTGCGGCGCGAACCTGCGCGTCGGGCGCTCCTGCCCGTCGTGCGGGGCCGAGCAGAAAGACGCCTCGGCGCGCTTCTGCAACCGCTGCGGCAAGCCGCTGACGAGTTAAACGATGAATGCGGAATGATGAATGATGAACTGTAAGCAGCTTGCCTTCCAATTCATCATTCATCATTCCGCGTTCATCATTTCCTTCAGGCGGCGTCCGACTCGCGGTCTGTCATTCCGAGTTCGGCGGCGCAGTCGCGGCAGAGCCAGACGAGGATGTGCGCGGCGTCGGCCCAGAAGAAGGGCGAGACTTTGCCGGCGGCCTGCATCGCGTCCGAAGTGTTCAGGCGTTGAAGGTGTTTGACGTATGTGCTGCCGCGGTAGAACCCGCCCTCGGCCCCTCGGGCGCGGTGGACGCACTCGCGCACGCGGTACTCCTGCTCGCTCATCTGTCGGCTGACCTCGACGTGCCGGAATTCAAGAAGTGAGAAATCGTGAGGGGCCGAACGCCCGCCGTCGGGCGCGCGTGTGTGTTTACCACGGCGCGTGTGCGCCCGTCGTTGCGTTGTGGTTACAAAACTATTATTTTGCTTCCCGCCTTTGAGAGGATTCGAGCCGAGATGGCCGAGAGACAGCCCGAAGACCTGACCGTCCTCGTCGTCGAGGACTACGACGACATGAGCCTCGCGATGCGGCTCGCCCTCGAACGCAAGGGCTACCACATCCTCGAAGCCTCGGACGGCGCGCAGGCCGTCGAGGTTGCCGTGCGCGAGCGGCCCGACATCGTCCTCATGGACTTGAACCTGCCCGGCATGGACGGCCTGGCCGCCGCCGAGCGCATCCGAGCCAACACAGATTTGCGCGACACCGTCATCGTCGCCGTCACGGCTCACCAGGATCAGGACTACCGCTCGCGCGCGCTCGCCGCGGGCTGCAACGCCTTCGTCTCGAAGCCCATTGACTTCGAGTGGCTCAACGACCTCATCTCGAATCTCCTGTCCTGACCCACGCCCCCGCTTAAAGACCACACGAACTCGACGCTGGCCGCTCAGTAGCGCAGGCGCAACTGGAACTGGAACTCGCGTCCGGGGTCAACGCCGTTGATGCCGCCGATGCCCTGGCCGAAGGTGACGGGCCGGACGTATGCGCCGTTGACGAACCCGGCGAGCGTGCCGCTGCGCGCGACGATGTTCGGGTGGTTGAAGAGGTTGAAGCCTTCGGCGCGCAGGCTGAGGTGTGCGCGCTCGCCGAACGCGATGTCGCGCTCAAGGAAGAGCGACGTGTCATAGACGGGCGTGCCGCGGCCCGTGTCGCGACCGACGAAGGTTCCGGTGGCGAAGTCGAAAGGGCGGTCGGTGTTCGCGCCGTCGCCGTTTGTGTCAACGCCGGTCGTGACGTTGAAGGGGCGGCCAGAGGCCAAAGTCTCCACGCCGCCGAGGACGAAGTGGAAGGGCAACTGATACCAGCCGCTGATGACGGCGCGGTGTCGTTGGTCGAGCAGGCTGTCGCCGCGCTCGGCCTGCTCTCCGAGGTTAAAGTCGCCGCGGTCGCCGCCCGGCGCGTCGAACTCGACCGTGTTGATCGTGTGCGACCAGGTGTAGCTGGCGAGCAGGGAGAAGTTGCTCGTGAGGCGCTTGTTTAAGTTCAACTGCATCCCGTTGTAGATGCTGCTCCCCTGATTGACGACGACGAGGATGCGCCGGAAGCCGTTGTTGACGGGCCTTACGGGGCGCGTCAGGTCGGCGGCGGCGGCGGAGCGCGTGGGCTGCGCCAGAGTCGGACGGAAGAGGCTCGGCGCGTTGAGGTCGAGCGTGCGGTCTATCCTGACCGTGTGCGCATAGACGTAGTCAACGTCGAGGAACCACTTGCCCGGCAGCTCGCGCTCGAAGCCTGCGGTCGCCTGCTGCGTGTAAGGGTTCAGGAGCCTGTCGGGGTAGCCGCGCAGGGACGACGTGTCTATGCCGAGCTGGCTGTAGAAGGCCGCCTGGCCGGGCCGGATGGTGATGTCGCGCGCGGGCAGAACCGCGCCCGACGGAAAAGCCGGGATCGGCGCGAACGAGGTCGGGAAACCGAGTTGGCCCGGCGCGGCGCTGAAGGTGAAGATGCCCTGCGGCCCGCCGACGGTGAAGGACGCGGCGGTGTTGGCGCGCACCTCCGAATAATAGATGCCGTAGCTCGCGCGCAGGACTGTGCGGGCGTCGCCGAAGAGGTTGTAGGCGAGGCCGACGCGCGGCGCGAAGTTGTTACGGTCGTCGGTGAAGGTCTGCCGCTCGTAGCGCACGCCGAGGTTCAAGGTCAGGTCGCGGCGCACGCGCCAGTTGTCCTGCACGAAGAGCGAGTAGAGCCACTCGCGCGTGTTGTAGCTGGCGTTGCCGAAGGACTGTTGGTAGCGCGACACGTCTGCGAGCGTGAGCGCGCTGGTCGGGACGGCGGGGTTCGAGACGCCTGCGCGCGCGGCGTTGAAGGTGAACTGTCCGAGGACGAAGGCGGAGCCGAACTCCGTGCCGTTGCCGCCGGAAGTCGAGAAGGTCGCGTCGCCGCCGACCTTGAAGAAGTGCGAGCCGCGAGTCAGAGACAAGGTGTCTGCGAACTGGTACTGGTGGTTAATTAGTTTCGTCGAGCGCGACTCGCCCTCGGTCGAGATGCCTGGGCGGACGAACTGCGTCGAGGGGTTGACGGGGTCGAACTCGGTGATCGGCGAGGCGACGAGCACTTCGGCGCGCGCCTCGTTGAAGAGCGAGCCGCTGAAGGTCGTCGTCTCCGACGCTTGCGCGGCGTAAGTCCGGCGGCGGAACGTGCGCGCGGCTGAAGGGAGGTTCAGGCCGCCGACGGCGTCCGCGGGGTTGCTGTCGCGGAAGCGGTCGAGGTTGAGGCGTCCCGTTAGAGAGTTCCTGCTGTTTATCCGATGATCGAAGCGCGCGAAAAGAAGAGCCTGCTGGTAGTCGCCGGTGAAAGCGCCGCGCGCGAGCGGCGAGGTAATCACGGAGTCGCGCCGCTGAAAGTTCACTTCCCCGCCGACGAGGAAGTGCGTGCGGTCTCTCCTGACGGGGCCCGAAACGATGCCGCTCACCTGTCCGAGCCTGTCAACCGTCTTCTGCAAGGCGAGCGGGCTGCGCGCCTGCAATTCGCCGGGGCGGTATAGAGTTATCAGTTCGGCGTGCAGGTCGTTCGTGCCCGACTTGGTGACGATGTTGACGACGCTGCCGGTCGTGCGGCCATACTCGGCGGAGGCGGCGTTGGTAATCACCGTGAACTCCTGAAGCGCGGAGAGGGGGATGTTGGTGAAGAGCGTCTGCCGGCCCCATGCGTCGTCGTCCGTGCTGCCGTCGAGCGTGAAGGAGGTCTGGCGGCGACCGCCGCCGTTGGCGACGAAGAGGAAGTTGTTCATGAAGAGGTCGCCGGTTCCGCGCGCGGGCCGGACGGCGGAGTTGAGCTGCGCGAGGTTCGTAATCTTGCGACCGAAGACCGGCGTGTTGTCTATCTTCTGTAGATCGAGCCGCGTGCCGAGTTGCGGCGTGTCGGACTGCACGCCCCCGGTCGTGCCATAGACAGTGACCTCACTTCCACAGTCTATGCAAGACGGTATAAGTGTCACGTCGAATGTGGCAGCCTCGCCCGCACGCAGTTCTATGTCGGTAAGGCGCAGGGGAGCGAACCCGCTGTACGTCACGGACAGCTTGTACTTGCCCGTCAGAGGCAGCCCGGCAATCGTGTAGCGGCCCTCGCCGTCGGTCTCGACCTCGCGGCTGAAGCCCGTCAACTCGTTCGTCGCCAAGACCTTCGCCTGCGTGATGGCCGCCCTGTTCGGGTCGAGCACCTGTCCGCGGATCGTCGCCGTGTCGTTCGTCTGCGCCCGGAGCGTGTGCGCACAAAGCAGCGCCGTGAGGAGCAGCAGACACGCGCGGAGCAGTGTTCCTGGAGTCGCGGCCCGAAGCCGATTCAAAAATTTCGGTTGAGACAGAAATTCTGTTCCATTCTCGCGCCGGACGTGCTATAGTGCCGCGCGAACCGAGAAGGACTGCTCTCCGAGGCAGTTGGGCAGCGGAAGTTAAGACTCGCGGTTAAGGCCGCTCTTACAGAGTTTGTCGCCGGATTCGGCATTAGAGGGAGAAGAGAGAAATGAGCAATACGACGAAACCGAGGATCAATCCTTTGAGCCGCCGTCCGCGGCAGCAGCGACTGGTGTTGGCCGTGCGCGGCGGCGCGGGCACGGGCAAGAGTTGGTTCCTGCGCTCGATGGCGGAGGCCGGCCTGGGCCGCCTCTGCATCTTCGACGTGGAGCGCAAGACGCGCCTCCTGCCCGGCGTCGGCAACCACTTCGACGGGCTGGAGGTCGAGCACGCGGACGAGCTGCCGGAGTTCATTGACTGGGCTTTGTCCGGCGAGGGGCGCGAGCAGAACTACGGATGCTTCGGCCTGGACTCGTGGGCCGCCTACTTCAGCGCCAAGCACGCCGAGACGATCAAGGCCGTGCGCGAGCGAACGGGCGAGCACCTCGCGCAGCCCTCCGCCGAAGAACTGGCCGCCGACCAGATGGTCTTGCAGGGCGTGCTGCGCCGCCTGTGCATGGAGAGCGGCAAGTCGGTGGTCATCGTTGACCAGATACCTGCGAAGGGCAAGGAGTCGAAGGAGGACAACGAGGTTGGGCGCGTTCTGCCGATGACGGCTTCGGGGTTGGAATACTTCGTGGACGTGATGGTCGAGGTCTCCTTGCAGGAGCGCGACGGCGAGATCGTGCGCGTCTTCCAGGTCGTCAAGTCGAACAGCCCGGCCTTCGAGATCGGCTTCGAGCTGACCGGCAACGTCACCTTCAAAGATTTCCTCGAACACATGAAGCGCGAGCACGGAACCGACCTGCCCGTCGAAGCGCCAGAGCCTGCGGCTGTGCCCGAAACCATCGAGGAGAAGCAGCCGCTCACGCTCGTCCAGCCGCAGTTGACCGTGCAGGAGTTGGTGGCGAAGGCCGAGCGCCTCGGCTTCAAGCAGGCCGACGTGGTGACGGGCGCGCGTGTCTATCACAACCAGCCGAACATCTATCGCCTCACGCCCGAACAGGTCGCCGACCTCGACCACCGCATGACGGCGCGTGCCGAGCGCGTGAAGATGGCCCAGCCGCCTGCGACGGAAGACAAGCAGGCCGCCCCGCGCGCGCAGACCGCACGCAACCTCAAGCGCGCGTAAGAGCAAGGATGAAGACAAAAGGATGAAGGATGAAGGATGAAAGCGCGGCTGCCCGGCCACATGCTTTTCCTTCATCCTTCCGCCTTCATCCTTCCAACGACTCGCTCGCTACCGCTCGCGGTTCTGTTCTCACTACAGAAACTTGATAGATAAGCTAGAATTCCGTGCTGCGGCTTCTCTATAATCACGCCGAACTCGATCCCCTGGATTACCCCCTCTGAAGACAACTCCGGCACACGTCCGTCTTTGCGGCGGGCGGTGTGGCGGTCGAATCAGACAAACGGCACCTTGGAGAAGCGATGGCGAAGAAGACTGACAGGAAAAAAGATAAGAAGGCGAAGAAGGCGGGTAAGCAGGGCGGGCAGCGCGGCAAGGAGGCGAAGGCGAAGAAGTCGGGCGCGAAGCGCTCGGCGTCGCCCGGCGTTCAGGAAGAGCCGAAGTCGCCGATGCCCGCGCAGCACCAGGAGAAGCCGGGTATCGAATCCGAGGTCGAGCCGAGGCCGAAGTACGAAGCGCCGCTCTACAAGGGTTCGGGCAAGCTTCAGGACAAGGTCGCGCTCGTCACGGGCGGCGACTCCGGCATCGGTCGGGCCGTGGCGGTCCTGTTCGCGCGCGAGGGCGCGGACGTGGCAATCGTTTACCTGCCCGAAGAGCAGTCCGACGCCGAGGAGACGCGAGAGGCCGTCGAAGACGAGGGCCGCCGCGCGCTTCTCGTCCCCGGCGACGTGCGCGACTCCGGGTTCTGCCGCGAGGCCGTCGAGCGCGCGGTTGGCGAGTTCGGCAAACTCGACGTGCTCGTCAACAACGCGGCCTTCCAGCAGGGTCAGAAGACGATTGACGACGTGAGCGAAGAGCAGTGGGATCGAACCTTCAGGACGAACATCTACGGCTACTTCCACATGGCGAAGGCCGCACTTCAACACATGAAGGAGGGCGCTTGCATCGTCAACACAGGCTCGATCACGGGCCTCGAAGGCAGTAAGGAACTGCTCGACTACTCCGCGACGAAGGGGGCGATTCACGCCTTCACCAAATCACTCGCGCAGAATCTGGTCGAGCGAAAAATCCGCGTCAACTGCGTCGCTCCGGGGCCGGTCTGGACTCCGCTCAACCCCTCGGACAAGTCAGCCGATGAGGTCGCCGAGTTCGGCGCGGACACGCCGTTTAAGCGCCCCGCGCAGCCCGAAGAGATCGCGCCCGCCTTCGTCTATTTCGCCTCCGAGGCCGATTCCAGCTACGTCACCGGCGAGGTGCTGACGCTCCTGGGCGGCGAGACAACCGCGGGATGAAAAAAGTGGTGAATGCGGAATGATGAATGATGAATGAAAGTCAGCACTTTCCTTCTTCACTCATCATTCATCATTCCGCATTCATCCCTACAAAAGGGAGGATGAGATGTCAGACAAAGACAGGCAGAAGAAGGACGGCGGACGAACGGACAAGAAGAATAAACAGATGCACGAGCGCGAGAACGAGGTCGTGCAGGAGGCCCAGCCGCCGCACCAGGCGCGCGACGAGTCGAACCTGACCGACACACAATCCGGGCCAGCCGACGTGTGGGAGACGAGGAAGGAGGGGCGTTGACATGGCCGACCCGGTCAACACCGACGAGAGGAAGTGCGCGCACCAAAAGTGCACCTGCATGGTTACAGGCGGGAAGCGTTATTGCAGCGACGACTGCGAGGACGCCGCCGACTCCGACCCCACGTCCGAGTGCACGTGCGGACATCCCGGCTGTAAGTAACACCGGCCCGCTCCTGATTGCGATTGAGCGCGACCAAGGGCAGGTCAGTACCGTCTGCGTTAGCGGGCGGTACTGACCTGCCGTTAAAAGCTTCTCCACGGTTGACACGAACGCCGCGCCTGTCATAGAAGCAGTGTGCTTCAAGGGTTCACGCTTTCATCTGAAGAGAACACGCGGAGGGAAATGACCGAGCGATGACTTACGTTGTCACAGAGGACTGCGTTGACTGCAAGTACACGGACTGCGCGGCGGTCTGCCCCGTCGAGGCTTTTCACGAACTGCCCGACCGCCTCTACATCAACCCCGACACCTGCATTGACTGCGACGCCTGCGTCCCCGAATGCCCCGTCGAGGCCATCTTCGCCGACACGACCCTCCCCGAACATTTCCAGGAGTGGCTCGCCCTCAACGCCGAGGCGGCAGAGTACCCCGTCATCAGCGGCAAGATTCCGGCCCTCTTCGGCCCGACCTGTAAGGGCAAGCCGGAATAAAACAGGAGGCAGACGGCAGGAGCAGGAGACAGGAGGTTGACTGTAGCGAGCGTCGGCGCTCTCACCCGAACCGCCCGACGAAGAAGGTTCTCTCCTGCCTCCTGCTCCTGCCGTCTGCCTCCCTCGTCAGTTGAGCATCGCCTGGCGGAGGTGCATCTTTTTTAGCTGCTCGCCGACGGCCTCGGCGTCCGAGGCGTCGGGCGAGAGGTTGAGGTAGTTCTGCGTCTCGGCGATGGCTTCAGGCATTCGGTCGAGCTGGGCGAGGAGCATGCCGCGGTCGCGGCGCTCGTCGAGGTCGAGCGGGGTGAGCAGGAGTAT
>QHXN01000024.1 GCA_003222975.1 Acidobacteriota bacterium | reverse complement strand
CGGGCCGAGGTTGTCAACAGGCTCGCCGATGACGTTCAGGATGCGCCCCAGGGTCGTCTCGCCGACGGGCATCGTGATGGGGCCGCCCGTGTCGTGGGCGGTCATGCCGCGGACGACGCCCTCGGTCGGCTGCATCGAGACGGTGCGGACGCGGCCCTCGCCGAGGTGCTGCTCGACCTCGGCGATGAGGTCTACGGGCGTGGGCACGTCGAAGCCCTCTGAGGTGACGCGCAGCGCCGTGTAAATCTGCGGCAGGTAGCCTTCGCCGAACTCCACGTCGAGGACGGGGCCGATGACCTGCACGACGCGCCCCGTCGGGCGACCGTCTGCCGGGGTGTTGGCGTATGTGGACATACTCTTCCTTGCAGTGCTCCTCTTCGATTAAAGCGGTAAGGCGAGAAAAACGCTTCGGTTTTAAGCCGGACAGGGTAGCACACGCGTCCGGGCGAAGGCAAAAGCGCGCCCTCAGCGCGTGGCCGAAGGTGAGGCGTTGAGATTTTCCGAGACGACTTTCAGCGCCGTCGCATGCGGAAGAAGCCGACGAAGCCGCCGCCCGCGATGAAGAGGCTGACGATGACGAGGAACCAGCCGCCGAACTTGATGCCGAACAGCGGCATGTTCCCGGCCTGGCCGACCGAGAGCAGCCCCATGACGAGAAGGAAAAGCCCGAACAGGCCCACCAGCAACATCAACACGCTCGCGACGTTCATCGAAACCCTCCCAGTCCTCGTCCGATTAGTCCGGTTGCCGGCGGCCTCAGTCCGGTTTGATTAAACCCGGTTTGGCTAGCGGCGACATCAGTCCGCGTCGTCGAAGCGAATCTTCATGCTGCGCAGCGTCCGCCGGTCTTCGTCCGTCAGCTCCAGCCCCGACGACACTTCCGCGGCGCGCGCGTCCTCCTGCTCGCGCAGGCCGATTTCGAGCCGTAGCGTCAGCTCCAGCTCGTAGCCCGCCTCGCGCAGGCGCTCGATGGCCTCGGCCACCTCCGGCGAGCGCTCGACCGCCGAGTTGATGGCCGCGCCCAGCTCCTGCACGATCTCTTTGGCGTCGTCGTTTATTTCCAAAATGTGTCTCGCGTCCGAAGATGAATTTCGCGGGGGATGCTCTCTTTAATTTCAGATGCTACTCGCGCGCGCCCGTGCAGGTCAACCGCCTGCGCGCGGCGACGACGACCGCGTTGCTACGCCCGCGCGCCGTGTGCTAGGCTTCGACTCAATTCAAAGGCGACAAGCAAACGGCCCGAGACACCCTCGCCCGAAGAGAAATTTATGAGCACGAAGACAGACGCGCCCGCCGGGCGCGGCGAGCGCCGCGAGCGCTTTGAGACACCTTCCGGCATACAGCTCCCGAACGACTTCAACCCCGCGAACACCGAACCCCTCGAATACGACCGAGACCTCGGAGACCCCGGCGCGTAGGTCGGCAAAGTCGGCGTCGCGATTGACTCGCTCGAAGACATGGAGCGTCTGTTCGACGGCATACCTTTGGGCGAAGTCTCGACCTCGATGACCATCAACGCGACTGCGGCGATACTCCTCTGCCTCTACATCGCAGTCGCGAAAAAGCAGGGCGTCGCAGCGGAAAAACTTCAGGGCACGATTCAGAACGACATACTCAAGGAGTACATCGCGCGCGGCACGTACATCTTCCCGCCCGCGCCCTCGCTCCGACTCGTCACAGACACCTTCGCCTTCTGCGCCGCGGAAGTGCCGAACTGGAACACGATCTCGATTTCGGGCTACCACATACGCGAGGCCGGCTCGACCGCCGTGCAGGAGGTCGCCTTCACGCTGGCCGACGCCGCGGCTTACGTCGAGTCGGCGGTGGCCGCGGGCCTGAAGGTTGACGAGTTCGCGCCGCGCCTCTCCTTCTTCTTCAACGCGCACAACAACCTCCTCGAAGAGGTCGCGAAGTTCCGCGCCGCGCGCAGACTCTGGGCGCGCATCATGCGCGAGCGCTTCCACGCGCGCGACCCGCGCTCGTTAATGCTCCGCTTCCACACGCAGACCGCCGGCTCGACCCTGACGGCGCAGCAACCGGAAGTCAACGTCGTCCGCACGACCATCCAGGCGCTCGCCGCCGTGCTCGGCGGCACGCAGAGCCTGCACACCAACGCGTTGGACGAGGCGCTGGCGCTGCCGACCGAATCGTCGGCGCGCCTCGCCCTGCGCACGCAGCAGGTCATCGCGCACGAGTCCGGCGTCGCCGACACGGTTGACCCGCTCGCAGGCTCCTACGCCGTCGAGCAGTTGACCTCAGAGATCGAGCACCGCGCGCTCGACTACCTGGAAAAGATAGACGCGATGGGCGGGATGCTGCACGCCATCGAGATCGGCTACGTCCAACGCGAGATACAGGAGGCGGCCTACCAGTACCAGCGCGCCGTCGAGACGGGCGAATCGGTGGTCGTCGGCGTCAACCGTTTCCGCGCCGAAGATGGGACGGAAGTGCCGACCCTCCGCATTGACCCCGCAATCGAGCGCGCGCAGGTCGAGCGCGTCCGCTCTTTGCGCGAGCGCCGCGACGGCGAGAAGACTGAAGTCTTCCTCACGCTCCTCGAAGACGCCGCGCGCTCGACCGAGAATTTGCTGCCGCGCATACTCGACTGCGTCGAATCCCTCGCCACCGTCGGCGAGATCAGCCACCGCCTGCGCCGCGTCTGGGGCGAGTACCGCGAGGCCGTGACGGTGTGAGGCCGCACCGCGTCCTGTGGTAAGCTCTCGCCCGAATGCCGCACCTGCTCGAAGTCAAAAATCTTCAGACGCACTTCCCCGTGCGCGCGGGGCTGGTGCGCGCTGTTGAAGGCGTGAGCTTTCACTTGGACGAGGGTGAACTGCTCGGACTCGTCGGCGAGTCGGGGTGCGGGAAGTCAATCACGGCGCTCTCCGTCATGCGTCTGGTCGGGCCGCCCGGACGGGTCGTGGGCGGCGAGGTCTGGTTCGGCGGCGAGAATTTGTTGAAGGTCTCGGAGGAGCGGATGCGGGAGATTCGCGGCGACGACATCGCGATGATCTTCCAAGACCCGATGACTTCCTTGAACCCCGTCTATACCGTCGGCGAGCAGATCGCCGAGGCGCTGCGTTTGCACCGGGGGTTAAGTCGAAGACAAGCGCGCGAGGCGGCGGTCGGGGCGATGC
This sequence comes from Acidobacteriota bacterium, assembly GCA_003222975.1. GTDB lineage: Bacteria > Acidobacteriota > Blastocatellia > Pyrinomonadales > Pyrinomonadaceae > QHXN01. The sequence goes on along the minus strand of QHXN01000024.1, from coordinate 42,344 downwards.
GCGAGGTCTCGATACCAGACCCGGCGCGGCGCGCGGACGACTACCCGCACCAGCTTTCGGGTGGCATGCGCCAGCGCGTGATGATCGCGATGGCCCTGGCGTGCGACCCGAAGCTTCTGATCGCCGACGAGCCGACGACCGCGCTCGACGTAACCATCCAGGCGCAGATTCTTGAGCTGATTGACGAACTCCGAAGGACGCGGAACCTCGCCGTGCTGCTCATCACGCACGACCTGGGCGTCGTCGCCGAGGTCGCCGACCGCGTGGCGGTGATGTACACGGGGCGCATCGTCGAAGAGTCGCCGGTCGAGGAGTTGTTCGCGCGGCCCAAGCACCCTTACACCGAGGGCCTGCTGCGGTCTGTCCCGAAGCTGACCGAGGCCGAGGTCAAGAAGATCGAGCGGCTCCAGACCATCGAGGGCACCGTGCCGAAGCCGACGAACCTCCCCGCGGGCTGCCACTTCGCGCCGCGCTGCCCGCACCGCATGCCGCGCTGCACCGAGGGTGACATCCCGCTCTACCAGCTCGACGGCGGGGTGAGCGTGCGCTGCGTACTCTACGACCTCACGGCGGCGGTCGCGGCGGACAAGCAGATTGGTGAAATGCGGAATGCGGAATGATGAATGATGAATTGAGAGGCGGGAGCTACTTCAAATTCATCATTCCGCATTCCGCATTCATCATTCCAGATTCATGAGCACGAACGAACGCATGCAGGCAGTGCCGCAGGCCGAGGCCGCGGCGGCGCGCGCGCGGGACGCGCAGGATGCGTGCGTGCGCGAGCTTGTGCGCGTGCGCGGCCTCGTCAAGCACTTTCCGGTGACGGACAGCGACGACGTGGTGCGCGCCGTGGACGGCGTGACGTTTGAAATCTTCCGCGGCGAGACGCTGGGCCTCGTCGGCGAGTCGGGCTGCGGCAAGTCAACCGTGGGCCGCTGCCTGCTCCGTTTGATTGAGCCGACGCGCGGCGAGGTGAGGTTCGAGGGCGAAGACGTGCTCACGCTGTCGGGCGGGGAACTGAGGCGTCTGCGGCGCGAGATGCAGATCATCTTCCAAGACCCTTACGCCAGCCTTAACCCGCGCATGAAGGTGCGCGACATCGTCGCCGAGCCGCTCGTCATCCACCGCATCGGCGACCGCGGCGAGAGGCGCGAGCGCGTCGCAGACCTGCTGCGTAAAGTCGGACTCGACCCCGACTACATGAACCGCTACCCGCACGAGTTTTCGGGCGGGCAGCGGCAGCGCATCGGCATCGCCCGCGCGCTCGCACTGAACCCGAAGCTTGTCGTCGCCGACGAGCCGGTCTCGGCGCTCGACGTGAGCGTGCAGGCGCAGGTCGTCAACCTGCTCGCGGACTTGCAGGGGGAGTTCAACCTCACCTACCTCTTCATCTCGCACGGCCTGGCGGTGGTCGAGCACATCTCCGACCGCGTGGCCGTCATGTACCTGGGCCGCATCGTCGAGGTCGCCACAGCCGAGGAGCTTTATACCAACCCGCTCCACCCTTACACGCGCGCGCTGCTCTCGGCCATCCCCGTCCCCGACCCGACGCGCAAGCGCGAGCGCATCGTCTTGAAGGGCGACGTGCCGACGCCGATAAGGCCGCCCGCGGGCTGCCGCTTCCACACGCGCTGCCCCGAAGCGCTGCCTGAGTGCTCGCAGATTGATCCCGACCTGCGCGAGGTCAGGCCCGGCCACACCGTCGCCTGCATACGCGTCCCCGGCTGGCCGGAAGCGCCGACGGCTGCCTGAAACAAAACGCGCGGGCGCGCGTATCAGAGTTGTGATACCTGACCGGCAGTTGTAACCTTTGCGACAACCCATTCCAACCGGATTTGCCTTGCAGAAGAAAAGACTATGAGCGAAAACTTTACGACTCCCCCGCCGCAGCCCTCCTACGCTGGCCCCGCCGGGCCCGTGATGTCCACGCCCGCGACCCTGACGGGCATCTTCTTCGAGCCGGGGCGCACGTTCGAGGCGCTGCGCGAGCGACCGCGGTTCCTCGTGGCGGCGATCATCATCGTCGTGATCTCGATGGCGGTGACTTTCCTGATCTTCAACAAGATTGACTACGCGGCCTTCATGCGCGAGCAGATTATGAAAGGCCCGCGGGCGTCGCAGATGACGCCGGAGCAGGTGGACGCCGCCGTCGGCTTCTACAACGGCCCCATCGGCAAGGTCGTAGTCTATCTCTTCCCCTTCATCGGGACGGTGGTCTTCATCGCGGCGGGCGGTGCGCTCTACCTGCTCGGCTCGATGCTCATGGGCGGCGCGATACGTTACAAGCAGGCGCTCTCAGTGTGGACGTATTCGAGCTTCGCGCCCGGCGTGCTGTCCGCGATCTTGGCCGTTATCGTGGTGCTGCTGACGCCCGCCGAGGACATCAACCCCACGCAGCCGGGCGGACTCGTCCGCGCGAACCTGGCGGTGCTGCTCCCGCACGGCTCTTCGCCCGCGCTCGGCGCGCTGCTCGGCTCGTTCGACCTCTTCACCTTCTACGGCCTCTTCCTCGCCGCGCTCGGCCTGCGCAAAGTCGGGAAGTTGTCTTCGGGGTCTGCGTGGACAGTCGCGCTCGGCCTCTGGCTGCTCGGCGTCCTGCTCAAGGTCGGCTGGGCGGCGGCCTTCGGACAAGCGGCGTCGTAAAAGAGCCGTGAGCCGTGAGCCGTAAACCGTAAACCGTAAACCGTGACAAGAAGAAAGCGATTTTTCTCTTGTCACGGTTTACGGTTTACGGCTCACGGCTCTTTTATTCGTAGCGCAACGCCTCGATGGGGTCTAAGCGCGCGGCCTTCCACGCGGGCCAGAGGCCGAAGACGATGCCGATGCCGACCGAAGCGACGAAGCCGGCGATGGGTGCCCAGACTGGGACATAGGACGGGACGAAGAGGCGTATCAGGAGCGTCGTGGCCCAGCCCATCAGCAGCCCGACGAGTCCGCCGAAGCCTGTGAGCGTCGCGGCCTCGATGAGGAACTGCCAGAGTATGTCCTTGCGGCGCGCGCCGATGGCCTTGCGCATCCCGATCTCGCGCGTCCGCTCCGTCACCGAGACCAGCATGATGTTCATCACGCCGATGCCGCCGACCATCAGGCCGACCGAGGAGATGGCGACCATCGCCAGCGCAATGCCGGCGGTGATCGAGCGGAACTGGCTGATGATTGACTCGGCGGTCGAGATGCCGAAGTCGTTCGGCTGGCTGAAGCTGACGCTGCGGCGCACCCGCAGCATGTCCGTCACCTGGTCAACGGCCTCGTCCATCTGCCCCGCCCTGGCGATGGCGAGGATGGTGACCTGCTCGGCGTCCGGCTTGAGCTTGTGCGCGACGTTGTAGGGGATGTAGATGACGTTGTTCTGGTCGTTGGTGCCGGTGCCCCCGCCGCCCAACTGCTCGCGCGGCTCGAAGACGCCGAGGACGCGGAAGTTGCTGCCGCCGATCTGGATCGTCTGGTCGAGCGGCGACTGGGTGGGGAAGAAGGTGTCCGCGACGGTCGAGCCGATGACGCAGACCTCCTCGTTGTTGTCATTCTCGAACTGCGAGAACCAGCGCCCCTGCGAGATGATCATGATGCCGGCGCGGTCGTAGTCGGGCAGAGTCCCCTGTAATCTCACCGCCGAAGATGTTTTGCCGTTGGCCGAGACGTTGAGCTTTGAGCCGAAGAAGTTGTTCGTGATGTCGAGGAGCGGCATGCTCGTCTCGATGGTGGGCAGCGCGCGCAACGCTATCGCGTCGTCGTAGGTCAGGTTCTTGCGCATGCGCTCCTCGCGCGAGCGGCGGCCTACGTGGATGCCCGGGTCGAACTTCGAGATGATGATCGAGCGCGTGCCGAACGACTCGACCGCCTTCTTCACGGCCTCGTCAATGCCGCTGATGATGGAGGCAATCGCCATCACCGTCCAGACGCCGATGACGACGCCCACCACGGTCAGCGCCGAGCGCAGCTTGTTGGCGCGCAGCGTCCCCAACGCCATCATCAGGTTCTCGTAAATGTCGCTGCGTAGCAGTTGTCTCATAAAAGCACTCAGCACTCAGCCGTCAGCTTTCAGCTTTGACTCCCCAGACCGGCGCGACTCTCACCTCAAACCTCTCAGCCGCGGCAGCACTCAAAAAGCTGAAAGCTGACGGCTGAGTGCTGAAAGCTAATCCGCCCTCAGCGCCTCGATCGGGTCGAGGCTCGAAGCTTTCCAGGCGGGGAAGATGCCGGCGGCGATACCGATCCCGCCCGACACCGAGACGGCGATGACGACCGCCCACACCGACAGGTAGGTCGGGATGAGCACCGCCGTCACGATGCGGCCCAGGAGCCACGCGATCAGCACGCCGGTCGCGCCGCCGATGGCCGAGAGAACGACGGCCTCGACCAGGAACTGCTTGAGTATGTCCTTGCGCCGCGCGCCCAAGGCCTTGCGGATGCCGATCTCTTTCGTCCGCTCCGTCACCGACACCAGCATGATGTTCATCACGACGATGCCGCCGACCACGAGCGCGATGCCGGGCACGACGACGGCGACGATGTAGATGACGCCGAACAGTTGGTCGCGCAGGCCCGTGATGAGGTCGGGCGTGAAGATGCCGAAGTTATCCTTCTCGCCCGCCTTCAAGCCCCGGCGGATGCGCATCAACTGGCGCGCCTCGTCCACGGCGTCGTCGAAATGCTTGTCGTCTTTCGCCGTGCCGACGATGTAGAAGCTGCGCTGCCGGACGAGCGGGCCGAAGTTCTGGCGGTAAGTCCGAAGCGGCAGCGTGACGAAGTTGTCCTGCGGGATGCCGAAGACCGTGCCCTTCGCCGTCGCCACGCCGATGACGCGGTAGGAGAGGCCGTTGATATCTATCTCGCCGCCGACCGCCGAGGAGGAGGGGAAGAGCTTGTTCGCCACATCCGCGCCGACGTAGGCGACGCGCGCGGCGCTGTTGTCTTCGATGTCGAGGAAGTAGCGCCCGTCTTCCACGTCCACCTTCTGGATGTCGCCGACGATAGCCATCGTGCCGTCCACGGGCACGTCGTCAATGGTCTCCGAGCCGCGCTTGATCTGGGCGGTCGAGGGCCGCCCGCCAGCGCCGAGCTTGTCCGTCAGGGTCAGGCGGGTGCGCAGGAACTCGTAGTCGTCGAAGTCCAGCTCCTTGTTGCGTCGCTGCGCGGCAGCGATGGCGTCTAGGTCTTTGAAGTCGTCGAAGCCGAAGCGACCGATGGTGTAAGACTTCGCGCCGATGTTAGCGATCTTCTCGTCAATGTAGTTGTTGAAGCCCTGGATGAGCGAGACGACGACGACCACCGCCGCCACGCCGATGATCATGCCAAGGAGGGTAAGGGCCGAGCGCAGCTTGTGCGCCCAGATGGCCGCGGCGGCCAGCTTCAATGTCTCGATGAACTTCATAGCTCGGTGTACTTACGGCTGAGCCGGGGCATTGGTTGCGCGCCCCGGCCCCCGCGTTCGATGCGGGCGGCGAAATATCTTAAGGCCGTAAACCGTGAACCGTAAACCGTGACAAGTAAAGAACAGTTTTTTTCTTGTCACGGTTCACGGTTCACGGCTTTATCTCGTCACGGTTTACGGTTCACGGTTTACGGCCTTTTTACTCGTAGCGCAGCGCCTCGATGGGGTCGAGGCGCGCGGCCTTCCACGCGGGCCAGAGGCCGAAGACGATACCGACGCTCGCCGAAATCCCAATGCCGACGAGGATGGCCCAGAGCGGCACGTAGGCCGGGAGCGGCGAATACCTGTTCATCAGAAGGCTCGCCACCTCGCCTACGCACAGGCCAGCCAGGCCGCCCAGGCCCGTGAGCACGACGGCCTCGATGAGGAACTGCCAGAGGATGTTGGCGCGCGTCGCGCCCACGGCCTTGCGGATGCCGATCTCTTTCGTCCGCTCCGTCACCGATACCAGCATGATGTTCATCACGCCGATGCCGCCGATCATCAGCGCGACGAAGGAGATGGCCGTGAGCACGAGCCACGTTGCGCCCGTCAGTTGATTGTAGAAGTCGAGGAGCGAGTCCTGCGAGGAGACGCCGAAGTTGTTCTTCACGCCCGCGGGGACTTGCCTCCGGCGACGGAGGATGTCTGTTATCTCGTCCGTCGCCGTCTGCACGTGGGCGCGCGTGTGCGGGCGGATGATGATGAAGAAGACGACGACGGGCGGCTCGATGTCGCGCCAGTATTTGTCGAAGGTCGAGAGGGGGATGTAGAGCGAGTTGTCGCGCGACTGGCCGAAGAAGTTGCCCAGAGGCTCCATCACGCCGACGACTCGGAAGGGCCGGCCCTCGATCTTGATCTCCTTGCCGACGGGGTCTTCAAAGGGGAAGAGCGAGCGCACCACGTCCTGCGCGAGAACGGCGACGTTCTCGCGGCCCGCGTTGTCCGCATCAACGACGAAGCGCCCGCGCTCGACGTACTGCGAGAGCGTGAACTCGTATTCGGGCGTGACGCCGAGGAGGACGGGCGTGTCGGTCTCCTTGCCCGCGTAGCGGAGGTCTGCGGCGATTTTGCGGCGGATGGGCGCGACCGACTCGACCGCGTCGGCGGCCTCCGTGCGGATGGCCTCGGCGTCCTCGACCGAAATGTCCTTGCGGTGCAGTTCCTCCGAGTTCGGCTGGCGACCGAAGCTCGGGTCGAACTTCGAGACGAAGATGGTGTTCGAGCCTAAACTTTCGATCTGCTCGGCGAAAGCCTTGTTCAAGCCCTGGATGATCGAGACCATGAACGTGAGCGTGACGACGCCAATCGCCACGCCCAAGATCGTCAGCGACGAGCGCAGCTTGTTCGCCCTCACTGTCGCCACGGCCATCGCCGCCGACTCTTTGATGTCGTCAAAAGTCATAAAAGCATTCAGCGTTCAGCCTTCAGCTACTCCGCCCGCAAAGCCTCAATCGGGTCGAGCTTCGACGCCTTCCAGGCAGGCCACAATCCGCTGGCGATGCCGACCGCCGAGGAGACGCTGACGCCTAAAATAGCAGAGCCGGCGCTGAAGAGGAGCGGGAAGCCCATCGCCTTGGCGAGCACGAAGGCGAGCGCGAAGCCGAAGCCTACGCCCAGAAGGCCGCCGATGGAGGTGATGACGACCGCCTCGATTAAGAATTGCAGGAGTATGTCGCGGCGGCTCGCGCCGACGGCCTTGCGGATGCCGATCTCGCGGGTGCGCTCCGTGACCGAGACGAGCATGATGTTCATCACGACGATGCCGCCGACGACCAGAGAGATGGCGGCCACGCCGATGGTCACGACGTAGATGTTCGCGGTCGCGCTCTTGTAGAGGTCTATGAAAACGTCCTGCGTCTCCAAAGTGAAGCCGTCCTCTTCTTCACGGAAGGTCTTGCCGCGGCGGTTGCGCATGATGGCGCGCGCCTGATCCTCTGCGGCGGTGAGCTGGGCTTCTTCCGGGACTTGGATGAAGGCGATGAGCGAGGTGCGCGCGGTGAAAGCCTTCTTGAAGGTCGGGTAGGGAATCTCGACGAAGTTGTCGCGTGAGAAGCCGAAGATTTTGCCGAGCCGCTCGGTGACGCCGACCACCTCGTAGGAGCGGCCCTCGACGCGAACCTGTCGGCCCACGACCCGGTCGAACGGCGCGCCGTCGAAGAGGTTGTCAACCACGTCGGGGCCGATGACGGCCACGTCGCGGCCCGCGGCCTCCTCAACGTCCGTCCACTGCCGGCCCGCTTCGACCACCGCGTCCTCGATGGCGAACATCGAAAGCGTGAGGCCGCGTATGCGGACGCCCTCGGAAGACCTGTCGCCGGCCTTGACGGTCGCCTGCGCGTTGGCGGCGATGCCGGTGCGCCAGCACAAGTTGCAGAGGCGCGCGATTGATTCGGCGTCGTCCTGGGTCACGTCCTTACGGCGGTTGAAGCGGATGAAGTCCTCGCGCGAGGTGATGACCGAGGGGCGCTTCGAGATGGTGAAGACCGTCGAGCCTTGCGAGGAGAAGGTCGAGGCGACGGTCTGATCCAGCCCCTTGATGATGGTGACGACCGCGATGACGGCGGCGACGCCGACGACCACGCCGACGAGCGTCAGGGCCGTGCGCAGCTTGTTCGCGCGCAGACTGGAGAGCGCGATGCGCAGCGACTCCCAGGTCGTGTAGAAGGCTGGCGGGAGACGCAGGCGGCGTCGGCGTCGCGGCGGCTCAAGGCGCGGCCCCGTCCGCCGCGGCGCGCGGCGCTCAAGGGCGGTTTCCGTCAGCAGTTCGGTTTCCATCACCGGCTCGCGGCGCGAGGGAGTTTATGTTACGGGCCGCCGCCGCCGCTTGTTTAGCGCGGCCCGCGGAAAACGAAAGACGCGGCGAATGTGGTCTCGCCGCGTCTCAACACCGGGTTTGAAAGGCAGCTACCTGATCTTCTCATCCTTTTCAATCTGGCCGTCGCGGATCGCGATGACGCGGTGCGCGCGCGAGGCGATGTCCGGCTCGTGCGTGACGACGATGATGGTGTTGCCCTCGGCGTGCAGGCGCTCGAAGAGGTTCATGATCTCGATGCTGGTGTGCGAGTCGAGCGCGCCGGTCGGCTCGTCGGCCAGGAGCAGCGAGGGGTGGTTGACCAGGGCCCGCGCGATGGCGACCCTCTGGCGCTGGCCGCCGGAAAGCTCGTTCGGGCGGTGCATCATGCGGTCGGAGAGTTCGACCGACGAGAGAGCGTTCTTGGCCCGCTCGTGACGGTCGGCTGAGGAGATGCCCGCGTAGATGAGCGGCAACTCGACGTTGTGCAGGGCCGTGGCGCGCGCGAGCAGGTTGAAGGTCTGGAAGACGAAGCCGATCTCCTTGTTGCGTATGTGCGCCAGCTCGTCGTCGTCCATCTCCGAGACGAGCTTGCCGTTGATCCAGTAGCGTCCCTGGCTGGGCGTGTCGAGGCAGCCGATGAGGTTCATCAGCGTTGACTTGCCCGAACCCGACGGCCCGATGATGGCGAGGTACTCGCCGCGCTGCACGTCGAAGCTGACGCCGCGCAGCGCGTGCAGAGGCTCCTCGCCCATCTCGTAGGTCTTCCAGATGTCGCGCATCGAGATGAGCGCCGCGGGCACGGCGTCGTGCGCGAGCAGGTCGCCGTGTTCGAGCGCGCGGGGTTCTATGGTGGCCGGACTCTCCATCAATAGTGCCTCGCTCATTTGCTGTCTCCGGGCTTCGGAGTCTCGCCGGGCTTCGCCGCCGCCTGCTTCTTCACGGTGTCATTCTCTTTCAGCGTTCGCAGCACGCGGCTCGGCCCCGTGATGACTTCCATGTTCGGCTGCAAGCCGCTAACGATCTCGATGTCGCTCTCGCCCGTGATACCTGTCTCGACGGGAAGGAACTTCACCTTCTTGCCGTCGAGCACGTAAACGCCCTTGATCTCCTTCGGCTTCTCGCCGACGGGGGTCGCGGCGGGCTGCTGGCCGGCGGGGCCGCCGGGGGTCGGCGTCGGGGTCGGGGTCTTCTCGACGATGGCCTGAAGGGGCACGGCCAGGACGTTCTGCTTCGTCTTGGTCGTGACGGTGGCCGTCGCCGTCATGCCGGGCTTCAGCGAGTCGCGCACGTCGTTCGGGATGTCCTTCAACTCGATGACGACCTTGAACTCTTTCGCCTCCTGAACGTTGACGCGGTTGCCGAGGCCGCTGCCCGTCGTGTCGGAGCGGGAGACGGCGAGCGGGTTCTTCTGCGTGACCGTGCCCGTGATCTCCTTCTCGCCCATCGCGTCAACCTTGACCTTCGCGGGCTGGCCCTCCTCGACCTGCGCGATCTCGGTCTCGTCCACGTTGACCTCGACGTTGATGGTCGTCATGTCGGCGATGGTCATCAGCGACGTGGTCGAGGTGCTCGCCAGTGTGAACTGGCCGACGCGCGCCGGGATGTCCACGACGACGCCCGTCAGGGGCGAGAGCGTCGTGGCCTTGAAGCGCTGCGAGGACTGGCCGCGCAGGAGGGCCTGCTGCGCGTTGGCACGCGACTCGCTGGAATGGACGCTGTTTTGCGCCTGCGTGACGCCGTTCTGCGCCGCCTTCACAGCCTCGCGCTGCTGGTTGACCCTCGCCTTCGCCTCCTCGACGGCGATCTTCGCCGCCTCCAACTGAGCCTGCGAGGTCTTCAAAGCGACCTGCGCCGTCTTCAGGCGATCCTGCGCCGCGTCGTACTCGGAGCGCGAGGCCACGCCCGACTCGATCAAATCGGTCGTGCGCTTCAGCTCGCGCTGCGCGGTGGCGACATCAACCTGCGCGCGGTCAACGGAGGTCTGCGCGGTGTTGACCGACTGGCGCGCCTGCGCGAGCGCGACCTCGTTGGCGGCCAGAGACTGCTGCGCCTGCGAGACGGCGTTCTCGGCGGAGAGCACGGAGGTGCGCGCGTTCTGCACGTCGGAGATTGCGGCCTGCGCGGTGGCGGCCTGCGCCTCGGCGCTGGATTCGAGCTGGGTGGGGTCAACACGCACGAGCGGCTGGCCCGTCGTCACGTGGTCGCCGGGGTTGACGCTGATCTCGACGATGCGGCCCTGCACCTCGCTCGTCAGGTTGACGAAGCGGATGGGGCGCACCTCGCCCGACGCGGTGACGGTGGACTTGAGTTCGGGGCGCGTCTCGACCTTGACGACGGTCACTTCCGGCTCGTCCTTGCCGCGCGCGAGGATGCTGACGACCACGATCAATCCGAGGACGGCGACCGCCGCGACCGCGATGATGATTTTCTTCTTCCGGCTGACAGCCATGTGGGTTTAATTCCTCTTCAAAAACTAGGTTGATTTTTCGGTCGGGTCGGAACTCTAAAGGTTCGCACGAAACCGGCGCTAAATCAAAGTCGCTGCTAGACCTGTCCGGCCACCGGCAACTCTTCTACGTGCGCAACGGTGGAACAGTTTCAAAAAAGCCGTGAACCGCGAACCGTAAACCGTGACGAGAAAGGCCGCGAGCCGCGACGGGTGAACGATGACGTAAGGTTTCCGTCTTGTCACGGTTTACGGTTCGCGGTTCACGGCTTTTGATGCTGTTGGCGCGCTCCGCGTTTCGCGGTACAATGAATATCCGGCGCTTTGGTGTGTCCTCCGGGGGAAGCGCCGGGATGGGTCGGGGCATCTCCGGGGCGTGCCAGCCCGCACTGTCAGTAAAAAAACTTCAGGGACGCGGCCATGATCACCTGCGAAAGGTGCCAGACGGAGAATATTGACGGCTCGCAGTACTGCGACGAGTGCGGGGCCAACCTGCCCGGCACTTCGTCGGGCAAGAAGTACACGTCCGACGACGGCGGCAGCGCCGCCGCGGGCGAGGCACACTCCGCCGTCGTCGCGGGCGAGACGCGGGCCGCGGGCGAGGGCGGTGCATCCGGGGCGCAGGCCGCCGCGGAGCAGGCCGAGCCGGTCGAGCAGCCGCGCGCGGAGAGAAGGCACGAGCCGGCGGAGGTGATCCCTTTGCGGCAGTCGCAGGTGATCTTGCCTACACGCACCTCGGTCGTGGGACGGGCCGGCACGCGCGAACACGGCGAGAGTTCGTCGCCGCGCCATGGCTCCTCGGCTGTGCCGCACGCCAAGCTCGTCATCCACCGCGGGCGCTCGGTCGGCAAGGAGTTCCCGATGTGCGAGGACGAGTCGCACATCGGGCGCTGGGACGCCGATGGCGGCATCTTCCCCGACGTTGACCTCGACACGGACGACCCGGAGGCCAAAGTCTCGCGCCGCCACGCGCGCATCACGCGCCGCGGTGGGCAGTACTACATCGAAGACCTCGGCTCGACCAACGGCACCTTCGTCAACCGCGGGCGTCGCCTCCTGCCGGGCGACCGACAACCCTTGCGCGACGGCGACGAGGTCATCGTCGGGAAGACGTTTCTCAAATTTCAAGTGCTCCAAAGTTAGGCCGACGCGGGCGTCTGCCCGGCGACGCGCTGGCCGAAGGGCACGCGCGGCGGCGGCGGCGACGCCTGAGAACGTGTCGTGAATCCTGAAGTGACATCATCCTGTTTCGATTGCGGCTCGCCCGTTGACCCGGAAGATCGCTTCTGCGGCAACTGCGGCATCGCGCTGGGCGCTAACCGCCCCGTGGCAGCGGAAGGCGCTCGCGCGTCCGGCCCCGTCGCGGGCGAGCCTTCGTCTCTACTGGAGGCGAGTGGCGGCGGCGACGCGGTCGAGCAGAGCGCGGCAGGCGGACAGTCTGAGCAGGCGTCATCGGCTGAGGACGACAGCGGACAGTTCGAGCCGACGCTCATCGAGTCGGCGCACGGCGGCGGGCAGGCCGCGGCAGCCGCGCGCGCGCACGATCCGCTCGAAGAGCACGGGCCGGTCGAAGAAGCTCAGAGTCAGTCTTCAGACCTCTACAACTCCGCCACCATCGTCGAGCCGTCGGCGGGCGCGGGCGTCGGCGAGCAGATGCCCTCGGCCTCGCAGCCCGCGTCGCAGTCGGAGGCCGTGCAGCCCGCGTCGCAGCTGGTTGACACCGGGGCGGCGGACGAGGGGCGGCGGAAGACGGGCGACCTACCCTCGCGCCAAGTCGCCTACACGGGACGCACGTCCGGCTCCGCGCGCCGCGCGGCGAGCCAGCTCGATCCGGGCACGGTGCTCTACGGTCGCTACGAGATCGTCAAGCGCATCGGCGGCGGCGGCATGGGCGCAGTCTATTACGCGAAGGACAAGAACCTCGGCGAACAGCCGCGCGCCGTCAAGGAGATGATCCAGACGCACCTCGACGAGTCGCAGCAGGAGAAGGCCGTCGCCGACTTCAAGCGCGAGTCAATGCTCCTGGCTTCGCTCGAACACCCCTCGATCCCGACCATCTACGACTACTTCTACGACGAGGCGGCCTCGCGCTTCTACCTCGTGATGAAGTACATCTCCGGCGGCGACTGCCTGGCGCGTCTCAGGAGCGCCCCCGGCGGGCGCATTGACGAGCTGACGGTCGCCGACTGGGGCGCGCAGGCGGCGGACGTTTTAGACTACCTGCACAACCGCCGCCCGCAGATTATCTACCGCGACCTCAAGCCCGCGAACCTCATGATTGACGGCAACACGGGCCGCGTGATGCTGATTGATTTCGGCATCGCGCGCTGGGTCGCGCCGCAGGAGAAGGGCGTCACCGCCGTCGGCACGATGGGCTACGCGCCGCCGGAGCTGTTCAGCGGCAAGGCCGAGCCGCGCACGGACATCTACTCCCTGGGCGCGACGATGTTCCACCTCCTCACCGGCTCAGACCCGCAGGACAACCCGCTGCTCATCTTCGACTTCGCGAAGAACCCAAGCCCTCGCCAGATCAACCCCGCTCTCTCGAACGAGATGGAGTGGATTCTAATGCGGGCGGTCGAGTACGAGCCGGAACGTCGCTTCCGCTCTGCCGCCGAGATGCGCGACGCGCTCACGCAGCACACGGAGCGCCTGAGAGCGGGCGCGGTCACCTACGGCGCGGTGCGCGGCGCGCAGGCCCAGCAGAGCGCTTCCACGCTCGCCGTCGAGCGCGTCTTCTGCGGCTTCTGCGGCAAGTCAATCTCCTCCGAAGACGTTTTCTGCCCGCACTGCGGCGCGCGCCAGCCCATCGCCGCCGCGAGCGCTTCCTTGCGCGCCGCGCGCGCCACCGCGCGCCTCGTCGTCGCCGGAACAACGGAGCTGGACGCGACGTTTCTCCTCAACAAGGAGACGAACCTCGTGGGGCGCACAGACCCGCAGTCGAACATCTTCCCGGACATAGACCTCTCGCGCTTCGACCCGGAGACCAAAATCTCGCGCCGCCACGCGCGCATCTGGCGCGAGGGCGACACGTTCCTCCTGGAAGATTTGGGGAGCGTCAACGGGACGGTCGTCAACGAGGCAGTGCGGCTCGGCCCGCGCCAGCCGCGCCCGCTCGCCAACGGCGACCGCCTCCGCCTCGGCGAGACCACGCTCCACTTTCTGATCGGGTAGCTGTTAGCTATTAGCTATTGGCTTTTAGCCAACAGGTAGAGCTTTCGTCTTTGAGGTAAGTGCGCGGTGAGATAAAAGCCGTCCACGAAGTTAAACTGAAAAAAAGCTAACAGCTAATAGCTAATAGCCAACAGCTAAAAATGTCTCTGCCACTGGAACAAGATTCGCCCGCCGCGACGCCGCGGCGCGGGGAGGCGCGCGCGGCCACATGGTCGCCGCGCGCCGAGTTGAACTCCGAGCGGCTGCGCGCGCCTTTCAGCTTGCGCTGCGGCGCGCTCCTGATTGATTACATACTAATGGTCGGCGTCCTCGCTTTCGCGACCATGCTGGCGCGCGTGTTCGGCGACACGCGCCGCGGGAGCGCGGTCGTCCTGACCGCCGGCTACGTGGCCGTGGGCGTCGTCGCGCTACTGAACTTCGTGGTCGTCGCGGGCCTGAGCGGTCGCACGCTCGGCAAGTGGGTGGCGGGCCTCCGCGTCGTGCGCAAAGACGGCGCGCGCATGTCGTTCGCCCGCTCGCTCTTGCGCCACGTCGTCGGCTACGCGCTGACCGCCCTGACGCTCGGCCTCGGCTTCCTCCTCGCCGCCCTCAGCCCACGCGGGCGCGCGCTGCACGACCTCCTCGCGGGGACGGTCGTCGTGCGCAGCCGCGCGCCGCGCCGAGACGCCTCGCTAGCCCGGCCCGCTTGAGAGACCGACGGATGCAGACACATTGCCCGAACTGTGGTGCGGAGACTTTTCCGGGCGCGCGCTTCTGCCGGCGCTGCGGCGCACATGTGCGCGCCGAGGGCGTCCAGGAGACGGGCGACGTTTCGCCGCAGGCCGCGACCGTCCCCTTGCGCGAAGAGGGGCAGGGGCGCAAGACCGACGGCCTTGCGCCCGGCGAAGAGCGCGCCTCCGCCGAGACCTCGCGCGTCAGCCGCGCGGACGTGGAGCACCTGCTGCGCTCGCAGCAACAAGATGCCGGAGATCAGAACAGGCTAGACCCCGACGCCACCGTCGCGCAGTTGGGGCGCGACACGCTCGTCGGCGCGCGCGCCCGCGATGATGGCGACGCGGCGCGAGACCCGGAGGCCACGCTCGCCGCCCGCCCCGCCGTCACGAGGCCGGACGCGCCAGCCGGCTTCGAGCACGGGGAAGAGTTGACCGTCACAGTCCCGCGCCCCGTCCCACCGACCGAGGCGCGCGAAGCGCCGGCGGACTTCGTTGCGGCGCTGCCCGCGTCCTCGGCCACGCTTCGGCGCACGACGCGCGACGCGCCCGCGTTTGAACCGGGCGCGCACGCGACCTCGACGCGGGAGTCGGCGACGCCCGCGCCGCCGTCACCCGACGGGCATGCGTTCGTGCAGACGCCGGGCGTTCATGCCCCCGCCGCGCCGAGGCGTCGCAGGTGGCCGCTCGTCGTCGCCGTCTGCGCCGCGGCCTTGCTCTTCACGGTCGCCGCCGCGTGGCTCGCCGTCAGGTTCTTACGCAGGCCGCCCGCGACTGAGACGGCGACGCAAGCGCCGAGTGCGCCGGCGGTCGCGCCGGACGTGCGGCAGCAGTTCGACGAGAAGCTCGCGCAGGCCGAGGCGCTGCTCGCGCAGGGGAACATGGACGAGGCCGTGGCGCGTCTGCGCGAGGCCAACGCGCTCGACCCCTCGAACGCGCGCGCGCACCGGCGGCTCGGCGAGTTGCTGCTCGCGTCGGGCGCGCGCCGCGAGGCCGTCGAGGAGTTCCGCGCCGTCACGCGCAACGCCCCCGAAGACTTCACGGCCTGGCGTCAGCTCGCCACGGCGCAGTTCGCAGAGGGCCTTTACCGCGACGCCGCCGAAAGCTACCGGCGACTCGTCGCGCTCGTCGGCGACTCGGCAGACCCGTCCGATCTTCTCTCTTACGCCGACGCGCTGCGCCTCTCTGGCCGCGCCGAAGAAGCGCGCACGCTCTACCAGCGTCTGGCCTCCGCGCCCTCTTCGGACGCATCCGACGCCGCGCGCCAGCGGCTCGCGGAACTCGCGAAGGCGCAGCCGACGCCCGGCGCGGGCCAGCGCGCCGACGAGCAGGTCGCGGCGCAGCCGCGCGAGGGCGAGACCGCCTCGTCCACGTCGCCCGCCGCGCAACCGACGCCCGCACCGCCCGCGCCGACGCCCCCGCCGCCATCCGCCCCGACGCCGCAGCCCGCGCGCCCTGCCCAGGCCACGCCCGCCGAGCGCTACCGTCACGGCGTCGAGCTTTGGTCCTCAAACCGCGCCGCGGCGCTCGAAGAGTTCCGCGCCGCCGCCGCGGGCGGAAGCGCCGACGCGCACTACTACCTCGGCCTCGGATACGTCGGGGGTCGCAGTGTCCACGCGCTCAAGCGCGCCGAGTTGGTCGCCGCGCTCCAGCATTTTCAGGCGGCGCAGCGCGGCGGCGAGCACGCCGCCGAGGCCCGCCGCTACGTGCAGGAGCTTGAGAGGGAGTTTGACAGGTTACGAAAGCAATGATGAATGCGGAGTGATGAATGATGAATGTGAGGAGGTTTGAAGTCTTTACAATTCATCATTCCGCATTCATCATTCATCATCCCGGTTATGCCTGAGCTAATCATCAACTACCCCGACCGCGCGCCCGAACGTCTCCCGCTAGGGCGTCTGAGAATCACTATCGGTCGCTCGGCGCGCAACGACGTGTGTGTTCCCGACCCGTTCGCCTCGCGCGTCCACGCCGAGGTGCGGCGCGAGGGCGACCAGTACCTCTTGCAAGACCTCGGCTCGGCCAACGGCACCTACTACAACGGCTCGCGGCTCGACCAGACGGCGGCGCTCACCAACGGCGGGCGCGTCCAGATCGGCGAGACCGAGATCGTTTTCAAGGACGAAGCTGCCGAACCCGCCCTCACCGCCCCGACCATTGACGAGGACGTGCCGCTCCCGGAAGCGACCATCGCCTTCGACTCGTCGCAGCACACAACCTCCGGGCTGCTCGAAGCCATCGAGGGCGCGCGCACGCAAACGTCGGGTCGCTTCAACGTCGTCACGGTCGCCCCGCAGCGCGCCGGCGTGGCCGCCGCCGCCGCGCAGGGCGACCTGCTCGCGCTCATCTCGAAGGTCGGCGTCACGCTCCTGGCCTCCGCCACGCTCGACGAGACGCTGCGGCAGGTGGCGCGGCTCGTCTTCGACGCCGTGCCCGCCGAGCGCTGCATCATCATGCTGAGAGAGGACGACGGGGGCGAGTTGAAGGTGCGCGCCGCCGAGATGCAAGACCTGCAAACGGACGTGGGCGAGGTGCGCGTCAGCCGCACCATCATCGAAGAGGTCGTCAGGCAGGGGCGCTCGGTTCTGACCTCCGACGCGCAGCACGACCCGCGCTTCATGTCGAGCACGGTGACGTTCCAGGGCATACGCTCCGTTCTGGCCGTGCCGCTCGGAGTCGGCGAGCGCATCTTCGGGATGATCTACGCCGACTCGCCGTTCGCCACCTCGCGCTTCACGGAAGACCACCTGAAGGTTCTGACCACGCTCGGCTCGGTCGCCGCCATCCGCGTCGAGAACACGCGTCTGCTGGAAGAGCACCTCGAACAGCAGCGCAACGACCGCGAGCTGCAACTGGCGCGCGAGATTCAGCAGCGCTTCCAGCCGACCACGCCGCCCGTAGTCTCCGGCTACGAGCTTCAGGGCATCAGCTTCCCCTCCTACCAGATCGGCGGCGACTACTACGATTTCATCCTCTGTCCCGACGGTCGCCTCGTCGTCGCTTTGGGCGACGTGTCGGGCAAGGGGACGAGCGCGGCACTCCTGATGTCCAGCTTACACGCGGCGGTGCACGCGCAGGTCGCCTCGTGCCGGCCCATCACGGAGACCATCGGCGCGGTCAACCACTACCTCGCCGACAACACGCCTGCCAACCGCTTCGTTACACTCTTCTACGCCGAACTCGACCCCCTGACCGGCTCGCTCTCTTTCATCAACGCCGGGCACAACCCGCCCTTGATCGCGCACGCCGCGGGCGGCGCGATGGAGCAACTCGATTCGGGCGGGCTGCCTCTCGGCATCATGCCCGACGGCGAGTACCGCGAGGGGCGCACGCAGCTCCGGCCCGGCGACGCGCTCGTCACCTACTCAGACGGAGTGACCGAGCAGACCAACCCGCGGGGCGAGGAGTTCGGCGCGGCGCGCTTGCAGGAGGTCATCGCGCAGAACGTCGGCCTCACGGCAGCGGGCATCCGCGACAAGATCGAGTCGGCCCTCTCGAAGTTCGCGCAGGGCACGCCAGCCGTTGACGACATCACGCTCGTCATCGTCAAGCGCGAGATGCAGTAGCCCGATGAGGCTTCTTCGGGAGGGTCGGCATGGCTAATGAACAGTTCCGGAATAAATACAAGCGCTTCTTGGAGACTGTACTTAACGGCGTGAAGTGGATCGCCCGCGCGGCGATTTTGGCCCTGCTGCTCGTCGCGGCGCTTAACGCCGTCTTCCCGGAATTCCTATCCGCTTTGGGTAGGCTGCTGGGCTTCGAGGGGAGGCCGAGCCTCGCGGCGGTTTTCGGCGTAGCAGTCCTCTCTCTCATCCTTGAGCGCGTGCTCGTCATAGAAGACGAGATGAAGAGGCGGGACGTTCAGACGTTCCGGAAAAAGCAAGACGCCTACGACGCGCTGCCCGAATTTGCCGGCGCGAGGGTGAGCCGAGTAGACCT
Organism: Acidobacteriota bacterium; assembly: GCA_003222975.1. Lineage (GTDB taxonomy): Bacteria > Acidobacteriota > Blastocatellia > Pyrinomonadales > Pyrinomonadaceae > QHXN01. The sequence continues at coordinate 23,868 of QHXN01000024.1, read as the reverse complement.
CATTCAGTTCAGCGGGTACTCGGCCTTGGCATTTTTGGGGAAGGCAGCAAAGGTGTGGCCGAAGGCTAAAATTCGGATGCTCCTCTACCACCCCGGTTCCGCGTCTAAATTTGATTCGGACGTGCCCACTTCTGATGTGGATCATATAACTCGCATTAGAACGGTGCTGGGCGAGCTAAAGCTGATGAAAAAGGATCAGGGAAATGACCTCGACATTCAGGCCCGCTTCTACAGGACGGACCCTTCCGTCTCCGCCGTCATCCTCGACGACAAGGCAGTGAACCTTAGCTGGTACAGAGTGTACCCCGACTCTGACAACTCGGAGATATTCCACCTCCGCGGACATAACTCCGCGGCCATCACGGCGAAGGGCGAAGCGGCCTTCGAGTTAATATCTTTCGCGAGGGAGCAGTTCGATGCGCTGTGGGCCAAGGGTGAGAATCCGCTCAAGCCAGACTGAAAGAGCCTTGTCCCGCCGGGATGTGAGCGAGTAGGTTATGCCCCGACAGGGTCACGGGCAGGCGTAATCACGAGAGTAGGATTCGCCAGACGCTCCGGCGAATCCTCTCCGCCGTCTTCTCGCCGACGCCGTCAACGAGGTCGAGGCCGCCGCCCTCGACGAACTTGCGCAGGTCTTCGAGCGAGGAGATTTTGAACTGCTGGTAGAGCGTCGCGGCGGTCTTGACGCCGACGCCTTCGACTCCGAGGAGATCGAGAGTGGTCGCGGGCGTCTCCGCCGTCAGACGCTCCCACGCGTCGAACGTGCCGCGCTCCAAAAGCTCCACGATCTTGCCGCTGATGGCCTTGCCGACGCCGGGGATCGTCTGCAAGCCTTTAACTCCCTCCTCGCGCGCGATGTTCTCAACAGGCGTCGGCCACGTCTCGATCATCTCGGCGGCGTTGCGGTACGAGCGCACGCGGAACTTGTCCTCGCCGCGAATCTCCAACAGCAGCGCCAGACGCTCGAACCTCCGCGCGATCTCCTCGTTCGTCATAACAATGAAATGATGAATGATGAATGCGGAATGATGAATTCAAAGCTCAGGCCGCCTCACATTCATCACTCATCACTCCGCATTCATCACTTCTGTCTTATGCCTTCTCCAGTCCCGCGTACTTCTCGACGAGCTTCTTCTGGCCGAAGCCGGGGAAGCTGACCGTGAGCTTGGCCGAGTCGCCCGCGCCCTCGCGCCGCAGCACGAGTCCGCGCCCGTACTTGGGGTGCTTGACGTGCGTGCCGGGCACGAAGTCGCCGCCGGAAGATGTTGAGGATGATGCCGCGCCGCCTGCGCGCGTCGTCGCTTTTGTCCGGGCGGGTGGCGGCTGCTGGCGCGGCGCGTCCGGCTGCGCGGACTGTTTGGCTGCGGCGGCGTTGCGGCTGATCTGGTCGCCGCGCTGGCGGAAGAACTCGGCGATGGAGTCAACGCTGTCGTAGGTCTTGCCGCCGTAGCGCCGCTCCTGCTTCGAGGTCTCGCCGCGGAGCACGCGCGCCGTGTGTCGCGCCTCCGTGGCCGAGGAGTTGCGCGCGAACGAGAGCCACGAAGCGCCGCGCGAGAGGTCTTCCAAAAGTTCGAGCGGCATCTCGTTTAAGAACTGCGAAGGCTCAGAGGCCAGCTCCTCGCCGTAAACCCGGCGTCTCATCGCGTGCGTGACGTAGAGGAAGCGCTCGGCGCGCGTGATGGCGACGTAGGCCAGGCGGCGTTCTTCTTCCATCTCGGCCTGCTCGGCGGCGGCGCGCGAGTGCGGGAACAGTCCGTCCTCCATGCCGACGATGAAGACGAGCGGGAACTCAAGCCCCTTCGCCGAGTGCATCGTCATCAGCGTGACGGGCGCGTCCATTTGGTACTGGTCTGTGTCGGAGACGAGCGCGGCGGCGTCAATGAAGTCGCGCAGGCCCCCGCCCTCCTCCGCGTCGTAGTCCACGGCGGCGTTGACGAGTTCCTGAAGGTTCTCCAGACGGCTCTCGGCCTCTTCCGAGTTCTCCGCTTTGAGCGCGTCGGCGTAACCGGTGTCGAGGATGGCGGCCTTGACGACCTCGGACGCCGACTCCTTCTGCGCGCGCGCTACCAGCCCCTCGATGATTGACTGGAACTTCTTGAGCGCGGAGACGGCGCGCGGGCTGAAGCCCTCGCCCTGCGTGGTGACGATGCCGACGGCCTCCCAGAGCGAGACGCCGTAGTCCTTGGCGCGGGCGTAGAGGTCGTCGAGCGTCTGCTTGCCGAGGCCGCGCGTCGGCGTGTTGACGACGCGGAGGAGCGCGACCGAGTCGTGCGGGTTTAAGGCGAGCTTCAGGTAGGAGACGATGTCGCGCACCTCGGCGCGCTCGTAGAAGGAGAAGCCGCCGACGATGTTGTAGGCAATGCCTGCGCGCCTCAAAGCCTCTTCAAACAAGCGCGACTGCGCGTTCGTGCGGTAGAGCACGGCGGCGCGCAAGGTCGGGTCTGCGCGGCGATGCTCCTCAATCTTGGCGGCGACGAAGCGCGCCTCCCCCTCGGCGTCCGCGGCCTGGTAGTAGCGGACGGGCGAGCCGGCGGGGTTGGCCGTCCAGAGGGTCTTGTCCTTGCGCTCGGTGTTGTGCTTGATGACGGCGTCCGCCGCGTCGAGGATGGTCTGCGTCGAGCGGTAGTTCTGTTCGAGCTTGATGACGCGCGCTTCCGGGTAGTGCTGCTCGAAGTTCAATATGTTCGAGATGTCCGCTCCCCTCCACCTGTAAATTGATTGGGATTCGTCGCCGACGACGCAGACGTTCTGCTGGCGCTCGGTGAGAAAGTGGATGAGCGCGAACTGTAGAGAGTTCGTGTCCTGGTACTCGTCAACGAGGATGTAGCGGAAGCGCTCGTTGTAGTAGGCGCGCACGTCTTCGCGCTTGCGCAGGAGCCGGACGGCCTTGATGAGCAGGTCGTCGAAGTCGAGCGCGTTGTTGTTGACGAGGCGTTCTTCGTACAGTTTGAAAACGCGGGCGATGGCCGCGCGCTTCTCGTCGTGGGCCTCGACGCGTGCGGCGTAAGAGTCGGCGTCGAGGCCGGAGTTCTTGGCGTGGCTGATGGCCCCTTGCGTCTGGCGCGGGGCCAGACGCTGGTCGTCGTAGCCGAGGTCTTTGATGCAACTCTTGACGACGCGCACCGAGTCGTCCTGGTCGTAGATGGTGAACGAGCGCGTGTAGCCCTCTTCGAGCTTCTCGATGTCGCGGCGCAGCATCCGCACGCAAAGGCTGTGGAAGGTCGAGACGAGCGGCGCGCTCGACAGTTTCTGGCCGCCGATGAGTTTCGTCACGCGCTCGCGCATCTCCTGCGCGGCCTTGTTCGTGAAGGTGACGGCGAGGATGTTGTGCGGCGCGACCCCGCGCTCGGCGATGAGGTACGCGATGCGGACGGTGATGACGCGCGTCTTCCCAGAGCCTGCGCCCGCCAGGATGAGCAGCGGCCCCTCGGTCGCCGCGACGGCCTCGCGCTGCCGCTCGTTGAGTGTTGAGAGTAAGTCGTTCATGAGTTCAAAGTTCAAAGTTCAAGGTTCAAGGTTCAAAGTCAACTTCCGTCGGTCAAACTTTGAACTTTGAACTTTGAACTTTGAACTATTTTATCAGTTTCTGAATCGCCTTGAACTGCTCGTGCCGTGCGTCGCGCATGAGTTCAAACAGGGCCGTTTCTGTGGAGGAGGGGAGCGCGCCTGACTTCAGCATCTTCTCGATGCCGACCTGCTTATTCTGCTCGATGCGCGAGGAGATGCAGTCGGTGAGCAGGTGCACCTGGTAGCCGCGCGCGAGGAGGTCGTGCGCGGTCTGGTTGACGCAGACGTGGGCCTCGATGCCGCACAGCAAGACCTGGCGCGCGCCCGCGCCTTCGAGCCGCGAGACGAACTCGCGCGCGCCGCACGAGCTGAAGGCGGTCTTCTCAATCGGCTCGAAGCCTTCGGGCAGCACGGCGCGAATCTCGCCGGCAGTGCGGCCCAGTCCCTTCGGGTATTGCTCTGTGACGATCAGCGGGACGCCGAGGAGTTGCGCGCCGTGCGCGACAAGTGCGACGCGCGCGGCCAACTCCGCGAAGTCGGGGATGGGCTGGCGGAAAGACTCCTGCATGTCAATGACGGCGAGCGCCGTCTGCTTGAGGTCGAGCGTGTTTTCGTGCCGCATGAATCACCCCTGACGGAAGGAGGCAGACGGCAGGAGCAGGAGGCAGGGGAAGGAAGCAGTAGAAGAACCTTCATCATCAGGCGGTTCAGATGAGAGCGCCGATGCCCGCTAAACTCAACCTCCCTGCCCCCTGCGGTCTGCTCCTGCCTCCTGTCTTTTAGAGCTTGCCTGCGGCGCGTTTTGCCTCTTCGTTGATGCGCTTGAGGCGCGCGATCTTCTCTTCCATAGTCTCGCCGGGCTTCGGCTGAAGCTCCGGCGGAATCTTGAATCCGGTGCTGGCCTTCTTCGCCTTCGGCTTGGCCTCGACCGCGCCCGACGCTTCCGCCGCCTTCGTCCTTTCGTCTTTGGGCGCGCCGGGCGTCAACTCGGTCGAGGCTTCGGGCGCGAGGTCTGAGACGGTCTCGGCTCCCGCGGCGGGCGAGGCGGTCGCCGCGGTCGGACTCAAAGGCGCGGCGGAAGCCTGGCCCGTCGCGGCCTGCGCCTCTGCCGCGGGCCTGTGCGCGTCGGCTGAAGCGGACGAGCCGGCGGCGGGCAGCGATGTCGCAGCGCCCTCGACGTTCGCGGCGGGCGCGGACTTGGACGCGAGTGCGGGGCGTGGCTCCGGCTCGCCGCGCCAGGAGGGCGCGGGATAGTCGTAAACGGGGAGCGTGCCGCCCGCGGCTTGCAGTATGGCGGCGAGGTCGCTCTCGACGTAGCGGCGCTGCTTGGTGGGGTCGCGCACGTGGCCCTGGGGCGGCCCCATGTAGAGCGTGCCGCAGGTCTGGCAGCGGTAGAGCACGTCGTCGCCGCGCAGGAAACTCGCGGCGGAGTGCTGCGTGTTGAGCTGCTTGAGGTGGCCGTTGCAGAGCTTGCCCTTCTCGTTCTTCTCGTTGCACACGGTCTGGCCCGGCGCGAAGCGTTTGGGCACGCCCGTTCGAGACTCCTGCTGCTCGGTCGGCGCTTGTTTGGCGACCGGCTCCGTCTTGTTCGCTTCGCTCGACATGACTTCCTGGTCGGATTCCTTCTCGGCTTTAATGGAAAAGTGCGAGTCAACCCCTCGCCGCAACTTGCCAGCATCTTAAGGGCAAGGCGCGGTGAGGTCAACAGGAAGAAACGATGAACGCAGAATGACCAGTGATGAATTGAACGACTTCAAGCCGCCTGACATTCATCATTCATCATTCCGCGTTCATCGTTTATCCTTGTCGCATGTTGAGGAGACTGCTGGCGGGCTTGTGGCGGGGAGCGCCGCGGTTCGTGAGGCGCGCGGGGGTATGGCTGACGCAGCCGCGCTTCAGGGTGACGGCGGGCGCGGTCGTGCGGGACGAGCGCGGGCGCGTGCTGCTGCTGCGCCACGTGCTGCGGAAGGGGAGCGGCTGGGGCATACCGGGCGGCTTCCTGCGCGCGGGCGAGCAGCCCGAAGAGGCCGTCAGGCGCGAGGTGCGCGAGGAGACGGGGCTGGAACTCGAATCGGTCGGGCTGGTGTTCGTGCGCGCGCTCGGTGGCGTCCGGCAGGTCGAAGTCATCTTCCGCGCCTCGATGCGCGCGGAGGCTCTCGCGCGCCTGGAGCGGAGTTTCGAGATTGACCGCGCCGAGTGGTTCGCGCCCGCGGAACTGCCCGAAGGTTTGAGCCGAGACCAGCGGCGCATCATCAGCCGCGCGCTCGACACCTCAGCAAACCCGACCGAGTAGTGGTATGCTGTGCGGAAAACAGAGGTCAGAGGTCAGAGGTTAGTAGTTGCGCTTACCGCGCCGCCCGCTTCCATCAAGGACGTTGCCGCGTCAGCTTTTACTAACCTCTGACCTCTAACCTGCGACTTAAAATCCACAGGAGAGAAACGACCGACATGATGCCGCGACTGATACCAGAGCAGGACGAGGTGATGGCTATTCTGAAGAGGACTGGCGCGTTCCGCGAGGGCCACTTCGTTTACCCTTCGGGGCAGCACACGCCGCACTACTTCCAGATGCCGCTCGCCTTCCGCTACTACGACACGGCGCGCGTGCTCGCCGTCGCGCTCTCGCGCAAGCTCCGATTGGAGAAGGACGTTTCGAGCGCGCTCCCCAAAATCTCGATCATCTCGCCCAGCCCCGGCGGCATCCCCGTCGCCTTCGCCGTGCGCGAGGCCCTCAACGCCGAGCAGATTTACTGGGCCGAGCGCGAGGAAGGCAAGCGCATGTTCCGGCAGTATGTCAACGCCGGCGAGGTCAACCCCTGCGTCATCGTTGACGACATCTCGCGCACGGGCCGCGCGCTCCAGGAGGCGGTCGAGCTGGTCGGACAGCTCGGCGCACGGATCATCGGCTGCGGCGTCATCGTCCGCTTCCGCAGCGCGCCCGACCAACTCGAAATCCCCGGCGGCGACCCCATTCCCGTCCTCTCGCTCGCCGACTTCGACGCCAAGTGGTACGACAGCGGCGACACCTGCGCCGAGTGCAAAAGGGACGCGCCGGTCGAGCACGTCCGCTTCTAAAGGACAGGAGGCAGACGGCAGGGGCAGGAGGCAGGGAGTTGAGTTTAGAGGGCGGTGGCGCTTTCTCCTTAACCGCCCGCCGGAGAATGTTCTTCTACTGCCTCCTGCCGTCTGCTCCTGCTTCCTGCCCTGCCTCCTGCCTCTGCCGTCTGCCTCCTTAAATCTCGTGCCGGTTGGCGAGCGCCTTGTCCATCGTGACCTCGTCAACGTATTCGAGGTCTGAGCCGACGGGCATGCCCATGGCGATGCGCGTGACGCGGACGCCGAGGGGCTTCAGCAGACGGCTGACGTAGCTCGCCGTGGCCTCGCCCTCGGTGTTCGGGTTGGTGGCGAGGATGACTTCGCGCACCTCGACGCCGTCGTTGTTTTCGGGGCGCAGGCGCGGCAGGAGGTTGGCGAGCCGGAGGTCTTCGGGGCCGAGGCCGCGGATGGGCGAGAGCGCGCCGTGCAGCACGTGGTAGAGGCCGTTGTAGCTGCGCGTCTTCTCGACGGCGACGAGGTTGTACGGCTCCTCGACGACGCAGATGATCGAGCGGTCGCGCGAGGTGGAAGAGCAGAAGCGGCACGGCTCAACGTCGGTGAGGTTGTTGCAGACCGTGCACATCACGATCTTGCGCTTCACGTCTTCCATCGCTTCGACGAAGCGGCCCACCTCCTCCTGCGTCATCCGCAGGACGTGGAAGGCGAGCCGCTGCGCCGTCTTCTGCCCGATGCCGGGCAGGCGCTTGAACTCGTCTATGAGCTTGGTTACGGGTTCGGAATATTCGAGCATAAGTTCAAAGTTCAAAGTTCAAAGTTCAAAGTTCAAAGCCATAAAACTTTGAACCTGGAACTTGGAACTTTGAACTAGAGTAAGCCGGGCGGGAGCATGCCGCCGAGCTTGGACTTCATGGCCTCGTCAACTTTTCGGCCCGCCTCGTTGACGGCGGCGACGATGAGGTCTTGGAGCATCTCCACGTCGCCGTCACGCACGGCCTCCGGGTCTATCCTGATTGACTCGACCTCCTTCGTGCCGCGCATCTGGACGGTGACGACGCCGCCGCCGGCGGTGGCGTCAACCACCATCTCCTCCATCTCCTTCTGCATCTTCTCCTGCATGGCCTGCGCCTGCTTCATCATCTGCTGGATATTCATGCCGCCCGGAAATTTCATCTCGCTTGACCTCGCTCGCTGCTTTGAAAATTTACTGAAGAGTCGGCCCGCGCGGACATCCTAGCGTCCGCCCGCCGTAAATGCAAAGAGGGTCGCCTGAGCGGCGGCGCGAAAAGTTGGGGCGGCGGCCCACTCCCTTTCCTCGCGCTTCGGCGGGCGGCCTCGACGGCGGTTCGGTCATTTCTTCTTCGACGCCGCGGTCGCCGCTTCGACGTTGACCAGGATGCGGAAGCTGCCGGTCTGCTTGACGCCGAGCAGGAACTGCACGTTGACCGAGTCGCCCGGCGCGAGCGGCGCGGAGAGCGTGATCGTCCCGACGGACAGAGACGAGTTGTAGCCACCGCCGTTGTTGGTGCCGCCGGTGCTGCTCAACTGCGTGGGCGGCTCTTCGAGCGTGGTGCCCTGGACGGTGACGGTGCACGGCACGGGGCCGACGCACGTGTCAGAGTCGCCCACGTCCGAGACCGAGACCTGGCCGGAGGAGAGGGCGCGCAGGTCGGCCACGCCCGACGCCGCGGGCGAGGTCGTGATCTCGACGATGCGGAAGCGCAGTTGAGCCACGGGCGCGCCGGTGTTGTTCGTGACGCGGCGGCGTATCGAGAGCGTGCCGAACGGCGAGTTGTGACCGGGGTCTTGCGTGAGGTCGCGGGAGCGGTTCGGCGGCGACGCCGCGGACACCGAGCGGTCGAGCGGCGCGAGGGCGATCTGAGAGTTGCGCTGGACGTGGCCGGAAAGGTTCTCCGGCCCCGGCGCGCCGAGCCTCTGCCCCGCCGCCGTGAGCGTGCCTTTGGTGTCAACGAAGAGGAAGTCCGCCGCGTTATCATTCGTGTCCTTCGGCACGCCCGGCGTCGTGCAGGCCCCCTGGAAAGAGCACAAGCTGCGGTAGAAGCTGTGTTGGAGATTTTGGGCGATGTCCGAAGGGGCGAGCGCCGGATAGCCCGCACCCTCCTTGTAGAGCGGATTTGACTCGGACGTGGAGCCGGCGGCGTCGAGGCGCACGCCCGCTTTGCCGAAGCTCGAAGGGTTCGCGGTGCGGAAGACGGCTATCCCCATGTTGTCCGGGATGTCGAGCGTGTAGCCGTTGGCGTGCGTGCCGTCGCCCAGGAGCAGTGGGTCGCCCGTGGCGGTCGTCGCTGCCGCGCCGTCGTTGCCCGCGGGGTAGCCGGAGAGCGAGTAGCCGAGCGTGTTGACGCCGAGGAAGTGGCCGCGCGCGGGGATGAGCGTGCCTGCGGGGACGACGAAGCGCACGACGCCGTCTGAGGCCGCGAGCGCCCAGCCCTTCGAGCCGTCGGTCGTCGTCACCAGCAGCGGCGAGTCGGTGTTGTTGTAAAGCTCTACGAACTCGTCGTTGGCCTGGGGCGTCGTGTCAGCCCCGTCCGAGGGCGGGGCGAACGAGACGGAGGTGCGCGGTTTTGAATAGGCGCTGCTTTGCGCGGGCGCGCCGGTGGTTTCGGTGCCGCCGGGGCCGCGCAGGCGGAACTCGCTGATGATGAGCTGGCCGGCGCTCGCCGACTCGTCGTCGTTCCTGATCGTGCCCGTGCCCGTGCCGCCGGCGACGGTCGCGCCCGACGCGTTGCCGAGCAGGACTTTGAAGGTCTCGTCCAACTCCGGCGTGGTGTCGCCGTTGACGTGGACGGTGATCTCTTTGGTCGTCTCGCCTGCGGCGAAGTTGAGCGTGCCGCCCGCGGACTGGTAGTCGTTGTCGGCGGCGGTCGCCGTGCCGTCCTGCGTGGCATAGTCCACGCTCGCGCCGAGCGCGGTCGCGCCCGACCTGGTGACGATAAAGGTGAAGTCGGTCGTGCCGCCGTCGCCTTCCAGATGCGTCACGTCGTCAATCGAGAAGGCGGGCTGCGGGTTGACCGTGATGACGGAGTCGTTGCCGTCGCCGCCCGTGTAGCTGATCGTCGCGTCGAAGCCGGAGTTGAGGAAGTTCGAGATCGTCGCGCCCTGCGGCAGGCCGTCGAACGTGCCGTTGATGGCCTCCGCGCCGTCGTTGTTGACGACGACGAACGACTGCCCCGCGGCGGGCACGAACGAGCCGCCGAGCGTGAGGTTGAGGCCGGTGAGGTTGACTTTGCCGACGACGTTGAGTTGCTGGTATTGCGTGTCGGCGGTCGTGCCGTTGATGGCGACGGCGAGGTTAGCGCCGGACGAGAAGGCGAGCGTGCCCGCCGTGCCCGTGCTCACGTCCGTCCCCGCAGACGCCGGGGTGACGCTGCTGCCGCTGCCGGGCGTGAGCGTGACGTTGCCGCCGTCGGAGTCGAGCGCGTCGGCGTTGAGGTTGATCGCGCCGCCGGATGTCAGGTTGAGTTCGGTCGGGGCCGGGCGCGTGATGCCCGCGCTGACGATGATCGCGCCGCTGTTGCCGTCGCCGAAGTTGATGGTGGGTGCATTGACCTTATTGATTTCGGCGTTCGACAGTCCCAGAGTCGGCGACCCGCCGATAACGTCGCCGCCTCCCAGGTTGATGGCGACGTTGCTCGTGCGTTGTTTGAAAGTGACCGCCCCTGTCGTCTGAACATTAACGGTGCCGGAGCCGCCGTCGAGGTTTTCGTTGTTCGCGATGATCGTGACCGGCCCGGTCGCGGACGCGCCGCCAATCGTATGCGTGGAGCCTGAGTTGACTGCGCTGTAGAAGTCAACGCTGGTTCCGTTGCCCGTCGCGTTGACGGTAATCGCGCCGCTGCCGTTGGAGAGCGCGCTCCCGCTACTGCCGAAATCGAGAAGCACCCCGTATCCGAAGCCCCCGACCGGCCCCGAAGTGCCTGTGATATTCAGGGGGCCGTTCTGTACCTGCACGACACCACTACTCTGGAACGCTACACCGTAGTCGGCATTGCTCGCCCCCGTCCCGCCGCCCGTTCCGTTGAGCATCACAGAGCCGCCCGCCGTCGCCTTGACTTGCCCCGCGTCTGCGACGAAGACGCCGTAGAGATTAGGGGCGGTTCCCGCCCCGCCGCGCCCGTTAACGACGACGTTGCCGATTCCCGACGACTGGACGATGCCGCCGGAGATAGTAACCCCGACGAAATTTCCTGTCGTTGAAGTGGCCTGTTGGTTGGCTTCGACCGTGATGCCGCCGTTGACCGTCTCAAAGCTCGAACCCGCGTTCAGTGTCACGCTCTGGCTGCAACGCACCGTGATTGTCCCCGCGCCGGAGGTAAGCAGGTTGGCGTTCGCCGCCACGTTCAACGCGTCCGTGCCGGGCGTCGCGGTGTCGTTCTGCAAATCAACGTCCAGATTCGCGTCCGCGGCGAAGGTGATGTCGCCGTTGAGATTCACGGTGTCGTCGCCCGCGTCGCCGTTGATGGTCAGGCTTGGTAGGGCGGAGGTGAACGCGCCGACGTTGGTCGTGTCGTCGCCGTCGCCTTGATTGACCGTGATGCTGTTGACGCCGCTCAGCGAGAGGCTGCCGGAATCGCCCGTGACGGCGGCGCTGCCGTTGATTACGAAAACCCGACCGGGGGCGGCGAACTCGATGTTCCCGGCGCTCGGCTCGGTGATGGCGAGGGTGTCGCCGTTGCCCGAAACGTCCGTCAACACAATCGCGTTGTTCGTAGTCGTGACCGTGTAGTCCGGGCTGACGCCCGTGCCGTTGACGGCGACGTTCTGTGTAGCCGCGCCGGCGCTGGCGTTGGTGACGTTGCCGCTCTGAGCGCCCGCGCCGGTGGGCGCGAAACGCACGAAGATAGTCGTAGAGGCGACCGACCCGCCCGATTGTGTGAGCGTGACGGATGAGCCGAAGCTCGCGCCCGTGGTTTTCGACACCTGGAAATCCGCCGGGGCGTTGACGTTGATGTCGGCGGTCAGGCTGCTGCCCGAAACCATGTAGGTCTGTTCGGCGGAGGCCCCATCCACGGGGACGTTGCCGAAGCTCAAAGGCCCGCCGGTGACGTTTATCGTCGGCGCGGGGTCGTCGTTCTTGATGGTCAAAGTCGCGCTCGCCGGACTGCCGAGGGCCGCGCCGCCGCTCGCGTTGCTGACGGCGAGGTTAACGGTCTCGTCAGCTTCGTACTTCGTGTCGCCGTTGACGGTGACGGTGATGTTCTTGTCGGCGCTGTCGCCGTCGGCCCAGTTGAGCGTGCCGGCGGCGGGGCTGGCGGAGTAGTCATTGTCGGCGGTCGTCGCCGTGCCGTCCGTCACGCTGTAGTCAACGCTGACCGCGCCGCCCGTGCCGCCCGTGCGCCGGACGGCGATGTCAACATTGTGACTGCCGGAATCGCCTTCGAGGGTGTCCGTGTTCGCCTGCGCGAATTGAATCTGCCCGAAGACGGACGAGACTTCGGCGAGCGTCCAGTCGGAGAAGCTGTTGACGCCGTTAACGGTGGCGGTGTGTGCGTTGGCGTCAGACGACTGGTTGGTGGGCACGGTGAAGCCTGAGGCGTCGTGCTTGATGATTTTATAATTGCTCTCCGTGCCGGCGATGTCGCCGGGCGCGTTGTAGTGGAACGTGAGATTGGTCGTGACGTTGCTGCCGGCGAGCGTCCAGAAGCGTTGCAGCGCGTTCGCGCCGGCGACGCCGGTGAGTTTGCCGTCCGTGCCGCTGACCGTGAGACTGCCCGTGCCGTTCGGGGTGGTCGAGTTGGCCTCGACGGGCGCGTAACCGTTGGCCGTCCCCACGTCGAAGATGAAATTGCTGTTCGCGTTGAAGGTCTTCTGCTCGTTGCCGATAATGAAGCCGCTCGTGCGCGTGACGACGCCTGCGCCGCCAACGGCGAGTGTGTTGGCGTTGGTCGTGATCTTGTGCGAGCCGAGGGCGAGCGTGCCGCCGACGGCGGGACTCGCGCCGAGCGAGAGGTCGTTCGAGGTGGTCAGGTTGTTGAAGACGCTAGCGGTCTGGACTACTTGCGCGCCCGCGCCGTCGAAGTTGACGGTGCTCGTGCCTGCGCCGAAGCCCGCGACGTTCCAGTTGCCGGCGACGTTTACCTGGGCCGCGCCGGTCGAGTTGAAGGAAGAGCCGGTCGTGACGTTGTTGAGGTTGAGCGTGCCGGTGCTGACCGTGATGCTGTTGGCCGAGAGGCTTCTGGGCATGGCGGCGTTCGTGCCGACGTTGCGCGCGCCGGCGGCGAACGTGCCCGCGATTGATTTGTCGGAGTTGAGGTTGAGCTGGGTGGTGCTGGCGAGGCTGACGTTCTGCACGCCGGAGGCGGGAAACTCGGCGGCGGCGTCGTAGCTCGCGCCGTTGTCGTATTCGAGCGTCGAGCCGGGGGCGTAGGCCGGCGGGTCGGTGTTGACGAAGCCGCCCGACTTGATGCTCAGCTTGCCGCCCACGGTCGAGAGGCCCGCGCCGAAGTCAACGCCGGCGCTGACGTTGACGTTGACGTTGCTGCCGAAGCTGAGAGTGCCGGAGGAGGTTGAGGCGACGGACTTCGCGCCCGCGAAGACGAAGGTGCTGCCGACCGTGCCCGTGATGCTTCTCGCGCCGCCGCCGACGAGTATGCTGCCGCCCGCGTTGTTGAGCGTGAGCGTCTGGCCGTTGAGGTCTATGCCGCCCGCGTTGACGATCTGGAGGACATTGCCGGAGTTCGCGTTGACGCTCGCGCTCGTCAGGTTGCCCGCGGCGTTGCCGAGCAAGAGGCTGCCGCCCGACTTGTCAACGACGAGGTAGTCGAACGCCTGCGTGCCACCGCCCGTCAAGGTGACGGTCTGCGTGCCCGCGCCGTTGAAGAAGACGGCGCGACCGTTCGCGTTGAGAGACGCGCCGCTGCCGCGCGTCCAGTTGCCGCCGACCTTGATGTCGCCGCCGGAGGCCGTCGAGAGCGTGATTGTGCCGTTGTCTGTGACGTTGCCGAGGACGACGAGCGGCTTCGTCATCGGCGAGTTGCCGGCCAACAGCATCGTCGAGCCGGGGTCAACTGTGAGGTCGCCCGACATCTGGAAGGTCGAAGCGGTGAAGCTGTTGGCGAGGTCAAGCGTCGTGTTGTTAGCGAGCCGCACGTTGGAGGGGTAGCCGGGGCCGCTCGTCGCATCCGGCAGCCACTCGCCGTTGCGCCCGAAGGCGGGGGACGGGTTGCCGATGTTGTACTTGAGGAGCGAAGAGCTGCCGTAGGTCGGCGGGTTGGAGAAGAAGCCGCCCGCGTTGATCTGGCATGTGCCGTTGAGCGCCAGCGTGTTGCCGCCGCCGATGGCGACGCCCGAAGAGGTCTGGAACAGGCCGCCGACGGTGCGCGTCGCGTTCAGGGTTATGCCGCCGAAGATGGCGTTGACGTTGACGGGGCCATTGCTCGTCGGCCAAGAGGCGTCGGTCGGGCCGACGATATAACCGTTGGTGGTGGAGAAGCTGAGAGTCCCGCTTACGCCGTAGCTGAAATTGTTTCCGGTCGCGAAGCCGCCGTCCGTCAGACGGAACTCGCCGTCAACGGTCGTCGTGCCGTTGTTGGTGACGGTGGCCGCGGCGAGGAGCGTGCTGCCGGAGTTGACGTTGAAGGTGCGCGAGGCGGCGACGGCGAAGGCGTTGTCGAATTCCACCGTCTTGCCGAGGGCGATCCGCCAGTTGATGTTGGTGTCGTTGAAAGTGCCCGCGGACTGCTTGAAGTTGACGGAGGACGAGCCGCCGGTGAAGGCGACCGTCGGGATCGAGCCGGTGTTGGTCGAGGTGAACGTCCCGCCCGACTGGTCTAACTTGCCGCCGAGGTTGACGGCGAAGGCGTTCCCCGCGCCGCTCCCGTTGGTTAAATTCAGCGTTCCGCCTTGAATGACTAAGTCGCCGCCGATGTTCAGGGTGTAAGGGCTATTGCTTGTGAGCCTGAACTCCTGGGCCGAGGTGCTCAGGAGCGTTAAATTTCCGGCGAGGGAAGTCAGCCCGCCGGCACAGTTGACGGGGCCGCCGGGGGCGCTCGTGAAGTTGATGGTTAAATTTCCGAAAGCAACGTTGGAGGGGCCGGTCGTGTTTGAGTTGTTGAGGATGACCGTGCTGGTCGGGGCAAAGGATTCCGTACCGCGGAAGATGGTGCTCGCGTAGGGCGAGTTGTTGTTATGGGCGTAAGTCCCGCCGCCGTCTATTTGAAATGTGGTGGCGGTAGCCAGAGTAACCGCGCCCGTCGCGGTCAGCGTCCCGCCGCTCTCGATCTGAAGTTTCGAGCCGGTTCCTGAGATTGACCACGCCCCGACGGTGGTCATGTTGTGCCCGTTCTGAATGACGAAGGTGTCGCCACTCGTGAAGTTCGGCGGCGACGCGCCGAGGCCGTCGCGGGTCGTGCTCCAACTCGTCACCAACTCAGGCGGCAAGCTCCCCTTCGAGTAGTAGGGCGTGGCCGCGCGTCCGCAGACGTAGAAGAAGAGCGAGGCCGACGCCGCGAAGACGCAGAGCGCGGCGAGGAAGACCGCGAGGCGGCGCGCGCACTTAGCGCGGGGCGTGTGCAAGCGTGCGAGGAGGCGGTGCGGCGTGCGCGGCGACTTGTTGAGGGGTGACATCGGGGCTATCTCCGTCAGTTCCGGGTAGGTTGTTCTCCGGCGGGCGGACGCGGCGGTGCGCGGCGCGGAGTGTGGACGGGTGGGAACGGGAGTTGAAGCTTCGCGTGAAGGCCATAGGCGAAAAGCTCGCGTGCGTCGTCGTCAACGTTGGCAAGGTGAGCCGGAACTTGTCGGGGCCAGAAGCCCTTTCAGCCGGACGTTCAGACCTGAGTTGTCTCAGACGCCCCGGCCCGAACGCTCAGGCATCGTAAGACGCTTGAGACTTCGCACGCCCCGGACAGAACATGCCGCGGCTAGGTTTTAAGACGAACGGGTAAGTTGCTTTAGCGGGTGGCGAAGGGTGGTGAAAAAGTGTTGGAACGTCTCTAAACGTTGGGTGGTCGGTTAGGGAGTTTCCGTCTTCCGGGTCACATCAATAAAGCCGTGAGAGATAGAGCCTTTAGTGAATCGGGCCGTGCTCTGCTCTCAAGAAGATGTTGGCGCAGCCTATAATCACCGCCGCCGAAAGTCAAGAAAAATTGGGCTGCGCGTGGAACTATCGCGCTGCGGTGCTGCTCTCGACTGACAGCCATGCCTAACGCCTTAAATTGCTCCCGCCGGCGGGTTGAAGAGAAATTTTTAAAGACTAATGAGTTCGCAAGATTACGGCAATAATTGTGAGCGGGAGGGAATGGGATTTGCCGCCTTTCCACAGTAGCCCCGGATCGAGTACGGGTTCCGTCCAGTCCGGGGGAAGGGAGGAAGGATTATGATGAAGAGACTGTTCGCTATTTTGATGTGCCTGATGCTGCTCGTGGCGTCGGCGCTGCCGGCGTCGGCACGCACGCATCACAGGCGGCATTACGCGCGGCACTACTACGCCAGCCGCACTTACTACACCTACAGCACCGCGCCGCACCGAACCTTCTGGCAGAAGCACCGCGACAAGCTGACGGTGGCCGGCGGGACGCTCGGCGGCGCTTTGATCGGCGGCATCGCCGGGGGTAGGAAGGGCGCTGGAATCGGCGCGCTCGCGGGCGCGGGTGGGTCGGCCCTCTACACCTACAAGCTTCGCAACCGCCGTCGCCGGTACTAAGGCCGGCCAAGCGAAAGCGGCGGCGCACTTGAAATTCTCCGCGCCGCCGCCCTCCCTCACACTTACCTGTTCAGACCGTACCGGGTTTCGCCTCTCAAGGCTCAGCCCTGCGGCTTCGCGTAGCTGCCGCCGCCCTGGAAGTCAATGCCGACGAAAGGCTCGTCGCCGACGATCCAGGCGTCGTGCCCCGGAGGTATCGAGACCACGTCGCCGCTCCCGACCTCCGTCTCCGAGCCGTCGTCCATCTTGAGCGCCATCCTCCCGGAGATCACATAGACGAGGTGTGCGACTTCGCAACTCTGCGTGCCCGCGACCGGCTTGACCGACTCCGACCACTTCCAGCCCGGCTGGAAAGTCGCGCGCATCACCTGCATGCCCTCCAGGTTCAGAATCTCCACCGTCCCCTTGTCAACGCTTCGTGTCTCCTCCGGCGAGTCAAAGCTCTTCTTTACCGTCGCTGCCATCGGTTGTGCCTCCAGAAGGGAAAATTAGAAAAGGCGGGGTGACTTGTATTACAAACGAGGACGCCAGTCAACCGAGGCGTTGTAAAGTATGCCTGACGTTTTTTAATTTGATGGGGCGCTGATTCCAAGTGTCAGCCGGACTTGTCACCGGCGTAGTCTATCAGACTGGTCAGAACGTCGCGCTGAGTCTCCGAAAGGTTGACGAAGTGCAGGCCGAAGCCCATGTTCGGCTGGTGATGAACGACCTCGCCCTCGAACGTGAGCCAGAGGCCCGTGGGTGATTGAACCTGGAAGCGGACGCGCTCGTGCGTCTGCACCTCACTCAGCGCCTCGACGTAGCAGCCGCTCATGCTGATGTCGTAGATGCGCGCGGTGTGCCTGCCGGAGAGACCCTCCCACCTCGCCTCTAGGGGGAAGCGCACCCGCATGTGCTGACGCCGATCCTCTGACATATGGCCTCTCCAAAGGGTAAGAGTGACCGCCGGGTAAGCCGGACACGAGATGTATTATAACCTGAGTTCGGGGCAAGCGGGATTGTTTCGGCGACGGGGATGATCGGCGAGACCACGCGCAACGACGCCGACGGCGAAAGCCGGTTCGTAAGGAGGGTATGTCTGGCGTCCGATCGTTGATTGGGGATAATATCGCATCCGTCCGATGAGTTGAATTCCGCGGCGACCGAACAGGAGAGCAGTGGTGAGAGATCATTCGACAAACGCCCGCCGAAGTCGCGCCGTGCTCGCGGCGCTTATTCTGTCCGCCGGCCTTCTGCCACACGCCCCCGGCGCTTCCGCGGCACGGAGGGCCGCGCCGAGGGCGGAGCGCATCAGGTTCACGCGCGGGGCCATCAGCGCGCAGGTGCGCGGCCAGCTCACGCGCGACAAGGGCGCTGATGCCCTCTACCTTGTCGGCGCGAAGGCGGGCGACCACATGATCGTCAACGTCATCCCCCTCAGCGACGGACTCGCCACGGGCGGCGAGGTCACGTCGCCCTCCGGCAAGCAGGACGGGCAGCACGGCGGCGTCATCTTCAACGCCGACCTGACGGAGACGGGCGACTACACCGTCCGCGTCACGCGCAACCTGATGGGCACGGAGCGGGCCGACGGCCTATTTATCCTCGAAGTCGTCATCGCCCCCGCTTACCTCAAGGACTGAAGCGAACGCCGCGAGATTAGGCGCGCGCACGCCGCGCCTAGCCGCGAGCCTTCCGAAGATAATGAAGCGTTACGTCATCAAGCGCCCCGCCGGGTCGCAACTCCCCGACAGGCTCACGCGCTACCGCGAGGAGTTGAACGAGGAGCAGTTCGCCGTGGCGACCTCGCCCGCGGGCGCGGCGCTCGTCATCGCGGGCGCGGGTTCGGGGAAGACGCGCGCCATCACCTACCGCGTCGCCTACCTCGTCGAGCAGGGCATCGCGCCCGCGCGCGTCTGTCTCGCCACGTTCACGAACCGCGCCGCGCGCGAGATGCTGCGCCGCGTCGAGCAGTTGACGGGTGGCGGCGGGGACGCCGCGCGCCGCGTCTGGGGCGGCACGTTCCACCGCATCGCCAACCTCGTCCTTAGACGACACGCCGACAGCCTGGGCTACACCTCGAACTACTCCATCCTCGACTCGCAGGACGCCAAAGACTTTCTCTCGGTCTGCGTTGACGAGGCCGGCATAGACACGCGCGCGCGCCGCTTCCCGAAGGCCGAGGTCTTACAGGACATCATCAGCTTCGCCAACAACACCGACACGCCCATTGCGGAAGTCATCCCGCGCCGCTACCCCTACTTTGAACCGCTGACACAGCAGATCACGCGCGTTGACCGCCTCTACATGGAGCGCAAGCGCGAGCGCAACGTGATGGACTACGACGATCTCTTGCTGAACTGGAAGCGCCTGCTCGAAGAAAGGGAAGAGATCGCGCGTCTTTATCAAGAGCAGTTCGAGCACATACTCGTTGACGAGTACCAGGACACGAACCGTTTGCAGGCCGAGATCGTTGACCTGCTCGCAGTCCGCCACCGCAACGTGATGGTCGTCGGCGACGACGCGCAGAGCATCTTCGCCTTCCGCGGCGCGTCAGTCGAAGGCATCTACGAATTCCCGAAGCGCTACCCCGAAGCGCGCGTCTTCCGGCTTGAGACCAACTACCGCTCCACCCCCGAAATCCTCGCCGTCGCCAACGTCTCGATTGCCTCGAACCGCCGCCAGTTCCCTAAACTGCTGCGCGCCGCCAGGCCCTCCCTCGGCCTCGCTCCCGCGCTCGTGCCTTGCAGCGACGCCGACCAGCAGGCCGCCTTCGTCGCCTCGCGCATCCTTGAACTCAGGGACGAAGGCGTACATTTGCGCGAGACGGCGGTACTCTACCGCTCGCACTACCACTCGCTCGAACTTCAGTTGGAGCTGACGCGGCGCGGCATCCCCTACCGCGTCCGCTCAGGCGTCCGCTTCTTCGAGCAGGCGCACATCAAGGACGTGGTCTCCTACCTCCGAATCGCCACGAACCCCCGCGACGAACTCGCCTGGAAGCGCGTGCTCCGACTAATCCCCAACGTCGGCGCGGCCACGGCCAACCGCGTCTGGGAGCGCATCTCTTTCGCGCCCGACCCGCTCGCCCTCGTCCTGCGCGGCGACGCCGACGCGGCGGCTGTGAGGCGCGGCACGGGCTGGCAAGAGTTCCGCGCGCTGCTCGAAGAGTTAGTCAGAGACGAAGTGAGGACAAGCCCCGCGCGGCAGATCGAGACTGTACTCGCGCGCGGCTACGAAGACCACCTTGAGAGCAACTACGAGAACGCCGAGGCCCGCCTCGAAGACCTCCGCCAGCTCGCGCACTACAGCGCCCGCTACACCTCTGCGGAAGAGTTCCTCGCCGAACTCGCCCTACTCTCCACCGAGCGTTACGGCGCTCCGCAGGCTCTCACAGCCGAGGACGTAATCGAGGGCGGCGACGAGGACGAGCTTCTGACACTCTCCTCCGTCCACCAAGCCAAAGGTCTCGAATGGCGCGCCCTCTTCATCATCTGGGCCGCCGACGGCAAGTTCCCCTCGCCCCGATCTTTGCGCGACGCCGACGGCGAAGAAGAGGAGCGCCGCCTCTGGTACGTGGCGCTGACGCGCGCCCGCGACCAACTCCACATCACATACCCCCTGATGGTCACGGACTATTCCAGCCGCCAGACGGTGCTGCAACGTCCCTCGCGCTTCGTCACCGAAGTCCCGCCGGAGCTTTACGAGATTTGGAGCCTCGAAGAAGAGTCGGCGACTCACGCGCTCGAAGCCCCCATAGCGGAAGCTCACGATGAAGGGGATGGCGGAGGCGGTGAGCCGGACGGCTACGTCAATTAAGAACGCCCGCTCAAATAACGATGTGTACGCCTAACTGCTTGAAGAGAGAAGCATCTGAGGGCGGTCAGGTGGAATCACTTTGGGCGCAGTGTGGATGAACATTACTGTACTAAACTGTGAGTAGAGTCTTTTCTGAAATTTTTGCTTGCAGCGTAGAGATGATAGTTTCCATCTCGACGCTTGGGCTAACATTTAATCCTAAACAAGCGGCTATTCCGTTGGCATCAGTGCTTATCGCAGAGGCAAACCGCAAACGGGGCTGATTTTGAATTTCTTCCAACCTATAAGCATGGAAGTGCATGGAGTCTCCAAGTTTGGCATCTTTAATATGCTCGAATGAAAATTCCTTCTTCATATAGTCAAGAAAGCTATCTTGAATTGTCACTACCATATGCTTGTTCAGATGCTCAAAGGTCGTCACCTTATGATGTAATTGCATCAAAATTGTTTTGGCGGTCATCTTCCAATTCATCCCGCTTCCTTTTTTCTTCTTTTTAGATTTTGTCTTTTGAGTGTCAAGCGTATCAATGGCATCAACGCTGATTGCGGTTTCCTCAGCTTCATCGCCTTCAATTAAATCAGCACTTTCAACTTCTCTAGACGCATCTTCTTCAAGCACGCTAACGCCAGCAGATTTCAAAAATTGTTGTCTTTGGGGCCACCACGTTCCAGTTGTATCAAGGGTCTGTATTTCGATGCCGACGAAATCAACAACCTTGCTGTTCCTGACTGACGCTAAGACGTAATCAACATTGCCGCCGGGGATTGATATTTCCGAAACTTTATGAAGTTCGTTTCCCTTTTGATGCAGAGTCAATAGCTCTATGCAATCCATGAATATCTGATTTTTTTCCAGGAAGCGATGGGGGCAAATAACAATGTCTTTAGGATTTTTAACTCCATGACGGACAGAGCAAGTGCCGATGGAAATCTCAGGTCGGCTCTTTCTAACTTTGACGCACCTTTTATCAAGGTACGAGCAGTATTGCTTATTTACTATCTGCTCCCACGCAACCTCTTGGCTTTTAGTCGAAATGGTAAACAACTCAAGAATGCTGTTGCTCATAAAATTGTTTGGCATCTCCCGGCAGCGTAATCAATATAGCTTTGAGACAAATCAATTCCTACTGATCTTCGAGTAAGCTGCTTAGCGACAAGATTGGTTGTACCTGTTCCACAGAAAGGGTCAAGCGCAATACCGTTAGGTGGGCAGGTGGCTAATAAAGGTACTTTGCATAAGTCTTCAGGATATGAGGCGTAGTGTTCACTTCGATTTGCAGTATCTTCAGGGATAAGCTCCCAGACATCGCTCGGCTTACTTCCGTTAGGGTGGTATCTCAATATATAAAAGCCTTTTTGCATTAACTCTTTTGCCCTACCGGAAACTTTTTCTGAATCCGAATGAGTAGTTCTTTGTTGATTTCGTATAACCATCCGAAAATCCGACAACTCGCCTTTGACTATTTTTTGTAAGGTTTCATTTAGAGCTAGAAAGGCCGATTGCTTTTCTTCAGCAGTAAGTGATGTCGATAACTCTATTTGCCTTTTATACCGAACGCCTGAAACGCCCGTCGCAGAAATAACAGCGCCGTTCCTGACTTGTGCCTCCCTTGGCTTTGATCTGATAGCGTCTACATCGTAATAAAAGTCTTTAGGGTGCTTAACAAAATGGAAAATGTATTCATGAATATTCCGTAACTTATCTTTAGAATTATCGGGGCCTTTAATCTTATTCCAGATTACGTCATTTCTAAGAATCCAATTTTGTTTATCTATCATTGCTAATGCCACACGCCAGGGAAGACCTACCAATCCCTTGTTTTGGTAAGTATCACCTAAGTTAAGCCAGAATGATCCGGTGTGCTTTAGAACTCGCTTAATTTCGTTAAAGACATTTAAGAGATTATTTATGAATTGCTCGTATGTAGGCTCTAATCCTAAGCCTCCACTCTGATACTCCCTTTGATTCCAGTAGGGAGGGCTAGTCATACAAAAGTCAAAAGATTCGGCAGGAAATTCTTTTAAGATTTCAAGAGCATTGCCGCAAAAAAAGAGCGGCTGATAGCACTTAGTTTTCGCGTATCTATCCAACTTTTTGCGGTATTCACTCATTCAGCTTATTTTGCCTTAGCCTTCACCGAAAATTTCAAACAGACGACTAGAGTAATACACATTGCTTTTGAATCGCTATTCGATAAATGGCAGGCGTCCAGCAGACACTCATTTGGGATTAGGGGCGGCGACGGATTCGCCGCGTGGTGAAGGCGGCGGGCGTTGGAAGGCTGTGGATGAGACTTTCAACGCCCGCCGGTCTGGTTAAAGTTCGGGCGCGGCGTTTAGCCGTTGCCGGGCTTCTTCTTTGTGGGGCGTTTGCGCTCGCTGGTGCGCGTGCCGCCGGCCTGTTCGTACTGGCTGCTGTCGGGGCCGTATTGCGCGCCGGTGGCGGCGAGCATGCGTTTGTTCTTGTCGTTTAGTTTGGCCTCGTCGGCTTCCAGTGCGTTTTGCATCTGGTCGAGGAGCGAGACCGTCTGGTTGTATTTGTCGAGGCTGGCGCTGAGCGCGTTGATGTCCTGCTCGTACTGGTCTATGTCGAGGGCGGGGCCGAAGTCCGGTTTGGGCGTGATTGATTTGAGACCGGCCAGACGCTGCCGTGCAGTCTCAAGGATGGTGGAACTGCGCTTGAGTCTTGCCATTATTTTTTCCTCCTGCGTGAAGTCTGGATGAGCCGAAACCCGCTTGTAAGGTGACAGAGGGCGCAGTATATGCCTTTTGTCGGGGAATTCAAGCGATTTGTGCGCCGCCGCCGCACGAAAACGCCCGGATTCGAGCGAGCGAGATTCGGGGTTTAGCCGCTTGAGCCTGAATTTCAGTCGCTCAGGTCTCGACTTTAGCCGCTTAGGTCGAGAGTGGGGTCGCTCAAGTCCAGAAGCGAGTCGCTTAAATCTGGATTTCAGTCGCTCAAGTCTGGATTTCAGTCACTAAGATTTAGGCCCTAGCGACTGTGACCTTGATTTTAGTCGCTCGGATTAAGACTGTAGCGACTACGGTTTGGTTCACAGTCACAAGAGCCTTGAGTTCGGCGACTAATATCAGGGCATTAGCCGTCAGCGTCGCAATAGAATTAGCCGAGGTCAGGGTAAAAGCTCGTGTCAACGCAACCGGCGGAGGCTTATTGAGGCGAGGATTTGCCTGAAAATTCCCTTTCGCCCAAAACGTCTAGCGGCGGCGCGTCGGCAACTTCTTCGGCAAGTCCATCTCGTCATCAATCAAAACGTCCGTGCTGACGTTCGCCACGCGCGCATACCTCAAGAGGATGAGAAGCGACGGCTCATTCCTGCCTAACTCGTACTTCGAGATGGCCGTGTAATCAATCTCGTCTTCAGCCTCAAGATGCCGTAGCATCTCGCTTTGAGATAGACCTAGAGCCGTCCGAATCTGGACGAGCTTCTCGGCTAAACGCTTCGGCTTCTGCCGCGCCTTCTTCCCCATCAGGAGTTACCTCCCGACGGAGCGGAAAGAGGCTTGACCTTATGTATAAATATACATAAAATGCTGCCGCGCAATGTAATCGCCGTGAGTATGAACCTCTCATGCTCAACGGCGATGCTCATCACTCGCTTGAGGGTGAGCCGCGCTTAAGCATCAGACCCGTTGCCTTATTTTCAAAGACTGGAACGAGCGAGAGGATACCACATGAACGTCACGGATAAAGGCATTTTAGTCTGCGACTAAGTGCTGGCACGTCTCTTGGGGAAAGACTGTGCCGCCAGCCCCGGTGAGATCGCCGGGGCGCGAGGCTGCGTGCGCTTTGGGTGGGCGCGTGCGCGTCCTCGTCGTATATGCGGCGA
>QHXN01000092.1 GCA_003222975.1 Acidobacteriota bacterium | reverse complement strand
GTTCGGGATTTGCGGGTCTTCGTGCATTTTTCGCCCGATGCCGTGGCCGACGTAGTCGCGCACCACGCCGTAGCCGTGAGCCTCTGCGTGCGACTGCACGGCCCAGCCGATGTCGCCCAGGTACTTGCCCGGCCAGCACTGCCGTATGGCCCGCTCCAGGCACTCCACGGCCACGCCGATCAGCTTCAGCCTGTCCTCGCTCACGCGGCCGACGGGCACGGTCGTCGCCGTGTCGCCGACGTAGCCGGCGAGCGTCACGCCGCAGTCAATCGAGAGGATGTCGCCTTCTTGCAGCACGTAGGCGGAGGGGAAGCCGTGGACGACCTGCTCGTTGACGGAGGCGCAGATCGAGAAGGGGAAGCCGTGGTAGCCCTTGAAGGTCGGCAGCGCCCCGGCGTCGCGGATCATCTTCTCCGCGGCCATGTCGAGTTCGAGCGTGGTGACGCCGGGACGCGCCATGCGGCGCAGCTCCTCGCGCACCTGCGCCACGAGCCGCCCGGCGGCCCGCATCTTCTCAAGCTCTTTTTTCGACTTTCCGATGATCATTCAAAAGCAGTGACAAGTGACGAGTGACAAGTGACGAGCTAAGACAAGGGCAATCTTATCACTCGTCACTTGTCACCCGTCACTGCGTTTTCAATGTCCGCGTAGATCGCCTCCACGCCGCGCGTGCCGTCAACGCGCCGGAGGCGGCTCGTCCGCTCGTAGTATTCGATGAGCGGCTGTGTCTCCTGCCCGTAGGTCGCCAGGCGCGTCTTGATCGTCTCGGCGTTGTCGTCGGCGCGGCGGTGGAGCTTTGCCGACGGGTGCAGGTCGCAGACCTCGTCGAACTTCGGCGGCTTGAAATAGACGTTGTAAATCTCGCCGCAGACCGGGCAGTTGCGCCGCCCCGTCACGCGCTTCTCTAGGATGTCGAAGGGCACGTCCACGAGGACGGCGACGAGCGGGTGCCCCTGCCCGGCAGCGAGCGTTTCGAGCATGTCGGCCTGCGCGGGCGTGCGCGGGAAGCCGTCGAGGACGTAGCCGTTGCGGCAGTCGGGCTTGCTCGTCCGCTCCTCGACCACACGGATGGTCAACTCGTCCGGGACGAGCACGCCGGAGTCGAGGATCAAGCGCAACTCCTCGGCGAGCGGCGTGTGCGACTCCTTCATCGCGCGGAACATGTCGCCCGTCGAGATGTGCGGCAGCCCCAGGCGCTCGCGCAGCAGGCGCGCCTGTGTCCCCTTGCCCGCGCCCGGCGCGCCCATCAGGACGATGATCTTCAACATAACGGCAGATGCTGGATGTCAGATGTTAGATGCTAGCCCCGCCTTTAACTGACATCCGACATCTAGCATCTGACACCCGCTTTTTAGGTTCTGCGCCCGCGCAGGCGGCTGCCCGGCCCGAAGAAGCCTTCGTAGTTGCGCATGACGAGCTGCGCCTCGATCTGCTGCGCGGTGTCCATGG
Organism: Acidobacteriota bacterium; assembly: GCA_003222975.1. Taxonomy (GTDB): domain Bacteria; phylum Acidobacteriota; class Blastocatellia; order Pyrinomonadales; family Pyrinomonadaceae; genus QHXN01. The sequence goes on along the minus strand of QHXN01000092.1, from coordinate 20,990 downwards.
CGACGCCGACCAGGATCAGCAACGACGTGCCGCCGAAGTAGAACTGGTAGCCCATGCCGTGCGGTATCCAGCCCAGGCCGGGCGTGCCCGTGACGAACTCCTCGATCCTCCCGCCGAAGAAGGGCAGGCGGCCCACGTTGAAGCCGGAGAGCATCAACTGCGGCACGAAGGCGACGAAGGCGAGGTAGATCGCGCCCACGGTCGTCAGGCGCGTCAGGATCGTGTTCAAAAACTCCGCCGTGTTTCTTCCCGGTCGGATGCCGGGGATGAAGCCGCCGTGCTTGCGCAGGTTGTCCGACACCTCTTCGACGTTGAAGATGATCGTGATGTAGAAGAAGGTGAACAGGACGATGAGCGACAGGTAGACCAGCTCGTAGTACGGGTCGCCGCCATGGAAGTCGGTGAAGAAGCTGTGCACGCGGAAGCGCCAGTCCTGCACGGTCGGGTCGTAGGCGATGAACTGCAAGACCGTCTGCGGTATCGCCAGCACCGACGAGGCGAAGATGACGGGGATGACGCCGCCCATGTTGAGCTTGATGGGCATGTGCGTCTGCTGCCCGCCGACCAGTTGCCTCCCGACGTGCCGCTTGGCGTAAGAGATCGGGACTTTGCGCCGGGCGGACTCGACGAAGACGATGAAGGCGATGAGGCCGAGCAGGATGGCGAGCATCGCGATGACGCCGACGACGGCGAACGTGTCGCCGCTCTTCAGGCGACTGAGGACCTGCGGGACGCCGCGCGAGGGCAAGCCGATGATGATGCCCGCGAAGATGAGAAGCGAGACGCCGTTGCCGATGCCGCGCTCCGTGATCTGCTCGCCGAGCCACATGACGAAGATCGTGCCCGTGGTGAGCGTGATGATGGTGCTCAGGATGTAGTAGTCGAGGAACGTGCTCAGGACGGGGACGTTGATAATGGGGCTGACGGGGAGGACGGCGTTCGCCTGGAGCCAGCGCGCCACGATGAAGGTCTGGAACATGCAGAGCACGACTGTCAGGTAGCGGTTGTACTGGTTGAGCTTCTGGCGGCCCGCCTCGCCCTCCTCCTGCAAGCGCTTCAACTGCGGGAAGACGGTCGTCATCAACTGCGTGATGATGGTGGCCGTGATGTAGGGCGTCACGCCGAGCGCGAAGACCGAGATGGTCTGGAAGTTCCCGCCGGAGAAGAGGTCGAGCACGCCGAGGAGCGTCGTGCCCACCTTCTCCCAGACCAGGCGGAGTTGGTCGCGGTCAACGCCGGGCGCCGTGATGTGCGCGCCGAGGCGATAGACGGCCAGCAGCCCGAGCGTAAACAGGATGCGCTTACGCAGGTCGGGCACGGTGAACATGTTGCGGAAGGCGGCGAAGAATTTTTCCATGACTTTAAGCCCTCGGCGGTCAGCACTCAGCTTTCAGCTTTATCCTCTTCGGCAAACAGCTTCACGTCAATCGGTCAGGAGTCAATATGATAGCAAAGCTGATAGCTGAAAGCTGACTGCTGACCGCTTCTTCAAAAACCAAACGACGCTGAAGACGGCGAAAGAGAGTCTCGTTCCTCTTCCGGCATCCTCAGCGTGCGCTGCCTGCAAGTCTTGTCAAAGCCGGGGCGGCACGCGCCCTCGGCTCACTCGCCGATGGGCACGAGCGCGTCGGGCTTGTGGAACGGCGTGATGACGTTCGCGGTTCCGCCCGCCGACTCGATCTTCGAGCGCGCGCCCTTCGTGAAGCGGTGCGCCGAGACGTTGAGCGCCTTGGTCAGCTCGCCCGTGCCGAGTACGACCACGTCGCGCTTGCCCTTGGCGATGACGCCGCGGCTGTGCATCGTCTCCGGCGTGATCTCGTCGCCCGCCTCGAACCGCTCTTCGAGCGTGGCGAGCGTCACCTCGATCCACTGCTTGCGGAAGATGTTGGTGAAGCCGCGCTTCGGCAAACGACGCTGCAAGGGCATCTGCCCGCCCTCGAAGCCGACCTTGCCCGAATAGCCCGAACGCGACTTCTGGCCCTTGTTGCCGCGCCCCGCGGTCTTCCCCAGGCCGGAGCCGGGGCCGCGCCCCACGCGCTTCTTCTTGTGCGTCGAACCCTTTGACGGGTGCAGGTTGTTCAAACCGATAGCCATCTCTGAAACCTCGTGAATCGTGAACCGTGAGCCGTGAACCGTGATAAGAGAAATCCGTTTTTACTTGTCACGGTTTACGGTTCACGGTTCACGGCTTTATTCAATTATCCGCAGGAGGTGCGGGACTTTCTCGACGACGCCGCGCATCGAGGGCGTGTCGGGGCGCTCGACCACCTGATTGAGCTTCGTGAACCCGACGCTTCGGACGACCTCTTTCTGCGTCTTCGGGAAGCCGATGGCGCTGCGGTAATACTGTATGCGAATCTTCGCGCCGTCCTGCTGTTTGCTCTCTTCAGCCATTTCTGAAACCTCGTTACAAGTTCCAAGTTTAAAGTTCAAAGTTCCAAGGCTGCAAACTTGGAACTTTAAACTTGGAACTTTGAACTAAAGCTCTTCGACTTGCTTGCCGCGCAGGCGCGCCACCTCGAACGGGTCTTTCATGTGCAGCAGCCCGTCGAAGGTCGCGCGCACGACGTTGTGCGGGTTCGCAGAGCCTAAGACCTTCGTGCGAACGTCGTGGACGCCCGCCGCCTGCATGACCGCGCGCACCGCGCCTCCGGCGATGACGCCCGTGCCTTCGCTCGCCGGCTTCATCAGGACGCGGCCCGCGCCGTGCTCGCCGATGATGGGGTGCGGGAGCGTGTTGTTGATCAGGGGCACGCGGATCAGGCTCTTCTTCGCCGCCTCGATGGCCTTCTTGATGGCGACGGGGACTTCGCGCGCCTTGCCCGTGCCGAAGCCGACGTGGCCCGCGCCGTCGCCGACGACGACGAGCGCCGCGAAAGAGAGGTTCTTGCCGCCCTTGACGACCTTCGTCACGCGGTTGATCGAGATGACCTGGTCTGAGAGGTCGAGTCCCTGAAACGGAATTCTCTGTCTTGGTTGACGCATCGCTTACCTTTCTCGAAACTTCTAGGCCGCGGCCTCGCCCGCCGCCTCTTCCCCTGCGCGCTCATTCTTGTTGAGGCCCGCCTCGCGCGCCGCGTCGGCGAGCGCCTTGACGCGCCCGTGGTAGCGGAAGCCGCCGCGGTCGAAGACGACCGACTCTATTCCAGCGGCAATCGCGCGCTCGGCAATCGCCCGGCCCACGCGCCGCGCCGCCTCGACGTTGCCGCCCGTCGCCCCGACCAAGTCCTTCTCGACCGTCGAGGCTGAGGCGATGGTCGCCGCCCTCTCGTCGTCAATGATCTGCGCGTAGATGTGGTTCAGGCTGCGGAATATGGCGAGCCGCGGGCGCTCTGCCGTGCCGCGCACGCGGCGGCGGATGCGCGTTCTCACGCCCTTTCTGACCGCTGCTTTGTCTTTCTTTGCCATCACAAACTCCAAATGATGAATGCGGAATGATGAATGATGAATGAGAAGCGGCTTGAAACTTTTAATTCATCATTCCGCATTCATCGTTCGTCATTTCTACTTGCCCGTCTTGCCCGGCTTGAGCTTCAACTGCACGTCGGCGTAGCGCACGCCCTTGCCCTTGTACGGGTCAGGCTTGCGGAGGTTGTACATCTCCGCGGCGACCTGGCCGAGCTTCTGCTTGTCAATGCCGGTGAGCGTCAGCGTCAACTGGTACTGCGGGATCGAGCCTTTCGCCGCGACGCGCTCGCCCTTCACGTCAACGCCCTCCGGCAGGGGGAACTCCACGGGGTGCGAGTAGCCCAGGGAGAAGACGATCTTGCGCCCCTGTATGTCTGCCTTGTAGCCGACGCCGACCAAGTCCATCCGCTTCGTGAAGCCCTCGGTCACACCGACGACGGCGTTGTTGGCAAGCGCGCGGGCCAGTCCATGCACCGCGCTCTGCTCGTCCGACGCGCGCTCGGCCTGGAGTTGGTCGCCTTCGAGGCGGAACGTGACGCCTTCGGGGATCGGCGTCCGCAGAGTCCCCTTCGGCCCCTTCACCTCCAGCTCGCCGTCGAGGATCGTCACCGTGACGCCCTTCGGAACCGCGATCACCTTTTTACCAATGCGAGACATAGCTTTAACCTTCGGTTAAAGAGATGTCAGATGTCAGATGTCAGATGTCAGTAAAAGACTCTTACTAGCATCTAGCATCTAGCATCCAGCATCTGCTTAATAAATTTCCGCCAGCACCTCGCCGCCGACGTTCTCGCGGCGGGCGCGCTTGCCACTCATCAGGCCGCGCGAGGTCGAGACGATGTTGATGCCGTAGCCGCCCAGGACGCGTGGGATGTCGGTCGCGCCCATATAGACGCGTCTTCCGGGCGTGGAGACGCGCGACAGGTGCGAGATCGAGCTGGTGCCGCGCGCGTCGTAGCGCAGGAAGATGCGGATCGTCCGCCTCACGCCCTCGCCCTTCGTGACGAAGTTGTTGATGTAGCCCTCTTCCTTCAGGATGCGGGCGATCTCCAGCTTCAGCTTCGACGCCGGGATGTCAACGCGCGAGTGCTTCGCCGCAATCGCGTTGCGCATCCGCGTCAGCATGTCGGTAATAGGATCAGTCATTACTAAAACTCCAAAACAGATGCTAGATGTTAGATGTCAGATGTCGGTTAGACGCCATTCACTAACATCTAACATCCAGCATCCGACATCTGCTGGTACTACCAGCTCGACTTGACGACTCCGGGAATCTGCCCCTGGAGCGCCAGCTCGCGGAAGCAGATGCGGCACAGCTTGAACTTGCGCAGGTAGCCGCGTGGACGCCCGCAACGCTCGCAGCGCGTGTAGGCGCGCGAAGAGAACTTCGGCCTCCGCTTCGCCTTCGCGATCAGTGACTTCTTTGCCATAGAACCTCAGATGTTAGATGTTAGATGCTAGATGCTGGCAGTTGTCTTCAACTGACATCCAGCATCTGACATCTGTTTTACTGTCTGAACGGCATGCCGAGCGCCCGGAGGAGCGCGCGCGCCTGCTCGTCGTCGCGTGCGGTGGTGACGATGGAGATGTTCATCCCGCGCGTCTTGTCCACCTTGTTGAAATCAATTTCGGGGAAGATCAACTGGTCGCGGATGCCGAGCGTGTAGTTGCCCCGCCCGTCGAAAGCCTTCGGCGAGACGCCGCGGAAGTCGCGCACGCGCGGCAAGGCGATTGAGACCAGGCGGTCGAAGAACTCGTACATGCGGTCGCCCCGGAGCGTGACCATCGTGCCGATGGGCATGCCCTGGCGGAGCTTGAACGAGGCGATTGATTTTTTGGCGCGCGTCGTCACAGGCTTCTGCCCCGTGACGGCCCGCAGCTCGTCCGCGCCCGTGTCCACGATCTTCGCGTTGGCGATGGCCTCGCCCAGTCCCATGTTGATAACGATCTTCTCCAACTTCGGGATCGCCATCGGGTTCTCGATGCCGAACTCTTTCGCAATCGCCGGGGCGACTTCCTTCTGGTAACGCTCTTTCAGTCTGGCTGCCATTACTCACTCCGTGAGAGCTTTTAGCTTTTAGCTGTTGGCCGTTAGCTTTTCATGTCTTAGCTAACGGCTAAAAGCTAACGGCTAAAAGCTGTTTATTCCTTGTCCAGCGCCTGCCCGCTGCCCGACGCGACGCGCGTCTTCGTGCGGTCGCCGGCCACATCGTAGCGGACGCGCGTGGGCTTCCCCGTCGCGGGGTCAATCAACTGGACGTTCGAGATGTTGATGAGGGCTTCCTTTTCGAGAATGCCGCCGCCGCGGTTCTGCGCGGGGTTGGCTCTCTGGTGGCGCTTGACGACCGCCACGCCCTCGACCCTGACCTTGCCCTCGCGCGGCCTGACTTCGAGCACGCGCCCGCGCTTTCCGCGGTCGCGGCCCGCCATGACGACCACCTGATCGCCCTTCTTAACCTTGGCCCGCCTGCTTGCAGTCTCCGTCATCTCTCAAATCACCTCCGGCGCGAGCGAAACGATCTTCATGAAGTTGCGGTCGCGGAGTTCGCGGGCCACGGGGCCGAAGACGCGCGTGCCGATGGGCGTGTCGTCGGGCTTGATGAGCACGCACGCGTTCTGGTCGAAGCGGATGTAGGTTCCGTCCTTGCGCCGGACTTCTTTGACCGTGCGGACGACGACGGCGTTGTGCACCGTGCCCTTCTTGACGGCCCCGTCCGGCGAGGCCTCTTTGACCGTGACCTTGATCTTGTCGCCGAGGCTCGCGCGCGTCCGCGTGGTCGAGCCGCCGATGGTCTGAATCATCTCGACGCGCCGCGCCCCCGAATTGTCCGCCACGTCCAAAGACGTTTGCATCTGGATAGCCATTTGCTCGCTCCGTTCGCGCGTGAACCGTGAACCGTGAACCGTGACAAGTTAAGAACTAATTTTTTTTCTTGTTACGGTTTACGGTTTACGGTTCACGGCTTTTACTTCTCCGCCTTCTGAATGATCTCGACGACGCGCCAGCGCTTGTGCGCGGAGAGCGGGCGGGTCTCGACGATGCGAACCTTGTCGCCGACGGTCGCGCCCCGCTCGTTGTGCGCCATGAACTTCGACGTGCGGCGGACGTAGCGGCGGTACTTCGGGTGCTTGACGAGGCGGTCAACCCTGACCACGCAGGTCTTCTCCATCTTGTCCGACGCCACGACGCCGACCTTCTCCGCCCGACGCCCGCGGCGGCCCGCCTCCGCGCCCGTCGCGTCGCCAGCTTGCGCGTCAACGCCCGCGGCCTGCGTCTGCGCCAGCGCCTCGCCCGACTGCGTGGCCTCGGCGGCCCGCTCGTCGGCGGTCGTCGTCACTTCTTCTTTCGTCTCTTCTGCCATTAGAAAACCTCAACGCGGAATGCGGAGTGATGAATGATGAATTTAACGCGGCTTGCGCTGTCTTAATTTATCATTCCGCATTCATCACTCATCATTTACTTCACCGCCTGCTCCAACTCGCGCTCGCGCATCATCGTTCGGATGCGGGCGAGCGACTTCTTCTCGCGGCGGACGGTCTTGACGGCGTCCACCTCGCCCAGCGCCAGCTTGAAGTTGAGGCGGAAGAGCGACTCCTTCAGGCGCTGCGCCTCTCCGCGCAGTTCCTCGTCCGACATGTTGTGCAGGCGCTCCAGCTCGTCGTGTCTCTTCATAACTTAAACCGCGCCCCCTTCCTGCTCGGCCCGCGAAACGAACTTGCACTTGACGGGGAGCTTCTGCGCCGCGAGGCTCATGGCCTCGCGCGCCAGGGCCTCCGTGACGCCCTCGATCTCGTAGAGGATGCGGCCCGGTTTGACGACGGCGACCCAGTGGTCGGGAGCGCCCTTGCCCTTGCCCATGCGCGTCTCGGCGGGCTTCTTGGTGATGGGCTTGTCGGGGAACATGCGAATCCAGATTTTGCCGCCGCGCTTGACGTGGCGCGTCATCGCGATACGCGCGGCCTCGATCTGCCGGTCGGTGATCCAGCCCGGCTCCAGAGTCTTCAGGCCGTATTCACCGAAGCTGATCGCGCCGCCGCGCGTCGCCACGCCCGTCATGCGCCCCTTCATCTGCTTCCGGTGCTTAACCTTCTTCGGCATCAACATGATGTTTCACTCCGCTCAACATCGTGAACCGTGAACCGTAAACCGTAACAAGAAAAAATCTACTCTTAACTTGTCACGGTTTACGGTTCACGGTTCACGGCTTTTATCTCCTGTCCCCGCCGCCGCCGCGCGGCCCGCGCCCGCCGCGGTCGCCACGCGGGCCGCGCGGGCGGTCTTCCGAGTCGCGGTCTCGGCGCGGGCGGCGACCGTCGCCGCGCTCCGGCCTCGGTTCGTTGATCGGGTCGGGCTGCGTGCCGCGGGCCATGGCCGCCTTCGGGTCGAGGATTTCGCCGCGGTAAATCCAGCACTTGACGCCGATGGCCCCGAAGGTCGTGCGCGCCTCGGCGAAGCCGTAGTCAATGTCTGCGCGCAGGGTGTGCAAAGGCAAACGCCCTTGCAGGTGCCACTCGCTGCGCGCGATCTCGGCCCCGTTCAGGCGGCCCGAAACTTTGACCTTGATGCCCTGCCCGCCGAAGCGGAGCGTCTCCTCGACGGCCTTGCGCATGGCGCGGCGGAAGGCGATGCGCTTCTCCAACTGCGCGGCGATCTTCTCGGCCTGCAATTGCGCGTTCAGCTCCGGCTTGTGAATCTCCTGGATGGAGACGAGCACTTCCTTGCCCGTGCGGGCGGCGATGTCGGCCTTGAGCTTGTCAATCTCCGCCCCTTTGCGCCCGATGATGATGCCGGGGCGCGAGGTGTAGATGATGAGCTTCAGCCGGTTGGCCGCGCGCTCCACGTCCACGTGCGAGACGCCCGCGCCCATGAAGCGGCCCTTCATCTGCGCCTTCAGCTTGAGGTCTTCCAGGAGGAAGTTGCCGAACTGCTTCTTCGCGAACCAGTGCGAATGCCAGTCCTTGTTGTAGCCGAGGCGGAAGCCGTATGGATGAACTTTCTGACCCACAATTTTCTCCTGAGTCTATTCCGTCGTCTCTTCAGCCGGAGCCGCTTCCGCTTTTTTGGAAGCGCGCTTCGTAGTCTTCTTCTCCGCCGACTCTTCGGGGGCCGCGACCTTCTTCGAGCCGCCCTTGCTTCCCGCCTTGCCTTCGGCCTTCGGAGAGGCAGCCTTCGCCGCTTTGTCGGCGGCACTCTTACCCTTCGTCTTCGCCGCGCCGTCGTCTTCGCCCGACGACACCAGCACGGTGACGTGGCAGAAGTGGCGCTGCTCGCGGTAGGCGCGGCCCTGCGGCGCGGGGCGCACGCGCCGCCGGTTCTTGGTCGGCCCCATGTCCACGAAGCAGGTCTTGACGACAAGCTCGTCCGGGTCAACCGCGACGTTCTCGCGCTCGGCGGTCTCGGTCGCGTTAGCGATGGCCGAACGCAGGCACTTCTCGATGCCGCCGGCGGCGCGCTTGTTCGCGAACTGCAAAATCGCCAGCGCCTCGCCCACGCGCTTGCCGCGGATCATGTCAACCACGAGCCGCGCCTTCTGCGCCGACCCGCGTAAGTATTTCGCACTCGCTCTGGCTTCCATGACTTCCTCAGAGCGTAAACCGTGAACCGTGAACCGTGACGAGATGAAAGCAGATTTTTCTTGTCACGGTTTACGGTTTACGGTTCACGATTATTTAGCTGGCCTTGACGACTTCTCCGCCTTCGTGCCCGAGTGCCCCTTGAAGGTGCGCGTCGGGGCGAACTCGCCGAGCTTGTGTCCGACCATGTTCTCCGTCACGTAAACGGGGATGTGGCGCTTGCCGTTGTGGACGGCGAACGTCAGGCCGACGAAGTCGGGCGTGATGGTCGAGCGGCGCGACCAGGTCTTGATCGCGGGCGGGCGGGAAGCGCCCTGCCGAATCTCCTCGACCTTCTTCTCCAAATGCCGGTCAATGAACGGGCCTTTTTTTACCGAACGTGCCATAGTTTCTCGCTTCGCTCGAAAAGATGTTAGATGCTAGATGTCAGATGCCAGTTTTGGATTTCACTAGCATCTGGCATCTGACATCTAGCATCTACTTAACTCTCCGGTCGCGCACGATCATCTTCGAGGTGCGCTTGTTCTTGCGCGTCTTGTAGCCGCGCGTCGGCTGGCCCCAGGGCGTCACCGGATGACGACCGCCGCTGGTCTTACCCTCGCCGCCGCCGTGCGGGTGGTCAACCGGGTTCATGGCGACGCCGCGGACGTGCGGGCGTATGCCGTGCCAGCGCGAGCGCCCGGCCTTGCCGTAGGAGATGTTCTCGTGCTCGACATTCCCGACTTGGCCCACGGTCGCGTAGCAGACGACGGGCACGCGCCGCACCTCGCCCGAAGGCATGCGTACCTGCGCGTGGTCGCCTTCCTTGGCGACGAGCTGCGCGAAGCCTCCCGCCGAGCGCACCAACTGTCCGCCCTTGCCCGGTCGCAGCTCGATGTTGTGAATCTGCGTCCCCAGAGGGATGTTGCGGATGGGCAGCGCGTTTCCGGGAAGGATGTCGGCTTCGGGGCCGCTCATCACGGTCTTGCCGACTTCGAGGCCGGCGGGCGCGATGATGTAGCGCTTCTCGCCGTCGAGGTAGGTGACGAGCGCGATGTGGGCCGAGCGGTTCGGGTCGTACTCGATCTGCGTGACGCGACCGGGCACGCCCGCCTTGTCGCGCTTGAAGTCAACGATGCGATAGAAGCGCTTGTGCCCGCCGCCGCGACGCCGCACGGTGATGTGGCCGTTGTTGTTGCGCCCCGAAATCCGCGTCTTCGGCTCCAGCAGAGACTTCTCCGGCTCCGCGCCGGGCGTCAACTCGTCGCGCGTCAAATAAGTCTGGTAGCGGCGCGACGGCGATGTCGGTGTCAGTTTCTTGATGCCCATAACGTTATGAGTTCAAAGTTGCAAGTTCAAAGTTCAAAGTCCGAGGCCAAAGCATTTAACTTTGAACCTTGAGCTTGGAACTTTGAACTACTAGATCGATTCGCCGTAGTCGAACGGCGCTTGGCCCGCCTTGAGCGTGACGTAAGCCTTCTTCCAGGAGGGCTTGCGACCCTCGAAGCGACCGCGGCGCGCCTTCTTGCCCATGTAATTAATGGTGCGCACCGCGTCCACCTGCACGTTGAAGATGCGCTCGACCGCTGACTTGATCTCCGGCTTCGTGGCGTCGCGGTCAACGCGGAAGGTCAGAAGCTGGCGACCGTCCTGCGACTCTTCTTTCGCGACGAGCGCCTTCTCCGTGATGACCGGCGCTTTGATGACATCCCAGATCGTCCTCATAAAAAACCTCGTGAACCGTGAACCGTTAACCGCAACGAGATGAAAACTGTTCTTCTTGTCACGGTTTACGGTTTACGATTTACGGCTTTTAAGCCGCCTCCTCTTCCTGCGTATTCTCTTCGCCGGCCTCGCCTTCTTCAGTCGCTGCCGCGGCGCTCGCCTTCTTCGGGTCGAGCTGCGCCTGCAACTGCTCGGCGGCGGAGCGCGACATGACCAGCTTCTCGTGGTAGAGCACGTCGTAGATGTTCACGCCGCCCGCGCCGACGACCTTCGCGCCTTTCACGTTACGCGAGGCGAGCAGCAGGTTGTCGTTGTCAATCGTGTCCACGACGAGCGTCTTGCCTTCGACGCCGAGCGCCGAGAGTGCGCCGATGAACTCTTTGGTCTTCGGCTGGCCGAGGACGAACTCTTCGACGACGACGAGGTTGCCTTCGCGCAGGCGCTCGGAGAGTGCCGAGCGCAGAGCGCCGCGCCGCATCTTCTTCGGGAGCGGCTGCGACCAGTCGCGCGGCTGCGGCCCGTGGACGTTGCCGCCGCCCTTCCACAGAGGCGAGCGGATCGAGGCGATGCGCGCGCGCCCCGTGCCCTTCTGCTTCCAGAGTTTCTTGCCGGAGCCGGACACGTCGCCGCGCGTCTTCGTCCCGACGGTTCCCTGTCGCGCGCCGGCGAGGTAGGCTTTGACGGCGGCGTGGATCAGCGACTCGTTCAGCTCGACGCCGAAGACTGCGTCGGACAACTCAAAGTCGCCGACCTCTTCGTTCTTCAGATTGCGCACCTTAACGGTAGGCATTGCTTTCTCCAAAGCGATGAATGCGGAGTGATGAATGATGAATTGAAGACAGCTCTTAATTCATCATTCCGCATTCATCATTCATCATTTACTTTGCCACCTTGCGGACGACGACCACGCTCCCGTTCGCGCCGGGCACGGCCCCACGGATCATCAGCAGGTTGTTCTCGGCGTCCACGCGCGCGACCGTCAGACCTTTGACCGTGACTCTCCGGTCGCCCATGTGGCCGGACGAGCGCGTGCCCTTGATGACGCGCGAAGGGTAGGCCGACTGGCCGATGGAGCCGGGCTTGCGCACGTTCATCGAGCCGTGGCTTTCCGGGCCGCGGTTGAAGTGATGGCGCTTCACCGTGCCCTGGAAGCCGCGCCCCTTCGACTTGCCGACGACCTCGACGGGGTCGCCCTCGGCGAACTGGTCAACCAGAACCTTGTCGCCGACGCTCACCTCGCCGTCGCCCTCCACGCGAAGCTCCTTGAGCACGCGCGTCGGCGGAGTGCCCGCGCCGGTCTTCTCGAAGTGACCCTGCATCGGCTTCGTCACGTTCTTCAGCTTCACGGGGCGATCTTCGACCAGCCCCAACTGGACGGCGTCGTAGCCGTCCCTGCCGGCGGCAGACTTCTTCTGCACGACGACGCACGGCCCCGCCTTAATGACCGTCACCGGCGTGACCGTCCCGTCGGGCGCGAACAACTGCGTCATGCCGACTTTCTTCCCGATGATTCCGTTAATCATCACAAAAACCTCCCGTCAACCGTAAACCGTGAACCGTGACAAGTGAAGAACAGATTTTTCTTGTTACGGTTTACGGTTTACGGTTACGGCTTTTAACTTCTGCCGAACGCCTTGATCTCGACATCCACGCCCGCGGGCAGGTCGAGCTTCATCAGCGCGTCCACGGTCTGCGGCGTCGGGTCGAGGATGTCCATCAGACGCTTGTGCGTGCGAATCTCGAACTGCTCGCGCGACTTCTTGTCCACGTGCGGCGAGCGCAGCACTGTCCACTTGTTCTTCGACGTGGGCAGCGGGATCGGCCCCGCCACGCGCGCGCCCGTGCGCTTCGCCGTCTCGACGATCTCCGACGTGGACTGGTCGAGCACGCGGTGGTCGTAAGCCTTCAGCCTGATTCTGATCTTTTCGTTCAACATATTCTTTATCTTTCAGCGGCCAGTTCTCGGCCTTGCAGTTCCGCGTCTTCAGCCTTTGCGGCATCGGCGTGTCTTTACATAGGCGGACGACCGGCTACTCGACGATGTCGGAGACGGTGCCGGCCCCCACCGTCCTACCCCCCTCCCGAATCGCAAACCGCAACCCCTTCTCCAACGCGATCGGCGTGATCAACTCCACCTCCATCGCCACGTTGTCCCCAGGCATCACCATCTCCACTCCCTCCGGCAAATGCGCCACCCCAGTCACGTCCGTCGTCCGAAAGTAGAACTGCGGCCTGTAGCCTGTGAAGAATGGCGTGTGCCTCCCACCCTCCTCCTTCGTCAAAACATACGCCTCGGCCCGAAACTTCGTGTGCGGCGTAATACTGCCCGGCTTCGCGATCACCTGCCCCCGCTCAACGTCCCGCCGCTCCACCCCACGCAACAACAGCCCCACGTTATCTCCCGCCACCCCCTCGTCCAACAACTTCTTGAACATCTCCACCCCAGTCACCACCGTGGTGCGCGTCTCCCGAATGCCGATGATCTCCACCGCCTCGTTCACTTTCACCCTTCCCCGCTCAATCCTCCCCGTCGCCACCGTCCCACGCCCCTGGATCGTGAAGATGTCCTCGACCGGCATCAAAAAAGGCTTCTCCGTGTCCCTCTGCGGAGTCGGAATGTAGCTGTCCACACTCGCCATCAACTCCTCCACGGTCTTCTCCCACTCCGCCTCCCCGTTCAGAGCGCCCAAAGCCGACCCCCGCACCACGGGGATGTCGTCTCCCGGAAACTCGTAGGCCGACAGGAGTTCCCTGACCTCCAACTCCACCAGGTCTAACAACTCCGCGTCGTCCACCGCATCCACCTTGTTCATAAACACCACCATCGCGGGCACGCCCACCTGCCGGGCCAGAAGGATGTGCTCACGGGTCTGCGGCATCGGCCCGTCGGTGGCCGCCACCACCAGAATCGCCCCGTCCATCTGCGCGGCCCCAGTGATCATGTTCTTGACGTAGTCGGCATGTCCCGGACAGTCCACGTGCGCGTAGTGACGGTTACCCGTCTCGTACTCGACATGCGCCGTGGCAATCGTGATCCCACGGGCGCGCTCCTCCGGCGCATTGTCAATGGAGTCGAAACTGCGGAACGCGATGCGGGGATTGTGCTTGGCTAAGACTTTGGTGATCGCCGCCGTCAAAGTCGTCTTCCCGTGATCCACGTGCCCTATCGTCCCGATGTTCACGTGCGGCTTCGACCGGTCAAATCGCTCCTTCGCCATTTTCTCTCTCGCTCCTTATCTAAGAAGTGATGAATGCGGAATGATGAGTGATGAATTTCAAGCGGCTTGAGCTTTTAATTCATCATTCCGCATTCATCATTCATCATTTATTTTGCGACTCCCTGCACCTTCGCGATCACCTCGTCGGCGATGTTCTTCGGGGCCTGGTCGTAGCGCTCGAAGTGCATCGTGGAGGTGGCGCGGCCCTGCGTCATCGAACGCAGGTCGGTGGTGTAGCCGAACATCTCCGAGAGCGGGACGTAGGCCGTGACGACCTCCGCGCCGCCGGGCCGCGGCTCCATCTTCTCGATGCGCCCGCGCCGTCGGTTCAGGTCGCCGGTCACTGAGCCGACGAAGTCTTTCGGCGTGACGACCTCGACGCGCATGATCGGCTCCAACAGCACCGGCTTCGCCTTCTTCACGGCGTCCTGGAACGCCAAAGAGCCGGCGATGTGGAACGAGCGCTCGTCGGAGTCAACCTCGTGGTACGAGCCGAAGACGAGCCTGACGCGTATGTCCACAAGGTCGTAGCCGGCGAGGAAGCCGCGCTCCATCGCGTCGCGCACGCCCTCCTCGGTCGGCTTGATGAACTCGCGCGGGATGACGCCGCCCGTGATCTTGTTCTCGAAGACGAAGCCCTCGCCCGGAGCCGGCTCGATCTCCAGCTCGACGTGGCCGAACTGTCCGCGCCCGCCGGTCTGCCGCTTGTAAACTTCCTTGCCCTTCGCGGGCGCTGTGATCGTCTCGCGGTAGGCGACCTGTGGCTTGCCGACGTTGGCCTCGACGCCGAACTCGCGCTTCATGCGGTCAACGATGATCTCCAGGTGCAGCTCGCCCATGCCGGCGATGATAGTCTGGCCGGTCTCCTGATCGGTCGAGACGTTGAAACTGGGGTCTTCCTGCGCGAGACGACTCAAGGCGGTTCCGAGCTTGTCCTGGTCGGCGCGCGTCTTCGGCTCGACGGCGACGCGGATGACGGGCGCGGGGAACTCCATCGCTTCGAGCACGATGGGCTTATTCTCGTCGCAGACGGTGTCGCCGGTCGTGACCTGTCTCATGCCGCCGATGGCGACGATCTCGCCCGCCGAAGCCTCGTCAACGTCCTCGCGCTTGTTGGCGTGCATCCGCATCAGGCGGCCCACGCGCTCCTTCGTCTGCTTGACGGAGTTGTATGCGTAAGAGCCTGACTTGACCGTGCCCGAATAGATGCGGACGAACGAGAGCTGGCCGAGGTGCTTGTCGGCCATGATCTTGAAGACCAGCCCCGCGAACGGCGCGCTCGAATCAGCCGGTCGCGCTTCGGTCTCGCCCGTCTTCGGGTTGACGCCTTCAATCGGCGGGATGTCGAGAGGGCTGGGCAGGTAGTCAACCACCGCGTCGAGCAGGGTCTGCACGCCCTTGTTCTTGAAGGCCGAGCCGGTGACGACGGGGATGAGCTTGATCTCGATTGTGCCTTTGCGGAGCGCCGCGCGAATTTCGGCCTCGGTGAAGCTCGCGCCCTCGTCTTCGAGGTAGCGCTCCGTCAGCGTCTCGTCAACTTCGGCGACCGACTCCAGGAGCTTGTGGCGCATCTCCTGCGCACGGCCCTTGAGTTCTTCGGGAATCTCGGCGGTCTCGTACTCCGCGCCCTTCGACTCGTCATTCCAGATGAGGCCCTTCATCGTGATGAGGTCAACGACGCCCTTGAACTGGTCTTCCAGCCCGATGGGAATCTGCAAGGCGACCGGGTTCGCGCCGAGGCGGTCAATGATTGACTGGAACGAGCGGTCGAAGGAAGCGCCCGCGCGGTCGAGCTTGTTGATGAAGCAGATGCGCGGGACGCCGTACTTGTCGGCCTGACGCCAGACGGTTTCACTCTGCGGCTCGACCCCGGCGACTCCGTCGAAGACGGCGACCGCGCCGTCGAGGACGCGAAGGCTGCGCTCGACCTCCATCGTGAAGTCCACGTGGCCGGGCGTGTCTATGATGTTGATGCGGTGCTCGACATTGTTCCGTTTCCAGAAACAGGTCGTGGCGGCGCTGGTGATCGTGATGCCGCGCTCCTGCTCCTGTTCCATCCAGTCCATCGTCGCCGTGCCCTCGTGCACCTCGCCGATCTTGTGCGAGACGCCCGTGTAGTAGAGCACGCGCTCGGTGGTCGTGGTCTTCCCGGCATCAATGTGCGCCATGATGCCGATGTTTCGGAACTTGCTCAGGTCTTGCTTAGCCATGACTAAAACCCGTGAACCGTGAACCGTAAACTGTGAACCGTGAAAAACAGCATTTCTCTTGTCACGGTTTACGGTTCACGGTTCACGGCCTTTTACCACTTGTAATGCGCGAACGCCTTGTTCGCTTCCGCCATGCGGTGCGTGTCCTCTTTCTTCTTGACGGCGTTGCCGCGGTTGTTGGCGGCGTCGAGCATCTCGCCCGCGAGGCGGTCGGTCATCGTCTTCTCGCCGCGGGCGCGGGCCGCGCCGACGATCCAGCGGATGGCGAGCGAGCCGCGCCGCTCCTGCGGCACCTCGATGGGCACCTGGTAGGTCGAGCCGCCGACGCGGCGCGACTTGACCTCGACCGTGGGCCGCACGTTCTCAATCGCGCGCTTGAACATCTTCAGAGGGTCTTCGCCCGTCTTCTCGCCGACCTGCGCCAGCGCGTTGTAGAAGATGCCTTCGGCGGTGGACTTCTTGCCGTCCCACATCAGGCCGTTGATGAACTTCGTCACCAGCGGGCTGTTGTACACGGGATCGGCCAGCACCTCTCGTCTGTCAACAACTCTTCTTCTTGGCATGATTCGCTGTTAGCTATTAGCTTTTAGCGATTAGCCAAACCTGACAGGGCTAATCGCGTTCGTTCGAATCTAAACCGCTCGCCGCCGGCTATGAGCTAACAGCTAATAGCTAACGGCCAACAGCTTCCCTACTTCTTTCCGCCCTTCGCCGCGCCCGCCGCCGCGCCGCCCTTGGGTCGCTTCGCGCCGTACTTCGAGCGCCCCTGCTTGCGGTCGTTGACGCCTACGGAGTCGAGCGTGCCGCGGATGATGTGGTAGCGCACGCCCGGCAGGTCTTTGACGCGCCCGCCGCGGATGAGCACGATGGAGTGCTCCTGAAGGTTGTGGCCGACGCCCGGAATGTAGGTCGTCACCTCGATGCCGTTCGTCAGGCGCACGCGCGCCACCTTGCGCAGCGCCGAGTTCGGCTTCTTGGGCGTCTGCGTATAGACGCGCGTGCAGACGCCGCGCTTCTGCGGCGACTGCTGCAAGGCCGGGCTGGCCGTCTTGTACTTCACCGCCTGGCGGCCCTTGCGGACGAGTTGGTTGATGGTCGGCACTGCTCTTCTAGTCCTTTGAAAAGGTTCGTCGCCTTCGACCCCGCGCACCCCTTAACAAGGCGCAATGGGCTGCCCTTTCCTGCCTCTTACCGGAACCATGTGTCCGGCAGTCAGCGCAAGAGCGGCACGCCCTTGATTGTCTTAATTAGTCGGGGACGTTCTGACTTCTAAACGGTGTGGATTGTGGCCTCCCCTCCGGGCCGAAACTTTTCTGTGGCGTCGCCTTATAATAAAGGAGGCGGGGTTTTTCGTTCGGACTGCGGCCCCGCTCATGTTTCGCTCTTCGGACGTTTGGCCGCCCTCCTCTGGTAGAAAGCCGGGCGGTGCGCCGAAGTTTACGCCACAATATTTGTCAACGACTTTTGCCCCGAAGGGCCAGAAGCCGGGCAGCGCCTCCACACCGGCAGAACCACTGAAGCGCTGCACTGTTGGGAAATGGACTATAAGCCCAAACGAGAGACTATACGGACGCCAACCCACCCTGTCAAGCGCGCGCGGAGCCTGCCGCGCGCGCGCAAAAATTCATGCCTTCGGGATGGAAAATTCTGCTACAGTTTGCGCCCGAAACTACTCACGGAAAGGCGAAAATCTTAGATGCGCTTAAAGCTTGAGGAATTGCATAACGGATGAAGGTCGCCATGTCGCATTCAAAAGAAAAATTCAGCCCCGCGCGCCTCAGACGCTTCCGCAATAGAGTTCAATTTGGCGATGAGAAAGGCTGTTGACTTTGGACAGGAGCGATAGAGCAGACGACGGGATACGGCAGGCTTATTGTGAACAACCATCCCATCGGCGCACACAAATACTCATACGAGCTTTGTAAAGGGCCAATACCCGAAGGGCAATTAGTTCTCCATAGCTGTGATGTCAGGAGCTGTGTAAACCCGAACCACCTCTTTGTAGGTACTCATCGGGACAACAGTCGGGATATGGTGAGCAAAGGCCGGCAAAGCAAAGGCGAGAAGAGGCCAAATGCAAAGCTTACGTCCGAAGATGTGAAAAGCATTCGCGATGAGTATTCACGCGGGGATATCACCCAAAAAGCTCTAGGGCTGCGATACGGAATAAAGCAGCAGGCAGTAAGTGACATCATCAGACGGAGGAGTTGGAAGGATGCGATTTGATTTAGATTCCTACATCACAGTCCACGAGAGGATCGAGAAATTTTACGCCAAATGGCCTACGGGGAGGATTCTGACTTCCATCGTCGAGCACAACGCCGAGACGGGGTTCGTGCTCGTCCGCGCTGAAGTCTATCGCGAGCAGGACGACGCGATGCCTGCGGCGACGGGCCACGCCTACGAGCTACGCAGCGCGGGCCACGTGCAGCAGGGCAGCTACGTCGAGGTCGGAGAAACGAGCGCCGTGGGCCGCGCGTTGGCCCTGCTCGGCTTCGAGGTCAGGCGCGGGGTCGCGAGCCGCGAGGAAGTTGAGAGGGGCGCGAAGAAGCAGCAGGCGTCAGCACCTGCGAGGCAGGCTGAGAAGCCCGCGCCGCCGCCGGAAAAACCCGCCCTGTCGTCCCCGGAGCGAACAGTCAAGCCGCCCACGCCCGCTGCCGAAGCGACGCCCGACCTCGACGCGCAGATTTTGCGGGCCGCCGAAGAACTCGGCTACGACGCCGCGAAGGTTCGCAAGTGGGTCAACCAGAAGTATGAGGTCACGGGCGGTCTGGGGAGCCTGACGCCGCACGACAAGCGCGAGGTCTTGAAGATTTTTCAGGAACAGGCGGGCCGCCCGCAGCCGAAGGCCGCGCGGAAGTGAGGCGCACGCGCAGCCTCATACGGAAAGACGGACACGGAAAGACGGCGCGAGTCGCCCGACTCGCGCCGTCTTTGTTTTCTCAATCGTCACGCGCCTTTGATCGCGACGCCTGCGAGACCCGCGACCACGGCTCGCAGCTCTTCCGGCTCGACCGGCTTGGCGACGTGCATCTGGTAGCCTTCGGAGAGCGCCTTCACTCGATCCTCGATGCGCGCCATCGCCGTCAGCGCCACCGCGGGCATTCGGCCTCCGGCCTGCGCGCCCTGCGCCCTCACGCGCCGGATTAACTCGTACCCGTCCATCTCCGGCATGCTGATGTCGGCGACGAGCACGTCCGGCTGCCACTCGCCGACGAGCGCCAGCGCGCCGGCTGCCGAGGTTGAAGTCTTTACCTTTGAGCCGCAGTGCTCGAAAGTTGCACGAACCACCTCGCACGTGTCCGGCTCGTCGTCCACCACAAGGATTTTCAGCCCGTCGAGTTCCGGCGGGCACGGGCGGGGATGTTTACTCGATGACGGCTCATTCTTCGTCTCCGCGCGGCCCGCCGCGTGCCGCTCACTCGTCAGGGGCAGAGACACTGTGAAGCTCGCCCCCTTGCCTTCGCCCTCGCTGGAAGCGCGCACCGTGCCGCCGTGCATCTCGACGATGGACTTGACGACGGCCAGCCCCACGCCCATCCCGCCGAAGGCCCGCGTGATCGAGCTGTCGGCCTGTCGAAAACGGTCGAAGACGTGTGGCAGGAAGTCCGCACTGATGCCCTGTCCGTTGTCCGTCACCATCAACTCCGCGTGCGAGTCCGCGCGCTCCAAACTCACACGGACGCGCCCGCCCGCGGGCGTGAACTTGACGGCGTTCGACAGGAGGTTCCAGACCACCTGCTGCAAACGCTCGAAGTCGCCCGCGACGGGGCCGGCGTTCGGGTCAACGACTATTTGGAGGCGTATGCCCTTGGCCTGCGCCGCAGGCTTGACCGCTTCGACGGCGGAGTTGATGACCGCGGACGGCTCAAGCGGCCTGACATCGAGGTGCATCTTCCCGCTGACGATCCTAGAGATGTCGAGCAAGTCCTCGATGAGCTGGGCCTGCGACTTCGCGTTGCGGTCAATGGCTCCCAGCGCGCGCGCGGCGGTCTCCTCGTCGAGGTTGCCGTCGCGCAGCATGCGCGCCCAGCCGATGATGGCTGTGAGCGGCGTCCGAAGCTCGTGCGAGACCGTGGCGAGGAATTCGTCCTTCAGGCGCGAAGCCTCTTCGGCCTCGCGCCGCGCGCGCCGCTCGTTTTCAAGGAGGCGGTCGCGCTCGGCCTCGGCGCGCTTCTTGTCGGTGATGTCGCGCGTGAAGCAGCGCGTGTGGACGAACTCGCCGCCCTCCCACAGCACGCTGGAATCAATCAGCACGTGCCTGATAGAGCCGTCCTTGCAGCGCAGACGCGACTCGTACTCGTGCAGCACCTCGCCCACCTGTAGGCGGCGGAGGATGTCCGAGATGCCCTCCTGGTCGGCGTGGAACTCGGCGATGTGGTGGCCGAGGTACTCCTCGCGGGTGTAGCCGAGCATCTCCAACTCGGCGCGGTTGGCGCGCAGGATCGTGCCGTCGGGGCCAACCCAGTGGAGGCCGACCACGGCGTTCTCGAAGAAGTCCGACAGCTCCCGCTCGCTGCGGCGCAGGGCCTCTTCGGCGCGCCTCCGGTCGGTGATGTCGCGCGCGATCTTCGAGGCCCCGATGACCGAGCCGTCCGGCCCGTTGATGGGCGACACCGTCAGCGAGATGTCCACGAGCGAGCCGTCCTTGCGCACGCGCACCGTCTCGTAGTGCTCGATGCGCTCGCCCCGCCTGAGCCGCGCGATGATGGACGGCTCTTCGTCGAGGTGATCCGCGGGGATCAGCATGGTCACGGGCTGGCCTATGGCTTCGTCCGCAGTGTAGCCGAAGATGCGCTCGGCCCCACTGTTCCAACTCGTGATGACGCCGTCGAGCGTCTTGCTGATGATTGCGTCGTCCGCCGACTCGATGACG
>QHXN01000091.1 GCA_003222975.1 Acidobacteriota bacterium | reverse complement strand
AGCGTTGGCGGTCGTGATGATTGAAACCAAGTTCTGAAGGGTCGGCTGGTGTCCGCATGAGACCAGCTTATCTCAAAGAGCTATTCTTCCAAAAACTTTTGGCTATTCACTTAGGTCGCTTTCCGAGTACTCATCCTTGAGGCCGAGGAATTCCAACACGAACGGGTCCTTGATTTCCTCCTCCGAGGTGACGACGTCCTCCGGCCGCGGAGGAGTTCCATTCCTCAGCATCGCAGCTTTATTACGCGAGAGCGCGATGCGCTCATAAAACTGCGAGTTGATCTGCCGCAGTTGGCGCACGCTCCAGCCGCCGCGCAGCCCCTCGGCCTCGTAGAAGGCCCGCGCCTCGGGCTTCTTCACGGCCAGAAGCCTCACGTAATGGGACCACGGCAGCGGGAATCTTGCTGCCGCGGCGGGTCGAGATTTCGCAGACGATGTCTGCGGAATCTGCCAGCCTAAGTAGAAGAGGCGCATCTGCTCGAGGTTGCGTTCGGAAAACCCGCGCCCGAATCTCGTGGTCAGATCGTCCGAGAGGCGCTTTAGAAGGGCCTTGCCGTAGGCGGCCCGCCTCTCCCCGATTGCTCGCTCTCGACGATCCGCCTGCCGATCTCCCAGTAGACGGCCGTCATAAGATGGTTAACCGAACGAGCCGCCGCGCGGCGCGCGCCCTCGAACTGCTCCACAACTCCGGACAGGACTGCTCTATAACTGGCCATGCGGCTGTCACCGCCTAGCTTTTCCAGGCCACGGTCGGCCGCCCTGACGTTGTTTTTGGGTGTTTCGTCAATTCTTATTTTTCCTAGAGCCTCTCACGCCGAGGTCAAGAGTCGAACCTTCGCCTGAAATCTTCTCCCTCAATCATAACAGTTTTGCACATCTCATACAGGCGGCTTCTCAGGCGCGCCCCTATCCGATCCTCTAACGTTTCCTCCGCTGGCGTGCGTCGCGTGTCCGCGTAGTTGGTCGTAAAGATGGTCAGCTTCTTGTCGTTGTAGCGTGCGTTGATGACTTGCATCATCGTGTCACGCACCCAGTCCGTCGGCTCCGCCGCGCCCAATTCATCGAGCACTAAGACTTCTGCTTCCATGACAGGGGCGAGGACTGTCAACTCTGAAGTCTGCGAAACAGGGCTGTAAGAGTTCTGTATCTCTTTCATCAGTGAGCCGAATTCGTAGAACAAACAAGGCACTCCTTTTTTCTCGATCAACTCACGAAGGATGGCGACTGACAGATGCGTCTTGCCGACGCCGCACGTACCCATGAAAAGAAGCCCGCGATCAGCCGAAGGGTATTCGCGCGCCAGACGGAATGCGTAATTGAATGCGCGGAGTTGAGAGCCATTGTTTGCCGCGGGCTGATAATTTGAGAGTAAGCACAGCCTTGCACATTATTTCGTTCAACCGCTTGACCTATGTGTTGACTCCAAGGGCGGAGTAGTCCATCATCCCCGGATGTTGTTTGCCGGATTACCTCAGTGAGGACCTCCTACGCCCTCTCCAGCCCGGCCATTGATAAGGCTACACAGAGGGCCCGGGCGGTTGAAGGCACCGTGATCTCCTCCGCAAATGTTATATGTTACCTAAACTCATTTTTATCGTCGGGCCGATCAAGGGCACTGTCTTTGAAATCACAGGAGACGAAATTGGCATAGGTCGTGATCTCTCGAATGAGCTTTCGATATCTGACAAGGCGCTATCCCGGTTTCATTGCAGGATCAGGAAGGAAGGCGAGGGCTTCAAACTCGTAGACCTGGACAGCCATAACGGGACGTTCATCAACGAAGTCCCCGTTAGAGAGAGCGAGCTCAAACACGGAGACCTGATTCAGGCCGGCAGCTCATCGTTCTTCTTTTTACTCTACGACGAGGAGCAGCTCAACGGCACCCCCTCACTGCAGTTTGACAACGAGTCGCTGGTCACGGGGTCGGCGGTAAAGTTCAAGCCGGAGGCCGTGCTCTACGCGATGACGCGCGACCTGAACGTGCTGATGAGCGTCAGCTCGGCTATCAGTTCGGTCAGGTCTTTGCAAGAGTTACAGACAAGGCTGCTTGAGTGTGTCCTCCAAATCGTCCCGGCGACCCGCGCCGCCATCGTCCTGTTCAGAGAGGACAAGGAGGAGCCGGACGCGGTTTTCGTTCTGCACAGGCAGCCGTCCAGCCACCCGACCATGAATGTGAGCAACACGCTCGTCAGGCAGGTCTTGAGTGAGAGAGTGGCGATCCTCAGCAACGAGGTTCTCGGAAGCGACACGCTCGGCAAGTCGGAAAGCTTTAAGGCCGCGGGAGTACGCGCGTTGCTTTGCGTCCCCCTGCTGGTTCTCGACCAGGTAAGCGGCTTCATCTATCTCGACACGGACGAGCCGGGCGGCAGCTTCACCGAGTGGCATCTGCAAATCATGACGGCGGTCGCGAACTTCGTCGCCAGCGCCCTGAACAACATGCGCAGTCTGGAGTGGCTTGAGGGCGAGAACAAGCGGCTGCGCGCGGTCATCAACGAAGAGCGGAACATCATCGGCGAGAGCGCCAGCATGGAGAAGGTTTACAGCTTCATCGCACGCGTCGGGCGCACCGACTCGACCGTGCTGCTCTGCGGCGAGAGCGGGACTGGGAAGGAGCTTGTTGCCCGCTCCATACACCAGCACAGCGCGCGCTCACGCAAGCCCTTCGTCGCGGTGAATTGCGCCGCGCTTAACGAGACGCTGTTGGAGTCCGAGCTCTTCGGCCACGAGCGCGGCGCCTTCACGGGGGCGGTCGCGCAGAAGAAGGGGAAGTTCGAGGTGGCCGAGGGCGGCACGATCTTCCTCGACGAGGTGGGCGAGATGCCCACACAGATACAGGCGCGGCTGCTGCGCGTTCTTCAGGAGCGCGAGTTCGAGCGGGTCGGCGGGACGCGAACCATCAAGGCCGACATACGCGTCCTGGCCGCGACGAACAAGGACTTGGGCAGGGCCGTCGCCGCGGGCGAGTTTCGCGAAGACCTTTACTACCGCCTCAACGTGGTATTACTACGGATGCCGCCGCTTAGGGAGCGCCCCGAAGATGTGCTGTTGTTGGCACACCACTTCATCGCGAAGTACGGCCGCAAGTGCAAGCGGCACGTGACAGGGCTGTCGCCCGGCGCGCGCCGCTGCCTGCTGAGCTACGGCTGGCCCGGCAACGTGCGCGAGCTTGAGAACTCCATCGAGCGTGCGGTCGTCCTCGGCTCGACCGAGTACATTCAACCTGAAGACCTGCCAGAGCCTGTGCTTGAGGTGGCCGTGGCTAGCGGGCAAATCTCCACGAGGTATCACGAGTCGCTGAGAGAGGCGAAGAAGCAGATCGTTACTAAGGCGCTCGCGCAGGCAGAGGGCAATTACAGGGAGGCTGCGAACCAGCTCGGCCTTCACCCAAACAACCTTCACCGCCTGATACGCAATCTCGGCTTGAAGCCGAGCCCCGGCAAGTGAGGATAGGAGGTCGGCCCGTAAGTCTCTCTCTCGCCTAACGGTCTACGTCTTCGAGCATCCATACGCTGCCGGATATGTCCAGAATGGGAATCGCGAGGCGGTTCGCCGTCAGCGCCATCTCTGTGCGCGCGAGTTGCACGGAGATCATGTGGCTCGGGCTGTCGTAGCCGGACACGCGGAAGGGCTCGCCCAGCGGCTTGCCCTCGACGGGGTTGAACCTGATGCCCCAGACGTTCAGGAAGCTCGAATTGATCCCGGCGACGAAGTAGATCGTCCTCCCGTCGGGCGACCAGCGCGGCCAGTCCGCCCAGGAGTCCGGCGCGGTGACGCGCACGGGCGTGCCGCCCGACGACGGCACGACGTAGACGACGGACGTGTCGGCCGAGGTCACCTTTTGCGCGATGTAAGAGACCCAACGCCCGTCGGGCGAGAAGCGCGCCGACCAGAGGCTGTTCTCCGGGTCTGAGGCCACCACGCGCATCTCCGTCTCCGCGTGCGGCGCCGCCGAGACGGGGAAGGCGCAGACCTCCCAGCGGTCGGGCGAGTTGCGGTTGGTGCTCGCGAGAATGTAGCGCCCGTCGGGCGACCAGTCGCCCGCGTAGTCGAGCCAAGGCCCAGGCGAAGTCAGGAACTGCTCCTGATTATTCCTGCGGTCGAAGAGCGCGACGGGGCCGGTCTTCTCCGTGCCCTTCGGCGGGTTGGACGAGGCGTCCGGGTTCACGGGCTGGAAGCGGCTGTAGGCGAGCCGGGTCGCGTCCGGCGACCAGCGCGGGAAGAAGCGGTAATAGCCGTCCGCCGCGAGCTGCACCTGGCCCCCGTCCTCAAGCGACTTCTCCCACAGCTCGGGCTTGCCCATGCCGTACTTCTGCGTCGAGTAGATGAGACGCTTGCCATCGCGCGAGAGGTCGAGGAACCACGCGTCCGCGTCGGGCGGCGTCACGGGCTGGCCCTGCCCCGTTATCTTACCCGCGCGCGAGTCGAAGGGGAGGAGCCAGACGCGCGTGCTCTGCGTGACGGTCGTGAAGGCGAGCCGCTTGCCGTCGGGCGAGATGGCTATATCCGTGTCCTGTTCGTAGCCGGTGGTCAGGCGCTCGGGGCCGTCAACCCAGCGCAGCGTCGCGGGGTCGACGGAGATGCGCCAGAGGTTCAGCACGCCGCGCGCCCAGCCTTCGAAGTAGAGCGCCCTGCCCGAAGGCTCCCAGCGGAAGTTGCCGAGACTTATCCCGGCGCGCTTTATCTCGGCGTCCACCTCCGCGGACAACTCGGACTTCAGCGGCTGGCCGCCGTCCGAGGGGACAGTCCAGAAAGTGCCATCCATCGTGAGGAAGGATATGCGGCGGCCGTCCGGGTGCCACGCGACCGAGCCTTGCCTCACGCCCTCCTCTTTGTTGTCGCCCAGCAGAGTCTTTATCTCGCGCGGGCGCGAGTCGCTCAGCTCGATGACGTAGAGCTTCGGGAAGTCGTAGATGCGCTGGCCCGCGCTGAGGAAGAGTATCTGCGAGCCGTTCGGCGACCACTTCGGCATGTAGCCGAAGGAGGAGACTCTGCGCTCGACGCCCCCGAAGGCCGGGACGACGTAAAGCCCGCCGCCGTCGCGCTCGGAGCGAAAGACTATGTTCTTGCCGTCGGGAGACCAGTCGGGCTGCCAGTCGTGCGCCGGCGAGTTGGTCACCTGGATGGGCGTGCCGCCGTCGGCCTGCTGCACCCAGATGTCGAAGTTGCCCTTGTGGTCGGAGCTGTATGCGATGAAGCGCCCGTCGGGCGACCACGTCGGGTTACACTGGAGGCCGGAGTCGAACGTCAGGCGCGTCAGGGAGCGCTGCGCGGCGCGCGCGCGCCCGCGCGCGTTGAAGGACCTGTAGGCCACGACGGCGAGCGACAGGGCGGCGAGCGAGACGAGGAGCGTGATTGCGGCCGCGGCCTTCTTGTGCCGCCTGACGCCCTCGACGATGTACGCGGCACTCGACGTTTGATGCACCGGACTGTTCGCGGAAGTGAGCCCGCGCGCCTCCCCCGTCGTCGCGCGGCGGCCGTCGCCGTTGCCGGCCGGGCCCGAAGCATGCGCCTGCCCGCCCTCGCCGGACGACTCCCTCTCCGCGCTCGTGCCGTAACGCTGCTTCAGCCTTTGAACGTCGGCGAGAAACTCTCTGGCCGTCTGGTACCTGCCTTCGGCATCCTTGACGAGCGCCTTCATGACCACCCATTCGAGCGCCTCCGGCAGTCCCTCGCGGAAGCGCGTGGGCGGCGGCGGCTCCTGCTTGAGTATCGAGGCGATCACGTCGTTGGCCGTCGGCCCGTCGAAAGGCGTCTGCCCCGTCAGCATCTCGTAGAGCACGACGCCGAGAGACCAGATGTCGGTGCGCGCGTCAACTTCGAGTCCGCGCGCCTGCTCGGGCGACATATAGTTGACCGTGCCCATCACCACGCCCGGCGACGTGTTGACTTGCGAGACGGTTGAGTCCTTCGGGCCCGCTGCCCCCGGCGAGTCGGTCGGGGCGGGCTTGGCGAGGCCGAAGTCGAGAACCTTCACGTGCCCGTCGCGCCCGACCATGATGTTCTCGGCCTTGATGTCGCGGTGTATGACGCCGACGGCGTGGGCCATCGCGAGCGCGCCCGCCACCTGCGCCGCAACGTCGAGCGCAAGGGCCACGCTCAGGCGCGACTGCGCGAGCATTCGTCGAAGAGACTGCCCTTCGACGTACTCCATCGCGATGAAGCTGACGCCCTCGGCCTTCCCGATCTCGTAGACGTGGACGGTGTTGGGGTGGCTGAGCAGCGAGGCTATGCGCGCCTCCTGCGTGAAGCGGCTCATGCGCTGTCGGTCGCCGGCAAACTCCGCGGAAAGGACTTTCAGTGCGACGGTGCGCTTGAGCTTCAGGTCGTGCGCAAGGTAGACCTCGCCCATGCCGCCCGCCCCGAGGAGCGAGCGAATCTCGTAGTGGTCGAGCCGTGCGCCTGCTGAGAAGGTCATGGGCAGAAGGGGCGCGTCCGTAAGGTCTGGGCGAACGGACTGTATGATGCCACTTCGGGCGAAAAGGTCTACGGCAGTGGGGCGACGCCGGCCGCGCGGAAGGGCAAAGGGGCCGTCTCAGGAGTTACGATAAAACTCTCCCGCCTCGCTAATCTGTGCCAGTATCTCGCCGAGCACGGTCGCGCGCGGCACACTCACCTGAGTTTCCCAGACCAGGGCAGACTGCTCTTCGGTGAAATAGTGCCGCTTGTTCCACACGTCGTCGCCGTAGCAGTAATGTATAACGTCGCCGTCGGGCGCGGCGTCGGGCCAGTAGTTGGTCTTCGCCATGTGCGTGAGCGAGACCTGCATCCCGAGCTTGACGGCCGCGAGCCCGAAGGCGTACATCACATCCTCCCAAGTGCGCGGGGGGAACGCGTCAACGGCGTCGAGCCACGCCTCCGCGAGTTCGCGCGCGCACGCGGCGGGGATGACGTAAGGGCCGCCGCAGCGCAACTGCTCCTTCTGCGCTTCGAGCGCGTCTTCGTTGACGCCCGCCGCGCGGCGCGCGACCTCGACGAAGCTCTGGTCGAAATTCATGTAGGAGTAGAAGACGCCCGCGAGCGCTTCGGGGAACGAGGGGCGTCGCACGAAGATCATGTCCGGGTCGCAAAGTACGAAATACTCCGCCTCGCCCGCGCCCTCCTCGGCGGCGTGCAGGAGCGTGGCCGGTGTGTTCCTCGGCGGGTACACGTCTCCTTGCCGCGTGACCTTGTAGTTGGGCGCCGCGCGGACGACGCCCCCTTTGGCGGAGATGTCCCCGAAGTCGGAGTGCAAAGGGCCGCCCGAATCGTGGACGACGAAGACGGGGCGCTCACCCACACGGCTCATGCAGGAGAAGTTCAGAAGCTTCGACTGCCAACCCATGTAGGCGTTGTTCTCCGCCGATACGACGATCAGGTGCCTGCCTGCCATCGGAAAAGTACGCCCTCCGCCACCTCACGAAATCAGAGCCACCTGGACGGCGGCGCCCCCATCATCCAGGAGACGATCACGTACTTCTCGCCGCGCGTGACGGGATCGGCGCGGTGGACATACGTGGAAGGGAAGACGACGGCCTTACCGCGGCGCGGGGCCGCGGAGTAGAGGAGGGTGGGGAAGCTTGTTTGCCCGCCCTCGAAGTCGTC
Source organism: Acidobacteriota bacterium (assembly GCA_003222975.1). Classification (GTDB taxonomy): domain Bacteria; phylum Acidobacteriota; class Blastocatellia; order Pyrinomonadales; family Pyrinomonadaceae; genus QHXN01. The sequence continues at coordinate 24,112 of QHXN01000091.1, read as the reverse complement.
GTTGAGGTAGCAGAGGACTGTGAAGTACCTGTCGAGCAGGTTCATCCCTGTGTCGGTGTGCGCGGCGTAATAGTTGCCGGGCTCGTAGCGCACGACGTGCGTGCCGGAGTGGCGCGCCAGGTCAACGCGCCACAGCTCTTTGACGGCGGGCCTGACGAGCCGCCCCAGCTTCTCCGAGAAGTCGCGCATGATGACGGAGTCGTCGGCCGGAGTGAACGCGCTCGCGCGGCGCGTCTCGGGCCTGTGGGCGGTGGCGAACTGTCCGTCGTCGCCGAAGACGCTGACGGCCGCACGCGCCCACGCGCCCACGTCTCGTGCGCGCACGATGACGGCTTCGCAGTCACGCGGCTCGTAAAGTTGCAGGCTGAAGATGCCCGCGACCTCTTCCGTGTAGCGAGCTGCCTCTGTCTTTAAGCTGACGTCGTCCACTTCGGCCCGCCTCCGTATCCGACGAAACCGCGCGCGCCCTCCGATTGCGTTCAGCCTCTCGGCGCGGCTGCCAGTCCGTCACATACACGTTCCGCGGAATCCGTTTTACGGATTCGTCTCACTGCGGTTGCGGCGGCTGCGGCGGTTGCGGCGGCTGCGGCGGCTGAGGTGGTTGAGGTGGTTGAGGTGGTTGAGGTGGCTGTGGCGGTTGAGGAGGTTGAGGAGGTTGAGGCGCAGTTGGAGGTGTCGGCGCAGACGGAGGCGTCGGGGCGGATGGGGGCGTGGGCGCTGACGGGGGCACGGGCGCAGAGCTGCCCGTAAGTTGATAGTCTGAGTCGTCCTGGTAATACAGCTCGCTCGGCATAGCCAGCACGAGCTGGTCGAATAATTCGTCGTTGACAGGAACTCCGTATTCGCGAAATAGTCTCGAAACGCCTGCGAACACTTCCATGCGAAGTCGGGGGTTGATGTGGAGGTTGTGGCGGAGTTTAGCGATCTCACGGAGAGGCTCTTCTCTTTGCATGATTTTTCTTCCTTTACTTGACGTTAAGCTGGTGACCACCGGCAGGGCGGCTCGGCACAGACCCGGAATGCGGGCAGTTTATATGGAATGCACTCTGCTTTCAAGAATTTTCGGGATGTGCCAGGGCGCGCGTCGAACGTACTGCCGAAGGAGTTTGAGGCATGCGGCTAAGAATGTCTGTGACGAAATCCGCCCGCACTCACGCGACGCGCGGTTGGCAGCGAACGCTTCGGCCGACGTGCGCCGTCGCGCTGCTGCTCGTCGCATGCTGCGCGTCGGGCTGTAGCCACGGCGCGACCGATGAGGAGGTCGCGAAAGCGCGCGGGTTAACCGTCGAACTGGTCGGCCGGTTGCGCAACAGGCGCGCACTCAGCAACAAGGTCGCGTTGCGCCTCAAGGAAGAAGATTTGAGGAATGAAATCCTGGCGGCCGAGCGGGACGAGTTGCCGGAAGTAAGCCGCGCCTACGGCGTCGCCCCGGACGCCGCTGCCGCGCGCCAACCGCCTATGCCGGCGGAGGCGGGCGGCTCGCAAAGCTTCGCCGCGGCGGCCACGAACGCCGCCCCGCAGGACGCATCCGTTCTCGATTCCGGCGCGCCCTCTCTGGCCGAGGCGCGCGCGAACGCCGCACGCTGGAAGCCCCTGGGGCCGGACAATGTCGGCGGGCGCACGCGCTCAATCGTCATAGACCCGGCCGACACGCGACGCATGTGGGTCGGGAGCGCGGGCGGCGGTGTGTGGCTCACGGGTAACGGGGGCCAAAGCTATCACGCTCTGGACGACCAGATGGCGAGCCTCGTCATCTCCTGCATGGCCTTAAGCCCGACCGAGCCCGGTACAGTTTACGCGGGCACGGGCGAAGACTTCTTCCTGACGGTGCGCGGCCCGCGCGGGGCAGGCATCTTAAAGATAAAGGAGGATGGAAGCTGGCAGCAGTTGAAGGGCACGGGCGGCGAAGACTTCAAGTACGTGAACCGCCTCGCCGTCTCGCCCGACGGCAAAGTCCTGCTCGCGGCAACGTCGAACGGCCTGCGCCGCACGACCGACGAGGAGTCGGGCGTCTGGGAGACATTCCCGGAGATCGGTTTCAGGATGGCCGAAGTGCTCTTCGACCCGCGCGACGGGAGCAAGGCCGTGGCCGGAGGGTTGGAGCACGGCGAGGTCTTCTTCACCGAGGACGCGGGGAAGACCTGGCGCGCGGCCGAGCATCAGGGCGTCAACTGGGAAGGCCGCGTCGCGCTCACTTACGCGCGCGCGAACTCTTCAATCGTCTACGCCTCAATCGAGAGGAGCGGGCCGGAGATCAAAGACGGCCCCATGGGCGAGGTCTGGGTCTCGAACGACGGCGGCAGGAGTTACGTGAAGAAGGCGACGCTGAACGAGAGCGACGGGAAGTCTCCGTCTTACCTCGGCGCGCAGGGCAGGTATGACAATCTTATCTGGGCGGGCGACCCGAAGGACGCGAACCTGGTGGTCTTGGGCGGCTTCGACATTTGGAGGAGCACGGACGGCGGCGACACGCTGACGCAGATTGGAGACTCGCACCGCCCCAAAGATTTGCCGCCCGCCGCCGGGGCGGACGCCCGCTTGAACCTGATGCACGAAGACCAGCACTGCGTCGTCTCAGACCCGAACTACGACGGCGACAAGAACCGGCGCGTCTTCGTCTGTAACGACGGCGGCGTCTACAAGACCGAAGACATAAAGGCCGCGGGGCTGGACGTGCAGGCGGGCGCGGGGCTTTGGGTTCCCTTGAATAACACTTACGCCGTGACGCAGTTTCAGGGGGGCGGCGGCAACCCCGCGACCGGCGCCCTCCTCGGCGGCACGCAGGACAACGGGACGCTGCTCCTCATGCCGGACGCCGGCCCCGACAAGTGGGCCGAGGTGGGTCACGAGACCGGCGACGGCGGCGACTGCGCTTTCGACGCGGGCGACGGCATCATCTTCGGCGAGTCGCCGCGGATGCAAATCTTCCGCAGCCTTGACGGCGGGAAGACGCATGAATACATCTACGGCATATTCTTCTGCGCCAACGGGGGAACCTGCTGCATACCGGCTTTTTGCGAAACCGAGTTCAAGTTCTGTTGCAAGCCGAACCCGTTCCTGATCGAAGAGGCGGGCGTCAAGGGGAAGGCGAACTTCGTCGCGCCCTTCCTCGTCGACCCGAACGAAGGCCGGCGCATACTCGCGGGCGGGCTGTCGCTCTGGCGCACGCGCAACGCCGACGAAACGCTCACGGACGCGTCCGGCCCGCAGTGGGCCGCCATCAAAGACCCACTGCCCGGCGACGCGCCCGCGCCCATCAGCGCAATCGCCGTGGCCGCGGGCGACCCGAACACGGTTTGGGTCGGACACGACAACGGCGACCTCTTTAAGACGAGTTCTGGCGCGGACGAACACCCGAACGCCACCTGGCAAAAGGTGGACGACAACGGGCCACAGGTCTTGCCCGGACGCATCTGCACGCGCATCGCAATCGCTCCGGGCGGTGCGGGGGCCGTCTACGTGGCCTTCGGGGAGTACGCCGCGGACAACCTCTGGAAGAGCACGGACGGCGGCGCGAACTGGCGTCCCGTCAGCAACGGGCTGCCGACGGTTCCCGTGCTGAGCCTCGCCGTTCACCCGCGCGACACGTCACGCGTCTACGTCGGCACCGCGCTCGGCCTCTTTTCGAGCGAGGACGGGGGCAATCACTGGACGCCCTTCGGCCCGGCCAACAGTGCCGTCGAACAACTCTTCTGGCTTGGCGACACGCTGGTGGCCGCCACGCACGGGCGCGGGATGTTCAAAATAGACCTGCACACCTGAAAGAGCGTCGCCCCCGTGAAAGACCGACGTGCTTCCGCCGCGGTCGTCGCTCGGCCGCACGCGAGCGCGCGCGGCGGTAAGCGTTCGGAGATTAATCGCTATCAAAACTGATAACCGCGCTATCAAAATTGATAGCGCGGCCGACTTCGCACTCGCGCTCCAACCTCACGACCTCGTGCCTCGCGCTTCGATTTACCCGCCTTTTATAAGCCGTGCTGTCAACGCCGCCTCCGAACAGTCAATGACCGCCGACATGGCACGCGGTTGGCAGTAGCACCGGCAGTTCGGAACAGCCGCCGACGGGTTCTTCCATCAAAACATTTCTCCCGGCTGCGCACTCAGGTCTGCGTAAAGAGGCGCGCGAACGTCCGACGAAGGAAGATGACCACACGTCACAAACACCCCTTTTACTTTGAGGCGCTGATCGTCCTCGCACTGCCCGTCTGCTGTCTCGCCGACGCCAAGCCTGCGCCCGCACAATGCGCGAAGGTCTTCGAGACGAAGGCGCAGGATTCGGTCGCGCTCACGTGGGAGGAGGGAAGCGAGGCGAGGATCGAGGTCGCTTCGGCCGACGGGAAAGAGCACAGGCTGAAGGCTCTGCTCGGCGACCTGGGTCTGAAGGATGCGGTCGGGGTGAGCCTACCCGTCTCGCAGTTCATCAAGGTCAGCCCGCAGCCGGCGGCTCTCACGAATGCGGGGCTTCAAATCTCTGTAACCGTCGAGCGGACGACCGCAGTGAAGCCGGGAGTCTATAGCGGCAGCCTTATCCTTTCGGAGGATGCGGCCGGCTCGAACGGTTGCGCCGTGCGCGTGCCAGTCCAGTTGACCGTGCGGGGCGTGGTGCCGCTCACGGACAAGCTCACCGTCCACGCGTACAGGTGGCTGCCCTTCTCCTCACTCTGGACTTGCGGCGAGTGCGCCGTCCCGCTGAATGGGCCTTTGGACTTGAAGACGACCGCGCTGCGCAACGACGTGCCGCTGGGCGGGATTCAGAACAAGGAAGGCGGGGCAGCGGCGGTCTTCTGGACGGGCGGGCAGTCGGTCTCGTCCGAAGGCATTTCGCAACTGCCCGTCTCGCTGCGCGGCCTCGACGGCGCGGGGCAGTACGAAGGCCAACTCAAGCTCGACGCCGCGGGCAACAAGGCGCAGGGCGTCAGCCTTAGCGTCGACGCCTCGGACATAGTCGCGTGGCCCATCCTGGTCATCGGCGCGAGCGTGTGGCTCGGGCTGCGCGCGCAAAGATACATCAACGTTACCCGCGCGGTCTGGCTCCTGCGCGAGGAGGAGGCCGCGCTCGGCGACGACTTCAAAGAGTCGCAGCGGCGCTTCGTCGAAGGGACGCGGGCGACCCCCTCGGCCGGCTACTCAATAAGCGAAGCCCTGAAGAACGAACGACGCGCGTTGCGCGAGAAAATAAGCGGACTGCAAACGAACGCGACGCTCAGCCTCGACACGGCGGGCGAGCCGTACCAGTCAATGCTCGCCGCGTTCAAAAAAATCCGCGAGGCCATTGCCCTCTGGGGCGATTTCACGGACGAGCTGTCGTCACTTAGGGCCGCGCTCGGGACGCAGGCCGATGCGGGCGCGCCGCCGCCGAACTACGAGGGGCAGACGCCCGCACTCCTTCAGGCGCTCGCCAGTCTGCTCGTCGGCCGCAGCCTCACACTCGCAGACTTGACGCAGACGGACGCGGACGTGCGCGCGGCCATAGCGGCGGCCCAACTATGGCACACGCTCAAAGACAGACTCGATAAGGACTCGGAGCGATTCCAGGCGCTGGTGGGCTTCTCGGCCCAGTTGACTCAGGATCAACAGTCGCGACTGACCGCCGCCGGGCAGAAGCTCGCGGCAGAGCGGGTGGGGCTGTGGGACGCGGGCACTGCCGAGTCGCTGAGCGGCATAGCGTCGCCGGGTGGCGATCTCGACTCGGCGGAGCAGGAGCTGCGCGGGCTGTTGTCGGAGGTAGGCGGCGCGCACCCGGCGGCGGCCTCGGCCGCACTGACCACGGGCGACCTCATCACGCACGGGGACATCGGCCTTCTGTCGAAATCCTTCGCGAAGGGGGCCGAGTCGCCGGCCGAGCCCGCCGGCGACGCCGAGCGCGAGCAATTCTACGCGCGCGCGATGCGGCGATGGGACAGGCGTCTGACTTTGCTCGCGTTCGCCGTCGCTACGCTCGGCGGCCTGAACCAATACTACCTCGGCAAGCCGTTCGGAACCGTCAAGGACTACGTCGCCCTCATTCTCATCGGGCTTGGGACGAGGGTGGCGCTCGAAGCCGCGGGCGCTGCCTTCGGCTGGCTCTTCCGTGCAGCGACGCCGGGCCAACTCCCCGGCCACGCCTGAAAGCGCCGCGCCATGCGACGGCGATAAGAGATAAGGACAAGGGGGTGCAGGCGGTGCCTGCGTAATGTGAAAGGCAGCCCATAGGGCCTGCGGGTAACGGACTGCCAGGGCTTCAAATTCCATTTCACCTTGAGGAGGTTCAGGGATTATGAGCAAGCATAAAGTCGTCACAGTGGTCGAGGGGGTCATAACCTCTCTATTCGTCAGCCTCGAAGGGTTCGAGATCGGCATGTCGTATGACGGGGACAAGACCTACCAGTCCACGGACGTTTTAGACATGGACGACGCGCTCAACATCGTCTTCCACCCGCGCGGCATCGCGTTCGCGCAATGGAAGATCACGGTGACGCTCGACGACGCGAACGAGCCGCTGTTCAAGCGCTCGGGCCAGTTGACCCTCGATAACGAAAGCATACTGAAGGAGGCCATCCCCGTGCCCGCGTCGGACGATTCCGACGGGTCGGCATCCACGGCGGCGTCGTCGAAGTCCTCGAAGAAATCTTCGAAGAAGTCGCCGTCGAAGTAGTCGCACAGACCTTGGCCCGAAACTCGGAGTGACCACCGAGAGACTCATTTACACGAAGGAGGTGCGGAAAGATGAGATGTAATCTGAAAAGGATCGGCGCGGCCGTCGCACTGACGATGTTAGTCTGCTTCTCCACCGCGCACGCGCAGGACGCGTTTGAAGACGAGAAGGGCGACAGCAGCATTTTCCTCAAAGACGGCGGCGGATTCGCGCACGTCAACGTGAGCGACACCAGCGTCAAGCTGGGCCACATCTTCGAAAGGACGGACAAGAATTACTTCTTCGGCTTCGAGGTAACCGGCAAGCTCAGCGGGGACTTCGCCAGTCTGTTCGAGTCACACAAACCGTCGCCCGAGGCGAAGTTCAATGCCTTCATCGGAAGGAAGTTCCTCTTCAGCAAAAAACCCAACGACCAACCGACGAAAGGCCCTCTGACGGACGACTGGCTGACATTCCGCATGGGCTACAGGAGGGCGCGCTACAAGCTGTTGGATGAGGGCAACACCTTCGCCAATCAGGTGCGGAAGCAGAGCTTCGACGGCTTCTCCGCCATCGTCGCCTACAACGCCCAATTCAAGTCTAAGAGCGACTTCGTCTGGTTCCCGGCGCAGTTTAAGAGCCAGATCGGGCTGAACTTCTTTACCCGCTCGAACGTGGGGCAGGGCGACAAGAACTTCGAGCCGGGCGTGGGCCTGTTCTTCTCGAAGGAGGGTGCGCCGACGCGCGTCATAGGCGGGATAAGCATTTCGCTCCGGGACGGGAAGGCGCGGGTCGGCCTCGTCGCCGGATACAACTTCTGAACGCGGCGCCGCCGGAGCGCCGGAGCGACATTGAACGGAGGTAAGACATGAGCGAGAGAAAAGTTTTCGAGGATAGCGTGACGCCGCTCCCGGCGCAGGAGGGGCTGACTCACAACGGGCTGATGGTTAACGCGGCCGCGCCCGAGCACCGCGACCAGAATATGACGCTCCTCTTTTCGCTGGCGATTCCGCCCGAGGCGCAGAAGCGTCTTGAGGAGAGCGTCGCTAGGGGGAAGGTCATACCGCTCGACGATCTGAACCGCGACTACTCGCCAGACGCGGCGGACGTTGAGAAACTCGTGGACTGGCTGAAGTCGGAAGGCTACGAGATCAAGCAGGTGTCACCGGACTCAACGAGCGTCTACGCGCGTGCGAGCGTGGACAAGATCGAGCAGAGCCTCGGGGTCAACATGGTGCGCGTCACGAAGGACGGGCTGACCTACACCGCTGCGCAGAACGCGCCGAGCCTGCCAGCGGAAGTCGGGCAGGGCGTTCACGCCATCATCGGGCTACAACCGTTCCGGCAGGCGCATAAGCACAGCCGCAAGTGCGTTCCGCGGGACGGCAACCGCGTCTCCCTGGCCGCGGGCGCGGTCGAGACGCCGAGCCCTTCGCCGAACATACAGAACGAGCCGCCCTACCTCGTGAACGAGGTGCGGAAGGCTTACGGGGCCGACGGGTTGCCCGTCACGGGGAAGGGCCAGACCATCGCGATACTGATAGACAACTTCCCGGCCGACGCCGACCTGAAGGCCTTCTGGCAGCGTAACAATCTCCCGACCGACACGTCGCGGATTGAAAGGGTCAACGTCAAGGGTGGGCCGCTCGCGCCCCCCGAGGGCGAGGAGACGCTCGACGTTCAGTGGTCGAGCGGCATCGCGCCGGACGCGAAGGTCAGAGTCTACGCGAGCGGTTCGCTGCGCTTCGTTGACCTCGACCTGGCACTCGACCGAATCATCGCGGACTTGCCGGGTCGGCCCGGCATGCGTCAGTTGTCCATCAGCCTCGGCCTCGGCGAGACCTTCATGGGCGGGCCGCAGGGCGAGGTCGCCGTGCAGCACCAGAAGTTCCTGCGGCTCGCGGCCGCAGGGGTGAACGTCTTCGTGTCGAGTGGGGACGCCGGGTCGAACCCGGACGTAACCGGACACGGCACGGGCAGCGTCTCGCAGGCCGAATACGAGTCGTCCGACCCGACCGTGATCGGCGTGGGCGGCACGACCTTGACGCTCACGTCGGGCGGCGACATCGCGAGCGAGACCGGGTGGACGGGGAGCGGCGGGGGCACGAGCATCTTCTTCTCGCGCCCCTCCTGGCAGACCGGGCAGGGCGTCCCCCCGGGCGGCATGCGGCTCGTGCCGGACGTGAGTCTCGCGGCCGACCCGGACAAAGGCGCTTTCATCGTGCTTAACGGGAACGTCATGCAGATCGGCGGCACGAGCTGGAGCGCGCCGGTCTGGGCGGGCTTCTGCGCACTCATCAACGAAGCCCGTGCGAAGGCCAATAAACCTCCGCTGCCCTTCCTCAACCCACTGCTTTACCCGCTGATGGGTACGTCCTGCTTCCGCGACATCAAAGCCGGCAACAACGGAGCTTTCGATGCGGGCCCTGGCTACGACATGATTACCGGCATCGGCGTGCCGAACGTCAAAGAGTTGATCCAGGCTCTAACGTAGTATGGGCCTCTGTCCTCTAGACTTTCCATGGCTGGTAGGGTTCGTTTGAGGGGTTACCTCTGAAAAGAGAGTTAAAGGTGTAGCTCCGACAATGGTCGCGGGCCTTGGGCCGCGGTGGGGACCTCGGTATAGCAGGGTAAAGAGTAGAGACAGGCACGCCCTTCAGGGCTAAACGAAAAAAAGCCCCGCGGCCACTTGCCGGCGGCCACGGGGCTTCGTAAACAACACATCCGCTGCCGCCTGTGAGCGCAGAAGACGCGTCGCCTTGACAGCCCGCATCTTAGTTCGGAAACCGCCGTATTGACGCGGCGAACACCACGGCCAACGTCATGCCGCAGCACAATCCGACGATCAGCCCGGCCAACAACCGCTTCGACGCCAATCAGGGGTGCGGCTACGACGCAGCGGGAAACCTGACGGGGGACCCGCAGCAGGAAGTGTTCACGTCCGTCTCCTTCGTGAACCCGAGATGGAAGGTGTGATTATTAGTGATGAACAACCCGAAGAAAAACTATCCGCGAGCGTCATTGCGAGCGCCTCGCTTCAGCGGCTTCTTTGCCTTATCTTGTGCCAAGTATTCGCGCAGCCCTGCATCGTCGCAGATGTAGCGTCCGCTCCTGTTATTATTCTGGTGGTGGGCGAGCAGTTCTTCGTCGATCAGGGCGAGCACGCCGGACTCCGCGCCGCGGTATTCGTAACCGAGGAAGGCCGCGATGTCCTCGATGCGGAAGCTGCCGTTAACGAGCTTCCACTCTTTACCGTCTTCGTCGGTGACCGGCTCGTAGCCGCGCTCTTCCAGAAGTTCGAGGAACAATCTGGCGATCATGCAGTTGGCGTTGGGCTGACGCAGTATCTGTGCGCGGACGCGCGTCTTGTTCGCCTTTGAGGCGAGGTTGTACGCGATGTTTAGGTATATCTGCGGGTAGCTGCGGGCCAGCCGGTGCACAAGGTCGCCCGGTATCTCCAGCAGAAGACAGTCGTCGGTCGCCGTTATCTTATCTATTATCGCGTCGGGGATGGCAAAGCGGAAGTCTCCGAGCATCTCCCCTGGGACGCGCCACGCGAGCAGCGCAGGCGGGTTCAAGACGTTCTTACCGTCCAGCTCGCCGGCCTGAAGCGCCCGGTCGTAAATTATCACGTAACCCGAAATGATCTCGTAGAGGGTGCGCGACTTTCGCAAGTCCAGCATGTCGTTCTTCGCCAGACGGATGAGCTTTACCGAGTTGGAAATCTCGTCGAGTGTGGTGAGGGGCATCTGCTCGGGCGGAAGATTGCGGAAGAGCGTAGTCTTCCTGAGCATGTTGAAGAAATTGTCCTTGCCGAGTTCGTCCAGCAGTCGCAGCGTGAGAGTCCGTTCAAAATCCGTGGGGAGTGTCATTGCCTTCTCCGACCAATCCTGCCGCGCCGCCGCACGCAGCACAAGGCGAGGTAGGCGCGCGGCGGCGTTAGCAGACCGGGGCTGTCACAGTGGAGACATGTCCGCGCGTGTGGTGCGGCGCGCGGGCACCCGTTCGGCCCGCCGATAAGGCCGTGGCGGCGGGCCAGCGATCGAGTCAGCTTCCCTCGAGTCGGCGAAGACTTTAAGACTTTATCTTGTTATTGTCACGCCAGAGGTAGACGGTCTTCTTCGACACGTTCAGCCTCTGGGCCGCGCGCGTGAGGCTCTTGTCTTCGCGCAGCGCCCTGTTAAGCAGCCAGATGCGCAGGGCTTCCTTGTGTCTCTCGTATTCGAGGTTTTCGACGTTGTTGGGGATGACGAAGTCCGCCTGATAGACAGCTAGCTGCGCCTCAAGCCTACTGTAACGGCTCAGTATGTAGCCGTGGCTTATCGAGGGGATGATAGACTTCGCCAGCACGAACTTCTCCAAGGCCAACTGCGGCCGCTGCTGCGCGAGGGCGACCTCGGCCAAGAGTATTAGCGCCATCACCTCCTGCTTCTTGTTAGCGCCGCTGCTTAGCTGGTACGCCCTCTCGAAGTCGGCGAGCGCCGCGGAGAGGTTGTTGCGGTCGAACTGCGCCTCGCCCCTCGCGAACAGCGACTCGATGCGCGCGTGCAGGTGACTCCCGGCCTGATTGAAGGCGCGCTGCGCGTCGTTGAGCGCCGCCTCCGCGTCGCCGATGCGCCGTTCGAGTCGCGACTTGAGCACGAGCGCGTTCGCGAGCCACTGCGGCGTGTCCTGACACTCCTCGACCAATTCGTCTATGCACTCGCGCGCGGCGCGGTAATCCTGCGGCCCGCGGAACAGGTAAACGAGCGCCTTGTTGTAAAGCAGATGGTTGTAATATTTCGGCTTGCTCTGAAGCGACCTCTGGCAGTCGTTCAGAATCTTCAGCGCGCGGTCGAGCTTATCTTTGGCGGCGGCCCGCTCGGCGTCCCCGCCCTGAATCATCAGCAGCTCGCCCGCCTCCGCGCGCAGGATGGATGCGTAAAGCAGTTCGAGGTAGTTGTAATGATGCTTGCAGCGGATGTCGCCGCTGTCTTTGAGGAACGCGTGGCGCGCTTGGGCAATGAGTGCCTTGGCCTGTGCCAGGTCGCTCTGCGCGTTGAAGAAGAGGAATCCCGCCCCAAACGCAAGCGAGACGGCGGCGCGCGTTCGGGCATAGACCACGTCCATGTTCTCGATGCCGTTGCGCCGGGCCTCGGCGAAGTAATAGTCGCTGCACTGATAAAAGTAGTCTATCGCCAGACGGTAATCTTCATCTATTCCACGCTCCCGGTGCGTGCGCCCCAAAAAATAATAGATTACGGATTTTTCCCAGAACGCGGGGTCTTCCTCCGTGGCCAGCCCGCTCTTATTCACAAAGTCGTATAGACTTTGCGCGTAAGCGATGGCCGCGCCGAACTCGCTGGTCGTGTGCAGGTATTCGAGGCCGGCTACGATGACGCAGACGATGCTCTTCAACCTCCTGCGCTCCTCGTCGCCGGTGTCGGGGGCGATGTGCTTAATCTTCAGGAGTTCCTTGTAGCGCTCCATCGACCACTGATACAAATCTAAAAGGTCGCCCGTCGTCGTCGTGTTGAAGTAGTTCTTGGCCTCGGCCTGCATGCCTTGAAATTCATAAAACCACGCAGGGCTCTCCCTCATAAGTCGCTCTCTGTTTCCGTCGATCAACCGCTCCGCCTCGTTCAGCTCGGCCTCGAAATCCCAGACGCGCTCACCGGTCTCCTCGTCGATGATCGGGTCAACGTCTCCGAGCTTGTACTTGATTTCGAGCTCCCGCAGCTTTTTGAGCAGTAGGGCGTACTCGTCTTCGGCCTCGTGCGTAGTCTGTTCTGCGTTCGTCGCGTCGGCCGAGCTCTGTATATCGCCGTTCTCGCCGAGCGTCATCTTAGGTGTGGACATTGTCGCAGACCTCCACGAAGGTTGGGCGCGATTCATACGTTTGAGGCTTCAGCGGAAGCGGGCGGCTGGGGCTCCCGCGCCGGGGGTTTTCACGATAAAAAAATAGACGCAGTTTAGCGTACATACAGGGAGAGATTTTACCTTCACACGGGGCGGCGATGGGGCCGGGCGCATGGGAGAAGTTTATCTGAAGCATGCGGGGGCTGCTTTCCGTCCCGGCGTCGAATTTTTGGGTTTACGACGCGGGGAAGCTTGATTCTAAGCACCGGCAAAGGCGAGTCGGTTGTGCCCTAAGTGTCTCCCCTTATTACTTTAACTGAAAGAGCGAGGGCAAAAGGTTTGTGGATGATACGCCTTGTCCTTTCGTGTAGTCAAGGTAAATCAGCTTCCACTGGTGCAAAAAGGCCACAAAATTCATGTCAGTTTTGCCGACGAAATCGGGAAAGGTGCATTTAGTCTCCCCGCGTCCGTCGAAGATTAAGGTTGACACCCTACGAACTGAGGATATGATGCCAGGTACAGACGGACATATTTTTGGAGTGGGCTCTCGCACTTATAAAATCGGACTTGTAGATCGAGCAAGGGAAGGTCGCACTTTCGAGGGTTGACCGACAATAACCCAAGACCCCATCGCTACTGGTTGATCCTTGGCCGGAGATCAGTATTCGATAGGGTCTCAAGTTAGGCGTATAGGCGCCCATAGGTGTTTTTATACATCTGTTTCGAGGCCGTGGCAATATATTGTTTCGGCCTCGAAACACCCCGCCTGACGCTTCCCAAGTCACAACCGGGTCGGCTTATGGCTCGGCAAACCCTCTCAAAGCTGCATTAACGACCGTTAAGTGCTCACGTGTTTGAGTCCCTTTGGTTGGCGTTTTCCCCCATTTAAGCGCTTACGCGGCTCGTTGATGTTTATGCTAACAGCACCTCGTTTTGCATCGCAGAAAGGGGGAGTCCGATGTCAAATCAACCAAGGAGCGCTAGCAAACAACAACAGTCTGGTCCGACAGACCCGAGTGAAATGCTGGTTTATAAGCGGCATTTCGATAGAGGTCGCAGGCGCAAAACCCGGCCGCCAGGGTGGGGCGCGCTCGGCTCGGTCGTGGAGGCAGTCCGTGACTTCGTCGCGAATTGGCTTATCAAAGCGCGGATATTGTCGCACAGACTCGCGAGACGAATTTCAATCACCTTCTTCAGAGGGGCATCACGAGTAAACATATTCAAAAAAGTCTTGGCAGTCCGTCGAAGACCGAACCCACGTCGAAATAAGCGCCTGCCCGGCGTCTCCCCCAAGGCCAGACAGCGCCCAGTGAAACCTCGCCTTTTAACGCGGCCCGAAGCGCCGCGCCCTTCGACATCCCCCGGCCGCCGGGTCGATTAAAAAACTCTTCGGTCTGTCACGTTTTCCCGTGCGGCGGCCTTCGCCAACAGAAGGGATGGCCGACGTGTCTTCAGCAAATCCTTCCCGCGGGCAGCAGTCCACTACGGCCGCGCGGCGTGCTCGACATTTCGGAAGTTCCCTCGCCTGCCACGAAGTTTTTTTGAAGATCGCCCAACCATTCTATGGGGGAGCCCCGGCGGTGGTTAGAGCGGTAGGAAGGAGTAAACGGTATGCCGCATCGTGAACCGTCAGCCCTCCTGGTCGAGGAGGTGAGTACGTTGTTTCCTGAGTTATGCACATACGCCGCCTCGTGTTGCCATCGTCTCGGGTGCCTGCACCCGGAGGCGTGCGGCGCGGATGTCGTGACGAAATACCTCACGCCCGAGAAGCCGAGGAAGAACGGCCACGTGGTGATAAGCGGCGAACAGATCACCATCTACCATCCCAAGGCCAAAGACCAGCGGAAGTACTTGTTCGGGCGCATGAAGCTTCGGGCCAGAAGCAGGCACAGCCGCTGTAGCGAGTGCGAGCACTTCGAGGAGATGTGCGGAATCGCCGATGAGCGCACGGCCGCGGAAGGTGACGGGCCGCGCGTGAAGCGCGCGGTGCTCGTAGACCCCATGAACCCCGAAGAGCTTTACGCCGAGAGGGAGTTTCTGAGGGAAGTCCTCGCGGCCATCAGCGACCCGGCGCAGAGGCAGTTATTAGACGGCTTCGCCAAGGGCCACACTTACAAGAAGCTCGGAGAGTTACTGCATAAAAATCCCGCCACCCTCCGACAGACGATGGCCCGCCTCAGGGCGAAACTCAGGCCCCTGTTCGGTAGAGGCAATCGAGGAGGGAGAAAGTGACGAGTTCTGCCATGCCACTCAAACCAGTCCCACGTGCCGTGTCCCGCTTTGCACGGTGGAGCGTGCCCATCTGCTTCATCGTCGACGAGACGAAGGACCGACGGCTTTTCAGGCTGTGCCTTCGCCATTCAAACCTCAACCAAGAAAGGAGAGATGAGATGATGCCAACAGCGACTTCTACCCTCCAGGAGGGAGAGCACCGGCGGCGCGACTTCTTACGCCCGCTCTTTGACCTCTTCGTGAGGTTCTTAACGAGACGCACTGAACGCGACCATAAGCCTATGAACATCTGGGAAGATGAGCGAAAACTACAAAAAGCCCTCTCGGCCGTGCGCATGGCCGCCAAACCCGGTGAGGATTACGACGAGGTGTCCGAACGGATTGAAAAGGAGGCGGCCATGTACAGGGATTTCCTGCGCGTCCGTACGCCGATCGGGAAGATCACACTTAACGTGAAAAGGTTACTCGCCGACGAGGGCGAGGACGACGACACTGGCAGCGTGTACCAAGTGCGCGACCCCGCCGAGGGGCGTGCGTCCGTCCTCTACAGCTTCAAGCGCTCGGCGGACATCGTGCTCGAATTCTTCGTACACGACCGGCACGACGTGCAGCTCTTCCCCGTCGCCCGCACCTACGCCGACTGGCTCGGCAAAAGGACGTTCGATCTGGGGTTCGGCCGCACGTTCGACCTGAGCATGTCGGAGGACGAATGTCCCGGGATGGTCAGGGTACATGCAAGGTTCATCGGCGCGCGCGCGCGTAAGACGGCCGACGAAGAGACGTTCGTCGTCGCGGGCGGGCTGCCGCTCGCGGCCGGCGACGACGGAGACGGCCCGCGGAAGGCGAGGGGCGCGGCCCCGTGGTCGTTCAGAAGGCGCGTCGCCTTCACGTTCGGCGTGCAGTGTCTTGTCATCTTCGCTTCCTTCTGGGCGTTCAGAAGTCTGGCGTCGAGCCGGCCGGTCGAAGTACACGCGATCGCGCGCGCACCCGAAGCCAGACCCGCCGTCCACACGACGAACGCCGTGGACACGATGGCGCTCGACAACGACACGAACTTTTCGGAGTCGAGTGCGGACACACGGGTCAGTTGGCAGGAGGTCGGATTCGACCCTCATACCAACGCGACCCCGAAGAGGTTGCAGCAGAAGAAGAACAGCTACAGGGGCAAGCTAACGCGGATCGCGGACGTGAGCGGCGGCCGCGTCAAGATGGACGAGGGCTTCTGCCACAACGTCGGCGACCAGTGCAAACAGTGGCGCGCGAACATGCAGAGCGCGTTCGATGCGTTGAAGGGCATTCTGTTTCACGGCGGGGGCGCGCCCGTCGAGCCTGCCTCAGGCCGGGGCACTGAGGTTGTGTTCGTGACGTACCTGACCGAAGGCGCAGATTCCGCGCGGGTGCACGTCACACTCCTGACTGCCGACGCATTCTTTCTGGTAAAGGGGGACGGGTGCTCGGAGTCGGGCGGCAGCGGGGCGATGGTTTACGGAGACTCGATCACACGCACGACCTCCGCGGCGGGGTCGGACATTTGTAGAACCGTTGACTCAAACGAGCAGCCGACGGCGGGGAGTAATCCCGAGACGTTGGAGAGGAGGTCGAAGACTGTAGAGGCGGAGTAGCACTGACAAAGACTACGGGCGGATCAGCAGCCGGCAAAGCCCAGATCCGCCCGTGACGATAGTCTCGTCGGGCCGCTCAAAGAGCAGGCCGCAAGACTCCTTTCGCATTCTACGGAAGGAAGGAGATTGTGGCAAGGGGCGGACGGTAGTTTCCGCAAAGGGTTTTAAGGCCGTTAGCGTCCCGGCGCACGCCGGAAGACAAAGGGGACGAACCCTCGGGCGCGTTGGCGCGTGACCGAGTTGCTACGCTGCCGTGCCCGACCTGCGGAAATGACGCCGCCAGTCGTATGAGTTGAAAGGAGAAGTCTTACCATGAGCACGCGGGGCGTGTTGATTAGCTTCTGCTGTGTGATCCTAGCGGCCGCGATTGTCGACTCCTGGCCCATTTCGGATCGCACGGATAAGGTCAAGGTCATCGTCGTCGCCAAGCCCGTCGACTCTTCGGTCTTCGACGAAAGCATAGTCGTCAAGGGCTTCAGCAAGAGGGAGGAGGCGTTGATACGCGAGGCTCTTCTGCCGAAGCTCGGCGGACAATGCAGGGAGGCGTTCCATGCGGCAGGTCTCCCGAGCCCGTGGCAGGTGGCTTGGGAGTCGGGCATCGTTATTCAGTACTCGCGAGACCTGTACGTCAAGGAGGCCGGGGACTTAGGGCTACTCTACACCGAGACGCGCAACGCTTACCAGGTGGAGTTCAGCACGTGCCGCGCGCAAGGGGGAACAGTCCCCTACATACTCGACGGCATGGTGCTCACTACCGACGGCAAGCCGCACATCTTCTTACACGACTCCGCCTTCGTCGGCCGGTCCTTCTGGCTCGGCACGGTGTCGTTGAGCGATGTTCTCACCCACGAACTCTTGCACGCGGCCGGACAGCCGCCGACACCCGGCTGGCTCGGCCCCCTCAGTCACGACCTCGCCGGGTTAAAGAACTACGACGAGATTATCGAAGCCTGCCGGTAGAGCCCTCGTCTCGGCAGGCGACGCGAATGCTCGTTGCAAGTAAAGAGATTCTTTGCACAGTGAAATGAACGCCGCGCCCATAGGGTATTAAACCCGGGCGCGGCTTTTTTGTAGCGGCCGAACACGGCCCACGGGGATTTGCGCCGGAACCGGGTAAGCGTAAGATATGCGTGGCGCGCGAATGGGCGACTGGCCCGGAGCTTACCTATGATCGAAGAAGGATTAAGCAGGAGGGCGTCCGGCAAGAGGTACATCAAGCCCAGAGACTTTGGCTTTGCCTTCGGCGTAGCGGTATTCGCCGCGGCGCTCCATACAATCGCCCTAGCCCTAGAGCTTTTCAGGGCGGCCGAGTCGCACGCCCTAACCGCGAGTACGGTCACGCGCGTGCTGATACTCATAGAGCTGTGTCTGCTGGTTACCGTGGCGGGCCTGTGGGCTCGGAGGGTCGCGTGGATGTGGTTGACTTCGGCCGCCCTCATCGCGGCGTGCGCGGGCTACGCGTGGTGGTATGCTTACTCACGACAGGTCTTGGCGCTGCTTTTATCTCAATCCTTCTATCAAACACATGCCGAGGCCGTTCCGACACACCACTTCGGCCTCATCGGCGCCACGTGGCTCAACCTCATGGTGTTTATGACTTCGGGCGTGTTACTGGTCTGGGTGGTGAAGACACTGCGCGGCATGCCGAGAGGTTGCGTTGCAAAGATTATTTTCAAGCGCGGAAGTTCGTCGAACGCATCACGCTAAGCGGTGATCCCGAACAGCGAAGCGACAAACTTCGCCTGCCCTTGCGCATCTGAGATGGTCAAGTTTTTCAGGACACAACCGTCTTATCACGTCGCGGCTATCGCTTCCGTGTGTCGGGGCACGGACGGCGGCCCCACACGTCACGGACAAGACAAGTATTTTACGAGAAGTCCTACATCGAGCTGACTCAGCGTAGTCCGTTATTCATTACTTAAGGGAGAGGCTAGGACAAAGCCTTGTTCGATGAGATACGAAAGAATTATCTCGGCGTTCTCTTCCGCCGTGCGTCTCACCGTGTCAATGCGGACTTCGGGGCCGTGCGGCGGCTCGTAGGGGTCGTTGATGCCGGTGAAGTTTTTGATCCTGCCTTCGCGCGCCTGCCGATATATGCCCTTGGTATCGCGCGCCTCGCAGACTTCGAGCGGCGTATCAACGTAGATTTCGATAAAACGATCTGCACCGACCAACGCCCGGCACTCGTTGCGCGTCGAGCGGTAAGGGCTGACCGCCGCACAGATGACGCCGCCGCCGTGGCGCGCGATCTCGGCCGCCACGAATCCGATGCGGCGGACGTTCGTGTCGCGGTCTTCCTTGCTGAAACCCAGACCTTTCGAGAGGTGCGTGCGAACCACGTCGCCGTCGAGCACGGTCACCTGCCGCCCGTGTTCGAGCAGTTTAACGGCCATGATTTCAGCCGTCGTTGACTTGCCCGCGCCGGAGAGGCCCGTGAACCAGAGGCAAAAGCCCTGGCGGTGGCGCGGCGGGTGAGCCTGCGCGAGGATAGAGGCGACCTCGGGTCGCGTGAACCAACGCGGCAATGCGCAGCCGCGCTGCAGGTACTGCTCGCGGACTTGCGTGCCCGAAATTGAGGCCGTGCGCTTGCCGTCGGGGACGCGCCCGCTCTCCTCGTAGCGGTCTTCGTCGGGCAGGTAAACCAACTCGGAGAAAGGCAGAGGCGCGACGCCGGTCTCCGCCTCGTGGCGCGCGACGAGTTCCTGCGCGTCGTACGGCCCGTAGAAAGGACGGCCCCGCAAGTCCTTGCCGGGGCTGGCGTGGTCGCGCCCGACGATGAGGTAGTTCGCGCCGTAGTTGCGGCGGATGATGGCGTGCCAGAGCGCCTCGCGCGGGCCGGCTATTCGCATCGCCAACGGCAGCAGCGCGAGCACCGTCCGCCGCTGGTCATAGTAATGCTCGGCTAAAACTTTGTAGGAGCGGACGCGGGTGAAGTGGTCTATGTCGCCGGGCTTGGTGAGGCCGACGACGGGGTGAAGTAGCAACGCACCGTCAACAGAGCGGGCGGCGCGGGCCGTCAGCTCTTCGTGGGCGCGGTGCAGGGGGTTGCGCGTCTGGAAGGCGACGACGTTACGGCGTCCGAGCGCGGCCAGCTTCCCGCGCACTTCGACGGGGCTAAGGCGCAGGGGGCGGAAGTCATAGTGCTGCGGCGGCGCGAGCAGGCGCAGCCGCCCGCTGATGTTAAGCTCGCCCCACGAATTCATCTCGGCGACCGTGGGATGTCGCAGGTCAGTCGTGCCGTAAGCGAGACGGGCCTCGTGCTCACGATCCCACTCGTAAATCTCCTCGACGCGCATGACGGCAAGCAGATTGTTGTAGGAGTCGGCCAGCGCGACCTCCGCGTCGAGCGAGATGCCCACGTCGCGCTTGACCGGGAGGGTGACGGGGAGAGGGAAAAGAGCGCCGGAGGCGAGGCGCATCTCTTCGAGCACGCGATGGTAATCGGCGCGGCCCATGAAGCGGTCGAGAGGTGAGAAAGCGCCGGCGGCGAGCATCTCAAGGTCGCAGACGTTGCGTAAAGTAAGCTGGATGCATGGCATGACCGCGGCGCGTGCGTGCAACTCTTCCCGTTCTTCATCAGGAACGCTCAGGTTAACCAGCCTGCCGCCGTAAGGCGGGATGAGGAACTCGTCCGGTTCTGACATGCTCACTTGTAATAACCTTCGTGAAGTTTGAGTTTCGGTATATGTGCGGCCACTCATCGAAGAGGAAGACGATCCCAGCCGCTCACGGGGTATCAAGTTGGGCCAGCCTCCCGCAGGCGAGGCGAGAGACTTAAAAAGGCGATGATATCAGTTGCGGCTTTACACACGAAATCCTGCGGTGTCGGTTTCTGACGTTAGAAAAAAGAGGGAGGCGGAATAAGAAGTAGTGGGTCATTTACACGGTTGAACAAAGGAATCGGTCCGAGCCGGATTCCCACACCCGGGACGACATCAAATTCGGCGGCATTGAATCTCTGCTGAGAGTTCGGCCAAGCCTTCGCCTTTCAATGGCACATGAAGCCGTCGTCTTCTGCTGTGCAATCGGTCGTGCCTTCAGGGAATCTGCGCATGATACTGACTGTTCGACCATAAGCCGAGTATTCGCAGACGAGAGTTCGGTTGCCTCCGATGGTCTGCACGCTCACTCGCTCCAGATTGCCGATCTGCGGCGTGTTCCACCACGGTTGCGGCAGTGAAGTTGTTACCTCCGTGCGCGTCTCTTTGACGGGGCAAGCGATGAATTGTCCTTTAGTTGTTTGAGAAGGCCCAACCCCGGGAGCGAGCAGAGAGGTAATTCTGTCAACTGTGTTCGGTCGCCTACTCTGCGGAGACGTCTCTCTGAGACAAGTTAGTTCGAACAAGGCAGGGTCGGATTTTAGTTCGTTCGGCGAGAGAATCCTGATCGCCTGCCAACCTTCGAAGTGCGGCAGCGCGCTCGCATCGCCCAACGTCCAGTCGGTGCTGACCGCTTGGCTCCCGGCCTCTTTGAACTCCATTGCGTAGATCGGAGCCGTCGCGCCGTCGCTGCGGGTGAAGGTATATTTCACTTTGCCCGGCCCATTCGCCGTGATGTAGCCGTTGAAGGCCACCTTCAGCGGGCACGGCCCGCTCAAGCGCGCGTCGTCCGTTTTGAGAAACGCCTCCGTCACGCGAAAGTCCTGCCGGTGCGCTGATGCTCCGAAAGCTAAGATGAAGATCAAGCTCAGGCAGGCGATTGCCAGGCATTTGTTGATTAGTGAGCGCAGCATTATTTTTTACTCCTTTGGGTGGCGGGTCATTTCCAACCTTGAACAAGCAAAGATAAGCAATCTTATCTCTGTAGCCTGAGGAGGGTGTCGCTAGTTCTCGTCGTGCGTCGGACTTTTAAAGTCTGGAGGTGAGTTAATCACTCGAAAGGGCATTAGTCTGTGCGCTAACACACATAGCCAAAATGCGAGAGGTAATAGTTCGCACTTGCCCGCGAGCCGCATGGCGCTACCCGCCGTCTTTCGCCGGAGGTCTGTGCACAGGTGGTCGAGCGAGTACTGGGTTGACATGAACGACCCCGCCATCCGATCCGCAACAGGGAAGGGCCGTGGCCCTCCTCCAGCTTGACGAGAGCGGCAGGCTGGTTAGCGTGAAAATGTTAGAGGCCCCCGATCCCGACATCGAAAAGTCGGTGCTGGAGGCGATCAAAAAGTGGAGGTTCGGTAACGCGACGAGCAACACGGGCGAGAGCGTTCGGGTCGAGGGAAGGCTCACCTTTTACTTCGAGATCATTAATGGTCAAGCCTTGGTCAGGAATCCTACATTGTAGTGAGCCGATTTTCTCGCCCGCGAGTGCTCACCATGATTGTGATGATCAATGGTTCGTTCGGGGTAGGCAAAACTACGGTGGCGAAACTACTACGCGACGCCCTCACGGGGAGCGCCATATATGATCCTGAGTGGGCTGGGATGGTCATGATGCGTTTGCCGCAGTGGGTCAACTTGAAAGGGTCGGGGACGGGAGACTTTCAAGACATTGATCTGTGGCGGAAGTCAGCGGTCGCGGGCGTCAGGCTGTTTCGACTCTTCGCTTCCGGCCCAGTCATAGTCCCGATGACTTTCAGCCGCCGCGCCTATTTTGACGAGATCGTCATAGGTCTCAGGTGTCTTGACCCTGAGCTGAGGGTATTCTGCTTAAAGGCCAGTCTGCCGACGGTTAAAAAGCGCCTTGTGGCACGCGGGACTAGAAGCGAAGGGCCGGGAGCGGAGTGGATTGCGCGCCGAATAGTCGAGTGCGCCGAAGCCCACCGCGACACCCATTTTGGCGAGCCTGTTGAGACGGAAGACCGCACCGCACGCGAGGTAGCCCAAGACATCACCACGAGATTACAGCGGGATTAATCCCCCCGATTGACACCACGGCCCTCGCCGCAATACCCTCACGCATGCCCAGCACGCCACCCTGCATGATCACACACGCCGACCTGCAGGAGTGGTTCGGTGACATCGACATCTACCTCTTCGACTAACTCCTGGTGCCTCTGCCTCGCGCGGGAGTTGGCTGCCGGGGACTCAGCCGAGCGCACCCAGGTACTGGTCGAAGAGCGCCCTCGCGTCGTCGTCCATCCTCGTGATCCGCGCGCCCATCAGGAAGCCCTTGCCGGGGAAGCCCGCCTCGATCCAGTCGTAGCGCGCGGGCGTGGCCTCCATCTCGACGTTGCCAGCCGGAAGGCCCAGCGTGAGCCGCAGCGCCCCGGCTCTGCCGTAGAAGGCGCGGTCGCTCTCCCGCACGCACGGCACGACCAGCGCCAGCCCCGTCCTGCTGATGTCATGCGTGTGGCCGATCAGCGCCGCGGGCAGTGCCGCGCCGGCCACCGGGGCGGCGGTGAAGAGCAGGCGCGCCGCTCGCCTCGCCCTGTGCCGCGGCGAGCCCCGCCGCTCCCGCCCCCACCCGCGCCCCTGCGCTGGCGCGCGCCCGTAGGAGCCGAGTGCCCGCTCGGCGCTCTCCCTGACGGCCTCCGGCCAGTGCTCGCGCTTGAGGACCGCCTTGGCCAACTTGCCCTGCGCCTCCTGGAGCTGGAAGGGCTTGATCAGGTAGTCGAACACGCCCATCCTAGTCAACTCGCCTGAGTACTGCCGGTAATCGATCCCGGTGACGACGATCACGGCTGTTTCTGGCCAGCGCTGGAGGATGAGCCCCGAGAGTTCCAGGCCGCTCATGCCGGGCAGCGAAATGTCGACGACGGCCACGTCGTAGTGGCCGGACTCCAAGAGTGGGAGGGCCCGCTCGGCACTTTCCACAGTGTGGCACAGGTGCTCTTCGGCGAAGAGGTCGTAGAGCACCTCGCAGATCACTGCGTCGTCGTCGACAATCAAGATGGCCGCCACGGGAGAGTCCTTTCGGGCTGCTGCTGGTGCGCTGCAGCTGGCGTGGGTCGATCCCGTAGGAGATGCCGAAATTCCCCTGCGGGTCGAGGTCGATGCCGAGGACGCGCTTGCCGTGGTGGAGCGCGAGGCAGGCCGAAAGGTTGACCGCCACGGTCGTCTTACCTGTCCCCCCTTGGCGTTGGCTAGAACGATGGTCTTCACGACATTTTCTCCGTAAATTACGCCCTCTTCCTGTCTTTGATCTTCAGCTCGGGGTGGCGGGCGAGGAAGCCTCCGCGCTTCATCTTGTAGCGACCGGGCTTGAGTGTGTCCTCTTCGGCGATCCCGGCCTCCAGGTCGCGCCGGTAATCTTCTTCCGAAATCTCGATGGTCACGTTCTCGCCGTCGTCTTCGACTACGGAAAAGACCAGGGGCTTACGGGTGTCTCGTTCGCTCATAATGTTCCCGCTCCGCTTTATCGGCCTTTCGGGCCGAGATGATGCGCACCGCGTCGCCCGTGCGCTCGGCGTAAATGACGAAGAGCAGCCGCCGGCTCGACAGGCCGATGATGAAAAATCGGGCCTCTTCCTCCGAGTGCTCCGAGTCGTAATCTACGAGCGCGTTCGGGTCGTAGAAGACCTCCGTGGCCTCGCCGAAGCTGACGCCGTGCTTCTCCAGGTTGGCCTGCGCCTTCTCATCGTCCCACTCGAATATCACCGCGCGCGCCGCCCTCCTCTACGATTTATGGTAAGAGTCGCGTTTATTCGCCCTCTGCTGAATCCGCACCTGTCTGTGTCGAGTGGATTGAAGCCGGAAATGGACAGGGAAGGGCATTAGCGCGCGAAATACGGCCCCTCAAGCCGCATCCTTGCCTTCAGGCTCACACTCTACCCGCTCGCGCTGCAACCGGTAGCGCCGCCTCATGTCGTCGAGCACTTCCTTCAGCTCCGGGTCAGGTTCGGGGCAAGGGCGCTCCTCAGGGGAGGGAA